>JAPYPR010000045.1 GCA_029937545.1 Erythrobacter sp. | reverse complement strand
GCTCTGGCCAAACGATCAGACTCTCGTCACTGGAAGTTGTTTGGGGCCCATCGGACCATGACATTGATATGTGTGCTACCCTTTCGAGTTTTTTAGGGGCATTCCAGGGTCTCAAGGATCTATTTGTCAGTCTCCCGGGACCAGTTGATACCTTGGAGCTTTGGCGTAGCATAATCCATCATAAGTCAACCCTTACCAGATTCGTCTGCCATCAAAGGTCGGTGGACCTCCATGATAATTCTCCTCACTTCGAAGAAGAGAGAGACCTTCTAGATCTATCACTTTTGCCGGAAGACAGAGCTGAGTTGGATCGATCCGAGTCGCGCCATCCCTTTGCGGCGCTGAACCTGGAGTCTATTGGCTTAGGATGTGTGCCTCAACATCTGGTATGATATTTAATATTTTGGCTAAGCTCTAGTCGATTGTCTCTTTGGAACAGGCTGACAGGCAATTTTGATATTCTTGAAGAAGTCAATCTTAGCACCGTTCATCACCAGTCCAACGTTGAAGATCCTGCATATAAGGAAATCCGGTGTCGATATGGAGGGCCATAAGAGGAGATTGAGAGGAATTGTATTCTGGGATTTAGATTCTGACGAAGACAGTTCTACCGATGAGGGACTGGGAATTGATCTCGATCCAGATTCTGACGTAGACAGTTCTACCGATGAGGAACTGGGAATTGACCTTGATCCAGACATGACTGGTAGCGACGGTTCATTCAACGAAAGCACATCAAACAGTGGAAAGCCTCCGAACTCCACTCATTCCACAGCTTCTTTGGATTCCTTCGATACTGCTGAGATACAATGCCTGCCGACTGAGCTTCGGGAATTTACCAATTGGGCCTTTGGACCTCATGGTCTTCCCACGCTGGAGGTTTTAGCTTTTGGAGACTTCTCTTATGACGGTCGGTTCGACGTCCGCAATAAGCTCTTCTGCAGGCACACTCGGTCAACTGGATACCCAGGAGATGACACATCGCAACAGATCCATGATAAACTACTTCTAACATTTCGCCCTGTAAGGGAGAACGACCGAAAGTTGTGGGATCTCATCGATCGGAACACCGAGTTCTTGAAGGCTTGTCCCACAGATTCAATCCTAGACGACTGACCCTGGACCATAACTCTACAAGGGACGAGCCAGACATGTTGCTATACCAATATCTACCAAGATTTATGGACGGTCGCTCCACATGATCTCCTGAAGTTCTGATTTCGACATTTATTCAGTCCATGTATATGATAATTTTATTTTGATTAAGTTTCTACTAAATTGTCTCAAGGCCTGAAGTTTGGACTGCCTTGAATTTGACAGTGATGGAATTACAGTCTATATAGTAGTCACCGCAAATGGGAACAGGTCTCAAGGATAGCACTTTCTGGTATATGACGATCCACTTGCTGTTAGCGGAAGGGTCAAGTATTTGCGTCAGTCGGACTCTTCGCCAGCCGGAGTTTCCTCCTCTTCTTTGACACTAACGATCGACGAGGTCGAGGTCAACGAATCAAAAGATCTTGCTCGCTTGAGGATTGGTAACACTACATTTATTAGCGGCAGGCTCAGTCGAGGCTGAGACGGACTAACCAGAAGTCACACGTAAGGCATACTGCTTGCAAAGGTTGTTTCCAGCTTCCAAGGCTTTGAGCTTATCGTTGATTTCTTGTCGCCGCAATCTCTTGTCTTCTGTCTCCGATGCGATATCCTTCACGAGTTCGGGGTCCATCGCAAAGACTGACTTGGGACAGAACATGGATGGAAGGCGTGAAGCAATAATCGCGCGGACAACCAGGTTTGGCACATTGTCGACAAACAACTTCATTGCGACCTATTTTGAAGACGATTAGATAAATGAGGAAGGGTACATGAAGCATTGATGTACCTCGTAGAACGCCTCCATTGCATTGAAAGTCGATTCGGCCGCAATGAGATCCATATCAGCCTCCGTATCTTGACGCAGCATTGCGACGAGGCGTGGAATATCCCCTGCAGTCATTGAGGGACGCCGCACAAATGCCTCTTGAAGAATGTGGGTGGTCTTGGCCTCGGTTTGGTTGCGTTGGAGGGTATTGTATCTGTCTGTAAAGTAGTGGTTTCTAGTTTCCGGATGTTCTTTGTGGACTGCCATGAGCTCTTCAAGTTTGGTGTTTGCCAAAACCAACCTCTGGTCCATAAGGGGATCAAGCAAGTACCGCAGTAGAGCATCACTGACTGTAGCGTCTGTCAAGTATTGCAGTGCCTGCTCTACGAAACTCTTCGTTATATTCCACACATCTTCGATGTATCGGCGTGCCAACCCTTCCCAAGGCTGGCTATATTCGCGGAAGAGTTCGCCGACAAGAAGCGGATTGGGGAGACCTGGCAGCTAGTGGCAGTTAGTAACTACATCGACAATCCAGGGGCTTCCCACCTCACGACCGCGACTCTTCTTCAATAGTTCGCACACTTCTTCCACAGCCTCTGTGCGAGTACGGTGACTTGTCCTCTTGCTTGCACCTTCGACGATCTTCCACTGGGCTCCGTCCATTCGAATCTCTTCTTCAAATTCGACTCCTCTGTTCGCAATCATTGCCGCGAGGCGCCGGTCGAACTGGGACTGCTTCGCAAAGAATGGGTGCTCGTAGTCACCTTTGGTGGCAGCATCACAAAGCGACTGGAAATTATCGCTCAAATCGACTAGAAAGTTTTTCTGCTCATCCAGACCTGCACGGGCAGGACCTAATTTGTCCAAGCCATGCCGACAGATCGTAATGTTCGTGTCGATGTCCTCGATCAGCCGTGGAAGCTCAGCCTTGATCTGTTCGAAGAGTACGATGCTCAACCGCTGGCGTAAGTGTGCAATCCCAAGATGGGTAGCGGGGAGGGACCGGAAATTACTCTCGGCCAAGAACTGGGTCTCGACAACATCTCTGTCCTGGTCCTTGTCTCCAGAGTCGAGGTTTCTGACAACATGCCAGCCAAGATTGAACTCGACTTGCTCATTCCTCGCAAGGCTCAAGAAAATCTTCTCGCCATCACTGCCGCGTACGAGCTGATCTGGCTTCGTAATCACACCGAGGGTCCGCAGTCCTTGAGGATCTACTTCTCGAGCCCGTTTGAGTACCTAACTAGTATAAGCTGCTGCGTCCATGAATGCTCAGCTCAATTCCTTACAATCTGATTCGGGAAGTCGTTCTTAGCGGACACCACAGCGAGGATGATACTCCTTGGGTTCGCCATGTATTTGGCCACGAGATTCGTAACAAGCTCAACGTCATGTTCGGTTTGGTGTTTGTTGTGCGAGTGAATTAAACCGGGGAGGTCGACGATAGTAAGTTGTGGTTGTGTTGGCCCTGAGATCTCAACTCGAAGAATGTCTTCAGTGAATGCGTTCCCCCCGATGGATAAAAGTCCCATAGCATCTTTGGCTTGCTCAAAGAGGGTATTGAAGTCTTCGAGGGAGGTGACTTCGTATCGAAACTGCCAGAGCCGATCCTGATCGACTGACGATCGACCTTTCCCTGGTACCTATATCACCTCAGTATCAAACAGCTAGGAAAATTGAAAGACCAACCAAAGAAACTCTGATTTCCGAGACGGATGCCCTACGCAAGATAACTTCCGTTGCAAACCGTGTGCAGAGATTGTCCTTCCGGGGGAACGGAACTCCGGAAATCGCCTCGAGGAGGGAACTTTTACCGCTTGATTGATCTCCACAGACAATCAACTGAGGTAGGGCGGTAAATTCACTCAATCCTTCCGCGCGGAGGGAATCAACCAAATCGAGGAGCTGGATCTGTTCAGCTGACCGAAGGCTGGCCATCGAGTGTAATCCTGGAATAGCGGCCATGGTGAGATCACAATTTTAGAGGAAGTAGAGTCGTAGGAATATATTCAGAGAAAGACAAATTGTGTTGCGGACGTTGTTAGAGAGTAGTACTTTGAGGGGCCAAGGGGCATATAAGAGGGTCAACGGAGAGCCATTATGGTTCGCATGTGAAGATTTGTTTCGAAGTTCTTTGATTCGAGATATGAGATTGTTCGCTGATTCGTTGCAAGAGAGAGTACCAACTGGTGTGGGAGTACAAGATAGGGCGCTTAGGTAGGTGAGAGCGAATGGGGAAAGCGAACAAACACGACCATCGATAGTAGGCCATAATTGTGGAATGGGACAAGAAATTACTCTTTCTCACCGCTCCTCTCATAGAAGGGCTGGGAACAGCAGTCCTGGGCGTGTATTTCCTAATGCTGTGGTCAGGTTTTAATGGGGTATGATGTTTCCTGGTGTAGGTGGGGCTGGTACGCCCAAAAATTAGCTTTCGTAGCCGCAGAATTTGCAACCTTATCCAGACTGGGGCTTTGGGGTCGTTGTGGTCGTGAGAGCAACAGGCCGGGAATAGCGCCTCCAGAAATAGCTGGGCAGCCTATTAAACGCGTCTGTGAGTAAAGGAATCAGAGCGGAGGAGACTGACCAATGCGAATGTGGCCAAGGAAAGGAAGACACGCGACATTTTCTCTTCCATTGCCAACGCTACCAGCATCTCCGGGGTGACATGATTAAGGAAGGAGAGCGGTATGGCAACTTGTCATATATGCTAGGAGGGAGGTCTTCTTACCAAAATCCCGATGGATCAAACCCAGACGGACCGATCGAGAAATGGAAACCCAACTTAGCAGTGGTTAGAGCGGTGATCCAGTTTGCTTTAAACACAGGAAGACTAGGCTCACAGTCGCAATCGGCAACACTCATGCAGAATTCCCAACGGTTTGGGATATGAAGAGGCTACAGAGGAAAGAGGATAGCGGATTGGCAAATGTGTGGGCTGTAGGATGATTCTGATCCCGTGACGTGATTACGTATTTAGCTCAGGGCAGCTAGGAGTGGGGCTACATAGGGCCAGGCCCTGAACAGCCAATAGGAATAAGTCAAATCAAATCAAATCAAATCCACACCGGAAGGACAACACCAAAGTGACGGAGCCCTGATTTGCTACTTCCTCTTTGAACCCCACACTTACCCGAACACGCAGTAACAAAAGCTCTCTCCAACCGCTCGAAAGTACGACTAAGCCACGCGACATAGGTTTCGACTGCGGCTTTGATTTCTACCCCCCTCTGAAGCGCACGGCGGCAAACCAGGAGCAGTACGAGCTCTTCCTGCGTGAGGTGCTTGACACATACGGGCCGCGGGACAGCGCAGAACATGGTGACGGCGGCAGCGTTGTGCGTGTGAACACCGATTCGGAGGAATCCTATATCGGCTTCGAGGTTGGCGAATATCCACATTTACCGCGCCGATGTGAGCACTTCCTGCGGTTCAGCTCCAAAGTCAGCGGCAGTTCGCTCAGCCGTACATCCAAGGAGCGAAGCAGATACATGAAGTGTTCAGGACGTCAGTTTGCGAGAATGTAGATCTTGAAGATGGCAGCCCCCACAGGATTGAGATGAACCCAGGCACGATCTTGATGGAGGGCTAGAGGCCTAACGAAGTGGACCAAGGGATTATCTTGGGAGATGATCTGTTTGGGTCACCCGCACCTGGATTGCACACTCGACTTGGATTGCACACCCGACCTGGACTGCACAAACTACTTGGATTGCACACCCGATCTGGATTGCACACCCGATCTGGATTGCACACCCGACCTGGATTGCACACCCGACCTGGATTGCACAAATTACTTGGATTGCACCGAAAGTGTCCCTTAATCTCTGTCTAATAGCCCGTTCTCTAGCCTGATCCTTTGCTCCACCTGCTCCACCTGCTCCACCTGCTCCGATGTAGAAAGAGGTTTGGGATTCCTACGCCTCGTTTCTAGATCGTGCGGAAGCAAAATCACTGGTACCGGGTATGACAGTTGCTAACTCCCTGTTAGTTACGCCCCCACGACATCTAATGGTAGGGACAGTGACTTGCGATTTGCTCTTTGGATGGTGGCCAGGACGCGAGATCGACAGAATTGTACGTGAAGTAACGACCAGTCTGACGGTTACGGATGATGAGGGCTACGTCAACATCGCAGAACTCGGCTAGCTCGTAGGCTTTGTTGATCAAGGTAGCCTTCCGTCTGCTCAGTCTTTCGCTTCTTCTTTTGGGTGCTTTTACAGCCATAATGAAGGAGATTGTTTTTTGAAGATTAGGAGGGTGAGGCACACGGTACTTTAAATATTCTAAGCTCACATATCAAGCACCGGGAATCTGCAAAAGAACACTTGGAATAAACATTTCCAAAATACTGAAAGTCAGGTTTCGGTGAAATGGACAGTGTGTTCTCGACACGGGTTTGCGACTTGCGCATTTTTGAAAGGCATTGGGGACGGTAGAACGAAAACAGATAAGCGAATGGAAAGGAATCTCCAATTCTCGTGTGAGATCTCTCCTTTGACTGGCGTTGCAGGCGCGCGTTTGATGCAGCAGTGACAGTGGATGATGGCAAACGAATTTCTGAGTGAGTGATCCTTGTCAGGTCGAAAACAGCATTCTGCTGGGCGCATATACAGCCAATCATGTTTCAAAGAAAAA
This sequence comes from Erythrobacter sp., assembly GCA_029937545.1. GTDB lineage: Bacteria > Pseudomonadota > Alphaproteobacteria > Sphingomonadales > Sphingomonadaceae > Qipengyuania. The sequence continues at coordinate 1,650 of JAPYPR010000045.1, read as the reverse complement.
TCATCCTGTTCTTTTTCCATGCATCTTGATTGGCTCTGTTGAAGTTGGGTACGCGATTTCCTCCATCAGGTAGGGCGGCCTGGAACCGAATTACAGGAGTTGTGGTCTTGCTTGCCCACCTCAGCATTGAGGGAACCAGAACAGCATTGTTCCTTTTCCTCCTGGAGACTTGTTAGTAGATTTCTACTAGTTGCTCCGCTTCAGTCGATTTCTACTGATAGATCTCTGCCGGTACTTGCCATAGCTAGTCTGCTTCAGTCGACTTCTACTGATAGATCTCTACCAATACTTGCCAATACCCCATAAAAGTGGGGCTTCTTCCCCCTCGCTACGAGAAATATACCAGCAGATTTCTACTGATAGATCTGCCAGTACCCATAAAGTCCCCCCTGCAGGTGATCATGTTTCGGGAATTCTACCTCATTTGTTGACCTGTAGATTTCTACCAGTAGAATTCTACCAGTGGATTTCTACCAGCAAAAGATTGGTATGATTTCTACTGGGTTACAATTCCCCCTGCAGTCCCGAAACAAAATAATACTTTGAGCGTAAACTATGAATGAACGACTGGTAGATTTCTACTGGACTCACGAGTGATAGAAATTTTTCGGCTTCTATCCCAGATAAAATTTCTATATCCCTCCTCCCCTTTCTCAAAGTCTTTCGCTCAAGTCAGGCCGGGCTACTAAGATTGAAATGTCTTTGCTCTTCGGCGACAAACAGGACCTTGACTTCGGTGCCTTTGCTCATAACAATAGTGTTGGCACAGTTCAGGCTGCAATTGCTTCTCAATGCATCATCACGTGAGAAATACAATCAATTTGTTCGCTAATCAGTCTGCTTGGGTAGAAATGATTAAAGAACAGTGATATATTAAAAACAACTTCGTAGACTTGCCAAGAAATTTTTTGAGACTCTTAAAGCATATACTCGTCTCGTGACAGGGCTGCGTCCCTGGACGCAGGGACGGACGTTACATCAGAAGTGAGGAATCGTACCCATCTAGGCAGATTACATGTATCTGGGGTGTCACGGGGTGATACTGTACGTGGATCCCGCACGTGCTCAGATGTCATGTTTCCTCGCGATACGCTTTGTATCTAGATTGACATAACTTGACTCACTAGTTTCCAAGTTCCCCATATTCAGCTCCCCATGTAAACCTCCCCCGTGCAAATCTCCCCACATTAATCTCCCCAGGCTCCCCATGCACAACTCACCATGCACAACTCCCCATATTAACCTCCCCATGTAGAGCTCCCCAGATTCAGCTCCCCATAAGTTCGCTATACTGTACTTTCGTACTATATTCAGCTCTGGGATTAGATTACGTCTTCGGAAGCAAGGATGACAAACCAAGAAAGTCAATGGGCTCATCGGCCCAAGACCTTGCCAAGGGCGTCAATGCATGCTTCATGCATGAAATGGGCTGACTGAATGACGCAGAACGCGCCTTGTGGGTCAATAGCAGGGTAGTTGGAGTCTGAGAACCCGGATCCCATATCTCAGACCCGAGATTTCAGAAGACAGAGGCGTTCCGACGGGGGCTCGAAAGCAGATCCAGCAGCTATCCCAAGTATATCCCAGTTTTTGGTCTGGGATCTTCTTGGATCGAGTTTACCGAGCAGCAGAAACGATGCAGGTCCTGAT
>JAPYPR010000044.1:3598-8165 GCA_029937545.1 Erythrobacter sp. | reverse complement strand
ATAGCAGAGAGCACTGTTGAGCTGAAAGAAGCCGACGAAAAGAGACTGCAGCGCGGGGATATGCAAGAGGGTTTAGACCACGACTCGACATGGGTGAAGGAGATGATGTGGGTGAGACATGTGGGTAGCCGCAGTCTGGTCGAGATACATAACGCGACGCAGTTCACCCGGCCACAGGAACAAGGCGTCAAGAGTCGATTGAAAGAGGACAGTGCCCGATCCGAAGAGAGTCGTGTACTCCAGCTGCGTAGGGAAAGCGTTGATCGGGAGGTTGATCGCTGCAGCTGGCGGCTGGATAGTGTGCCAAAAGAAACGCTGAAATGCTTACATAGCATCGAGGCTGGCAAGCCGCATAGCAAACCATTTGGCTTCACGGCCCAGGATGACTCGTGGATGCGGTATAGAGCGCTTGGTTATCGCTATCTGGCATTTTGCTGGCGCGCATATCGCATGGGTCGCGAGGAAGCCGGCGACCGGTTAGGGGCTTATTTCTTGGACCAACAGTGGAGCTTGCTCGGCGATGTCGTCGAGGAGTTAGATGACATACTCAACAGCGATCAAGCCGACTCCAGCGGCTCGCATGACGACAGTGGCTTCTTCAGCGACGAGGAGGAGGAGGATGGGCAGTGGCATGAAGATGGCGCAGCCGACGGGGCATCAGACACCGCGGGAGGATCGTCAACAGCACTCGACCGAGCCGTCTTCCGTTTCATCGTGGCTTCCATCAAGGTCAGGGTCGGCGGCAATATGTATGGCAACGGGCTCTTAAGCTTTTGTGCGGCCATCGGTATCCGGCTGCACCCGCTCGGATACACCGAAGCATATCTGTATACGGGCATGCTCGCGGCATTGCTATGGATCAGCCGGCTGTTCTTTCTGGAGGCCGGATTTGAGGGGCAGCCGCGAGAGCTAGAGGAGGTCAGCGTAGAGGCTCTTGAGCGGTTCCAGAAGGAGCACGAGACGTGGATGTGCTTAGGCACATACACAGTGGCGAGCAAGATCATCAGCTGGATGGCATATGGGAAAGGTCACCGCAGCAAGACGGGCGCAGCGCCAACCGTGCGGTGGTCCGAGGATGAGGAGTCTCTGATCCACAACGGGGAAGAGCTACGAGTCCGGGACTTCCAGCGCGTGGCATGTAAGATCGTGCGACAAGCTGACGAGCTGCTCGATACGATGCTGAACGGGGCATGGGACCGGCTCGGCCCGCAGATTGATATGCAGCGGCTCGTGGACAATGTGATCCGGGTGGGGGCTGGGCAGTCGTTCGCAACCAATGCCAAGAACGAGTGGCTTGAGCCCGGTCCAGGGCAGGTACTGCGTGCAATGGAGAAGGCCATATTCAGCAGCACCACGGGCCAGTGGAAGAAGAGCGGCGTACGCAAGTGGCTACAGCAGCTACGCAGGTTTCGCGAGGCGCTCATGGTACTCGTGCATGTCTGGGGAGGGCAGCCAGGCCGAGGGCCAGAGGTGACAACGCTCCGGCACTGCGACACGTTGCAGGTCATGCGCAATATCTTTATATACGACGGCCAGGTCATGATCATCACAGACCGAGACAAGATGAAGGCTATCCGAGACCACGGCCGCAAAGTGGCACGATTCCTGCCGGAGCGAATTAGACGAATGATGGTTGCCTACATCGCGTGGCTGCTCCCAGCAGAACGCGTGCTGCGACAGAAATGTAAGCAACCACTGCCCCAAGAGAAGTGCCACGAGTACTTGTGGCGGGATGGGAGCTCTAGCCGCTGGAACACGGATCAGCTGAGCTCCACCATGATTCGGCTTATGCAGGCCGACCTCAAGCTAAAGTTGGGGACTAAGCGATACCGTATTATGGCGATTGAGTTTGGGCGAAAGATCCAGGGGCTCACGATGAAGCAGACCGACGCGGAGGGCGGCGACGATGATGACGACGAGAGCGGGATAGAGTACGACCCCATATCGGGTGAGCCGATAGACGTACGCGGCAGCTGGAATATTGTGTGGGATTTGCAGAGCACGCACAGCACCAGAATGGCACGGCTAGGTTATGCCGTACACGTCGGCATGCCCGGACAGCTACAGCCGCAGATGATCGCATCATATCGTGGCGTCAGCCGGCTCTGGCACCAATTTCTTCTGGAGGGAGACGAGGCAAGAGCAGGCTGGAAACGGAAAGCAAGCGTCAGCAGCGGCAGCAGCCGTTTGGCCATGAAACGTGCGAAGGCTACTGCGGCCACGCAGGATCCAGCCACAAGGGAGCGCCAGATGGAGCAGGCACTGCTTACTCTCCAGGGTCCAGGGGCCCGGTGGAAGTCGACCAAGCAAAGGGAGAGTATGGCGATGATTGCCGGACTTCGAGGCGACCAAGGCGGCATCTGCGTGCTACCAACGGGCGCCGGGAAGAGTCTACTGTTCATGATGCCGGCCATTATGCCAGACGAAGGGTCGAGCGTGGTGATGGTACCGTTCGACGCACTGAAGCAGGACTTGATGGAACGCGCACGAGACTTGGGCATAGACGTGGTGGAATTCCGGCCAGCGCACAACGCGGCGCGAGAGTGCTTGCCACAGGCAGCGAGGATGGTAGTGGCGAGCGCGGACACGGTATCGGTGGAGAGCTTCCATGCATACGTCGATGGGTTGCAAGCGGCCGGGCTGCTGGGGCGTGTCTTCATCGACGAGGCTCACACAGCCATTACGGACTCGGAGTACCGTGCGAAGCTCGAGCAGCTAAAGAGCATGTGCCGATTCGAGTGCCCGGTGATTATGCTGACGGCGACATTGCCGGTGCAGTTTGAGCGCTGGTTTCGGCAGCAGATGCTCGGGCAGAACGCGCTCATCGTCCGGGACAGGACGACGAAGAAGAACTGCCGGTATGAAGTGGAGCAGGTCAAGGCAGGTGCCGGAGCAGTGGAGGGCAGGGTGGCCGAGCTTGCGAGAGAGATTGGGTTGGGTATGATGAGCGGGGATAAGGGGGTGGTATATTGCCGGTCCAAGGACCAGTGCGATGCGCTCGCGGCGGAACTTGGATGCGCGGCCCATCACGGTGGTATGAGCAAAGAGGCGCGCGACGAGGCACGAGAGGCTTGGGCAGCGGGAGGGAGGCACCGCTGGATCGTAGCCACGACGGGGCTGGGCACAGGGATCGACGTTGGCGGCATCACCGGGATCATCCATGCGGAACTCCCGTACGGGCTCGTGGACTTTATACAGCAGACGGGACGAGGTGCAAGGCGAGACGGCGAGACGGTGCGGTCTGTGGTTGTGCACGACGGGTCGGGCATGTGGGAAACGGTCGGCATGAGCGTCATGACGGCCATCAACCGGGAGCAGATGGAGATATTCGCCAAGACAGCCGGGTGTCGGCGAGCGGTGATTGCTTCTTTCATGGACGGTGCCATGGGAGAAGAGTGTGCGGATGTGGTCGGGGCAGTGCCATGCGACAGATGTGCGCCAGGATGGGAAAGGGCTGAAGTAGAAGATGAAGGGCGATGGCGTGCTCACAATGAGCGGGAGGGTGGGAGCCAACAGATGCTATGGAGATGGCTTGACGAAGTGGAGGATGAGTGCGCGCCATGCTTTGTGGAGGATACGAAGAGTACGCCAGCAGGGCAAGCAACGAGGGTGCGGCGACACCAGGAAGGGCGGGGGAGGTCGTGCGTGACAGTTCGAGGAGAGGCAAGCAATGCATATGGCGTCAGACGACGGCAGGTGCGGTTCGCGGAGAATTCATGCTGCTTCCGATGTAAGCTGCCGTTGGACTGGTGCAAGGAGGCGCGGAAGAGGAGCGGAGTTGAGGAAGAGAAGTGCGTGTATCTGGACAAGGTGTTGCCGGTGGCGCTGATGCCGCTGAGGAGCAGAAAGATGGGGCAATGGATTTCGCAGCGGTTCGATATAGATGTATTGGATGAGGCTACGTATCTGCGATGGCTTGGTCGGGGTCTTCGATTTCACGGTACACGGGGGGCTCAGGTTCACGTAGTATGGGAGGCGATTATAGAGAAAGCATGCTATAGTCATAGTTAGGAAGGATAGAAAGGGGTATTCGTAAGTCAAGTAGAGGGGTTTAATATGATAGGCCATTAAACTGATTCTATGAACGTGCAGAAGATAAGGTTAACATCAAGGTAAGCAGAGAAGCAAGTTTAGTATAGCTTTTGGTAAGCTAAGGAGAAGTGTAGTACGTTAAGCGGGCGTAGGGTAGGTCGGCAGTGTGGCCCGCTACGTGAGGGCGGGAGGGACTTTCCGCTCGCGGCAGGGTCACCGGCTAGGCAAGGGTTAGGACGGACAGGACTCGAAGAGTAGAGAGGAGCCGATGGAGGCGACAGGACGATTATTAGGCCCACGGCTAGTGGGAGCGGAGCGACAGGACGGTTACTAGGCCGCATGGCCAGTGGGAGCGGAGCGACAGGACGACTATTAGGCCCACGGCCAGTGGGAGCGGAGCGACAGGACGGGTACTAGGCCGCACGGCTAGTGGGAGCGGAGCGACAGGACGACTATTAGGCCCACGGCCAGTGGGAGCGAAGCGACAGGACGACTATTAGGCCCACGGCCAGTGGGAGCGGAGCGACAGGACGGG
>JAPYPR010000044.1:0-3498 GCA_029937545.1 Erythrobacter sp. | reverse complement strand
GGAGCGACAGGACGACTATTAGGCCCACGGCCAGTGGGAGCGAAGCGACAGGACGGGTATTAGGCCCACGGCTAGTGGGAGCGAAGCGACAGGACGGGTATTAGGCCCACGGCTAGTGCGGAGGAGAGCTATTGCGAGGAGAGAGAGTGGTCGCAGTTATGCATAGAACAGGGCCAGGAAGAAGCTACGGTGAGAGATTATCTGGCAGATCTATAGGCAGTGCTAGATGGATGAATAGTGGGATGGTTGGTGATTGATAGAGGTTCGGGATGGTACCGCTATTCATGGATTTTACATGGATTATATATGGGTAGAGCTAGCCATCATGGGCGGGTTGGGTTTTCGTGGAAAAAGGAGAACCCTGCGTGGGTCGGCAGGTAGCGCGGCGGTGGGCTGACGCGGTGGAAATGACCTGGCAGGGGTGGTGGGGGATTTGGGCGGTGACATGAAAAAGGAGTTGCACGAAACGGCCGCTGCGGATTGGCTGGGCTGTAAGTGGACGGTTGCTTCCGCGTCACGGACCGGGGGCCACTTTCAACGACGGGCGCCGGCCGGGGGTTCAGGGTTAGCTAGAACATGGGCAAAAAGGGTTGGCCCAGAAGTCGTAAACCTTGGGTCCGTCGTGTAACTTATCACAATCACATCGCCGCCTCTGTCCCCCCCTCTCTCTCCCCCTCTCTCTCGTCCCCGTTACCCTCACCATCATCGTCGTCGTCGTCGTCACCATCGCAGAGAGAGGGGGCGACTCCGAACGAGGAAATCATCATCAACGGCCGCGACGGGAGATACGAGGGAGAGACCGACCGGACGGAACCGAAACACGAAACCTACGGATGGCCGTCGACGAGCTGAGCTACGACGCCCGGCACGGGGTGGTGGTGTGCCGGCAGTGCAGGACGTGTTTATCGCCTGACGGGCCGAGGCAGTGGAGGAGGCACCTCCGGAGAGAGCCGCACGGGCTGAAGGACGAGAGGCTGGCGCGGGCGGTGGGCTTGCTGTCAACGTACGAGCTTCGCACACGCGACGAGCTACGGCGACGGAGGCCCGACCGGAGAGTGCCGTGCGAGAGGATCGAGGGTCTAGCGACATACGGCGGGTACATATGTCTGTGCGATCCTACAAAGTGCGACTTCGCCACGAGGAGACTGGAGATGATGGAGGACCACATGCCTCGACACGGCAGGACGGCGCGGGAACATCACGGCATGGGAGCAGTGCTGTGGAGGTCATGCACGCTGCAGACGTACTTCACGGCCAAGGGTCTGATCGACTACTTCGTGGTGGCCGAAGTGGAACGCCGGGAGCGGAATCCGGAGTCAGAGGGCCACGACCATGGTCAGCCAGGCTGCGGGGAACCCCCCCCTTCTTCACCGGAGAGGCAAGTGTTCGAAGGGCTACGGGAGGATATGAGACAGGCGGGGCGCGACCTAGAAGTGAAGGCATCGGCCGTCGAGGATCTCGGGCAGGGTCGTGCAGACAGGGAGCGGTGGCTGGTGCACACGGGCTTTCCTACGTACCTGCGCGGGCTTCCGGACGCGGAGATCAAGTCGTCATACCGGCTACCAAGGTCGAAGGAGTTGCTGGCGGCACCGGCACGGGCACGTGGCGCTGTCAAGGACAAAGGCGTGGTGAGACCGGATGAATCGCTGGAGAAGACCGCCGCTCGGGGCGGGCGCAAGGGGGGCAGGGGGGGCAACGACGGAGAGGGCGACGACGGCGAGGAGGACCTACGACGAATGCTGGCTGCGACGGAGGCTTGGCTGAGGAAGGCGTACGGCTTAGTGGCGGAAAGGTCCACGGAGCGCAAGATGACGCACCAGCGGGCGAGACTGCTGAGCAACTTCGCAGCCGGATCGACCGAGGCCGTGGCCAGGATGGGAAAGGACTTGGCCTTTCGATGTTTCAAGAACGAGTCGACGCTGGTCACGTACTTCCGCAGAATGAAGGAGCTGATGGCGTTCTACTACCGCGTGGTCTACGCGGAGGATGGGCATTTCTCGCGCGAGGGCGAGGCGCCGATGCTGCCCCAGGACACCATCAAGCCCACGGGCAGGCAACGGGCGGCCATGGACGAGATCCACGAGGCCCTGCGTGAGCAGGATCGGAGAGGAGACGGCGGCGACGAGGCCGATCTCGATGGGAGGCTGGAGTCTGCGGTCCGAGAGTTCTACGTCGCGCTGATCTGCCAGACCGTAGGCAGCGCGCTTTTCGAGTCGCCCGTCATCAGCTTCTGCGCCATGCTGAGCCGGGTCAAGGCGTTCAGCAGCAGCCGGCTGAAGGGAAGCGCGGGCGCCCGAGCGGCCAAGAGAGGGGCGGGAGACGACGAGCTAGACGAGGCAGCGAGGAGACGCAGGGACATGCGCTGCTGGAGAGAACCGGGCAACTACAGCAGCGACCTGTCTGCGCTCATCTGGACGGCGCAGCTGGCGCTGTTCGAGCTGGTCTGCTTCGAGCAGCGGGGCAACGAGGATCGGATACCGGCCGCGCTGGGCAGGATCTGCGAGCGGTACATGAGCCACAAGAGGGAGACGGCCTTTGGGCACATACTGCAGTGGCGGCCGTACCTGTCGGCGGTGGCGAGGTCGGCCGTGAGCCGGCACCAGGCGCGGTGGTCTCTCTGCGGGCAGGAGATCACGTACCTGGGGACGACCCTGCGTCTAACGGACGTATCCAAGCTTCTGTTATCGGAGTATAGGCGGGCCCGCCGCCTACTCTTCGACGACCTGCTCTTCGGGGCGGCGGAGCTGGCGGCCGTCGAGGCCTGGAGACTGCACGACGACCTGGATGTGGAAGACTACGGGGGGTCGTGGCTCACGGACGAGAGGAACGCCGACATGCTACGCGGTAGCGAGGACGCCCTTCTACGACAGATCGAGCAAAGAGCGGATCTACGCAAGCTCTTCGTCGGGGAGCGCAGGAAGGAGACCGGGGCGGCGACGCTCCGCCGGGAAGCCATGGCCGCGTACGAGGCGGACGTGCAGGAGTTCCTGAGGGCGGTGGTGCCGCTCTTGTTCATATCCCCGATGCCTCCTCTGCGGGCGCCCGAGTTCCTGTCCATCACTTTCTCGAACACCGGTGGGCGGCGGCGGAGCATGTTCGTATGGGAAAAGATGCTGATGATACACGTGCGGTATCGCAAGAGCGCGGAGCAGACGGGCAAGGACGGGGATAACCTGCGATTCGTGCCGGACGCCGTCGCCGAGCTCGTGTTGACGTTCTTGGCGGTCGTGCAGCCGTTGAGGCAGGTATTCCTCCGCGAAGTCATGCCCGGGGCCCTCCTATCGCCGTATCTGTTCTCGAAGTTGGACGGGGAGGTGTGGCGGGACGAGACCGTGTCCAAATGTCTCCAACGGGCGTGCACACGCGCAGAAGTGCAGGAGTTCAAGGTTGGCTGGTGGAGGCAGGCGGCGGCGTCCATCACCAAGGAGAAGTTCACACCTGGCGAGCGAGCCAACTTCGATCTGACAGAGTACACGGACGTTCCAGACACGGCCGCCG
>JAPYPR010000043.1 GCA_029937545.1 Erythrobacter sp. | reverse complement strand
CCTGTAATGGCCCGTGCGTAGCTTGTGTAACCCCCTGTATAAATAGCCTTATTCAGGGGAAAGAAGAACCCTTCGCTCCTCAGCAATTAGCTTCTGTATCAATTGAATCACCAGCGAGTATTCAGCGAGCCTCCAGCTATTCTATCGTGTTCTATTCACCTCAGCGTGCTAGTGATCATTACATTCTAATTGCTTTCTCTTATCGTTGGCCTGAATAGTTCACGATGGTTCAAAGCGGCGAATCCTCGACGACTGGCAGCAGACGCAGCAATCGAACGAATATTGCTAGAAGCCAGGAAAACGCTGGGGAAACTCCAGATAGTGGTCTTGTTGCTATGCAAGAGCAGTTCCGAGTCCTCAAAGAACAAAACGATCTCCTCGACCTCCTTGTTATTGAACATCGCCGGATGTTCGGAGACGACCTTTCCCTCTATCCTCCTGAGGTTGCAACAAGAGCAGCACTTCTACAAGCCCAAGGAACCGAACTCCGATTGAATCAGGCGGATGCCGACAGAAACCGCCAGCTTATAGCCCCTGAACCGCGAGCTCCCCGCTTGGAAAAGGCTAAACATATGGTTCCGTCGGAATATGAAGGGAAGAGTCAACGAGAACTCACGGAATACCTACAAGCATGCAATCGTGTCTTCGATTACGACACGGAAGGGTTTCCCAATGATGTAGTCAAAATCAAGTGGGCTGCAACACTGCTCCGGAAAGAGCCGGCGAATGCCTGGGAAAGATTCAGGAAGCATACCCCGGAAGAGCTCGAGACCATGACATGGACGGATTATAAGAAGTTCTTGCAAGATCTTCAATTGCTCCCTATGTCAAGGCGGGTTGTTAACTCCGAGGCCTTCGAGAGAGCTAAACAAAGGCCAGGGCAACCTATCCTTGAATTCGTTAGCTACCTAGAGGGACTAGAAGAACACCTTGATCCTGGTACTCCGGAACATCAGCGTGATACCCTTCTCAATAAAATCCGTCCGGAGTATCGCCAGAAAATCGTTGAGAATGGACAAATGGACAGAATGCGTACCAGGGAGGATATCATTTCCGCTGTTGCTCTTCAGGAAACCTATACGATAGGCAGGGGGGGTAATAAGAGACCTCGGGAACCCGAAGACAAAAGGGGAGAGTCCTCTTATCGTCCTCATAAAAAACCCGGCGAAAGACGAGACAATCGCCTGCCTAGGCGATTCGAGAAGAATAATCCAAATAAGATCCCCGTCAAGGATAACTCCAAAGGATGGGACAAGTCCAATATACAATGCTACACGTGCAAGGAATATGGACATTACGCTAGTGAATGTCCTAAGTCAAGCACTGGAGATTCGAAGGACAGACGCCAGCGAAAGCCGTGACTTGCAGTAGCTTCCACGTTTCTACCAGGATCAGTAGTCCGGAAATTGGAAATCCAGATGAAGGTTTTGGCGGGTGGAGCGTGGAAGACGTTTACTGCTTTGATCGATAGCGGAGCAGAAGACAACTTTGTTTCAAGACTGGTAGCCAAAGAGTGTGATCTACAACTCACCGGCGAAGGGCCGAAGACATTCCAAACCCTTCCTCGTAGTGAAGGTTTTATCTACGATACGGCGCTTGCTCAAGTGGAGATTACAGACACACTTGGACAAACGAAGGTTGATGCACTCCGGCTAAGAGTCATCGATATGCCGGGAGTTGATCTGATTCTAGGGTGGCCTTGGCTAGAAGGAACCAATCCTCAGATCAGTTTCAAATCCAAGCAATGGAGATACCCTTACCAGTTGAAAGATTCAGATGATGTTAATATTGTGAGACCTGAGGAATTCGCGGAGCTTATCAAAGAAGGAGACTCTCCCGCATACGCCATGATACCTAGTCTGCACATGACTCGCCTACCAAAAGACGATGAACCGCTTACTGTTCCCTTGCCGTACCGAAAGCAAGAAGAGGTCTTCTCGGAAGAAAAAGGGAACGAATTGCCGCCACTGGAAGGCCGTCAACATGCCATTGAGTTGGAGCCAGGCGCGAAGCCGCCATACTCGCCTATCTATAACCTCTCCGAAAAAGAGCTGGAGATTCTTCAGAAATACCTCAGATCTTCGGAAGCTAAGGGTTGGATTCGGAAGAGCAAGAGTCCTGCAGGCGCTCCTATCCTTTTCGTTCCAAAGAAAGATGGTGGCCTTCGATTGTGTGTCGATTACCGTGCTTTGAACAAGATCACTATCAAGGACCGATACCCCTTGCCATTAATCAGCGAAACGCTGGATAGGCTTCGGGATGCTAAAGTTTTCACAAGTTTGGATCTGCAAAATGCTTACCACAGAGTCAGAATCAAGAGGGGAGACGAGTGGAAGACTGCATTCCGCACCCGGTATGGGCATTACGAGTATCAAGTTATGCCATTCGGTTTGTCAAACGCTCCGGCGACATTCCAGGCATATATCAATGATGCGTTGGCGGGACTTGTGGATGTTATCTGTGTTGTCTACCTTGACGATATTTTAGTGTATTCGTCAAACCCTTCACAACACGAGGATCATGTTCGTCAGGTCCTTGAAAGGTTGCGTGAAGCGAACCTTTTCGTCAAGTTGTCAAAATGCTCCTTTAGCACCCAGAGTGTGGAGTTTCTAGGGTATGTCATCTCCCCAGACGGAGTATCGATGGAGAAGAGCCGGATAGACACCATCAAGGATTGGCCAGAGCCTGAAAACGTGAGAGACGTGCAAGTATTTATTGGCTTCGCCAACTTTTACCGGCGTTTCATCGCAAACTTTTCGGCGATTGCCCGTCCATTGACAAGTCTCATGCGTGGCAAAAAGAAGGGGCAACTTGCCTCTGACTTCCAGTGGAACGATGCTGAGCAGGTAGCTTTTAACGCGTTGAAAGATGCGTTTACCACAGCCCCTTTCCTCATGCATTTCGATCCAAGTAAACCAAGGAAGTTAGAGACAGATGCTTCTGGCTTTGCTATTGCAGGGATTTTGTCTCAGCCTAGAGAATGGCCGGCGAAAGACGGGGCAAAGGCCGTCTGGCATCCGATTGCATTCTTCAGTAAGAAGCTGGAGCCTGCCGAGTTGAACTATGAGGTTCATGATCAAGAACTCCTTGCAATCGTTAGATGCTTTGTGCATTGGAGACACTATCTTGAGGGTAGCTCTGCTCCTGTTGAAGTGTTGACAGATCATAATAACCTCCGTCATTTCATGACGACGACAGTGCTGAGCCGGCGACAAGCCAGATGGGCGCTAGAGCTGTCTAAGTACGATTTTGTGATAGTTTACAGACAAGGGAAGAACAATCCTGCAGATGGACCGTCACGAAGGCCTGACTACAAGCCGGCCCAAGACGAGGTAAACATCATGCTCCCTACTTTGCAGAACAAGCTGCGAAGTGCAATTAGAAACGGGTTGATCTGCGTGCCTGGCATAGCCGACGGCACGACAGAGAGCCTCCGGCAAGTAGACGATGATACATCGTGCCGGTTGACTCGCATTTCACAACCTACCGACGGCAATGCTGCATTAGGCATGTCGATCGAGGCCATAGAAGCTACCTCTACGCCTGACCAGCGATATGTGCCTATGATGCTTGATAGTTCTCAGAACTTGTTTGGAGGTCTGGACAACCTCTTGCGTGAAGCCGGCGAAGGCTTGCACGCTGGCCAGCATAATCATGAGTATGCTGTGCCACGGTTTTTCATAGCAAAGGTTATGGAAGCCGAAACGGCAACCCCTGAATCGAACTCACTCCTCTTCCTGCTCATTGAGCTACAGAAAAGGGACGCCTTAGCTGTTGAGAAGCGAGCTCGACTTCAGAAAGCCGGAGATGCAGATTGGAATATCGGTGGCGATAAGCTGCTGAGACACCGGCGAAAAGCGTACGTACCAGACGACGCTGCCGTTCGGAGTGAAATCATGAAGATTTGTCATGACGATCCAACTGCAGGTCACTTTGGTCAAGACAAGACACTGAAGCTCGTCCAGCGGAAGTATTACTGGCCTAAAATGGGAAACGACGTTAAAGAGTACGTTAGAACTTGTGATATTTGTCAAAGGACAAAAGCAAGACGAACAAAAGCAGCCGGCGTAATGCAAGCGCCTAGCCAGCCAAGCAAGATGTTTGAGTCTATTACAATGGACTTCATCACAGACTTGGCACCTTGCAAAAGTACTGTCACTGGAAAAGTCACCGACAGTTTACTGGTGATTGTCGATAGATATTCCAAAGATGTGGAATACATCCCTTGTCTTAAGACAATCGATGCGCCTGAATTAGCACGTCTCTTTATCGCTTATTGGTTCAAAGATCATGGACTTCCAACATCAATTATCACGGACAGAGGTTCTGTGTTTACGTCAAGATTTTGGACGGAAGTATGTTTCTATCTTCGGATAACAAGAGGCCTTTCGACGGCGTTTCACCCGCAAACAGACGGACAAACAGAGCGACAGAATCAAGCTTTGGAAGCATGGTTTCGATGTTTCGTTTGCTACTTGCAAGACGATTATGTTGATCTTTTACCTTTAGCAAAGTTTGCTTACATGAATGCTTACCATGAGGCTATCAAAATGACTCCAAACGAGGCCAGGTACGGCATAAATCTGGAGACTCGCCAGGGCATCGAGGACGATCCCATAAGAGGGGAGATACCGACTGCCAAAGAACGAGCAGAAGAAGTTGTCAAGAAACGTCAAGAGCTGGAAAACAGCTGGCGTAAGACCAAAGAGACCCAGGCGAAGTGGTACAACAAAAATCATCGCCCTATCGAATTCAAAGTTAAGCAGCAAGTGTTACTTTCAGCAAGAAACATTAAGACAGTTCGTCCTAACAAGAAGCTGGATTACCAATTCCTTGGTCCATTCAAGATCACTGAGAGGATTGGGAAACAAGCATATCGATTGGACCTACCCCTGAAGTACAGTCGATTACACAATGTGTTTCATGTTTCTCTATTGGAGCCTTACCGGCAAAGATCCGGCGAATCGCCAGAAGTGATACAACCAGATCTGGTGGACAGACAAGAACAATGGGCTGTCGAGGCTCTCCTAGATCGACGAGTTCAGAATGGCAATGAACAATTCCTTGTAAGGTGGAAGGGCTTTGGTCCTGCGCATGATTCCTGGGAACCAATAAGGAATCTGATTGGGTTGGATGAGGAAATTAAGGCTTTGAAAACCCAAGACGCCAACAAAAGGACGGCGAAGCGCCGGCGAAGGTAAAGGGGAACTCGAACAACGGGGACAAAGATCACAATACTGCCGAACGATTCAACAATAACGTGTGTACCTTTCTGCTTTTTGCCTACAAGGTTTTGCAGTTTTAAAGGCGCATCAAACGTCACATCTTACGCAGTAATGCCCAAAGGGAAAAGAAGTTGCATTGTTCAAAGAACTATCTGTGTCCTATGTACTACCCTTCTTCGCCAACAAATCGCCGACGCTTCGATGGAGTTCATCTACTGGAAAAAGGCATGGTAATAGAAATCAAGAAAACAATAAGTGCCTCGCTGGATATTCGCCAGAGATTAGCCAGTAATAACCCCTAATGAGCACCTCCTTGCTCCAATTCAGTAGCCTCAATGGGAGAAGTAGTGCCAGATGCAGCGTGTCCAGACTCTGAAACCTCAACACCGCCCTCATCATGTACATCTTCCTGAGCAAATGCTTCGGGATGGACAAGTCGAATATCCTTCGCCGGAGATTAGCAGGCGCCTCGCTGGAGATATCAAGATTACTTACACGTCGAAGTCCTGAAAGCTGATCGATCACGGACTCAAAGCTCGCGGTGACAACTGCAAACTCCTTCGTAAGGTGGCCTACCAAGATCCGATTGGCTGAGACGATCGCCGACGATACGCTGGCTCCTAGCTTCTCTTGGGACTGGACCACAGGCTTCCAGGGAAACTTCTGTGCTTCGGCATCGGAGATCTTGGTGTCATGATTGCTGCGCAACTTTTCAGCATCAAAGGCGGCTTGGGCGATATCGATATCCTTCTGGGAAGCATGACCCTCAGTGAAGCAGGCTGCGGCGGATTCCAACTCGTAGAGCAAGCGATGGAGCCTAGCTGGGACCTCGCCGGAGGTTAGCAAGGGACTAGCCAGTGAGGACAATTTTGGACTTACATCTTCACAAGATTTGCCCTTCTTTACACAGTCGGTGCACTTGGAGGCAGTAGACTTTGGATCGATCGAACAGACCAAGTCAGGGAACTGAGCAACTTCGCCAGCGCATCGCAGGCACTTCTCCGGACGGACCATACTAGGGAATACAGTTGCACGGGACTGGGATCTCATTTGCGTCTTCCGTGAACCTGAGTGCAGAACTGACTGGTAGTCACGCTCTTTCTTCGACATCACCGATTTTCCCGACGAACCCTTTCCACCACTTTTGCCAGAACTTCCTTCACCATTATCCGTATTCTTGCTTCGTGGAGTGGTTCGCTGGCGCTTCGTAGGAGTTTCGTCGGCGGGGCCATTGATGGGCTTGAACTTTGGGGAAGGACGGGAGTCTGCTTCGTCTTGCATGACGCGCTTCCTCTCAGCACGAGAGTTGCGGCCGGCTAAGCGCCAGCGATGGTTAGTCAAAAGGCATGAGACTAGCAGATCGAGGAAGGGGGCAAACTTACACATTGTGACGTTGCTTGATTCAAAGGAGGAGAAAAGTGGGAGCGGGAGGGGGTTTATATATGGGTGGCGGCAGAGCCTCACTATTGCTGCCTGATTCCCAGGTGGGAGAAAGTTCTCTAGCGGCTGATTACCCCGCTTCACCTCTCCTGTAATTCACTGTTGCTCTGAATGGCAAAGGTTATGCTTCGCCGGCGGGTTGCTGGAGTAACGCCAGCTAAGCGAATTTTTATATCCTCACTTCTGGGACAGAAGTGTTCAAGAGGGGAGATATTGTAATGGCCCGTGCGTAGCTTGTGTAACCCCCTGTATAAATAGCCTTATTCAGGGGAAAGAAGAACCCTTCGCTCCTCAGCAATTAGCTTCTGTATCAATTGAATCACCAGCGAGTATTCAGCGAGCCTCCAGCTATTCTATCGTGTTCTATTCACCTCAGCGTGCTAGTGATCATTACAGAAGCAGAGCGCTGCCTTTCTTTGGCCAAGGCCATTCTAAAAAGATGCAACAGGAACAGGCATAATGATCCAGTGGTAGCATCTGTCAAGACTCTTGTCTTGGAGCTAGAATTTCGTTCCGCTAAACCCACGGAACGGAATACTATGGAATTGAGCCATGAAAAACTTCGGGAATTTATGAAGGTTATGGGGGATCAGAGCAATGTTCACGATGAAGATCAGAAAAGTAGGGCCGGTGTCGAAGTTGCGACAAATGCGGACTCTTCAAGTTGCAAATATGGCATCACGTTTTCGACGACTGACATCACCGGAATTAGTCTCTCGTGTTTTTACAGTGGCTAAGCTGCGTAAGAAGCAATCTTTAAAGGTAAGAACAAAGCAAACGCTCATAGAACTGGGCTGACTCGTAAGGGTTTCACAAAGCCCGAAAAGGGTGCGAGAATAGTCGTTAAAATTGTTTCTGGCAGCCCTGGTTTGATCTTGGAGGATTTCTGACCATGTATTATACTTTCCTCAGTTCGACAAGTAATTGTATCTTAGATCCAGAAGCAAATTTCTCACTGTCCCGTAATCTGCATTGACCACATCACTCTCATTTTCGAAGGCAGACTACTCACGTATGTATTCGACGGGCAATGCACCAAGGAAGCAAAAACATAGAACTCAAAGATCCGAACCGCTGCTCCACGTTATTCAGGCGCTATCTTGTTCATGGTTGGGGCCCTGGAAGGTTGGACGTTGCGCCGCAAGTTTGTACTAAGATGCCCCGGAATCCACTGCCTTCTGAAATTTATCTCTTCAAGGTATTCTGGATAAAATCTTGAAAATCCGATGTCCCATTTTAAGTCGGACTGTTCCAGGCCCTTTCCTTTCGAATCTTTGATGTATTATGGCAAAATCAAAGTCTACTCCCTCCCGCAGTCCCCGAGCATTTAAAGCGGTTGAACATCGTGTAAGGCGAGGGTGAGTAGGACTTGATGCTGATGCTAATTAACCGATACCAAAGTGGATTTAAAAAAGAGTCTTCTGAGATTACTGCAATCACATTTCCAAGCTTCCTTTGAATGTCCAAGACCTGTCTTGTTCGACTGCGCTCGTGCTGCTGACAGACTGTCTTTCATTGGTCTGTTATCATTTCGACCGCTAGCATGCCGGTAGTCTCTCGGCGTCGCGAGCATCGACTTCTATCCGCCACCAGATATTAGCTGCACTGGCGGCGGGATCTTCGTCATCCACTTCCAGTCAAAAAACGATTTCGAATACGAGCGTAAGAGAAAGGACCTGAGTGGTTGATTGGGCGTCAACAATTGTTTTGGTCCACTTAAGTCTTACCATGCCACGTTCTTAGGATTTCTTGGC
>JAPYPR010000042.1 GCA_029937545.1 Erythrobacter sp. | reverse complement strand
ATAAAGGACTACCACTCAAAGCGGCAGGGCTCGTTGAATGCAGTGTGAACGTCAGTTGTAACTAAAATTCCGCTCGACCAATCATATAGCGACATTTGTCCTGCACGTGATTGTTTGACAAGTTGTCAAACACTCGCTTAACACCTTGCATCCAAAAGCGGTCTTGTAAATGACTTCTCAGGGCAATTCTACTTCTGTAGCTTATAACTTTGCACTCTAATATAACTAAAACTTTCTGAAGAGACAGAAATATGCGCCTGATTCTAGCGAGCATGGATATAAAAAAATCTTCCAATTCTATCCAGAAATGATTATAGAATCTTAGAAAATCGAAAGCTATCCTTGAGCTTGGAATAACTTCAATACTTTACTTTGCAACTTCGTCTCCAGACTAGCGCCAAGGCAACCATTGACCTACTTATATATACGTGGCCCCCCGCTTTTTGAGACTCTTTCCTTCTCTCTTTAACAACACCTCCACGTCGTCGTAGGCTTGCCATCTCCCTCTGCGACGACGACCTTCGACTATCAACACCTTATTCTACCTTCTGACGGTCCATCTTACCTCCCTCCACCTTACCTCCCTCTATTCTTGACCTCTTTCTGCGCTTTTGTCTTCTCGTCGCCAAAACCTCAATTTCGACCTCAACTTCAGCTTCAACTTCAACCTTAACCTCAATTCGAATATCGCCTCCAACTCCTGCCAACTCATGCTAGAAGTAAGACCTCATGTTTCCTCACTATGCTAACTGCAATTCAAGCCTCCGGTACTTCGAATCTACCCTGCAACGGTCTCTTGCCCCTCACCTTCGACAAAACTCCCTGTACTTCGATTCTACCCCGCAACGGTCTCTTGCCTCGATAATCATACAAGCTCATTATACCTGTGGTTCTCCTCCTCATCTGATCGGATTATTGTGTCGAATAGAAGAGCCGATGAAGCCTCAATAACCTTTGTTTCTCCCACTACTCTCTAGTAAATGGGTTTCAGATCTGCCATCAGAGGCCAAAGGTTATTGTGTCCAGAAGGGGAGATAAAAAGATGCTGTGCTCTGTGCGTTGACTTCGAGCTGCTCAGTCTTCCTCGCGGTCTCTTTATTTAACCGGAGGCAGGTGACAGGGTCAAATCTTCTCGAGAACAACCCGCATTCAGCTCTGTTAAGCTGTAAGCCACTGGTATAATGGCTTCGGCCTTCTTGGGAAGTATTCCGACTCCATCTTCTTGATCAAGCTAATCACGCTGTAGTCTCGTCTTCCTTTTCAACTTCAAAGCTCAAAGAACTGGCTTCGGCCATCTTGGAAAGTACTCTATCTCCAACTTCTTGACCAAGCTGACCACTTTATAGTTTGCCTCCAACTCCCTCCTAATCTCCATCGCATCGGCCCTTACAAAGAATACCGGCTTCGGCCATCTTGGGAAGTACTCTCTTTCTAGCTTCTTGATCAAGCTGACCTACCTTTACAGATTCCAGACTCCAATCTCCAGACTAATAATAGTCTTCTCTCTAGCTGAGTATCTCTTTTTCCTTGTCAACATCTTGCAGGTCTCTTCTTTGGCAGGCTAACATACACAACAACTTCTAGGGCTGCCATCACCTGCGCTGGGGGTTAGTAAGGCTAGCCGCACCGTAAGACGCATTTTGCTGTGACCTTCTTCTCGCTGTGAGACCTGCCGCCTGCGCTGGGGGTTAGCAAGGCTAGCCGTACCGTAAGACGCATCACCTTTGTCCGCTATTCTTGCTCTTCTTTTGATGCTCTGCTGACCTCTAACCAACTAACCTTCAAGCACAGAGGGCAGCCAAGGGACCTGGTTGCCCAGCAAAAGAGTGGGCCCTCACTCTTCCACAGATTCTCGACTCCTTCCTCCTCAACTCGACTCCGCCACACTTCGACTTATGTGGACTGGTCAAATCGACAGCCTGGCGTGGGTCAAGGCGACCGGTCCCATCCAGGACTGATCATTCGATGGCTAAGTGGTTAGCCGATCAGTCCGCCATTATAACTAACCCTCTCTTCTTTCAAACTCTGATCCTGAAAACACGATCTGCTGCGTTGAGCCTAACCAGCTCTCCTTGCGATTTTCGTGCTTGGAATAAGCCACTGCGGTGCGCTCAAACCTTGTGAGGGTGATGAGGGTAGCGGCCTAACCGTAGGACTGCAGGGAGATACCACTGGAAAGGTGTTTAACTAGTTCGGGAATTCAGCCCAATGTCGCAACCATAAGACGACAGTAAGCATTCCCTGATACTGGCCTTGGTACTTTGGTTTCTTCTCAACGTCTGCCACTCCCTGAACTGCGAATCGGTTCCTCTGAAAGGGCTTCCTTCCCTTATGGATTGGTTCCTTGAAGAGGGCTTCTTTACGCAGCGACGGGGCCAAAGTGGTCAAAGAGCTACCTGATTCTTCAGGAACTTTTAGACTACTTGCGCGATTTAGAGAGATTGGTCTATTTTACAATATCTTGAGTGCTCTATGAGCATGATCAACATCTCTATCTAGCGACAAAAAGCTCGGTCGCTGAGCAAAGCGTTCCAGATCAAATGGAGACTCAAAGAGTATACCTCTAATAGTCTTCACGCGAGAAACCGCTACATATGACAAGCCTACAGTAAAGTCTTTTCTATCAAGGTTCATAACTACCTTCAAGAGAGTAAGACCTTGACTTTTGTGAACTGTTATTGCCCAACCCAAGCGAATAGCAAACTGAGTTCTGCTGCAATTCTTCCCTTTCCACATGAATTCCCGTGTAACCTCAAAGATTGGCACACATCCCGTCTCTCCAAAAGTCGGGCCAGTATAATCATCAACCTCTACAAGCAGAGCGAATGGACGATCTTTGGAAGGATCCTTTCCCTCCGCCCAAACAATGTCCTTCAGTGTTCCCATAGAGCCATTTACCAGCCCTTTGCCAGTCCAGAGATTATCCTGTAGCATAATGCGAGCTCCAATAGAGAATGGCAATTCGGCAGCCAAGTTCTCGGCATCATCCATAGGCGCATTCACAGCTTGTGGGCCCGTGTGAAGAGCTAATATCTTCTTGACCGGTTCTCTAAGTGCTCTGAGCTTTACCAAGTTGCAGTCTCGGACTTCTGTTCGCGTAGCATAGATATGGAGGGCATCATCAAATGATGCTCTCTCTTCAGAAGACAGATTACCAGCTACGCGGCGAAGTAAGAATCGCCACCCTTCGTCTCCAAGCTGGCCAGTCCGCAATTGGTTGAGAGTATGTTTGAAAGTTAATGCCTCTTCATCCTCTCCCTCTTGTCGCATAATCTTCGATAATCGTACTGTAATACTGAAATCTTGGTATACAGCATAACCCTGCCAGTGCGTATCTTTCCACGGCTTCCAACCTTTCTCTCCCTCATGCGGTCTAGAAAAGAGCGGCAACCCAGTGACTGGAGGTAGTTGAAAGAAATCACCAGCAATGACGAAGTTAATCCCTCCAAATGGCTCTTCTTTTCCTGGGAATATCTCAGCTAAACGCTGCTTGATCTGTGTCAAGAGCTTGAAATCGAGCATGGACTTCTCATCAGCAATGAGATATCGAATATGCTGAAACTTGGCTTGTAGATGTGAGATGGTAGCGCGAGACAGCGGTTGAAACGGCTTATTGACAGGAAGATGAAATAGACTATGGAGAGTGACACCCTTAATATTGTGTGCGGCTACGCCAGTTGGAGCTGCTCGCAGGACGGGATTCTCTTTACCAGCGGCCTCAGCCATAAGCTGGAGGTGGTAACATGTCAGGAGAATAGCGTAGGTCTTGCCGCTTCCTGCCTCTCCGTCCAATTGCGCAAGAAGTTGGTCGGGATCTTCCTGATTGTTGGTAAGAAGTTGGGTATAATGATTAATCAAGAGATCAAAGAGTTTCCTTTGCTCGGGATTCAGAGTAGCTGGGTCCATACGTCCAATTGCTGAGACAGAGAAGTCGGTAGAGTGCAATGCCTTTTGTACTTCCCACCAATCTGCTGAAAGCTCGGGATATTTCCCAATATGTGCACTCCAATCCTTGATTTTATCAAAAACACGCTCTCCCAAATCATCAAGATCTTCGTCGACTGCGATATCATGATTTGGGCCAGCAGCGGCAAGGTTCTCCCACTCTCTACCTTCTGCGTCTTCTTGCCCAGCTCTGATTAAGTCGACTTCCGGAATAATTTCTTCGTCCAAATCAGGATCTTCCTCGCGAATCCTCTCTAAGGTATCTTCGTAATAGTCAAACAGAATCTCATGAGTAGCCTCAAAATCCTCCCATGCTTCTTGATAAGACTCAAACTGATCAAATTCTTCTCCTGGGATTGCCAAGAGTTGATGGGGTTTAGAGTGAGGCAGATGGAGCCAAAGCTTGACTCGAAAGAAATGCTCAAGCTGTCCCTTTTCAGGTAATACAGAGTACCTAGGCCAGTAATTGATCAATCGCGGTTTGGCCCGTGGGCGCTCCTTCTTCGTGTACCAGTCAAAGTATGTAAGCCACTGGAAGAATGAGACTTCTTGAAGCTCATCACCTCGATTCAAATATCTCTCGTATGGTGATTTCTGCTTTTTGATATGGCGATTTTCAAGTACAACACTGACATATTGATCTCCAATATCACGGCAATCTAGGGTATAGACTGTACGAGAGGAGTGGCATAATGGTAAACCGAGAATGATATGGCTAACCTCTTGTGCAGAGTAGTCTCTCTCCCCAATAAGTTTATTGAGGAACTTGGCAACAAAAGACAATGTTGGGTTCCGGGCACTTGTGTACTTCAAAACCTCTGTCTTGAGTTCTTTGTACGTATGAGAAGCCTTCTCTGGCTTAGAGCAGTACTTCAAGACATAATCCACAAGTCCGCGAAATGTCGTCACGGGTTGAATGTCGAGATTTGCCAACCATGCTAATATGAGTGTTGCAGCATATGGGTTGCAGAATGGCTGGTCCCTCTCTGCTGCAAATTGCCACCGCTTTGGATTTATATCTTTACATACTTCTGCCTTTGCTCGAATTGTCCGAGGGTAGTAAAACCGGCAGTAGTGATTACCATTCTCATCCACACGAATACAATAGATCGGTCGACAGCCACGGTGAGTTTGTACACGATTAAGAACCGAGTTAAGAAAATCCTCAGTGTTCTGGATATCCTCAAGAGGCAGAGAGACTGGGTTCTTCCCATCTGGCCGCCGAGATGGATTTGAGTTAACAGCCGTAATCTTCTGGGCCCAATATTCCGCAAAGATCGGTCTGTTTCCCTCGTCTTCGCAAGCCATAGGAGGAGCACCGTCTTGAAATGAGCCAGGGTTGTCTTCGTCCGGGATGTGATGGGGAACCCAGTAAACGCCATGGCAGTGTCCCGTACCTCGCATTTGAAACTCAATTCTGTACCAGAAGTCTTCATAGCCAAGGAATGGTTTAAGAACCACATTCTGAAAGAGGGTAGTTCGCAGGTGGATGTAATGAGCGATGATATGAGGATTTGATTGTACCATATCACGTACAATCTTCTGCTTGTCTTCCTCAGCGGCGGTGCCATATTCATCGAATCTTGGTAAGAGACGTTGTAAATCGTGCCACTGCATATCTGCACAACTGGTAGTCACAAATACTGCCGAAGAATCGTTGATTGCACGTGCATGGGTTTCAAGAGAGCTTCTCTTTGAACCCCAGAATGGCGGTGTTCCAGGGAGGCATGCGCCTTGCCGAATAATCTTGGGCAAGAGGCCTTCGGAGGTCTCAAGAGCTTCCTCCAACTCATTGAGCGTCAGACCAGCAAGATCAGAGTTTTGGTGAACAAAGTATCGGCTTGTAGACATGGATTTGTTTCGCATCAGTTGATTGAATAAGTAGAATTTAAAGCGAGGATGCTGTCCAAACCGGCCATCGTGGAACCGCAGAAGATGCTGTCCCCATTCCTGCAAAGATACAGACCGTCGGCGGGGGTTATTGAAATCAGCTAATCCATAAGGGAAAAGCGTTGGAAATGCCATAGCAAAAAGCCGCTGGGTTCTCCCAATTTCATCGAGGGGTTGTGTTTTGATGGAGGGTGCAGTGATAGTCCGAGTCTTTTCAATGGCTGCACGAATAGCTGCCATCTCCGGCGTATCTTCCGCCAAATGTGGAATAACCGAGTAATCCGGAGGAGCTTGTATGACTTCGTCGTCATCTGTAACTTCTTCGTCGACTCTAGCTTGTTCAGATGCAGTTGGCTCATTATCGTTTTCGTTCACAGAAGGAGATGTCGTCTCTTGAGTTTCCGTAATTCGCGTAATCTGATCGTAGATATCACCATCCTCGGGATAATGCTGTTTCAATAGTTCGTAATCAACAGTAATGTCTCTGTAATCGGGGTGATTCTGCTTCAAGAACGCAAGCCAGATAGAAAGTCTATGCCGACTAACTTTGAAATCGTTGAGGAATTGGCGCCGGATCTGTTCATTGCTATTTGCCGGGGCGAGGAGAATCACATCAAGCTCTGAAGGTATCAATGGTACTCTGTTACTGAACTTGACGTGACTATTCATGAAAGCAACGCAATGTCCAGTGTACCTGAACTGTAGACCACGAGCTCTACAGACTTGCATTTGTACGTGAGCAGGAGATATACAGATCTGCTCAATCTGAGAGAGCTTCGGTAAGTAATGTGGTATCTCTCCCGGGTCCATATCATTAGCTCTAGACATGAGATGAGGGTAATGTCCGGTTTTGTCCCGTTGGTGGCATCGTTGACAAATCCTGTCTGAGATCTTGATGTCTATCCATTCCTCTTTGCACCGAGGGCAGTAGACCATTTCTATATTCATAAGTGAAGCATGAAAGTCTTTGACTCTTTGCCAGTTCACTGGATGGATTGGTTGTATGTGGGCGGCCGTGGCTAGCCTCTCGACATGTTCTTGAGTCATCTGTCCTTGCAATGGAATATCTACATACTCCTGCTCAGCGTCGTTAAGGTTGTAGTCGAAACTAAAGCTTCGTCCAGATAGAGAAGGCGAAGACTGTAAAAAGGATTGCTGAGTATTTGATGGTTCCGAAGGGCGATATTCTGATCCATAAGAGAATGGGACACGTGGTTCTGCAAAAGCAGAGAGATTAACAACAAGAGCTGGAGATTTAACGAGCGGCATATCAGCTCTTCGATTAGCTCTCTTAGCTCGAGAGTTAATAGCAGCCGCCTGGCGCTGTTTCTTGGTGTTATCGGATTGCTGAGAGTGGTTCCATGCCGTAAACCGCGCCTTGGGATCAGAACTTTGTGTTGAAGACAAAGACCTGTAAGAAAGGCGACTGCTCGGATTAGGAGCATCACTACTAGCATAAGAAGCAAGTGGCCTTGTACTTCTTCCCTTATAACAAGGAGTATCGTCTTTCCGCTTAGTCGGAGGCCGTCCATTAGGGTTCTTTTCAGTAGAGCGAGTCTGTCTTGCGGCTTGGATTTTACTCCTGCACTCTATACATCGTGCCAACGTCTTGTTACCGTTTCGGAAATCAACGATCGGCTTTTCTTTATTACAACGAGTGCAGTAGACGAGCGCATCCATCGCTGGCGTTGGAAGTGCGAATATCCGGATAGTACGTGGATTGTCAGGAGGCAAATGTTAGTAAGCACGGAAAGGCCACGCCGACCAATCACATCAATGTCACATAGTTTTAACCAATCAGAGAGCGAGGAAAAAGGCTTGGCAAAAGTTCTGAATTTGCCCCCCTCATCCAGCGCTGATCCGGTATTCGATCGGTCTCACGTGCGCCCGCGAGATTTTAGTAGAACTGACGTTCAATAAGCGAGCGCCAAGGCCTCGAAGACGCTAAGCCTAGGCTTTCTACCAGCCTCGTCTGCACAGCCACATGTAGTCTCAGCCTCGCCGACAACCCCTCCTCTTGGAATCAACTTCCTTCAACAGCATCACGTCCGGTCTCAAGAATCATCGTCTCTGCTGCAAAATGACTACTAGAGCTGCTAGTCACGCTGGATCGTGGTATTCATCCAGGGGTACCACGCTTTCAAACGAGCTCGATCAGTGGCTTGCACAAGTGCCAGCCTCGATCGACGGAACACAGCTGCCAGTCCCAGGCGCAAGAATCATCATTGCGCCGTGAGTAAGCTGTTGTTATACTGGTTGATATCTTGTACTAAGACTAGGAAGACATGCAGGCTATTCATATTCTGGTCCTGCAGCAGCTTGGGCATACAAATCGCTTGACCTGTCGAATGCCAAACGCATCTTCCTTCTTGGTCCTTCACATGCTTTATATCTCCCGGGATGTGCAACATCGAAGCATGGGAAATATGCTACGCCGCTAGGAGATTTGATGATTGATATCGAGACTGTGAAAGAGCTGCAAGGGACTGGAAAGTTTGACAAGATGAGCACGGATGCCGACGAGACGGAGCACAGTATGGAGATGCACCTTCCATACATCTATAAAATGCTCTCGCAGTCCTTCAAATCAGCTGCCGAATACCCACCTCTCGTTCC
>JAPYPR010000093.1 GCA_029937545.1 Erythrobacter sp. | reverse complement strand
CCAGGCTGTGTGAAAACGCGTGAGTTAGCGTACTTTTCCCCATCAGCTGCCTATGTCAGGCGCTAAGGGCTCCGCGTGGCGGCCACGGTTCAGAGTGATCGCAACGCAGGCCTGTGACTTCATCATGCCCGGAGGCGCCTCAGGCCGCTTCGAAGGCGCCGTTTAAAGGGAACGAGCACGCTCAGGCAGCCATTGCCCGCATCAACGGCCCGATCCCGACGATTCGCATCACGCGTTTCAGATTGTAGGCCAGCACATGCAGACTCATTTCCGTTCGCACATGCGCGAGCGTGCGCATCAGGAAGTGTGTTGAGCCCATCCAGTACTTGAGCGTGCCGAAGGGATGCTCGACCGTCTGTCGCCGTATCCGCATCAGATTCGGATCCCGATCCAGGCGTTGCTGCATGGTCTCGAGCACTGACTCGTGCTCCCATCGCTTGACGCGGCGTTGCGCCGCCGACGTGCACTGCGCCTTGATCGCACACGTCTCGCAGGCTGAGCTCCAGTAGCAATGGAGCGTCTGGCCTTTCTCCACCGTGGTAAAGCGCCAGACCAAGGTCTGATTGGCCGGGCAACGATAGGTGTCGCTATCGGGTTCGTAGATGAAGTCGCGCTTACCGAACCGGCCTTGGGCCTGGCTGTTAGAGGTCTGCGGCTTGGGCACGTGAACCTGGATGCCGGCCCTCTCGCAGGCCACGATCTGTTCGCCGTTGAAGTAACCGCGGTCGGCGACCACGGCCAGGGTATCGGTCTGCATGACTGAGCGGGCTCGATCCGCCATCGGCTGCAGCTGCGAGCGATCGTGGCCGACGTTGGTGACCTCGTGATCCACGATCAGATGGTGTTCGGCATCAACAGTCGATTGGACATTGTAGCCCACCATCCCCGAGCCCTTGCCGCCCGTCGCTATGGAGCGTGCGTCTGGATCAGTCAATGAGATCTGTTGGTCGGGCGCTGATGCTACGGCCTTCGCCATTGCCTGCATGCGCTGCATTTCCGATCGCAGCGTGTCGATCTTGTCCCGAAGCTTTGTCGTACGGGCCTCAGTGACCTCGCTTTGACGCTGACGATCGGCACTGTCGAGTTCTGACAAATAGCGAGCGACACTGGCTTCGATCTGCTCGATTCGCCGCTTGACCTTGGCGCGGGTGAAGTTGCGATCGCGGCTGTTGACGGCCTTGAACTTGCTGCCGTCGATAGCCACCAGCGCCTGAGAGAACAGGTTCAGACGACGGCACAGCATCACGAACTCGCGGCATACGCGTCGGATCGCGGGACCATTGTTTCGGCGGAAGTCCGCGATCGTCTTGAAGTCGGGCGCCAGACGTCCGGTCAGCCACATGAGCTCGATATTGCGCTGTGCTTCGCGCTCCAACCGTCGGCTGGACTGAACCCTGTTGAGATACCCGTAGATATAGATCTTGAGCAATGTGGCCGGATGATAGCCGGGCCGGCCCGTCGCCTGCGCGATGACGCGCTCGAATCCCATATCCGCAAGGTCCAGGTTGTCGACAAAAACATCGACCACGCGGACTGGATTGTCCTCGGTGACGTAGTCGTCGAGGCTCGCTGGCAGCAGCGCGCTCTGCGAACGGTCCGCACCGGTCACGAAACCACTCATCCGGCTCTCCGCTAATAGCCTGCGAGAAGTTTAGCCGGTGGGAGCGTTTTCACACAGCCTGG
>JAPYPR010000006.1 GCA_029937545.1 Erythrobacter sp. | reverse complement strand
ACCATCGCCATCGCAGCCTTCGTCACATGGTGGATCTAATGAGTCCGGACCCTAAGCCAGATGGCGCGATCTTGTCCGAGCGAGGTGATAGGAGATTGCCGAATTGTCGAGAGCTTGGGGCGGCGGTGATTGGTAAATCAGCTTCGCGACCGGAAGTGTCGGGTAAGGGTTTCGCATTCCTATTGTTAAATAGCCGCAACTTCGTCAGACACAGCCATTCTTTGGGCATTACTTGGACCGTCAGCTTTGCCGTATCCATCGCCTGTGAGCAGACTGACTGCTAACGGCCCAGATCTTGCCCTTCCGCAGATAACTTCAAGGCCTTTCCCCATGCAATAGTCGGCGTCGCGCGGCATCGACAGTAAATGACCGTATTCTCAAGCTGAGCTTACACTTCAGGTATTTTCAACCTTCACGGTACAGGTTGCCTGCCGGTCAGACCGAGCAAGTCCGACCGGCAGGCTGACTTCGCATCTAGGCGGCGAGGTCGAACTCTGACGCCATTTGCTCGGCCATCTTCGTCCGCAATTCAGCAAGTGGCGCAGCGATACGGGTTTCCTCGCCGGTCAAGCGCAGGAACCAGTCGGCAAGGTTGTAGATCGCAGCAGGTATATCGATACTGATGCGCCCCTGGATCCTCAGCCAAGCTAGCGTCACCATGGCCGTCAGTACGACATCGCAGCTGACATGACGGCGTACGTCGATCCACTCATCCGCGGTTCGCGGCAGTTCGACCTCCGTTTTGCCCATGAACAGCTCGTGGGGCATTCCCATACGCAAACCGATTTCGGAAAGATGTGCCCAGTCCCGCCCCTGGCATTTCAGTTCGAGAACAAGGTCCATGTGCGGCCTCATCTCTCCGTACCGGACGCGCTGGCTCGATCGAAGCTGGTCCGGCATGAGCAGTCCATGCTCCATGGCGCACAACGTCAGCAAGGGCAGTTCGGCCGCAAGGCCGCCATAAGTGACGACCCGGTGATCTGGCCGATACCGGATATGGTCGAGCAGACCTTCGACGACAGCCTGCTCGTCGCCGTACTCCCGCTCCGTCCATGCGGATAGGCCTTCGATAACCATTGTACGATCATCGTTGATAACGAGATCAAGCGCGGCGGCGGCGAATATCCGTTTGCACGCTTGGTTATGGCGTTTGCGACCTTTTCGCTCCAGCTTCGCTACCCCCGCCGCATCGATCGCGCGGTAATCCTCGTGAAGATATTCGTCCCACGCGGATTCGGTATCGATGAATGTCAATTTCAACATCGTAATTTTCCTTCTTCAGGTTGGCCCCACCAACCGGCTCCCCTCCAAGTGCTAGAATCCGACGGGACGCGCCCGTTCGATCGCTTTCCATGCCTGCCAGGCTGCAGCGAGCGATGTTCGCTGGTGCGGCGAGCACTGCGACCACAGGAAAGCCGCCCACAGGCATTGCGCTTCGTCCGGTGCCTTGCGCGATCGTGACAGAATGTTCGAACCTGGACCGGCGCGCTCGATCCGATACGCAGCCGCTATCTCTTCCAGCACGCTGTTCGCGCATTCCAGCGGCAGAATATCGAGATCCGGGCGGTCCCGTTGCAGCAGTTGCAGATCGGCCGGTGGCAGCGGCCCTACGGCACTGAAGGAATGCCGGAGATAATGCTGCGGGGTGCGCGAAGCACGGGCGATCAATGTTGCGCCGGCCGGGATGCGTTCGGCGATACCGGCGAGGATTTCCGCGCGGGTCGCCGTCCTGTCGAAAGCACGGTGATCGATCGAGAACCTCGCCACCGCTTTAGGACAGCGCGTGACGGTAAAGATGGCGGTTGATCGGATCGCCGAGCGGGTTGTGAATTCGTTGCGATCGCGGATGATTGCGAGCGAACACACAGTTTGCGGATGTCGCCGTGGAGTTTCGGCCATGGAATTGGTCCCTTGCTGTAGAACGAGAACGGGCGGCGCTCCCCAATGGAAGCGCCGCCCGTTGCGTCTGGTTTGGTGAAAGCGATCAGGCCGCGGCTTTGTCGACCTCGACCGCAGTGCCGTCTGCGTGAAATGCGAAGGTGGTCGCCTCCCAGGCACCGCTTTCCAGCACATCACCCAGATTGTCGGCGGTGACCTTGATCCGGATGGCTGCTTTGGAGTGGGCCATCTGCTTCGTAACCTTCTTCTGCACTGGCACTTCGCGCAGCACCCCGCGCTCGTCAGCCGCGAATTGGCGGGTACCGTCGTCGGTCACCAGAACCAGCGGTTCGTTCTTGGCGACGTGTGCAGGATGCACCTTCACCATGGCGACGCTGTCCAGCATGCGATAGACTAGGAAGTACCAGGCCGGCGCGTATGGATATCGTTGGTCGCTGTACACCGCGAATATGGCGTCCTGCCTGTCTTCGGCGGCTTTACGGGCTATCCCCTCGAGGATCGGCCACGTAACGCTTTGAATACCGCCGAATGTAATGGCGGCGCTGGTCGTGCCGGTGGCCGGCAGACCCATTTCCAGACGAAGGGCGAGCGCGTTCGCCCGGTGGGCTTCGAGCCCACCAGCTTGGGTATTGTTCATCAATCTGTTCCTTATTTCAGTGTGACGGCGTGTGCGCCGGAGCCTTTTCCCTCAACCGGATGGCCCAAACATCAGCGCCGCCAGTGCGCTACTTCCACTTTCCGGTTCACCGGTGACCAAGTCCAGTCGGCGCGGTAGCGGTCGACCCAGTCCACTGGGACCGTCGTCGGATTGCGGTCGACCAATTCGCGGTACCAGGCAACCTCGGCATCGTGCTCCGTCTCTCGCACGAGCTTGTGATACACACCGTGGTAAGAGCGTCGGTACCCGCGCCGATACGCGTCCTTCTGCAGGCGATATGGAAGATCGCTGGCTTCGAAACGCCAACTGGGTGCCTTCGCACCTTCTAGGGCGTGGGCCATCACCGTCTTCCCGTCGCGGCATTCGTGCGCGAGCAAATGGATAAGGCTGGCGACGTCATCTCGTGACCTGTGCGCAACTGGATTGAACATTCCGGCCTGCGCAAGAAGGTAGTTTTGCGCCGCCCCGTCGAAGCCGAGATCACGCCAGGCCACGTCCCGCATCGCGCAGATCCAAGGCATTTCCAAGACCGTTGGCACCAGCATTTCCAGATGCCTGCGGTCGAACTCCGCGTTGAAGCAAAGGCAGGCTTGCGCGCGTCCGAGATATTCGGCGACGCTGTCCGGATAGATGCGCTTGCCTTCCACCATGGCATCGTCGATCCCCGTGATGTTGGCGATATTTGGCTCGATCGGACGGCGCGGTTGCTGAAGCCCGGTGCGCATGCTTTCGACCGCGCTCACGCGGCCTTGCGCATCGACCTGGATGATCGCCGCGGCGATCTCGATGATCTCGTCATGTTGCGGATCGAGACCCGTCGTTTCGAGATCGAGGACGGCCACTTTCATATGCAGCGGCCCCGCCCCTTTCGGCGCTTTCCATTGATCTAGTGGCGCGATCCGATGCAGGACGCGTGTCTCGTCGTCCGCCCCCGACAAGGGAGGCGAGGTTGTCGATTGTGTCATAATTATTCTCCTCGTGGGTACACGGGGGACGGTCGGAAGAAGTCCTTTTCCTTCTCCTTTCCATCCCCGGCTGCCCGTCAGCCGAAGAGTATCTGGCGGGTCCGGCCACGCGGTCCGGCTTTTCCACATGCGGTGGCATGGCCCGTCCATTCGTCATCGAGGTCGTTGAATTAGAGTATGCTTCGGCCGTTCAGCCTATCTCGTTTTGCTGCATTAACGCCTGATGCAGTTGCGCAGTCTTTGACGAAGCCGGTCTGCGCGGCTTTTGGTCGTAGCTACGCCAGTCGATGCCGCGTTCGGTCATTTGACGCGTCCGTGTTGTGACTGGCTCATCCAACCACAATTCACGATAGACCCGATGGAGCGCCTTCTGCAGCAAAAGCGACCTGCGGTGCATCGCCAGGGTCTCGGCCGCGTCTCGCGAAAGGCGAGCCGAAAACTTCTGATCTTCATCAGCAAGCTCTTCCGCGCTGACGCAGGCGAATTTCAATTCCATCTCCAGGCGGTGCAGACGCAGCTCCTGATCGACGTAAAGCGCCAGGAGCCATTTTTGCGCGGTGGTGCTCTGAAGATCAGCTTTGCTCAGCCCCCAGCTCTCGGCACGTGCAGCTACGGGGTACACGTATCCATCCTCTGCAATGCTGAGGCCCGACGGTTTTGCGCGCATTACGTTTGCGAAGGCGGTAACGTGGTTTACAAGGGAAGACAGTTCGCCACCTGATTTTCGTTCCGTATTTGGAACCGCGCTGGCCGCATAGGTAACCGCCTCGACCGGAACGCCTGCATCTGATGCCGGGACGCGCGCGCTGATATTCTCCTCCGCTCGCCATGCTTCTGACCCCGACCTGCTGATTGGGTTGCTATTGCTTGCTTCTCTTAAGGTATTGAGGCGAGCATCGACCTTTTCGATAATGTCAGAAGCGTGCCCAGTCGGATCCGGTAACCCGTTATTAGGCGAGGAAACTATTGCGCCCGCGCGGGCATGAATGTCCTCAACAGCCCGCACAGCTCTGCGATTTACGCGCGCCGCTCCAGATGGGCCAGTCAACAGCCTTACGCCTTGCGCTTGTCGGCTTACGGTTCGAACGGTGTCGCTGCTCACCCGTGCAACATTAGGAGGCGCGGGGTGCAACGCTTGTTTCGCAGCGTCTTGTGTGCGCTGCAGTAGAGAAAGAACCGTTCTGCTATTCAGTTTTTGCGAGCGGTGATGACCCGCGGATGTGAACGCGGCTGTGCGGGAAATTATACGCACAACGCTTGCCTTCACTCCGATGGCGAACGCGCCTTTGGGCTCGCCTGTCAGTCGCGCGGTCATTGCCGTCGCGAGGCTTTTTTCGAGCTGCTTCAAGCTGAGCCGTGGCATCGGTCGCGCCAAACTTCTGGCTGCTTTGGCTGCCAGTATGTGTCGAAACTTTTCGACAAGTGCAGCGCTACTTGCGATTACCGTTGCGTTGAGAACTGGATGGACGCCAGAGCTCTTGTTCGTTTGCTTCCCAAGAAGCACGCGATTTATTGAAGAAACGGCATAGCTCCGAATGGCTGGCGGACCAGACACCGTTGATTTGCGCTGAACAGCGTGCGCCACCCGTTGTAGCGCGGGGTCCGACGCTCTGCGCGGTTCCATGCGTGTACGAAGCGAAGCCGCATGAACCGCCGTGCGGACCCTTTCAACTCGCCCGATTACCGAACCGATCTGCTCCAGCAAGAACGCCGCATTTTTGCTAC
This sequence comes from Erythrobacter sp., assembly GCA_029937545.1. Taxonomy (GTDB): domain Bacteria; phylum Pseudomonadota; class Alphaproteobacteria; order Sphingomonadales; family Sphingomonadaceae; genus Qipengyuania. Next base: position 140,936 of record JAPYPR010000006.1, on the reverse strand, counting down.
GCGTTGTGAGGTTGACTACCTTTTTCGACGCAGCGACGAGACGCTCATGCAGAGCTAATTTTGTCCCGCAGAGTTGTGCCGCAACGCCAGCCTCGTTAGCAGCAATTCGCCGACGGTTACGTTCGATAGCAGACACTTCCTCGCCAGCTTCATGCGCCGCCATGCGAGACGGTCCGATTTTCTCGGTACGGAACGCAGCAAGGTCACGATCCTCATATTTCTGGTGCGTGTAGCGATTGTCAAATCCCGCTGCGCGGCAGTGCCTGTTGACCACAGCAGCGAAGATAGCCCTAGTCCGTAACAACCCATCTGGTGTGAAGGCTTCGGTGAGCTTTTCGTCACTGAATGCCCATTCGTGATCGCCAAGTCGGACGACTTGGCGGGTAGTCGCCAACATGTGAAAATGCCAGTTGCGGTCATCTCCGTTTGCATCCGGGCAATGCCCTGCGGCCATGTAGCCGAGACCGTAGCGACCGAATGCTTGTTCTCCGAATTCGCGAACTATCGCGCGACGTTGTGCGGCCGTGAGAAAGTGCGGTAGGGCACCAACGAAGCGCATCTGTACCCTGGAATTGGCGCGATAGCCTTCTTCCACCGGCTCGATCGCGTTCCAGAATGCCGCGCACTCTTTGGGGGTTTCGGCGACGTTGGATATGGGATCAGCAAGCTGAACTTCAGCCTCCTCCAATGCGTCCGCGCGAAAGCAATATTTAGCGTGATCTGCCGCCAGACCCTTACGCCACCCCTTGGATCTTAGCCCGAGATATTTGATATCAAGAAACACCGCCACGCGACCACGGGCGTCACGTATGACTTTCGCGTATTTGGGTAGGTTAACCCGCACCCCCTTCGAGTTCATCACGCGCTTTCGCGTCGCTCCAGATTGCTTTTCCGATGCCTTACGGATTCTGACACGACGCCACCTGCCCCAGCCTTCGCCGGCAACTGACAGGCCAAGTTCGCGCAGAAGGCGAAGAACGCTTCTGCGATAGTCCCGACCCTCTTTTGCATCCATGATTAGTCGGACACGCGCAGACCGATCGCGCGCTTTTTCCATCGTACGCTCGCTCGCCTGCAATCGCCGCTGCGTACGGCCAGGCTTCATCAGTAGATCAAACTCCACACCTGTAGCCTTACGCCATTTCCCCTGTTCCAGAACCTGTACCACCTAACCTGCCTTCTCTTGTCGGACAGGGGGTGGGGATCATAGAGCGGATGCGATGTTGGCTGCATGAAATGCCAGTCAACGTTTCTTGCGCATACCCACCCCAGAAACTAACCCTCTGTCGGATTTCGAACGCTGGCAGCGTGCAGGAACCTGCTTCGTCTGGTTCCGCAACTAAACCAATTTTCCCGGTGCGGGCTACGAAAGGTCGGCTCTCGTGCAAGCCTTGTGAAGAAAGAGCTCTTGGCAGCTTTGCGCCCTAACCTTGGCTATTAGGTGAGTTGTCGACGAATTCCGAAATCAGCTGCTCGTTCACGCGCCAGTGATCAACAGGATGCGAGGAAATCGGGCCGGGCCGCTTTGGGGCGAATGGCAACAGCACATGACATTCGCTCTGTTAGGCCGGCGACGGGTTTGCATCTAAGTGCGGCCACTCACGCCCTATGGAGTGATTCCCGAGGCTACCTCTACTCATATCTGCCGCGTAGCCACGACCCAAGGGAGCAATTTTGTCTGGCATCGTTGACGGTTTATGAAATGTGTGGGCCTGAGGGCGGCTAAGCGCTAAACCATCATCATCGGGCGGTTTCCCGATCGAACCGAATTAGAGGAGGAAGCGTCAGGGGTGTGGATTGAATCGATCAAGATCGAAGGGGGTGCACTCGACGGCTTCCAGCAAACATTGAGACGCGGGCTCAATGTTCTTATCGGCGGCCGCGGCACCGGGAAAAGTTCGGTAATCGAGTTGATCCGCTTCAGCCTTGGCGCGCCGGCATCATCCGACGCAATTGGCAAGGAGGCTCTTGAACATGCGCTTGGTGTTCTTGGCGACGGTAAGGTCACCCTCACCCTGACAAACGGCACCGAACGAGTCGAAGTTTCCCGGATCGCCAGCGACGAACACGACTTTCGGCCGTTGGAAATGGCATCACCACTCGTGTTCTCGCAAAAGGAAGTCGAGCAGATTGGCGCGAGATCGCACTCACGGCTTCGACTAGTCGACGCCTTCCTCGGACGTGAAGGCTCCGCCAGCGCGCGCAAGGCACCGCTGCTCGCCCGTATCAGATCTATAACGGCCGAAATCCGTAGTTTGCTGGCGGAAGTAGATGATGTTTCCGAGAAGCTCCTGGTGTTACCGAAGCGGAAGGAAAAGCTCATTGAACTACAACAACAGGGCGCGGCACAAAGCGCCCGGAGCGCCGAACTTGAACCGCTACGTAAACAGCTGGAGGAGCTGACGCCGCGTGCCAACGCCGCCAATGTTCGCGCGGGCTCGATCGAACGATCATCGGAAAAGCTGTCGTCATGGGCCGACGAGCTTGAGATGGTGGCCGAACGTCGGCCATTGATCGAGCCTTGGCCAGCGCAGGCCGGGTCTGACGACCAGCTCCCCAGCCAGCGCAGCCGTCAGGAAATAGCGCTGCAGCAATTGCAAGAAGCGATCGCTCAATTCCGCCAGATCTGTTCCGAACTGGATGGACTGCGCCAGATAGCTCACAAGGAAAAAGCCGCGGTAGAAACTCGGGCGCGCGAGGTTCGCCAGAGAATCGAGGAGCAGCAGAAGGGCGCCAGCATCCTCGACCGACAGATTGCTGATCTTAGCCAGGAGATCGCCGCGCTTAGCTCGCTCGCCGACCTTCGGGATGAACGAAATGAGCGGATAGAGACCCTCCACGGCCAACGCCAGGCTGCACTCGACGAGATGCACGCGAAGTCACAGCTAGTGACCGAGGAGCGTCAGCGCATTGCGACCGAACTATCGAACGCGCTGGCACCGGCAATCCGCGTGATCGTCAATCCGCTAGCTGATTATCGCGGCTATCAAAGCGTCCTGAATTCGGCGCTCAGAGGCAGCGGTTTGCGATACAGGGACCTTGCCGACCGGATTGCCGAGACATTCAGCCCACAAGAAATCGCAAGTCTCGCGGAACGCGGAGAGATCGGCAAGATCGGGGCGGCGTTAGAAATAAATGAGGATCGCGCGCATCGTCTTGCTGATGGTCTTCGCGGCGATGCTGGCATCGACCTATTGACAACCGAAGTGGGTGACGAGGTCGGCATCGAGTTACTCGACGGGACAAGCTTTAAGAGCGCCGAATTTCTGTCCATGGGCCAGCGCTGTACCGCCGTTCTGCCAATTATCCTGCAGCATACCGAGCGGGTGATTGTCCTCGATCAGCCCGAAGACCATCTCGACAATGCATTTGTCGTGGGCACCCTCGTCAAGGCGATCCGTTCGCGCGGATCCTCGGCACAGACCATCGTCGCGACCCACAACCCCAACATCCCCGTGCTCGGGGGTGCGGACTGGATCACACACCTTGACTCCGACGGCGACCGCTGCTTCGTGCAGGTCGCCGGGGAGCTCGACGACCACGCGATCGTAAATTCGATCACCACTATTATGGAAGGTGGCCGTGAAGCGTTCCAGCGTCGCGCGGCCTTCTACGCCGAGAACGACACGTCCGATGACGCCTGAAGTTCTTAGCCGCAAGCTCGGCTCGAATGATGCCCGCGAACGGCTAGAGGCAGCTCGCTACTTGGTTGAGAATGCGCAGCGGAGGCATGCCGGGCAGATTGAGGCGGCGCTCGGCGTTGAAACAGTCGGGTGGGTCCGTAGTGCACTTCGGCGCGCGCTCCAGAGAGTGCAGCCCAGTGCACCAGCTTCTACGGCGTCAGAAACTACCGAACTGACTGCTGTCTACGCTGCACAGATTTATTCCGACGCGCTCGAGACAACCGCCGCGCAGATGATCCACGAGATTGAGCCAATTCTCGGTTCACTGCGCCTCTCTGCCGAAGCCGATGTGCCAAACTTCGAAGATTCGGACACTGCGCGGGGGCTTGATCGGCTTGACGTGCTGCTGGCGAGTCTGTCGCGCCTGCGGCGCGCCGCAAGTGCGCCAAAAGTGGAGGAGTTGGCGCTCGACCGGTGCATCTATGCTTGGGTGGAAGAGGAAGCAGCAGGCAAGCCGGTCCGCGTCTTACGCGCGGGACCGCAAGACTGCATTGTCGAAGGCGACAAAGGACTGATTTTCCTGGGCTTCGTCAACGGGCTGCGCAATGCGATCGATGCGACGATGGCGCTGGAGGCCGAGAACGATGTGTATCCTGATATCACGATCAACTGGGGGGCGACCGATGTTGATACGTGGGTGACAATCGTAGACTCGGGCGTCGGGTTCCGGGGCAATGTTGCACGGGCTTTTGAGATCGGATCGACCACCAAGGCAGGTCATCTCGGGATGGGCTTGGCGACTGCTCAACAAGCGATGACCTCCTTGGATGGCAGCGTCCGTTTGATCCCCGGCGAGCGTGGCGTGCGGTTCGAGATGCGCTGGCCGAAGGCCGGGGCATAGCCGTGCGCATTTTGCTGGTCGAAGATAAGCCTGACTTTGCCGCAACGATCGACAAGGCGCTCCGCGCTGTGGACGGCTGTGACGTCATTTGGAAGAAGAGCAAGGCAACCGCGCTTGCTGCCCTTGCCGACGAGCCATTCGATGTCGTGCTTCTCGACCGACGCATTCCGTCTGAAGATGGCGTTCTCGATGACGACGCGAGCCATGGCTGGGATGTCTTTCAGACCGTTCGTGAGACATTGCCCGGCACATCGGTGTGGTTCATCACCGCGACCGAAGATGCCGATTTCTCGGCAGATGTGCTCAATGAGTTTGGTCGCAACGGCGACATCCATTGCTGTGGCCGCGATGACACTGTTTATCGTGTGTTCTGGAAGCGCCGCATGACGGATTGCGTCGCGGCCGTAAGGGCGTTCCGCGCTGACGTGCAGCGGACTGAAGCAATCAACCTCAGCCAGATTGGTGAGCCAGTCAACCTCCGGCCCGAAGAGGAGCGGCTGCTCAAGCTGTTCGGGCGCCGGCACGACGGCGTCAGCGTCGAGGCGAGGCCTTTGAGCAGCGGCCTATCCGGAGCCCGGGTGCTCCGCGTCACTGTTCGCAATGCCGCAGGCCAAGCAATCGTGACCTCGATCGCCAAGGTTGGCGCATTCGAAGAAATCAGGGTGGAGCGTACCCGCTACTATGGCGAGATCGCGCGCCTAATTCCGGGCTCAACACCGCAGCTCACGGGTGACATCACGCATGGCGCCTCAGGACATGCCGGAATCTTCTATGGCGTGGTCGGAAGCGAGGTCAGCGATCTATTCGCAAAGCTCTCCGCGGACCCCGATGTCGGCGCAGAGGCGCCAAGCCAATTGCGCGCTGCCCAAGCGCCTTGGTACTCCGCACGCGACGGTGAACGTGTGCGCGTCGGTGCCATACGACGCCGCTTAATCAGCGATGTCGCGCTCGCGAAGGTCGAGAATGAGTTTCATGGGATTGACATCGCAGCAGTCGAACTGCTCGAGATCGACGTTGCGCTTTGCGTCCAGCATGGTGATCTGCATTGCGCTAACGTCCTTTTCGATGATCGCGACCTTCCGATGTTCATCGACTATCCCGAGGCTGGCCGCACGCTTGCAAGCCTTGATCCGATCGCTCTTGAGTTAAGTACCATCTTTCACAAGCACGCGCCCGATCGCCACGGCTGGCCGAGCGAAGGGCAAGCTCGCGAATGGCCTGATGTGGGGGCCTTTGCAGCTGGCGCGCCATTTGAGGCTTATCTACTAGCGTGTCGTGATTGGGCTATCTCCGTAGCGGGCTCACAGCAGGAGGTCTTTGCGGTGGGCTACGCCTATGCGTTGCGTCAACTTAAATATGCCGACACTGACAAGGATCTGGCCCGAGCAATCATCCGTGGCTGTATCACCGTGCTAACCGGCGTCGCTGTGTGATGCTCCGCTTGATCAGCTTGCTGAACGAAAGGCTTATTTCGCGGCACGATTGATTGAGAGTTGGCAGTCAGTCTGACTACGCAAAAGGCGGCGATTCCTGCGAGCCCGGTGCAAACCAATAAGCGGGGGGATTCGTCTCGTCCCTTGAAATAATCTCTTTTTGTTCTATCTCCTCTTCGTCCCTGCCGGCGATGTCGGTTAGACGTGATGCGGTCCGGGCATGATATGTGTCTCGCTGATACGCTGGGATGGCGGGCGTTGGTAAGCCGTAGCTAGGTGGTTCGGACAATCCACTGAGCTAGCCGTCACCCGATAGGTTGAAGGCTTGACCCCGAAGGTAGGAAATGACCTTCCGCGATCTTCCAGCAGGTCGCTCCTGATCAATGATCCGGTCCGGAATTCCGGACCGAAAGGAGCGACATGAGCACTCTTTCTGAAAAGTTACCCGTGGCAACCCACCAGATGGTGGGTGAGGCGCTGGATATTCTCATACCAATTGCGAAGAGCGACACGCATCAGTCCCAGCGCGTCGCAAAGTTCCTGCTCGACTGGTGGGATGGAAAATCGCCCGCGCTGGATTTCGCCTCGGTTGATCGAGAACTCGGCGAAGCCATGGCGACTATCCTGCTTTTTCTAGGGCAGCGAAGCATGGAGTACGCCGACCTGTGGGGGCGTCGAGACGATATGGGCGACCTGGTCGATCGGTGGTGCAGTCCCGAGTAGTCACTGATGACTGAATCAACTCCGACGAATTCTCCAATGCGTGAAAACATGAATCGATCTCATTTCGCCCCGATTGGCGAAAATACGATTTTGTTGCGGAAGTTGCCGCGCGATTCCGTGGAAATGCTCCTCCTGTCCAATTCAAGGAGCAGCACTATGATTTTCAATCCTGAAGCAGAAAAGGCAAAGCGAGCCCAGCGCGCAGCCGAAAAGGAGGCAGAGGAAGCGCGCGAGAAACTCGCAGAATTGCGCAAAGCTGCGCGGGCAGCTTCGGACCGAGCCGCGAAGTTGACGGAAAGCCGGGGCGCCAGCGCGTACGCCATCTACGCGCCGTATGAGGAAGCAGGGTTTTCCAGAGAGCATGCTCCCGCCCTCTTCTATCTGCGCTCGCTCGATCTCGAGAGGTTCAATGCAGCGCTACGCCCCTTTGCGGAGGCGAAGCCGGGCCAGCGGCTGATCGTTAGTGAGTATGACGCGATCACCGCCAATCTGGAAGAGTGGAATCGCAGGGGAGAGAAACTCTATTACGAGAAAGAGGTGCGCGCTTACGACCGCGATTGCGAGGGTTTTGCCCGCTGGCAGATGGAGCACCCCGACGAGAAAGACTGGCGTGAACTGCCTGCGACGCGCCGTCAGTACTTCCTCATGTGGCGCACCGCGATTGCGAAGGACATCGACTACCCCAGAAGAGTAAAGCGCGGCGTAGCGCACGATTGGCTCGTTGAGCACGGCGCTAATCTGCGTCTGAAGAAATTGCCGCCGAATAGCGCCCCGTCGAATGGGGAGATTTCCAGTGAGTGATCCCTATGGAAAGCGGATCTTGCTGATCGGCGGTATCGAGCAGGTGTACGATGACATCGAGGAGCTCGGTGAAGAGATCGATATGTGTCAGGCCGAGCTACACACTTCGCACACCTTGCTTACTGATGACGTCGACATGCCGACAATCGATCGCATCTTTGCGAAGGCCCAGGCTCAGCGTGATCGGATAGAAGCCTACAACGCTTGGCTTGAGGAACAAAACTTCGCCAAGACTGCCGAGATTGCTGAATTGCGGGACGCTCTGCGCAATCTGCCGGCCTCGCCGTTCAAGGACGAATGATGGCCTTGTCTCAGTGGGATCGGATGGCAGCCGCGGAAGCGCGAGAGAGGATTATTCGTCAGCAGGTCCAAAGCGATGAATTTCACCTTTGGCCGCGAGCCCTAATCGCAGGTTGGGATAGTATTGCTGATCTTGGCGCAATCGATCCGCCGAACGGTGGCGTCTGGCGAACGCCACATTGCGATCCCGCTCAGTTTTTTGTCGGTGTTGGCGAGGCACCATTGGGCATGTTCGAAGGTGTTGCTTCGCCTGACGACCTTTATGCCCGTATGTGGAGGCTCATCCGTATCCTTCCTGACGCAACCGATGAAAGGGTAAGCGTAGAGGACTTCGGCAGGGAGTGCTGCGATGACGAACTGAACGCGAGCGAGAAGGATGTTTTCGCTACGAGAACAGAAGAACCGATTACGCACCGCGATCACTTTATCACCTCGATTTTCGGCCACTCGTTGCGAGATCACGCGGAATTCTTGTTCGAATTACGCGCCAAGGAGCCGGAGCTGGGTGCGCTGGTCCGCGAGAAACGCTTCGTCGATGCGCTGGCTTTGGATGCCGACCTTCTCAGGCGCCCTTGGCCCTCGTCCGTGCGACGTCGATGGGCTAGGGAGAATCTCGACTACCTGCCTCCATTCGCCCATGCGGTTCTCGTCGCCGACTGCCAGCGTCTTGCGCAGAATGTATGCTCGCAAATTGCTGCTTCGTATTTCGTGACTGGAAAAGAAGCGAGCTTAGCGGCGACCGCGAGGGAATGCGGTCGGTATCAGAAACTAAGCGATCGAGCGGGACCGGCCAAAATCATTTATGATGCGGCGATAGCAGCACAGATCGACATGCAGCCCCTTCAGACCCTTGCTGTGGTTGCCTCAGGTTCCACGCTCCTAAGCGGCGACCCCGATTTCGCGGCTAATCAGACGCTAAGCTCCGCGCACCGCTTGCATAAAAATTTCGTCACGTATGGGCGCACTCTTATCGATTTCGTCTCTGGTCACCATGACTCCTCGCCAAGTGCCCAATTGGCGAAGGGGCTGATGAACCACCTCGACCGTGCGCCCGACAGGAAGGCGAAAGGTGGTAGTTTGGCCCACAGAGGAGAGTTTACCGCAACCTATTGGGGCATGAATTGGCTAACCCATAGCTACGTGGGATTGTGGCAGCTGGCTCGGTTCGCTGAATTCTACAATAAGCTTTGGCGTCCACAGGGGCCGAGAATAAGTCAGCGCGCAGATAGTGCCGTGGGTCGGCGGGTCGGGCTCATTCAGTCGATCGCCCGCATTCCATACTTCTGGCTGGAAACGACGAATCCGTTCGCCTTCCGTATGACAAGCGAAAAGCTCGCAAAGTCTTCCATCGCCAACGCCATAACCCGGGCCGTTCGAACACACGAAGCTGCAACGGGCATTAGGCCGAGCGCGACCGACAGAGAAGCAATCGAGGACGAAGTGAAGGATCGATACGAGGTGCTCTCAATGTTTGATGATGAGCACGTCACCATCAAGGAACGTGACGTAACGAGAGCTAAGTCGATTGCAGTCAAGACGCCGCCCGCTGGAATGCCAGGCTACAGCGCGCAGTATCGCCCGCATCTTTGGTTCGACCAATACAATGACGACATCGGCTTCTGGATCGGCAGAGAGCTCGGGTTTCGCCACGGTCCGTTCCGTAATCCGGTGACCAATGAAACGACGCCTTCGGCCAAGACGCTCCGCGGTATCATACTGAGCGACATCGACCGCTATCGGAATTGCGCTCCCGGGATTGCCGCCAAGGTCAACCAGAACCTCGCGATGACTTTTGGCGCTTTCGCGAGTGATCCCCAGCATTCCTGGTTCAGGCGGAAAGGAATCTAGAAAATGGCATTTACCTGCGGAAATGGTGCCTCGCTGACCGTGCATCACGCTCGTCATGCGAGCGAAAGATCTTCAGGCGTCCAGGCCGTCATGCGCGAAGGAAGGAAATCCCATTCCCTTCCGCGTCGAAGCTCAGTTCTCGTCAGCACCCGATCTTGTCATTGAGGCGCAGTTGCTCGATCGGCTCATCGGTACGGAGATAGCCACCTTGTTTGAAGAATAGCAGTAGCGGAGCAGGACGATTGGCATGGAGAGGTTCGATGGAGAAAAGGTCGCGATCTACGCGCGAGTAAGCACGATCAAGCAGGCCAATAACGATGTTTCGATCCCTGACCAGATAGCACGGTGCGGGGCATTCGCTTCAGACAAAGGTGGTATCCTCGTAGAGACCTACGTCGAGCCCGGCGCCAGCGCGACCACCACTTCACGGCGCGTATATCAGCAGATGCTGTCCGACGCGCGCGCAGGCAAGTTCAAGATCATCGTCGCCTACTCGCTCTCGCGCCTGTTTCGGAATGCGCTCGACTACATGAAAGCTCGCGCCGAATTGCGTTCCGCAGGCGTGAAGCTTGTCAGTGTAACGCAGGATTTCGCAGACGATCCCGCAGGTGAACTTGCTCTATCGATGGTCGCCATCTTCGATGAATACCATTCGGCGGAGAATGCCAAGCACGTTAAGCGCACTATGGTTGAGAATGCGAAGCGGGGCTACTGGAATGGGCAAAAACCGCCGATCGGATTCAAGGTGGTGTCCGTGCCCCAGCCCAAGGGGAAGGACCGCAAAAAACTCGAGATCGATGAAGAGAAGGAATACCTTCCGCGATTCATTCTCGAGACCTACGTGAACGGCACATCCGACGGGCCGATCGGCATCACTAAGCTCGCGAACCTCCTCAACGAACGCGGCGAGACGTTGGATGGGCGTAAATTCCACGTCTCCAACGTCCATGCGATACTGACGAATACAGCCTATTGCGGATGCGCATTTTTCAACAAGCGCGATTCTCGAGCGAGGAAGGTTCGCCCGGAATCGGAGTGGATTCCCATCCCGGTGCCCCCGATCGTGGATGAAGACCTGTTCTATCAGGCCCAGGCACAGATGGCCGCGCGTGATCCCAAGATGGGATCGAGCGCTGAAAAGACGAACGGCAACTTACTGACTGGCAAGGTGACATGCGGAACGAGCAGGAAGGACGGTTGCGGTGGCGGCATGACGACCGCAACGGGCAACTCCGGTCAGCACAGATACTATGCCTGCAACACCCGCAAAACGGCCGGCGCGAGCAAGTGCAAGGGGCGGTGGACGAATATGGCGATGCTGGACGATCTGGTGGTTGAGAATGTCATCGAACACATTCTGCAGCCCGAGCGCCTCGCCGAACTGCTATCGGCATGGCTGGAACAGAGCACGCAGAGCGAAGCTCGCGATCACACCGAACTGAAAGCGCTCCGATCGCGCCTGACCATGCTCGAAGGAGAAAGCGCCAACGTCATCGCGCTCGTTCGAAAAGGCCTGATGAGCGCCGACGATCCGCAGATCGAGAAAGAGCTGGGACAGATCGCCGCTCAGAAGCGTGCAGTGTTAGCGGATATCCACGTTGTGGAGCGCAAGCTTGCCGATCCCGGCAGGGCGGTCAACCCCGCGATTCTGGACAAGTTTAGCAGGTTGGTTTGCTCGACTATGCGCGACCGGACCAGTCCTTTGCGAAAACAATATATCGCGCTTCTCGTCGACAGAGTCGATGTCGGCGATGACCTCGTTCGTATCACCGGAACCAGGTCCCGCCTCGCGCGAGCAGCCTCCGGGGCACCCCCTCACAGAGTGCCCAAAGCTGAACGGGAATGGTGCGCCCGACAGGATTCGAACCTGTGGCCCCCAGATTAGGAATCTGGTGCTCTATCCAACTGAGCTACGGGCGCCCGGCGGTGCGTTTAGCAGACGGACCGTGGGTGGCAATCAGTTGAGTTCGTCGGGCGGAGCGACAGGAAACAACAGTGGCGCGACGGTTATGCCTTCGGCGACCATCTCTTCGGCCTCGTCTTTCGTCGCCTTGCCGTGGATAGGAGCCTCGTCGGTCTCGCCGTAATGCATGGAGCGGGCCTTGTCGGCGAATTTGTCCCCGACCCAAGTGCTCTTCTCGAGTGCCTTGGCCTGCGCGATAGCCAAGGCTTCGAGAGCCTGTTTGACTTCCACCGGCAATTCGCCGCGGACCATCGGCCTTTTTTCGTCGCCAGACGGCTCGACCGTGCGAGAAGCATCGCCGCGATTGCTCTTTGCCGACACGGCGGGAGCCATCGGGGCCTTTCCGACCTCCGCGCAGCCGCATTCGGGACATATGAGCAGCCCGCGCTCGCGTTGGCTGTCGTAGTCGGAGGACGAGCCGAACCAGCCTTCGAAGCGATGGCCCTCGCTGCATGAGAGGTCGAAAACGATCATGATGGGAGCCTAAGAAAGTATTATCCGCCGGTTTTCAAGGCTCGGGACCTGTCGGCGGACTTCGGCGATTCGCGCCATGTCGACATTGGCGAAGGCCAACCTGGCCTCTTGGCCGCCCAGGTCGAGCATCACATTTCCCCACGGATCGACCACCAGACTGTGCCCGTAGGTGCGGCGACCGTCGGCGTGCTCGCCCACCTGCGCCGCAGCCACCACGAAGGCGCTTGCCTCGATCGCGCGGGCCCGTTGCAGGACGTGCCAGTGCGCCTCGCCGGTAGGTACGGTGAAAGCTGCGGGCACAGCAATCGCATCGCAGCGACGCTGGGCCAAGGCCTCGAACAGCGCAGGAAAGCGGATGTCATAGCACACGGTCAGACCGAGCCGTCCGAGCGGCGTCCCTTCTACCGTGACGACCTGATCTCCGGCGGCGTAGGCATTCGATTCCCGCCAGCTCTCGCCGGTCGAGAGATCGACATCGAACATGTGTATCTTGTCGTAACGCGCAGCGACCGAGCCATCCGGGGCGATTACGAAGGCACGATTGGCCCAACGCCCATCCCCGGTGTCGACAGCCAGCGAACCGAGCGCAACCCACATACCAGCCTTGCTTGCCGCGTTTCGCGCTGCGTCGAGCGCCGGCGTTTCTGCCTCAACCATGATGTTCGCAGCTGCGCGCTTACGGTCGCGATCAAGCAGGCCGGACATTTCCGGTGTGAAAAGCATCTCCGCGCCAGCATCACCTGCTTCGCGCACAGCATCCGCAATACTGCGCGCGTTTTCAGCCGGATCGATGCCGGACGTCATCTGAAGCAGGGCTATGCGGGTCATTTAGCCTTCCAACAGCGCATCCAACTTGCCTTCGCGCTCGAGCGCGGCGAGCTCTTCGGAACCGCCGACATGCGTTTCGCCGATGAAGATCTGCGGCACGGTGCGCGCATTGGGCGCCCGCTCGAGCATTTCGGCGCGTTTGGGGCCACCCATCGTGATATCGTGATCGGTGTAATCGACGCCCTTTTCATCGAGCAGGCGTTTGGCGCGAACACAGTATCCGCAGCCGAATTTCGTGTAGATCGTAACGTCTTGGTGGCTCATCAATTCCTCGCAATCCGGTTCCGATCTAGCGCTCACCCGGAAATCTTGAAAGCGCTTTCACCGAACCTATGTTGATCGTGTCGCTACGGATCGTGGCGGCGACGGGGTGCCACGTAGGGCCCCGCCTTTATGAATCGCTCACAAGAGGATTTGTTCAAATGAATCGTATGGATATGACCCAATATCGTCGTTCGACCGTCGGTTTCGACCGCCTTTTCGACCTGATGGAGCGCCAGGCACGCAACGCGGGCGGCGACAATTACCCCCCTTTCAACATCGAGCGTCGCGGCGAGGATGAGTACCGCATCACCTTGGCGGTTGCCGGATTCCGCCCAGGAGACCTCGATATTACCGCCCAGCAGAACCTGCTTGTCGTGCAAGGCCGCAGGCGCGATGAGAGCGCCGATGGCGAAATGCTGCATGTCGGTATTGCCAATCGCGGTTTCGAAAGGCGCTTCGAGCTGGCCGATTACGTCCGCGTCGAGAATGCCGACCTGGCCGACGGTCTGCTGATCATCGATCTGCTGCGCGAAGTGCCCGATGCGATGAAGCCGAAGAAGATCGCGATCGGCGGGCAGAAGCCGCTCGAAATCGTCAAGGATGACGAGGACGACAGCGCGGCTGCCTGATCCGCGCTCAACTCGGAAAAATCAGTCACCAAACGTTTAGGGGGCGGAACGAAAGTTCCGCCCCCGCGACGTTGAACGCCGCCTTACCTCGAAATCGGCCGTCCGGGTCGCAGAAGACAGCCGTCTTCGAGAAAAGCCCCACCGCTTGGCGGCACCGCAAGTGTCTCGAATTGCCGCGATGTTTTTCGCGACAACGACTGTAGTTTGCACCAGATGCATCAAAAGATAAACCCGAAATTCCGCAGAAATTCTAGGTTTGTCGCGTCTATACAAGCCTCAAAATTGTCGGCTTAACGATTTCAACGACTTGTCGAATTCCCCAAGCAGGAAAAGTTTCAAACGAGACGCGCCTGTTCGAGGGCTGCCCCGATAAATCCGGCGAAAAGCGGGTGCGGGTCGAAGGGTTTGGACTTGAGTTCCGGGTGGAACTGCACGCCCACGAACCATGGATGGTCGGCACGCTCGACGATCTCGGGCAGAAGTCCGTCGGGGGACATTCCCGAGAAGATCAGCCCCTGCTTTTCAAGCGGCTCGATATAGGCTCCGTTGACTTCGTAGCGATGGCGGTGCCGCTCGGAGATGTCGCTTGCGCCGCCGTAGATAGTCGATACGTGACTGTTCGCAGCAAGCTTCGCATCATAAGCGCCCAGGCGCATGGTTCCACCGAGATCGCCGCCCGCTTCGCGGGTCTGCAGTCCCTCTTCGGTCATCCACTCGGTGATGATGCCGACGACAGGTTCTGATGTCTCACCGAATTCGGTCGAGCTAGCCCTGCCGAAGCCGGCCGAGCGCGCGCCCTCGATACAAGCCATCTGCATGCCTAGGCATATGCCGAGGAACGGCACCTTGCGCTCACGCGCGAACCGAACACTGGCGATCTTACCTTCCGACCCGCGCTCACCGAATCCGCCCGGCACAAGAATGCCGTGCATCGGTTCGAGTTGCGCCGCGATATCGCTGTCACCCTGCTCGAAGACCTCCGCGTCGATCCACTTGATGTTGACCTTGACGCGGTGAGCCATGCCGCCATGGATTAGCGCCTCATTGAGAGACTTGTAGGCATCCTGCAGGCCCACATACTTGCCGACAACGCCGATCGTGACTTCGCCTTCGGGGTTCGAGTGGCGATCGACCACATCGTACCAGCGCGAGAGGTCCGGGTCGGGCGCATTGTTAATGCCGAAACCGCGCAGCACTTCGGTGTCGAGGCCCTCACCATGGTATTGCAGCGGCACCGAATAGATCGACGGCGCGTCCAGCGCAGGGATGACCGCTTCCTTGCGTACATTGCAAAAATTGGCGATTTTCTGCCGCTCGGTATCCGGAATCGGATGCTCGGCGCGGCAAAGCAGGACATCGGGCTTGATGCCAAGACTTGCGAGTTCGCGCACGGAATGCTGGGTCGGCTTGGTCTTCAATTCGCCCGCCGCGGCGATGTAAGGCACAAGCGTCACATGTACGCTGAGCGACTGCATCGGCTCCAGCTCGTTCCTGAGCTGGCGGATGGCTTCCATGAAGGGCAGGCTCTCGATATCGCCCACAGTGCCACCGATCTCGCACAGGATGAAATCGTGATCGCCCTGGTCGGCGAGCGCGAATTCCTTGATCGCATCGGTGACATGCGGGACGACCTGGACGGTCGCGCCGAGATAATCGCCACGCCGCTCCTTGGCGATAATCTGCTGGTAGACCCGGCCGGAGGTGACATTGTCTCCCTGGTGCGCGGAGACGCCGGTGAAGCGTTCATAATGCCCCAGGTCGAGGTCGGTCTCCGCCCCGTCATCGGTCACATAGACCTCGCCGTGCTGATACGGGCTCATCGTGCCCGGATCGACGTTGAGATAGGGGTCGAACTTACGGATGCGGACCTTGTAGCCGCGCGCCTGCAAGAGAGCAGCGAGCGATGCTGCCATGAGACCTTTGCCGAGCGAGGAGACCACGCCGCCGGTGATGAAAATATACCGCGCCATGGGAGTCGGGCCTTAAGCTGAGGATCGGAGTCGGTGCAAGCGCAAAGCCGCGCGATTGCGCGGCACGCACCGCGCAATCCACAATTTCGCGATCTGGTTTGAGTTATTCGGTCGAGCCGGCCAGCGGATCGTCGCTGACAGGTGCAGCATCGCCGGTCGTTGCCGGGCCGAGCGGATCGGCCGGTGCGGCAGGAGTAACATTTCGGTCGAGTGTCGAATCAAGCGAGTCAGCGCTGGTCGTTTCGACGGCAACCGCCGCCAGCACGATAGACAGGATCACGAAGAGCACGGCGAGCCACTTGGTCGAACGGGTCAGGAAATCTGCCGCACCACGCGCGCTGAGCATGCCGGAGGGGCTGCCACCGATACCGAGCCCACCCCCTTCGGAGCGCTGCATCAGGATCACGCCAACGAGCACGGCGGCAACGATGGCCTGGAGGACGGTAAGGAACAGGAACATGGCTTCGGGTACTCTTCGGTAAAAATATGCGGCCCGCATCTAGGCTGCGAGGCTGCAAACGGCAAGGGTGCCCTGCTGGCGCGGAGATCAGGCGTCCTCGGTTTCCGACGCTGCCACGACGATGCCGAGGAAGCTCTCGGCGCTTAGGCTCGCGCCGCCGACGAGGGCCCCGCCCACTTCGGGCAGCGAGAGGATTTCCTTCGCGTTCTCGGGCTTGACCGAACCGCCGTAGAGAATGCGAACGTTTGCCGATGCTTCGGCTCCGTAAGTTTCGTCGAGCAGTCCGCGGATCGCCGTGTGCATCGCTTCGATGTCCGCAGAGGTCGCCGTGCGCCCGGTGCCGATCGCCCAGATCGGCTCATAGGCGATGGTCAGGCGCTCCGCAGGGTCCTCGAACGAACCGAGCGCGGACTTGATCTGGGCGAGGACGAAAGCTTCGGCATCGCCCGCATCGCGAGTCTCGAGGGATTCGCCGCAACACAGGATCACGCGCAGGCCAGCTTCGAGCGCCGAATCGATCTTCGCATTGATCAATTCGTTCGTCTCGCCATGGTCCTGCCGCCGTTCGCTGTGCCCGACGATAACGAACTTGGCTCCGGCATCGGCCACCATTGCGGCATTGATGTCACCCGTATGCGGACCCTCCGACCCGGGATGGCAGTCCTGCGCGCCGACGCCGATCTGCTCCGCCTCGCGGTGAACGGCGTGAATCAGGGTGTAAGGAGGCGCGACCGCGACCTCCACCTTCATGTAGCGTTGTGCGGCACGATCGATGGCGCGTGCTTCGGAAAGCATCGCCCGTGTGCCGAACATCTTCCAGTTTCCAACGATATAGGGCCGTTCGGCCATTGCGATTTCCTGCGAAGAATAGATGATTGGCCGCTCGCTATAGGAGCGTTGTGTTGCGCCCCGCTAGACAAGCTTTCTTCGCGCGTCAAAACCCTTTGCAACCTGTTGCGGCGAGGTCGCAGGGGGGATAAAGGCTGCCGCAAAAGGTGTCCGTTCACTGCGGATGCCATCGAACCACGCCTATTCGGGACCGCCCGCGCACATGCTCACTTTCTTTCGCAATATCTTCAAGACGAAGATCGGCCTGGCCTTCGCGCTCGCCTTTCTCGGCCTGATTGCGCTCGCCTTTGCCAGCGCGGACGTATCGAGCACCGGCACCTTCGGCGGTGTCGCAGGCGGCGACCGGGTGGCCGTGGTCGGCAGCGAGAAGATCGGCACAGCGGACCTAGTGCAAGGCGCTAATAACGGCCTTGATCGCGTTAGGCAGGAAAACCCGACGCTGTCGATGGAAGGCTTCCTCGCCCAAGGCGGCCTCGAACGCTCGCTCGATGCGCTGATCGATCGCTTCGCAATCCGAGCTTACGCCGAGAAATACGGGATTCGGGCGGGCGACAATCTGGTGAACAGCGAAATCCGTATGCTTCCCGCATTCCGCGGAGCCGACGGCAATTTCAGCGAAGACGTCTATCGCCAGGCGCTGGCGCAGGCCCGCATCTCAGATGCGCAGGCACGTGAGGATTTCGGCACCGGCCTGCTCTCGCAGCAGCTTTTCGTTCCAGCGACCTTCGGTGCGACCGTGCCGGACAAGCTTGCTTATCGATACGCTCAACTCCTGAAAGAGCGCCGACAAGGCATGATCGCCCTGCTTCCGTCCGCGAGCTTCGCTCCGACCGGCGATCCCTCCGACGCAATGCTCAGGGCCTATTACGAATCCAATAGCGCCGACTTCATTCGCCCCGAACGCCGCGTCGTGCGTTTCGCGACGTTCGACAGCAGCGCGCTAGGCGACCGTATCGAGCCGACCGAGGCCGAAATTGCCGAACGTTACGAAGCCGATCGCGAGCAATATGCAGCAAGTGAAACGCGCGATGTCACCCAGCTCATCGTGCCGACACAGGCCGCGGCCAATTCCCTTCGGGAGCGCATCGCGGGCGGGGCTAGCTTTGATGCCGTGGCGCGCGAAGCCGGGCTGCGCGCGACGCCGCAGACGGGGGTCGATCGCGAGGCGCTAACCTCGCAAGCCTCCGAAGCCGTCGCCGCGGCGTATTTCTCGGCTGGTGAAGGCTCTATCACGCAGCCGGCGCGCAGCCCGCTCGGCTGGCACATCGCACGGATCGATAACGTCGAAACACGGTCGGCACGGACGCTCGCACAAGTTCGCGACGAGGTCGCCGCAGCCGTGCGCGAAGAGAAACGCGTCCAGGGGCTCGCCGACCTCGCCAATAAAATCGACGACCAGCTTGCCGATGGTGCAACCTTGCGCGAGGTGGGAGAAGGGCTTGATCTCGAACTCACGACTACGCGACCCGCGATTGCCAATGGCCGCATCTACCAGACGCAGGAAACGCTTCCGGATGTGTTGACACCCGCGCTCCAAACCATTTTCCAGATGGAAGAGGAAGAGCCTGAAATCGCACCTCTGGAAGGCGGCCAGACCTATCTTGTTTATGAAGTGGCCCAGATCACAGCGTCGGCCAAGGCCCCCTTTGCCGAGATCAAGGATCGGGTCGAGGCAAACTGGCGCATTTCGGAAGGTCTCAAGCGCGCCCAGGCCGCTGCCGACCGGGTGACGAAGCGGGTTCGCGGAGGCACATCGCTCGCCGCTGCCGTAGCCGAGGAAGAAACCAACCTGCCCGGGCCCGAACGCGTCGATCTGACCCGCGAACAGCTGGCGGCCCAGCGCCAGCGCCGCATTCCGCCGCCGCTCGCCCTGCTCTTCAGCATGGCCGAAGGCACGACCAAGAAGCTGGAAGCTGCACAGAAGATCGGGTTCTTCATCGTCGATCTGGAAGATATCAGTATGGATGATATTGCCGAAGACGATCCGATGATCGCTCAGGCCAAGTCCCAGCTCGGCCCGGTGATCGGCGAGGAATATGCCGATCAGCTGCGGCTCGCGATGCGCGAGGAACTCGGTGTAGAACGCAACGAGGATGCGATCGAAGCAGTACGTCGCCAGCTCCTTGGCACGAACTGAGGCGCCCTTGTCCACCCGTCTCGAAGGCCTCGACCAGGCGCGCGCCGATCTGAGCGAGGGTCGCCCCGCGCTGGTCTGGCGCACCATCGTGGCTGACACGGAAACTCCGGTCAGCGCGGCGCTCAAGCTGTTCGAAGAAGGGCGCGGCGATTTCGTGCTCGAGTCGGTCGAGGGTGGCGAAACACGCGGGCGCTATAGCCTGATCGGCGTCGCGCCCGACTTGGTGTTCCGCGCGCGTGGCGACAAGGCGGAGATCAATCGCGACTGGCAAAGGGACCGCGACGCTTTTGTCCCGTGCGAGAGCGGCGCGCTGGATGCGCTGCGCACGCTCGCAAAAGACTGCCAGTGCGCAACGCCCGCCGCGCTCCCGCCCGCCCTCGCCTGCCTCGTCGGCTATTTCGGCTATGAGACTATCGGCCTTGTCGAGAAGCTCCCGCGCGCGCCGGAGAGCGAAGTAGATTTGCCGGACATGCTCTTCGTCCGCCCGACAGTAATCCTCGTCTTCGACCGGCTCAGCGATACGCTGTTCTGTATTTCGCCGGTATGGCCGGACAAATCGCTCGATTTGGCGCAAGACCAGATCGACGAAACTCTGCGCAAGCTGTCCCTTCCGCTGTCGCAGTCTGCCGATCGGTATCCCGACCATGTCGACCCGCAGCTCACTTCGACTATCGACGCAGACGATTACCAGGCAATGGTCTTGCGCGCGAAAGACTACATCGCGGCCGGGGATATCTTTCAGGTCGTTCTCTCGCAGCGGTTTACGTCGCCGTTCGAATTGCCGCCGATGGCGCTCTATCGTTCGCTCCGGCGCATCAACCCCTCGCCCTTCCTCTATTTTCTCGACCTACCCGGTTTCGCCGTAGTCGGCTCAAGCCCCGAAATCCTCGTGCGGGTGCGCGAAGGCGAAGTGACGATCCGCCCGATCGCCGGCACTCGGCCGCGCGGTGTGACGCAGGAGGCGGATCGGCTCGCCGAGAGATCGCTTCTGGCCGACCCGAAGGAGCGCGCAGAGCACTTGATGTTGCTCGATCTCGGGCGCAACGACGCAGGACGCGTGGCGGACGCTGGCAGCGTCGAGGTCACGGAGAGTTTCACGGTCGAACGGTACAGCCACGTCATGCATATCGTCAGCAACGTCGTCGGGTGCCTCGCCGACGACAAGGACGCGCTCGATGCGCTGTTTGCCGGTTTTCCGGCAGGCACCGTTAGCGGTGCCCCCAAGGTGCGCGCGTGCGAGATTATCGCCGAACTGGAACCGGCGACGCGCGGCCCTTACGCGGGCGGTGTCGGCTATTTCGCGCCGGACGGATCGGTCGACAGCTGCATTGTCCTGCGGACGGCCGTGGTGAAGGATGGGATTATGCATGTGCAGGCCGGGGCTGGTATCGTTGCAGATAGCGACCCGGTCTATGAACAGCGCGAATGCGAAGCGAAGGCCGGCGCGCTGGTCGCAGCAGCGAAAGACGCAGTGCGGCTCGCAAACGAAGCGGGATACGGCCAGTGAGAGTAGGGATTGCCCTTCTCGCTCTCAGCAGCCTCATTGCCTGCGAACAGCAACCTGTCGGCGAACCAGTCGCTCGTGCTCGGATCGACGGACAAGCACAATCGCCATCGCCTTCGCCAGAGCCCAGCGAAACGGCAACCGTGGCAAGTTCGGTCGAAAGTGCCTGTCGCTCGATCATCTTCGAGGACACGCCGCTCACCCACTGCCTCGCCAACCCGGCCCGCCATCGGATCAGCATGGACCTCGGGCCTTCGGGCGAAGCGCCCTATCGCAGTCTGACAGCGTTCTCCCGCCAGCGCGGCGAGAACGGGGTCGCCTTTGCGATGAACGCCGGCATGTATGACGACAAAGGCAAGCCGATTGGCTATTTCGTGGAAGGTTCGGAGCGGCTCAAGACCCTCAACACCGCCGATGGCGAAGGCAATTTCCACCTTAAGCCGAATGGCGTGTTCTACGGCACGGCGGGCGAATGGCACGTCCGCACGACCGAGGATTTCCTCGCCAATGTGACGGAGCGGCCGGAGTTCGGGACGCAGTCCGGGCCGATGCTGGTGATCGACGGCAAGCTCCATCCCGAGATAACGCAGGACGGTCCCTCGCGCCTGGTTCGCAATGCAGTGGGCGTGGATGCGCGGGGGCGGGCCCATTTCGTGATTTCGAACGCGCCGATTTCCTTCGGCAAGCTCGCGCGCTTCTATCGCGATGAGCTGAATACGCCCAACGCCCTGTTCCTCGACGGGAACGTGTCGCAATTGTGGAACCCGGCGACCGACCGGCTCGATACCGGCGCGCCGATCGGCCCGATCGTCGTCGTCGAAAGGAAGGACAGCGAATGACCGATCAGCGCCGGGGCCTCTATCCGGAGATCGAACCCTACGAAACCGGGATGCTGGACGTCGGAGAAGGTCATTCGCTCTATTACGAACGGGTCGGCACGCCCGGCGCTAAACCGGCGGTCTTCCTGCATGGTGGCCCGGGCGGCGGCATGTCGCCCGATCACCGGCGCCAGTGGGACCCCGAGCTCTACAATGTCCTGCTGTTCGACCAGCGCGGGTGCGGCAAGTCGCTGCCTTTCGCCGAAATCGAGGACAACGATACCTGGCGTATCGTCGCCGATGTCGAGCGCCTGCGCGAAATGTGCGGGCACGACAAGTGGCAGGTTTTTGGCGGGAGCTGGGGCGCGACGCTCGCCCTCGCTTATGCCGAAACCCATCCCGACCGCACGAGCGAACTGGTGCTGCGCGGCGTCTTCCTCGCACGCCAGACCGAGAAGGACTGGCTCTACACCTATGGCGCCAGCGAAATAATGGCCGAGCAATGGGACCAGTTTACGGGCCTCATCCCGGAAGACGAACGCGGCGATCTGGTAAAGGCTTATTACAAGCGCCTTACCAGCGATGACGAGGACACACGCCTCGCCGCCGCGCGCGAATGGTCGCTGTGGGAAGGCAATGTCGCCACGCTGCTGCCCGACCCTGCCCTGCTGGACACCTTCGCCCATCCGGCCAAGGCGGTCCCCTTCGCCCGGATTTGCGCGAAATTCTTCCTCGAGGACTTCTTCCTGGAAGAAGCGCAATTGCTGAGCAATGTCAGCGCACTGGCGGGCATACCCGGAATTATCGTTCAAGGGCGCCATGACATCTGCACGCCTCCGACATCCGCTTGGGCGCTCAAGAAAGCCTGGCCGGAAGCGGATTTGTGGATCGTCGATGACGCCGGACACTCCGCAGCGGAAGCGGGCATCATCGATGGCCTTGTGCGGGCAACCGACAAGTTGGCCGGCAAGCAGGCGTGACGTCTCGGGCAGCTTAACTTGCTTGAAAGCCCGCAGCCGTGCCGCCATTGGACAAGCCGCAATGACCGACAGCCGCTCCATCCTTGTCATCGACAATTACGACAGCTTCACCTTCAACCTCGTCCATTACCTGATGGAAATGGGCGCCGAGGTGGAGGTGGTGCGCAATGACGCCATTTCGGCGGGCCAGGCGATGAGCAGCGGCGCGGCGGGTTTCCTGATCTCGCCCGGCCCCTGCACACCGAACGAGGCCGGTGTCAGTCTCGACCTCGTGACGGCGTGCGCGGATGCGGGCAAGCCGCTACTCGGCGTGTGCCTCGGCCATCAGGCGATCGGCCAGCATTTCGGCGGTAAGGTCGTTCGCGGCGGGTTGATGCATGGCAAGACGTCACCAGTGGAACATGACGCCAGCGGAGTCTTTGCCGGACTGCCGTCACCCTTCACTGCCACCCGCTATCACTCCCTGATCGTGGAGGACATTCCCGAGTGCCTCGCCGTCAATGCCACAAGCGCGACACCGGGTCTCGACGGCAGCAGCGTCATGGGTTTCCGTCATTGCAACTTGCCGATCCACGGAGTGCAATTTCACCCCGAGAGCATCGCCACCGAGCATGGCCATGCGTTGCTCGCGAATTTCCTCTCGCTGTGCGGGATCGACGCAAAGGTGCCGGCATGAAGACGCTTCCCGCAGCAGAGCAGCATCTGGGCGAGCAGGAGGCCGAGGAGGTCTTCGGCTGGATTCTCGATGGCGAGACGAGCGACGAGGAAATCGCGCGGTTCCTCCGAGAGATGTCCACCCGCAGCGAAACATCCGATGAGATCGCGGGCGCGGCGCGGGCCCTGCGGGCGCGGCTGATCCCGATCGATGCGCCGGAAGGAACGGTCGATTGTTGCGGCACGGGCGGCGATGGGCACCACACGCTCAATGTTTCCACCGCAGTCAGTCTGCTGGTCGCGGCTTGCGGTGTTCCTGTAGCCAAGCACGGCAATCGGGCGGCGAGCAGCAAGTCGGGTGCTGCAGACACGCTCGAAGCGCTCGGACTCGATATGGAAGCCGCGGGAAGAACGGCCGAGAAGTCACTGGCCGAACTGGGGATTTGCTTCCTCTTCGCCACGAATCACCATCCGGCGATGGGCCGGATACAGCCTATCCGCCAGCAGCTCGGCGTTCGCACGATATTCAATCTGATGGGGCCGCTTTCCAATCCGGCAGGCGTGAAACGCCAGCTCATCGGGATCGCCCGCCCGGCCTATGTGCCGATCTACGCGGCAGCAAAGGCGAAGCTCGGCACAGAGCGCACCTTCATCGCATCGGGCGACGAGGGGCTGGACGAACTCAGCCTCGCCGGTGGCAACGAGTTGGCCGACGTCAGCGGCAATGAATTCGAAATGCGGCGTGTGAACCCGGTAGAGGCGAACCTGCCCCATGCACCGGTCGAGGCCATCCGCGGCGGCGACCCGTCGCATAACGCCAAGGCGCTGGAAGCGCTCTTGCTCGGCGCGCGTGGGCCCTATCGCGACGCCGTGCTGTTCAACGCTGCCGCCACGCTGATTGTCGCCGGTAAGACCGAGGGCTGGACGGCGGGTGCCGAAATGGCCGGCGAAGCGATCGACAGCGGCGCTGCCAGGCAACTGCTGGCCGACTGGATTTCGATTGCGCAATGAACAAGCTAGTCGAGATTTGCGACACCAAGCGCCGCGAGGTCGCCACGCGCAAAAAGCAGCGTTCGCTCGACTCGCTCGATGGACATGCGAAAGAGCAGACCGTGCCAAGAGGGTTCCGCTCGGTGCTCGAGGCGGCGCAGCAGGATGGCTTCGGCCTGATTGCTGAAATCAAGAAAGCTTCGCCATCCAAAGGTCTGATCCGTGAGGATTTTCGTCCTGCACAGCACGCTCGCGACTACGCCAGTGGCGGTGCGGCCTGTCTCTCGGTCCTGACCGATGCGCCTTACTTCCAAGGCCACGAAGACTATATGGTCGAGGCGCGTGCGGCTTGCGATTTGCCGGTCCTGCGCAAGGACTTCATGGTCGACCCCTGGCAGGTTGCCGAAGCCCGCGCGCTCGGCGCAGATGCGATACTCATCATCGTTGCCGCGCTGGACGACGGCGTGATGCGCGAGATCGAGGCGGCCGCGGTCGAGCGCGGGATGGACGTGCTGGTCGAGATCCATGACGAAAACGAGCTGGAACGCGCTGTGGCGCTTCGGTCGAGGCTCGTCGGCGTGAACAATCGCGATCTGCGGACCTTTACCACCGATCTTGCGACCACCGAGCGGCTCGCAAGCCTAGCCCCTAAGGACGTCCTACTAGTCGGTGAGAGCGGCATCGCGACGAATGCCGATTGTCAGCGCCTCGCGCGCAGCGGTGTTCGCAGCTTCCTCGTCGGTGAAAGCTTGATGCGACAGGCCGATGTCACTGCTGCGACGCGTGCCTTGCTCCGGGGCTGACCGTGTAGTCCGGCACGTATCGCGAACACCTGTTCTCCACAAGAAAGGTCCGAAACGGCTGAATTGCTTGACTTGCCAATTTCCGTTGCCTAATTGTTCCACATTCGTTCACAGGGTTGTGAACAGGCGGCACGGGAGTTGCGCAGATATGCTGACAGCCAAGCAGCACGAATTGATCCGCTTTATCCAGCAACGGCTGGAAGAAACCGGCATTTCACCCAGTTTCGAGGAAATGAAGGAAGCGCTCGACCTCAAGAGCAAGTCCGGCGTCCACCGCCTGATTTCCGCCCTCGAGGAACGGGGCTTCATCCGCCGCCTGCCAAATCGCGCTCGGGCACTGGAGGTCGTCAAGCTGCCCGAAGACGCGGTGACAGGTGCCAACCAGCCCAAGCCCGCCAATGATACCGGCGCGACCATGGCGGCCACGGTCACAGCGAAATCCGTCGCGCCGGAGCCGGCGAACGACATCATCGACGTGCCGCTCCATGGCCGGATTGCGGCCGGTGCACCGATCGAGGCGATCGAGGGCCAGGCGAGCATGCCTGTTCCGGCCGCCCTGCTCGGACCGGGCGAGCACTACGCGCTCGAAGTTTCGGGCGACTCGATGGTCGAGGCGGGTATTTTCGACGGCGACTTCGCTCTGGTGCGCCGGTCCGATACCGCCCGCGACGGGGAGATCGTCGTGGCGCTTGTCGACGATGAGGAAGCGACGCTGAAATATTTGCGCCGCGATGGCGGACGTATTCGGCTCGATCCTGCCAATGGGTCGTACGAACCGCAGGTGTATGAGTCCCACCGGGTGAAGGTACAGGGCAAGCTTGCAGGCCTGCTGCGGCGTTACCACTGATCCTTCGCTACACGATTTAAGCTATGCTTAAGCTATGCTGAAGGGCGCGGTGCAGGCTGCGCCCTTCTTTCCATGTTTTTTCCATGATTTGGCGGTGTCTATTCGGAGTCCGCGCTCCGCCGAACGAAGGGTCGAAACCAACCGTGTCCCCCCTGCCCCTCGGCCACGGTCTCAATGCGCTCTTCGGCAAGGTAAACGGCGGTACCCCCTTCCCGCTCGAGAAATCGGCGATCGGCCTTCAGCCACCGTGGACTGCACGAGCGCGGCAGAAAGCGGTCCGCGATGACGATGTCGGAATTGTCGCAAGCTGCCGCGAGCGCCCGCTCTTCGATCAGCTCGCGGCTTCGTGCAATCAAGAGCGTCCATCCCCGTCCACCTCTATCAAGCCTCAGGCTGCAAAAGTCCCTGCTGCATCGAGCCGCCGGCCATTCGGCCAACGGTACAGGCTCGCCGTCCAACGCGGAAATTTCGCGCAGGTTCTGCTGGGCGTAGCTGCCCTCGCTGTCTCGCAATACCAGGAGTCGGCCATCTGCGCTGGCTATACCCACGTCGCGTCCATCACGCGTAATCACGATGTCCGGGGCCGGTGTCGCCCACATCCATACAGAAGCGACGGCGATCGGAAGCGCGCTCCAAAGCCGTGTTCTGCCATGCCACAAGGCCAGCCAGAGGGCGCCGACGACAAAGATCGCAATCGCCGCCATCGGCATCTTCGGGGCGAGCTTCACGGCACCCGGCTGAGACGAAACGAGGTGGGCGATCCACAGCAAGACATCAAGCGATTTGCCGACCAGCCACCAGGCCGGCGCACCCAACCCGACCACATCCATCGCCAGCGCCAGGGCAACGAGCGGCATCGAAACGAAGGTCACGAGCGGGATCGCGAACAGGTTTGCGACCGCCCCATAAATTCCCGCACGGTGGAAGTGGAACAGGACGATTGGCATGAGTGCGAGCTCGATGACAAATCCGGTCAGGAACAGCATCAGGGCCCGGCGACCGAATCTGCGTAAGCCGCTTTCCTCTCGCGGCGCGAGGAATTCACGAAACGGCTTCGCATTGTGAAGCGCCACGATGGCGAGCACGGCGGCAAAGCTCATCTGGAAGCTCGGCCCGACAAGCGCTTCCGGCCACAGGAACAGCACCGCAATTGCTGCGACCGCGACAAGGCGCAAAGAGAGTGGCTCGCGCCCTAGCGCGAGAGCTGTCAGAACGAGGATTGCGCCTATGCAGCTGCGCACCGTCGGTACCTGAGCCCCCGTCAAAAGCGTGTAGCCGATCCCGGCAAGTGCAGCGATTGTCGCAGCGACAATCGGCAGGCGCACGCGCAGCGCAAGCCACGGCCAAAGCGCCAGCAGCTTGAGCGCAGTCAGATAGGTCGCGGCGATAATCGCGCTGACGTGGAGGCCGCTGATCGAAAGCAAATGCGTGAGACCGGCATCGCGCATGGCCACCTCGTCCGCTTCGGAGATCGCCCCGCGGTCGCCGCTGGCAAGTGTCGCCGCGATTGCCCGGGAGCACCGTCGAGACGCTCGCGAACGTGGGCTGAGAGGCGCCGCTGGACCTGCGCGATCCAGCCTTCGTCGCCTCCGCCGACCTCCTCGATGATCTCGATCTCGCCAACCAGGCTGCCGGTGGCTGCATAGCCATCGAACCAGGCCCGTCGCGCGAAGTCGTAGGCGCCTGGAACGATTGGCGGCGAAGGCGGCATGAGGCGCGTAGACAGCCTGACGCGTACGCCCTCTCGCAACCCACTATCGGCTTGAGCCAGCGGCACGTTTACGCGATAAGCCCTCGCGATCCCGTCCTCGGCATCGCGAGCGGCCAACACTAGCCGGATGCGGTCTCGCGCGGGCTGGTCCTCGCGCTCGAGAATGCGGGCATCGAGCCGTTCGAACGTCGGTCGCTCGATCGGCTGGGCACCGATCAATTCGGAGCGCGCCCACACCAGCCCGATCCCTGCCGCGATGACGAGTGATGTGGCGACAGTCGCAGCGAGGAGATAGGCGCGTTCATCGCGATCGCGCCACACGGCGAGTGCTGCGAGGGCGACCAGCACCAACCCGCCGATTGCCGCAGACCATTCCCACGGCGTGTCGAGCAGGAACCACAGGCCGATGCCCCCGCCAAACGCCACAGCGAGCCACGGTCCGCGGTCGAATCCGGCACTCGCCAAACCTGTCTCGCAGCGATCCGCAATTCTGGACATCAGGCCGCGCATGCGCCAAGGGCGCGGCACAGCCTGCACGGATCCCCCGTCCGTCTCCCCCATCGGTACCGAAGGCGTCCCGCGTGTCGCCATGCAAGTGTTTGAAAGGAAGCGAGAGCCAATGGCAAGCGATAGTGGAACGCCCGAAGGTCAGGTCGTAACCCGCTTTGCTCCTTCGCCCACCGGATATCTGCATATCGGCGGCGCGCGCACGGCACTGTTCAACTGGTTGTTCGCGCGGCACCACGGCGGCCGGACGCTCCTGCGGATCGAGGATACGGACCGTAAGCGCAGCACGCAGGACGCCATCGACAAGATTATCGAGGGGCTCGACTGGCTCGGGCTCGACTTCGACGATGCGCCGCTATTCCAGTCCGACCGTGCAGAGCGTCACGCGGAAGTCGCGCGCCTGCTATTAGAAGCCGGCCACGCCTATAAATGTTTCGCTACGCCCGAAGAGCTCGAGCAAATGCGTGCCGATCAGCGCGCAGCCAAACAGCCGATGCGATACGACCGTCGGTGGCGCGACCGGAACGAGAGCGAGGCCCCCGAGGGTGCACCGTTCGTCATTCGGCTGAAAGTGCCCACCGAAGGCGAAACGACTATAGAAGACGCGGTGCAGGGCCCGGTCACGGTGAAGAACGCCGAGATCGACGATTACGTCCTGCTCCGCGCGGACGGTACGCCGACCTATATGCTCGCGGTGGTCGTCGACGATCACGACATGGGTGTCACTCACGTCATCCGCGGCGACGATCACCTCAACAATGCATTCCGGCAGCTACCCGTGATCCGCGCGATGGACGCGATCGAGGGTGGCTGGCCCGATCCGGTCTATGCCCATGTCCCGCTGATCCACGGCCCCGATGGCGCAAAGATGTCGAAGCGCCACGGCGCGGTCGGTGTCGAAGGCTATCGCGACGAGGAGGGTGTGCTGCCGGAAGCGCTGTTCAACTACCTCCTGCGCCTCGGTTGGGCTCACGGCGACCGCGAGGAGATCAGCCGCGAGGAAGCGATCGAGCTGTTCGACCTCGATGGAGTCGGCAAGGGCCCTGCCCGGTTCGACATCAAGAAGCTGCAGAACCTCAACGGGCACTACATCCGCGAGGCCGACGATGCCCGGCTGGCGCGCATCGTGGCTGAGAAGTTAGGCGGCGACGCTCATGTCGATCTGCTCGAGCAGGCCATGCCAGTGCTTAAAACCCGCGCCAAGTCCGTCAACGAACTCGTTGAAGGATCGCAGTTTCTTTTCGCCAAGCGGCCTCTCGAGATGACCGAGAGGGCGGCTGGCCTGCTCGATGACGGAGCGCGTCAGCGGCTCGCCGGCCTGTCGAAAATGCTGCATGTGCAAAATGACTGGACAATCGAGGCTCTCGAAGCCACTACGAAATCGTATGCCGGGCAGCTCGAATTGGGTCTCGGCAAGCTCGCGCAGCCCATGCGCGCGGCATTGACGGGGACGACCACGTCCCCCGGCATTTTCGATGTGCTGGTCCTTCTGGGCAAGGAAGAAGCGCTCGCGCGGATCGATGCGCAAGCCGCCGACGCCCCGGGACCGGCTGGAAACCGTTGAGGAGACACGCGTGGCCGACAACAAGGCAACTCTCGATCTGGGCGACCAGACCCAGGAATTCCCCGTACTTCAGGGTAGCGTCGGCCCCGATGTCATCGACATTCGCAAGCTGTATGGCGGCACCGGCAAGTTCACTTACGATCCCGGCTACAAGTCCACCGCCAGTTGCGAAAGCGCGCTGACCTATATCGACGGTGAAGAAGGCGTCCTGCTGCACCGCGGGTATCCCATCGGCCAGCTCGCCGAACATTCCAGCTTCATGGAAGTCGCCTATCTGCTCCTGAACGGCGAACTGCCGGGCAAGGAAGAGCTGGACGATTTCGACTACACGATCACGCGGCACACCATGCTGCACGACCAGCTGCGCCAGTTCTACCAGGGCTTCCGCCGCGATGCGCACCCGATGGCGATCATGTGCGGTGTGGTCGGCGCCCTGTCGGCGTTCTATCACGACAGCACCGACATTTCCGATCCCGAGCACCGCAAGATCAGCAGCCACCGCCTGATCGCGAAGATGCCGACGATCGCGGCCTGGGCCTATAAGTATGCCATCGGCCAGCCCTTCATGCAGCCGGACAACAATCTGAGCTACACCGGCAACTTCCTGCGCATGACCTTCGGCGTTCCGGCCGAGGAGTATGAAATCCATCCCGCGATCGAAAGGGCGATGGACCGGATTTTCATCCTCCATGCAGACCACGAGCAGAACGCCTCGACCTCGACCGTGCGTCTTGCCGGTTCGTCGGGCGCGAACCCGTTCGCCTGCATCGCGGCAGGTATCGCGTGTCTGTGGGGCCCGGCGCATGGCGGCGCCAACGAAGCCGCGCTGAACATGCTCCAGGAGATCGGCTCGCCCGACAAGATTCCGCATTATATCGAGCGGGCGAAGGACAAGAACGACCCGTTCCGCCTGATGGGCTTCGGACACCGCGTCTACAAGAACTATGACCCGCGCGCGACGGTGATGCAAAAAACGCTGCGCGAAGTGTTCGAGGCACTGAATGTCAGCGATCCGGTGTTCGAGACGGCGCTGCGCCTCGAAGAGCTCGCGCTGAACGACGATTATTTCAAGGAAAAGAAGCTCTTCCCGAACGTGGACTTCTATTCGGGCATCATCCTGAATTCGATCGGCTTCCCGACCACGATGTTCACCGCGCTTTTCGCCCTCGCACGCACTGTCGGCTGGGTGGCGCAGTGGAACGAGATGATCTCCGATCCCGGCCAGGTCATTGGCCGCCCGCGCCAGCTGTACACTGGCCCGACCGAGCGCGACTACGTGCCGATAGACAAGCGGTAAGCCCGGCTTCTTCTAAAGTAGATCAAGGGGCGCTTCGGCGCCCCTTTTTCGTGTCATGCGTCCGTGTCGTTGTTAGGGGTTTCGCGGCCCGGTCCGTCCCGCTTCTCCGATCGCATCTCGTCGGCGGCCGGAACCGAAAGGGTGAAGCGCGCGCCCTGCCCCGGCGCGCTTTCGACGGTGAGATCGCCGTCCATCGCCCGTGCGATCCGGCGGGAAATGTAGAGGCCGAGGCCAGAGCCGCCATCGCCGCTCCGCCCGAGCCGCTCGAACTTCTCGAACACCCTCGCCTGTTGCTCCTCATCGAGGCCATAACCCTGGTCTGCCACCGTGATGAGCGCGCGACTCCCGATCCGGTCGAGCCGGATCCAGACCTGGCTGTCCTCAGGCGCATAACGGATCGCGTTACCGACTAGGTTGAGCAGAATCTGCAGCACACGCCGGAACTCGGCGATGGCCAGCTGGCTTTCGCCTTCTACGGGAGGCACCAGCGTGATGCCCTTCTCCTGCGCCCGGACGCCGAGAATGCCGCAGGCCCGCCGCGCAACATCGGCAAGCTCGATGCGGTCCGGCGCGGTGACGAACTGGTCCGATTCGACAACTTCGAGGTCTGACAGGTCGTCGATCAGCGCCAGGAGATGCTGGGCCGCGGTCGCAATATCCGCTGCATAGGAGCTGTAATCATCTGCAATCGGCCCGGCCAGTTTCGTCCGGATCGTTTCGGCATTTGCGATGATGCGATTGATCGGTTGGCGCAAGACCGGAGTCAGGTCGCGGCCGAACGACGCGCCTTCGATACCGGCGCCGCTTTCCGCAGCCCCTGCGGCCCGAGCAGGGGTGTCTGCGGTCAGGTAGAGCGCGAAGCCTGCGCTGCCGGGGTCGCCTTTTCCAAGCGGTTCCAAATGGGCCGTCCATTCGCGCTTGGACCCGCCGATCTCGCAGCGCGAGCCATCGAGCAGGCGCCAGTGCAGCGGTTGTTCATGCGTGCTGCCCGGCAAATGGACGAAATCGGTCCAGGGCCGCCCTATCCCTTCGCGTGCGGCTTCCACGAATGCCGCAAGGTCGGGTGCCTCTGTTTCGATCGACAGTACGCCTTGCGATGAGTTAAGACGCACGGTGCAGTCCGCGAGATGGCGGTTGATCTCGATGCGGCGACGTGCCGCGTCGAGCTCGTTTTCCGGCGGCAGCTCCTCGCTGTGCCAGCTCACGACATCGATCGCGCTCTGCGAAATATTCCCGTCGTCATCGAACTTCGGGGTAATCTCTACCCAGGCGGTGATGCTGTTTTCGCCGTCGATGGCGGTGAATTGCCGCGCGAGCCGAAGGCCATAGGCGTTAGCCTTCTCGACCAGCGCCTGCAGCTCGGGAATGGCGATCGGGCCGCCGATCTGCCCGCCGCACGCTTCCTGCAGGCTCGCGAGCGGTTCACCGGCCTCGACGAGCCGCCCTTCGCCATCGGCCCGGGCAGATGCGATATAGCTGGTGCCTACGCTGGCCATGATCAGACGATCCCCATCGTGCCGGCTTCGGCGAGCCATTTCTTCGCTTCGGCCGGCGTGATCGCGTCAAGCCCGCCTTGTGGGCTGCTTCTTGGGTGTAATCTCAGGATCTGGCTATTCGCTTCCGCCGCGTCGAGACCGCAGCCGCGCAGGGCCAGCGCGAGCCGCGCGACCTGCCGTTCATTCGTCGCAAGCACAGCAAGGTTGCGCGACTGGTTCGACCGCGCCGCCAATGCCGTAAGGAACAGCGCGACACCGGCCTGTTCCATGTCGAGCGCTTTCGAAACTTCTTCTCCAAGCCCCGCCACAAGACGCGCTAGCAGCGACAGGCGCGCAGAACTCTCGTCATAGGCATTGCGCAGCTTTGCTTCCGCGCGGATCATGGCATCGGATCGCCGATCGCCACCGAAATTGCGCCACCCCAGCAGCAGTTCGTGAAACAGGTCGCCCGGTAGTTCAGCCAGCGAAAGCTCCATGCGCCGCTGCGACTGGGCGAAGCGCGCCTGCGCCGCGAGAGCACCCATGGCCGCGCTGGCCTGCCCGCTGTCGGGCGACGCTATCAGTGTCTGCAATAGCGGGGAAAGCACCGGATCGATGCCGTATTGCGCATCCATCCGCGTCGCCAATTGCCACTCGAGCGCGAGGCCATGGCAATGTGCGAGGATGCGCGGGCTGGTGAAGAAGTGCTGCGCCAACGCCTCGCCATGCTTGTCGGCGAAAGCTTCGCGACCCGCTTCCCCGGTCGCCTCCGCCTGCGCCCGAAGGATCTGCCAGGCGAGGTCGTGGCACATCCCGCGAATACGCGCGACGATCTCGTCGCTGAACAACGAATGGTCCGGGTTCGAGAGCAAATGCTCCAGGATCGGGGTCACTCGTGCCAGCACGGCATTCCCGCCAGCCAGGCAATCGCGCAATTCTCTCGCTTGGTCCGCTTGGGCAGCGTCAGGCACCGGAATCTCCATCTTCATGGCCTCGCGCTATCATGGACGTGGTTAAGTCGGCGTTAGTCGCCACGGTGCGGCACTAGGAAAAGCGAGATCAGCACCAGCAGAGCCATGATCGCAGCGATTGGCTGGGTGATTCCGAGAAACGCGCACGGGACCAATAATGCGCTGACGGCGATCCGATCGCGGTAGCTTGCGCCCCATTTGTCGTCCCGCAGCCGGGCGCCGAGCCGCAGAAGACCGAACAGCATCGCTGGTACGAAGAGTCTCAGCCAACCGGTATATTCGGGAGAGGCGGCGGCGATCAGGATCACCAGCACCGGATCCGTCGACCAGTCCAGCGCTTTCGCCAGCGCCGATCTTCGCGCACCGAATTGCCCCGCCCGCGCGATGCGCTCTACCGTCTCTCCCGCCGCGCCGAGCATTGCCATCACCGCACCGAGAGCCAGCGCAGTGACCGGCATGCCGAGGGCCGCAAGTGCCAAAGCGCCAATCCCGCTCACCGCTGCACCGAGCGCTGGAAGTCTCGCACCCTTCGTGCCCAATGTGTCGCGCGCAAGCCGGGCACCGATCCGCTCTGCCACCGCCAGTCCTGGCGCGGTAAGAGGAGCCGGCGATGCATGTGTCTTGATCCAGCGTTCTTCCCGGTCGACCAATTCTTCGATGCTGGGGTCGATGTGCCACTGACCGTCTTCAATCAGTCGCTTTTCCAATGACAGAACTTTGACCCCCGATTGCAGCGATAGCCGCAGCAGACTGGCAACCACGTCGTTGTCAGGCGGCAATTCGGTCAGGTGTTCGACCACCGAACCCGGCGCGAGCAAAGCGCCCGACCACGCAAACTCTGGATCGATGCGCTCATAGCCCCTCGCAACTGCGTCTTCCGCCGGAAACGCCAGCACCGCCGGGCGAGCAACATTGTGGAGCACAGCAGCATCGGAGGGCAGGACGCCGGCAGCAACCACAAACAATTCGTCGGCTTCTGTCACGAGACCCGACAGCGCGCGCGGGTTCTGCATCGCCACGAAGCGCACGCCTGATTGTTCGGCACGTCTCTGAGCCTCCGCGACCTCGCGGCCAATCCCTTCGACAAGACAGGCAATCGTTTCGCAGTCGGCCGCCAGCGCAAGATCGATCTGCCGGTCGATGATTCGTGCGCCCGCGAAATTGCGATAGGCCGCGCGCACCGGTGCCGGGGTAACGGCATCATCGAGCGTGGAAAGTAGGGCGACGCGCAAAACGCTCTCCGGTTGGACTGCTACGCCAGCACTCTAGATTTGCCCGGACGGCTAAGCCACCCCGCCCGTTGGATTTCCCTCAGTCCCGGAATGCAAGCTCTTCGCTGAAGTTACGGATGCGGACGACTATTTCCGGATCGCCCGGTGCGCCTTCCAACGCTTCTCGGGCCAACGCCGCCAGTTCATGCGCGTGGAAGCTGGCAGCTAGACCCTGGAGGCGCTCGGCAGCGACCAGCCAGTTCCCGTCGCACCGCGCCCTGCCCAACAAATCGGCCTGCCGTGCCACGCTCTGCGCGAACGCAGCCTTCAGTTCGGCCCGCAGCGCTTGGTCGGCACCGGCAGCAGCACCGATCGCAACTTCGAAATCCGACGAATGATAGGCCATAGCGGGCCTGACTAGGCATAGATGAGTTAAAGTGGGTTTAAGCATGATCGAAACGTGGTAGATTTCGGCATATGAGAAAGCGATCCATGATCAAGGCGGTCTCCGACGAGACACCAGTCGACGAAATCGAAATCGAGGATTCTCAGAAGCCTGTCGATGAAGGTTCGGACGAATTCGAGGAATTCTACGACGCGGATGCGGAAGAGTACGAGGAATTCGTCGCCGAAGACGATGACCCCTCAGTCCGTCGCCAGTGGGTCGCGCCGACTATTGCCCTAACCGTCATAGCCGCATGGACCGGCTTCTTCGTATGGGCGAACCGGAGCGAGATGCTCGCAGGAGGCACGCCACAGCAATGGACCGGCTGGATTACCAGCTGGGCGATCCCGGCCCTGCTCGTGGTGAGCCTGTGGATGCTGGCCGTCCGCAATTCCCGGCGCGAGGCGCGGCGGTTCGGGGAGGTTGCACGGTCGCTGTCGGAAGAATCGGTGCGGCTCGAGGCCAAGCTCGCCGCGGTGAACCGCGAGCTTAGCCTGGCTCGCGAATTTCTCGGTTCGCAGACGCGCGATCTCGAATATCTCGGTCGCTCGGCAAGCGAGCGGATTTCCGAGCATGCCGACCGGCTGCAGGGCCTGATCCACGACAATGGCGAGCAGGTGGATGCGATCGCCCGCGTCAGCGGCACGGCACTCGAGAACATGGACAAACTGCGGGACAACCTTCCGGTAATCGCCAATTCGGCCAAGGATGTGTCCAATCAGATCGGCAGCGCCGGGCGGACGGCGAAATCCCAGCTGGACGAGCTGGTCGCGGGCTTCCGCCGGCTCAATGAATTCGGCACCGCGAGCGAGCGGCAGGTCGCCTCGCTACGCGAGCGCGTCGATGAAGCACTCGTAGCTTTCGAAGCGCAAACAGAGCAACTGGGGACTATCGCAGAGCAGCGTTTTGCGACCCTTCGCGAGGAGAGCGAAGCGTTCCGCGGCGAACTGGACGGGCGCGAAGTCGATGCCCTCGCCGCCATGCGCGATCGAGCCGAAACCCTGCGCGCAGAGCTTGCCGAGACCGGGCAGCAGACGTCGGCGGAGCATGAGGCTGCTGTCGCGCATTTGCGGGTCCAGCTCGACAGCTTGCGCGACGAAGCCGCGGCGATCGCTGCCGACGTCCGGGAAGGTGAAGCCACGGCTTTGGCTAGCTGGGGCAACCAGATCGACGCCATGCGCGAACGGCTCGAGCGGACCGTCGAAGAGATCAAGGCGATCGACCAGTCCGCGCTCGATTCCGCGAATGAGAAGCTGAAGGCGCTGTTTGCCGAAGCCGAAGCCGTCGACGCTCGTATCACCGAACGCAACCGGCTGTTCGACGAACAGACGGCTCGGCGGCAGGAGAATTTCGACGCGGCCGAAGAAGCGGCTCTGGCGACCATGCATGAGCGGCTCGAAGCGCTCGATGGCGCACTGGCCGCCAAGCGCGCCGCGCAGCTCGAGCAGGCCGACACGTTGGCTCGCGAGGGTGAAGCGCTGGCTGAGAAGATAGGCCGTCTCGGTGAAGTGTTCGCTGCCGTACATCGGCAGGGCCAGGAAGCCAGCGGCAGCGTTGCCGATGGCGTCGATGCCCTCAACGCCAAGCTGGTCGAAAGCCGCGAAGCGCTCGACGGGACGGATATGGCCGTGGCTGCGTTGACGAATGCCAGCGTCCGCCTGCTCGAACTCATCCAGGCGAGTGCCCAGCAGAGCCGCACCGACCTGCCCAATGCGATGACGGCGAGCGAAGAACGCCTCGCAGCCATTGAGGCGCGCGCCCGCGAGGTGCACTCGCTACTCGACCAGGCCAGGCAGGCCGGAGAGCAGGCCAGCACCAGTATGGACACCGCCGGGAACCAGGCACGCGGCGCCATGGAAGACATCGACCGCTTGCAGGCCGATTTCGGAGAGACCACCGCAGCCCAAGTCGCCGGCATCGAACGGCTCCGCGCGAGCGTAGCGGCGCTTGGATCCGAAAATGAAGCCGTCGCCGCAAAAGCGCAGGACGAATTGCGCGAGGCGATCGAGGCGCTGCAGACCAGCGCACGGTCCGCCCTTGCGGCAATCGAATGCGAACAGGCTGACCGGATCGACCAGATCGCAGAGAAAGTCGGCGAAAAGAGCGCCGAGTCGATCGAAAAGGCGCTGACGGAACACACCGACGAGGCGCTGGCGAAGCTCCAAGAAGCCACGACACGCTCCTCCGAGGCGGGTCGCGAAGTTACGCGGCAGCTGCGCGACCAGCTCGCCAAGGTGAACGAACTGACCGGCAATCTGGAGAGCCGCATCGCGCACGCCCGCGAGCGGGCGACCGAGCACGTCGACAACGACTTCTCCCGCCGCGTCGCGCTCATCACCGAGAGCCTGAATTCCAACGCCATCGACATCGCCAAAGCGCTATCGACCGAGGTGACCGACACGTCCTGGGCAAGCTATCTGCGCGGCGATCGCGGCATCTTCACCCGCCGCGCCGTGCGGTTGGTCGACAATACCGAAGCGCGGGAAATAGCCGAGCTTTACGACGCGGACCACGATTTCCGCGAGCACGTCAGCCGCTACATCCACGATTTCGAGGCGATGCTGCGGACGATGCTCAGCACCCGCGACGGGCACGCCGTCAGCGTCACATTGCTGTCGAGCGACATGGGCAAGCTCTATGTCGTGCTGGCGCAGGCGCTCGAACGCCTGCGCCAATAATCAATCGGCGGAAGGTCCCCAGAAAATCAGGTCTTCCGGCCCGATCCAGCCATTGACGTAATTGGCGACGTAGAGCGTCGTCAGGATAGCAGCGAGCACGACCGCTCGCACCATCAGCCGCCCCGGACGGAATTCCACCGGAGCGCTGTCGGCCTGCCCCGGCACTTTCTCGACGCCAGCTTCGTCATGCGTGCGGACGCCAAACGGCAGCAGCACGAAGGCGCTGAACACCAGAAAAAGGAAATAGATTGCGAGGATGCTGGTCCACTGCATGGGTCGACCTCACAGGTTCGGCAGGATGACACGCACCTGCGGGCGTTTGCCCGACCAGCGCTGCGCTGCGCGCCGGGCTGCAAGCCTAACTGCCTCGTGGACCAGCGCCGGGTCTTTGCGCGCATTGCCCTTGAGCTTGCGGATCGCCGCCACGATGTCGGCCTGCGCCTCCTCCACGAAATCGGGGTAATCCTCGTCCAGTGGCAGGCCGAGGCTGTCGAGCCGGGGATTGAGGTCGCCATCGAGCGCTACAATCACTACGCCTTCGCGCATCAAACGGCGCCGCATAGTGATCGCATCGCCATCGGCGGGCGCGATGATGTCGCCATCGAGCACGAGCCGCCCTGCCCTCACCTCGGCAATCTTGCCCGGAGCGCCGGGTGCGAGGCGAACAATATCGCCGTTCTGCTGCACGACGTTGGACGGAATTGCATTGGCCGCCCCTAGCCGCGCCTGCTCCTGCATATGCCGCATCTCGCCGTGGACCGGCACGAGGACGTCCGGGCGAATCCAGCCATACAGCGCTTCGAGCTCGGGGCGGCCGGGATGGCCGGACACGTGGATCATGCTCTGGCGGTCGGTCACCATCGTGATCCCGCGCGTAGCCAGCTTGTTCTGCACCGCGCCGATGCTGATCTCATTGCCGGGGATCTGGCGGCTCGAGAACAGAACCACGTCACCGCGCACGAGTTCGAGCGGGTGGTTTTCGTCGGCAATCCGGGCAAGCGCGGCGCGTGGCTCGCCCTGTCCACCGGTTGCGAGGATCAACAAATCTCCGCGCGGCAGGCCCATTGCAATGTCGAAATCGACCGGATCGGGGAAATCGGTGAGGTAGCCGTTCGCCTGGGATACTTCGATGATCCGGTCGAGCGAGCGCCCCGCCACGCAGACCTGCCGGCCGGTCTCGCGCGCGACATCGCCGAGGGTCTGAAGCCGCGCGACATTGCTGGCAAAGGTCGTCACCAGCACGCGCTTGCCGCTATGGCGCTGAACCTCTTCGAGCAGACCTTTGTAGACCGCTCCTTCGGAACCGCTGGGCGCCGGATTGAAGACATTCGTGCTGTCGCACACCAGCGCCAAAACGCCCTCGTCGCCGATCTCGGTCAGCTCTTCTTCGGTGGTCGGCTGCCCGATGATCGGATCTTCGTCCAGCTTCCAGTCGCCGGTGTGAAAAATGCGGCCGTGCTGGGTCTCGATCAACAGCGCATTGCCCTCGGCGATCGAATGGGCGAGCGGGATATATGTGACCTCGAAGGGCCCCACTGCAAAACTGCCGTGATCGTCCTCGATGATGTTGAGTTCGATCTCGTTCTCGATGCCCGCTTCCTGCAGCTTGCGCCGCACCAGTTCCGCCGTGAAAGGCGTCGCATAGATTGGCACGCCAAGATCGGCCGCGAAGTACGGGACTGCGCCGATGTGGTCCTCGTGAGCATGGGTGATAACGATGGCCTCGAGTTGCTCAACGCGATCCTCGATGAATTCGAGGTCGGCGAACACGAGGTCTACGCCGGGATACTGGTCGCCCGAGAAGGTCATGCCCAGATCGACCATCAGCCAGCGACCCTGACAGCCGTAGAGATTGACATTCATGCCGATCTCGCCCGACCCGCCGAGCGCGAGGAACAGCAATTCGTCTTCAGGAGTGAAATCTTTCTTCACGCTGCACGCTCCACCAGCAGAGCCAGCCCTTCGAGAGTGAGGTCCGCATCAACCACGTCGAACAGGTCGGTGTGCTCGTCGAACAAGATGGCAAGCCCGCCGGTTGCCACCACCTTGGCCGGACGCCCGACTTCCTTCTTCATGCGCAAGATCAATCCTTCGATTAAGGAGACGTAGCCCCAGAACACGCCGATCAGCATCTGGTCCTCGGTGTTTCGGCCGATGACGCTATCGCTCTTCGGCTTCTCAATTGCGATGCGCGGCAGCTTGGCCGTGTTGCCGACCAGCGCATCGAGCGACAGGTTGATGCCGGGCGCGATTATGCCGCCCTTGTAAGCGCCGGTGAAATCGACCGCATCGAAAGTGGTTGCGGTGCCGAAATCGATGACGATCAGGTCGCCTTCGTATTTCTCATGCGCTGCAAGCGTATTGAGCGCGCGGTCTGCGCCGAGCGAACCCGGCTGTTCGATATCCAGCTCGAACCCCCACTCGGCATCGCCCTGTCCGGCAACGAGCGGCGTGATGCCAAGATATTTTTCCGACAAGACGGTAAGGTTGTGGATCGCCCGGGGTACGACCGAACCGATGATAACCTGCTCGATATCGTCTTTCTCGAAGCCCTGGAGCTTCGCGAGCTGGAGCAGCCAAACCGCGTACTCGTCGCCGGTGCGCCGCGGATCGGTGGCGATGCGCCAGCGCGCCTTGATCGTGCGCCCGTCGAAGAGGGCGAAGACCACATTGGTGTTACCGACATCGGCAGCGAGCAGCATGGCTCATCCCTCCTGTTTGGCGAGCATTACGTCGCCGGCATGGATGACACGGCGCGCGCCATCCGCCAAGCGCAGCGAAAGCGCGCCCTCGGCTGTCAATCCAGCGAACTCCGCCGTGATCGGTTCCTCGCCGGGAGGATGGACGGTGAGCTGCGTGCCTGCGGGATGCGCTACCTCTTCCCAGCGGCGGACAAGTGGTTCTAGACCGTAGGTCCGCCAGCGATCGAGTTCACGATCGAACGACGCGGCGAGGCCGTGAACGAAATGGTCGCGATCGGGCGCCGGGCCGAATGCGCTGAGGGCGACTGTTTCGCGATCAGGGAGATCGGGCGCCGCCGCGAGGTTGACGCCGACCCCCACCACGATGGCGTCGCCTTCCCGCTCCAGCAGGATTCCGGCCAGCTTGGCGGAGCCGAGCATGAGGTCGTTGGGCCATTTGAGCATTGGGACTTGCGGGGGCGACAGCAGCGGAGCGACCGCTTCGTATAGTGCAAGTCCGGTCATGAGGGCTAGGCTGGCGGGTTGCGGATCGCGCGGATGCGGACGCACGATGGTCGATCCCATGAAATTGCCAGACCCGTCGAACCACGTCCGACCCTGGCGACCGCGCCCGGCGACCTGCCGGTCGGCGACGAGCCAGTGCCCCTCGTACACTGCCTCTCCGCGGCGTAGCTGCTCCACCAGATCGCTATTGGTCGAGCCGGTTTCGGCGACGACGCGGATCACATCGCAGCGGCAAAGCTCGCCGCAGCAGCCGCACTCCATTCACCGAGCGGGATCGTCAGGAAATAACCAAGCGGCGAGATGATCGCGACGCTCAGACCGAGGACGATCCAGTGACCGATCGGGCTTTCTGTCTCCACTTCGCGCGTCGCATCTTCGAAGAACATCACCTTCACGAACTTGATGTAGTAGAACGCGCCGATGACGCTGGCGGCGATGCCGATGGCGGCCAGTGCGACCAGGTCGGCCTGCACGGCTGCCTGGAAGACCACGAACTTACCCCAGAACCCGAATAGCGGCGGGATGCCGGCCAGGCTGAACATGAGCGCCAGCAGGCACCAGGCCAGCGCGGGCCGATTGGTGGAAAGCCCGGCGATATCGTCGAAGGTTTCAAGGTTCTGCCCCATCGGATCGCGTAGCATCAGCAGCGCCGTGAAGCTGCCGACCGTCATTGCGACGTAGATCGCCAGATAGGTCATCACGCCGGCCACGCCTGCGGGTGTCGCCGCAGCGAGCCCGATGAGGATGAAGCCGACGTTGTTGATCGAGGAGTAGGCGAGCAGACGCTTGAGGTTCTGCTGACCGATTGCGCCCAGCGCACCGACCACAATGGACGCGAGCGCGGCAAAGATCACGATCTGGCGCCACGCATCCACTTCGCCTGCGAACGGCTCCATCGCCATGCGGACGAGCATGGCCATGGCCGCCACCTTGGGCGCAGTCGCGAAGAAGGCGGTCACCGGCGTCGGCGCGCCTTCATAGACGTCGGGCGTCCACATGTGGAACGGAACGGCGCTGACCTTGAAGGCGAGACCTGCCAGCACAAAGACGACGCCGAACAACGCACCGGTCGAGAACTCGACCGCGAACGCCGCGCGGATGCTCTCGTAATTGGTGCTGCCGGTGAAACCGTAGACGAGGCTGACGCCGTATAGGATGATGCCCGATGCGAGCGCGCCGAGGACGAAGTACTTGAGCCCCGCTTCCGCCGAGCGCGTGTCGTTGCGCAGGAAGCTGGCAAGCACGTAGCTCGACAGGCTCGACATTTCGAGGCCGATGTAGAGCGTCATCAGATCGGTCGCAGAAACCATCATGCCCATGCCGACGGCATTGAACAGCATCAGCACCGGGTATTCCGGGCGATGGGCCCCGCGCTGGTCGAAGAAACGCGGCGTGACCATCAGCACGGCGATTGTCGCGAGATAGATGAGGATCTTCGCGAAGCTGCCGAAAGTGTCGGCCCGATAGAGATCGCTAAACGCGCGGCCG
This sequence comes from Erythrobacter sp., assembly GCA_029937545.1. Classification (GTDB taxonomy): domain Bacteria; phylum Pseudomonadota; class Alphaproteobacteria; order Sphingomonadales; family Sphingomonadaceae; genus Qipengyuania. The sequence goes on along the minus strand of JAPYPR010000006.1, from coordinate 98,584 downwards.
GCTGTCTCGCTAGCGGCAAGATCGAACAGGTGCCCGCTGAAAAGCGTTGCGCCAACCAGCGCCGATACGGTCAGGATGGTGACCAGGCGTGCCGAGCGCGGGCCGCCCCAGGCCGATACGAGCAGCAGCACGAGGCCGACGATCGAAAGCCCGACCTCGGTGCCGGTGAAATAGAGGGAACTGGCGAGATTCATCAATGCGCTCCCTCCGCATCATGTGCGGCTGCGACAAAATTGGCGTTGCGCTCCATCGGCTCGCCGACCCGGAGATGGCTGTCGCCCTCCGGCGCGGCGCGCGCCATGCGGACCTCGAGCGCGGCAATGTCCTGCCGCATCGGGGCGAGGAAACTTTCGGGATAGATACCCATCCACAGCGTGGCCGCAGCGATTGGCGCAAGCATCATCCACTCGCGTGCATTGAGATCGGGCATCCGGGCCGCATCGGCATTGCGCTGCTCCCCGAACGCCACGCGGCGGTAGAGATAGAGCATGTAGCCAGCACCGAGGATGATGCCCGTGGTGCAGATCAGCGTGACAAGGCTCGAGACCTTGTAGAGGCCGGCGAGCGCTAAGAATTCACCGACGAAGTTGCTGGTCCCCGGCAGGCCGATGCTGGCCATTGTGAACAGCAGGAAGAACACTGCGTATTTCGGCATGTTGATGCTGAGCCCGCCATAGCGGTCGATTTCGCGTGTATGCAGCCGGTCGTAGATCACGCCCACGCACAGGAACAGCGCGCCCGACACGAGACCGTGGCCGAGCATGACCATCATCGCGCCTTCGATGCCCTGCACGTTGAAGGCGAACAGGCCCGCCGTGACGATCGCCATGTGCGCGACCGAGGAATAAGCGATCAATTTCTTCATGTCGTGCTGCACCAGCGCGACGAGCGAAGTGTAGATCACTGCCACCATCGACAGCGCGAAGACCAGCCAGGCGAACTGGGCGCTCGCTTCGGGGAACATCGGCAAGCTGAAGCGGATGAAGCCGTAACCGCCGAGTTTCAGCAACACTCCCGCCAGGATCACGGACCCTGCGGTCGGCGCCTGCACGTGCGCGTCGGGCAGCCAGGTATGGACCGGCCACATCGGCATTTTCACCGCGAAGCTCGCGAAGAAGGCCAGCCAAAGCCAGGTCTGCGCCTGCGGGCTGAAGTCGTAATTGAGCAGGGTGGGAATGTCGGTGGTGCCCGCTTCGTTCACCATCCACATCATGGCGATCAGCATCAGCACCGAGCCGAGCAGCGTGTAGAGGAAGAATTTGTAGCTCGCGTAGATGCGGTTGTCGCCGCCCCACACGCCGATGATCAGGTACATCGGGATGAGGCCGGCTTCGAAGAAGATGTAGAACAGGAACATGTCCTGCGCGGCGAACACACCGATCATCAGCACTTCCATCAGCAGGAAGGCCGACATGTATTCGCCCACACGCTTGGTGATCGCGTCCCAGCTGGCGAGGATGCAGATCGGCATGAGGAAGACGCTGAGCATGATGAGCATCAGGGCGATGCCATCGATGCCGAGCGCATAGCTGAAACCGGCGAATATCTCCGCCCGCTCGACGAACTGCCACTGCGCGCCGCCGATATCGAAGTTGAGCCACAGCAGCACGCCTAACGCGAGATCGAACAGCGTTGCGAACAGCGCGACCATTCGGGCGCTCTGCGCACCGAGGAACAGGCAGGCGATGGCGGCGACGAGCGGCACCGCGAGCATCAGCGAGAGGATGGGGAATTCCATCAGAACAGCACCCAGGTGACAGCGGCGACGAGCCCGAGGAGCATCACCAGCGCATAGCTATAGAGATATCCGGTCTGGAACTTCTTCGCGCCGACCGAGCCCTTCTCGACCACCCAGGCCACGCCATTAGGGCCGAACCGGTCGATCGTGCCGACGTCGCCGAGTTTCCAGAACTGGCGTCCGAGCCAGAAGGCAGGGACGATGAACAAGTAGTGGTAGAGCTCGTCGAAATACCACTTGTTGTAAAAGAACCGGTAGATCGGGCCGAGCTGTTCGGCTCCCTTGGCCGGGATCGTCGTATCCTTGATGTAGGCCAGCCACGCGATGGCGAGGCCGATCAGCATGACGAAGGTCGCAGTCAGCTTCACCCAGTACGGCACGTTGTGCAGGGCGTGGATCAGGTTCTCGTTGAAGTAGATCGAGCCATCCCAGAAGTCCGCGCCATCGATGAAGGCATCCTTGAATACGAAGCCGGCAAAGACTGCACCGATCGACAGGATGCCGAGCGGGATCAGCATGCTGAGCGGGCTTTCATGCGGGTGATAACCGCCCGTTCCTGCCTCGTAATTCGGCGACGGCACGGCGTGCGTCACATCGTGACCCGCATCTTCCTGCACGGCGGGGTTGTGATCCTCCGGCTCGTCCTGGCCGTGGTGGACGGCGTGCTGGATATGCTCGCTGTCGGCCCAGCGCGGCTTGCCCCAGAAGGTCAGGAACATCAGGCGCCAGCTGTAAAAGCTGGTCAGCAGGGCTGCGACGGCGCCTATCCAGAAAGCGAACATGCTCATTTCCGTACCGCGCGCGAAAGCGGCTTCGAGTATGGCGTCCTTGGAATAGAAGCCTGCGAACCCGAAGACGTATAGCACGCCGACCCCGGTGATCGCGAGCGTACCCGCCATCATGGCCCAGAAGGTCACCGGGATTTCCTTCCGCAGCGCGCCGTAATAGCGCATGTCCTGCTCGTGATGCATGGCGTGGATCACCGATCCTGCACCGAGGAACAGCAGCGCCTTGAAGAAGGCATGCGTGAACAGGTGGAACATGGCCGCACCATAGGCGCCCACGCCAGCGGCAAAGAACATGTAGCCGAGCTGCGAACAGGTCGAATAGGCGATCACCCGCTTGATATCCCACTGCGTCGTGCCGACGGTGGCGGCGAAGATGCAGGTTGCGGCGCCGATGAAAGTCACCACGCCGAGTGCGACGGGCGCGGTCTCGAACATGGGCGAGAGGCGGCAGACCATGAATACGCCTGCGGTCACCATGGTGGCGGCGTGGATCAGCGCGGAAACAGGCGTCGGGCCTTCCATCGCGTCGGGCAGCCAGGTGTGCAGGCCGAGCTGCGCCGACTTGCCCATCGCGCCGATGAACAGGAGAATGCAGAGCACGTCCATCGTCGCGACGCGGTAGCCGAGGAAGCCGATCGTCGCGCCACTCATTGACGGCGCAGCCTCAAGGATTTCGGGGATCGAGACCGTGCCGAATACCAGGAACGTGCCGAAGATACCGAGCATGAAGCCGAGGTCGCCGACGCGGTTGACGACGAAAGCCTTGATCGCAGCGGCATTGGCGCTGGGCTTCTTGAACCAGAAGCCGATGAGCAGGTAGCTCGCGAGGCCCACCCCTTCCCATCCAAAGAACATCTGGACGAGGTTGTCGGCCGTCACCAGCATCAGCATGGCGAAGGTGAACAGCGAGAGGTAGGCGAAGAACCGCGGCTGGTCCGGGTCTTCCTCCATATAGCCCCAGCTATAGAGGTGGACGAGCGCCGAGACGGTGGTGATAACCACCAGCATGACTGCGGTCAGCGTATCGACACGCAGGGCCCAGTCGAAGGCAAGATCGCCCGACTGCATCCACTGCAGGACCGGCACGACAGTGGCGGTGCTGTCGCCCAGCCAGAAGCCGATGAACACCGGCCAGCTCAGCGCGCAGCTGATGAACAGCGCGCCGGTCGTGATCGACTTGGCGACGACACTCGGCTCGGACTTGTTGATGAAACCACCGATGATCGCTGCCAGCAGGGGCAGGAAGACGATGAACAGAATGGGATGCACCGATGCTTACCCCTTCAACCGGTCGACGTCGTCGACGGCGATCGTGCCGCGACCACGGAAATAGATGACGAGGATGGCGAGCCCGATGGCCGCCTCGCCCGCCGCGACGGTCAGGACGAACATGGCGAACACCTGCCCGACCAGATCGCCGAGGAAGGCGGAAAAGGCGACGAGGTTGATGTTCACCGCGAGCAGGATCAGCTCGATCGCCATCAGGATGACGATGATGTTCTTCCGGTTGAGGAAGATGCCCAGCACGCCCAGCACGAAGAGGATCGCGCTGACGACGATGTAATGTTCGATCCCGATCATAGATCGACCCCCTTGCCGATGCCCGGCTGCTTCATCACCGTGGCCTCTTCCGGACGGCGACGGTTCTGCTTGCCGATGTCCTGCTGGCCACGCGCATCCGCCGGGCCCTTACGATGGGTCAGGACGATCGCGCCGACCATGGCCACGAGCAGAATGATGCCGGCCGCCTCGAACAGGAAGATATAGTCGCGGTAGAGCAGCGCGCCGATGCTCTCGATATTCGAGCGGTCGAGCAGCGGGGCCGACGCACCGTCCGGCGTACCCAGCTCGATCGCGCCGACACGGTAGGCGCCGATGCCCAGCACCAGCTCCGCCAGCAATATGGCCGCAATGGCAATCCCGAGCGGGAAATTCTTGATGAAGCCGGCGCGCAGCTCGGCGAAGTCGATGTCGAGCATCATGACGACGAACAGGAACAGCACGGCGACCGCGCCCACGTAAACGATCACCAGCAGCATAGCGATGAATTCCGCGCCCACCAGCACCATCAGCCCCGCCGCGTTGAAGAAGGCGAGGATCAGCCACAGGACCGAATGCACCGGGTTGCGCGACATGATAACCATGACTGCGCTGGCGATCACCAGGACGGCGAACAGGTAAAAGGCGATGGTCTGAATCATGAGCCCCGTTTCTCGTTGGCGCGGCGGTTAGCGATAGGGCGCATCGGCTTCAAGGTTTGCGGCGATCGCCCGCTCCCACTTGTCACCATTCGCAAGCAGCTTGGCCTTGTCATAGAGCAGTTCCTCGCGGGTTTCCGTCGCATATTCGAAGTTCGGGCCCTCGACCACGGCATCCACCGGACAGGCTTCCTGGCAGAACCCGCAATAAATGCACTTCGTCATATCGATATCGTAGCGTGTGGTACGGCGGCTGCCATCCTCGCGCGGCTCGCTCTCAATCGTGATCGCCTGCGCCGGGCAGATCGCTTCGCACAGCTTGCAGGCGATGCAGCGCTCTTCCCCGTTGGGATAGCGGCGCAGCGCATGCTCGCCGCGGAAACGCGGGCTGATCGGGTTCTTTTCGAACGGGTAGTTGATCGTCACCTTGGGCTTGAAGAAATACTTCAGCGTGAGGGCATGCGCCTTCACGAACTCCCAAAGGGTAAAGGATTTTACGAGGTGCGCGATCGTGCTCATGCCGCGCCTCCGAAGTGACCGGTTGCCATCAGATAGCCCGAGATAACGACGATGAAGAACAGGCTGAGCGGGAGGAACACCTTCCAGCCGAGCCGCATCAGCTGGTCGTAACGATAGCGCGGAACCGTCGCCATGACCCAGCTGAACATGAAGAAGAAGAAGAACGTTTTGAGAAGGAACCAGATGATGCCCGGTATGTCGAACCACGGGATCAGGTCGATATTCAGCGGCGGCAGCCATCCGCCGAAGAACAGCAGGGTGTTCAGCGAGCACATCAACAGGATGTTCGCATATTCACCCAGCCAGAAGAGCGCGAAGCTCATCGAGGAATATTCGGTCTGGTACCCGGCAACAAGTTCGCTTTCGGCCTCGGTCAGGTCGAACGGCACGCGCTGCGTTTCCGCCAGGCAGGAAATGAAGAACATCACCCAGATGGGGAAAATCAGCGGGTGGACGACATAGGCATTGATCAGGCCTAGCCCGAACGCCTCCTGTCCCAGCACGATACCCGTCAGGTTGAAGGTCCCGGCGAACAGCACGATGCAGACCAGGATGAAGCCAATCGATACTTCGTAGGAGATCATCTGCGCCGCAGCACGCATGGCCGAGAAGAACGGGTACTTGGAGTTACTCGCCCAACCGCTCATCACCACGCCGTAAACGGACAACGAGCTGATCGCGAGGATGTAGAGCAGGCCGACATTGATGTTTGCGAGCACCACGCCTGCGTCGAACGGAATCACCGCCCAGGCCGCCAGCGCGACAGTGAAGGTCACGATCGGCGCGAGGATGAAGATCCCCTTGTTGGCCGCGCTCGGGATGATGGTTTCCTGCAGGAACACCTTCAGCCCGTCGGCAAAGCTCTGCAGCAGGCCGAAGGGGCCGACTACGTTAGGCCCGCGGCGCAGATTGATCGCCGCCCAGACCTTGCGGTCGACATAGATTACCATGGCGACTGCCAGCATGAGCGGAAGCGCGATCAGAAGCACACCGGCGATCGTCGCGGTGAACCACGCGAACTCGTAATTCAAGCCGAGGGATTGGAAAAATTCGGTCATTCCGCTGCCTCCGCCAAGTCCTCACCGTGCAGCAATTCTGCGGAACAGCGCTGCATCACTTCGCTGGCGCGGGCGATCGGATTTGTGAGGTAGAAATCCTTGATCGGATAGGCGCTGATCGTGCCTTCCGCCTTCGATCTGGCGTCAGCCTTGGGAAGCGCGCCGTAATCGGCCAAGCCTTCCTCGCCCAAAGCGGGTACTTCCTCGATCATCGCAGCCTGAAGCTCGGCGAAGCTGTCGAAGCCGACCTCCACCTTCAGCGCATCGGCCAGCGCCCGCAGGATCGTCCAGTCTTCGCGCGCGTCACCGGGCGCGAAGACGGCTTTCTCCGCAAACTGCACGCGGCCTTCGGTGTTAACGTAGGTCCCGTCTTTTTCGGCATAGCTTGCCGCGGGCAGGATCACGTCCGCCGCATGCGCGCCCTTGTCGCCATGATGGCCGATATAGACCTTGAGAGCATCCGCGAATGGCTCGAAATCCATCTCGTCCGCGCCCAGGCTCAAGACGACCTTGGGCTTGGCATTCACGATATCCTCCATGCCGCCGGGTTGCGCGAAACCGAGCATCAGCCCGCCCATGCGCGCCGCGCTGAAGTGGAGAACGTTGAACGCCGCGCCGTACTTCTCGGCCAGGGCCAGCGCCTTTCCATGAGCGCCCTTGAGGCCCGCCCCGCCGACAATGACCGCCGGATTCTCGGCATTCTTCAGCGCATCGCTAAGCGCCTTGGGCAGCTTGTTCAGCACGCCAAGATCCTCGCCGAGGAATTCGGCCGGATAGGTCGTGTCCCACCATGGGCCGACCACGAACACCTTCGCGCCGCGCTTCACCGCCTTGCGGATGCGAACATTCACGAGCGGCGCTTCCCAGCGCACGTGGCTGCCGACGATCAGGATCGCATCGGCGTTTTCGATACCGGCGAAGGTCGAATTGAAATTGACTGCTGCGAGATTGGACGTGTCGTAGTCCATCCCGGTCTGGCGACCTTCGACCAGCGTCGAACCGCAGGCCTTCAGCAGCGCCTTGGCCGCGAACATGGTTTCGCAATCGAGCATGTCGCCGGCGATGGCCGCGATCTTCTTGCCCGGCTTGACCTTCGCGATCGCTTTAAAGGCCTCGTCCCAAGTCGCCGCCTGCAGCTTGCCGCCCTTGCGGATATAGGGCTTGTCGAGACGGCGGCGCATCAGGCCGTCGACCTGATAGCGGGCCTTGTCGGAAATCCATTCCTCGTTGACATCGTCGTTGATGCGTGGGAGCGCGCGCATGACTTCGCGGCCCTTGCTGTCGAGGCGGATATTCGAACCGACCGCGTCGGACACGTCGATGCTGAGCGTTTTCTTGAGCTCCCATGGCCGCGCCTCGAAGGCATAGGGCCGGCTAGTGAGCGCTCCGACCGGGCACAGGTCGATCACATTGGCCGACAATTCGTGCTCAACCGCTTGCTCCAGATAGGTGGTGATCTGCATGTCCTCGCCGCGATAAAGCGCGCCGATTTCGTCGACCCCGGCGATCTCTTCCGAGAAGCGCACGCAGCGGGTGCAGTGGATGCAGCGGGTCATGACCGTCTTGATCAGCGGGCCCATGTACTTCTCGGTCACCGCGCGCTTGTTCTCGTGATAGCGCGTGGCGCCGCGACCATAGGTCATCGACTGGTCCTGCAGGTCGCATTCGCCGCCCTGGTCGCAGATCGGGCAGTCGAGCGGATGGTTGATGAGTAGGAACTCCATCACCCCTTCGCGCGCGGTCTTGACCATTTCGGTGTCGGTGCGGATTTCCTGTCCGTCGGTGGCCGGCAGCGCACAGCTCGCCTGCGGCTTGGGCGGCCCAGGCTTCACCTCGACCAGGCACATGCGGCAGTTGCCGGCGATGCTCAGCCGCTCATGATAGCAGAAACGCGGGATTTCCTTCCCCGCAAGCTCGCACGCCTGCAGAACGGTGGCGCCGTCCGGAACCTCGAGTTCCTGTCCGTCTACGGTGACTTTAGGCATTATTCGGCTGCCTCTGCGAATTTCGCATTGTGTTCTTCGATCCGGCGTTCGAGTTCCGGGCGGAAATGGCGGATGAGGCCCTGGATCGGCCAAGCGGCCGCATCGCCGAGCGCGCAGATGGTGTGGCCTTCGACCTGCTTGGTGACCTGCTGAAGCATGTCGATCTCCTCGATCGCCGCATCGCCGGTGCGCAGGCGTTCCATCATGCGCCACATCCAGCCCGTACCTTCGCGGCAGGGCGTGCATTGGCCGCAGCTCTCGTGCTTGTAGAAATAGCTGATGCGGCTGATGGCGCGGACGATGTCGGTGGACTTGTCCATTACGATGATCCCGGCGGTACCGAGGCCCGAGCCGAGTTCCTTCAGCCCATCGAAATCCATGATCGCCTGACGCATCTGGTCTCCGGGGATGAGCGGGACGGAAGAGCCGCCGGGGATGACGGCCAGCAAATTGTCCCACCCGCCGACGATGCCGCCGCAATGAGTGTCGATGAGTTCCTCGAAAGTGATGCTCATCGCTTCTTCCACGACGCAGGGCTTGTTCACATGGCCGCTGATCTGGAAGAGCTTGGTGCCTTTGTTGTTCTCGCGCCCGAAGCTCGCAAACCAGCTCGCGCCGCGGCGCAGGATGGTCGGGACGACGGCGATCGATTCCACGTTGTTGACCGTGGTCGGACAGCCGTAAAGACCCGCGCCTGCCGGGAACGGCGGCTTGAGGCGGGGCTGGCCCTTCTTGCCTTCGAGGCTCTCGATCATCGCGGTTTCTTCGCCGCAGATGTAGGCGCCCGCGCCACGGTGCAGGAAGACGTCGAAGTCGTAGCCGGACTTGCTGGCGTTCTTGCCGATCAGACCAGCGTCATAGGCTTCGTCGATGGCAGCCTGAAGCGTTTCGGCCTCGCGGATATACTCGCCACGAATGTAGATATAGGCCGCCCGGGCCCGCATGGCGTAACCGGCGACCAGCGCGCCTTCGATCAGCTTGTGCGGATCGTGGCGGATAATCTCGCGGTCCTTGCAAGAGCCGGGTTCCGACTCGTCGGCATTGATGACGAGGAAACTGGGGCGACCGTCTTTGCTTTCCTTCGGCATGAAGGACCACTTGAGGCCGGTCGGGAAGCCCGCCCCGCCCCGTCCGCGCAGGCCGGACGCCTTCATTTCCTCGATGATGTCGTCATGCCCACGCGCGATCAGCGACTTGGTATCGTCCCAGTCGCCGCGCTGCTGCGCAGCCTTCAGCCCCCAGTCCTGGAAGCCGTAGACATTGGTGAAGATGCGGTCCCGGTCAGCGAGCATGAGCGAGCGTCCCATTAAAATTCGCGGCAATCATCAGGCGAACCCTCCGAACACGAAGATGGCAACCGCGATCAGGATCGCCGCGAGGACGACCGTCTTGACGACGCCCTTGAACACCTTCCACGCGATGACGATGAGGATCAGTGCGACGATGATCGAGATGATATTGCTATCCATCACCACTCGCTCCGGTAATCGTGATTGGCATCGACCATTTCCTGGAGCGAGCTGAGCGCATTGGCCGGTTCGCTGGTATGACGGCCCGGCTCCTGCGTGCCGGTCTTCGGCTGCTCGCCTGCGGCCAGTGCGTCGAGGATGGCATCGAGGCGCTCGGGCGTGAGGTCTTCGTAATTGTCGTCGTTGATCTGGACCATCGGTGCGGTGGCGCAATTGCCCATGCATTCGACCTCGGTGAGGGTCCAGAGGTTATCGTCAGAGACTTGGCCCTTGCTCATGCCGCGCTTCTTGCAAGCTTCGATCAGGCCGTCCGAGCCGCGCAGCATGCAGGGCGTCGTGCCGCAGACCTGCACATGGTACTTACCGACCGGCTTCATGTTGTACATGAAGTAGAAGGTCGCGACCTCGAGCACGCGGATGACAGGCATGTCGAGATAGTCGGCGACATATTCGATCACCGGCAGCGGCAACCAGCCTTGCGTGTTCGTCTCCTCGCCGACCTGGCGCTGCGCGAGGTCGAGCAGCGGCATTACCGCGGAGCGCTGGCGCCCCTCGGGATAGCGCGCGATCGCCTTGTCCGCCTTGGCGCGATAGGCCTCGGTGAATTCGAAGCCACCCCAGCGCTCGCGCAGCTCGGGAGTATCGGGTGCGGGGGAACGGTCAGCCATGGGTCAACCTGTGCTGGAGATAGCGGCCGAGATAGAGACCGATGACGGCAGCGAAGGCCGTCGAAAGGATTTCCTTGAGCGAGCTTTCGCCATGAAAGGCGAGCAGATACGCCGCCACCGCAGAAGCGAACGCCGCGAAAGCCGCGATGAAGATGAAGATTTCGCGCGCAATCACCGGTCACACTCCCCGAACACGACGTCGATAGCGCCGAGGATGGCGGTGGCGTCGGGCAGCATGTGGCCGCGGCTCATGAAATCCATCGCCTGCAAATGCGAGAACGCAGTCGGGCGGATCTTGCAGCGGTAGGGTTTGTTCGAACCGTCGCTGACGAGGTAGACGCCGAATTCGCCCTTGGGGCTCTCGGTGGCGACATAGACTTCGCCGGCGGGCACGTGGAAGCCCTCGGTGTAGAGCTTGAAGTGGTGGATCAGCGCTTCCATCGACTGCTTCATCTCGGCGCGCTTGGGCGGCGCGACCTTGCGGTCGTCGCTGGCGACGGGGCCGGACGGCATGTCGCGCAGGCACTGCTTCATGATCTTCGCGCTCTCGTAAACTTCCTTCACACGCACTACGAAGCGGTCGTAGCAGTCCGAATTAGTGCCGACGGGAATGTCGAACTCCATCCGCTCGTACACATCGTAGGGCTGCGATTTGCGCAGATCCCAGGGGATTCCGGCAGCGCGGATCATCGGGCCGGAGAAACCCCAGGCAACCGCATCGTCCTTGCTCACCACCGCAATGTCGACATTGCGCTGCTTGAAGATGCGGTTGTCGAGCACGAGGCTCATCGCATCGCCGAACAGTTCGGGCAGGCGCGTGTCGAGCCATTCCCCGATATCGACCAGCAGCTTTTCGGGTACGTCCTGGTGGACGCCGCCCGGGCGGAACCAGGCCGCATGCATGCGCGCGCCCGAAGCCCGCTCGAAGAAGTTCAAGCAGTCTTCGCGCAGCTCGAAAACCCACAGGTTCGGCGTCATAGCGCCGACATCCATCACATGCGCGCCGATGTTGAGCATGTGGTTGCAGATGCGCGTCAGCTCGGCGAACAGCACGCGCAGGTACTGCGCCCGCTCCGGCACTTCGACATTGAGCAGCTTCTCGATCGCCAGGACGTAGCTGTATTCCTGCGCCAGCGGGCTGCAGTAATCGAGTCGGTCGAAATAGGGCAGCGCCTGCAGATACGTCTTGTTCTCGATCAGCTTTTCGGTGCCGCGATGCAGCAGGCCGACATGCGGATCGATCCGTTCGATGATCTCGCCGTCGAGCTCCATCACCATGCGCAGCACGCCATGCGCCGCGGGGTGCTGGGGACCGAAGTTGATCGTGTAATTCGTGATGACTTCGTCGCCTGTGGTGGGCGACTCTTCGAGCTGCATACTCATGCGCAAATCCAGTTGCCGGAGTAACTCTGCGACTTGCCCGCGGCATCGGTCACGGTGACGTTAGCCGGGCGGGTCTGCCCCTCGCCGGCAGCGGGTGCGACCGAGACGGTGAAGCCCTCGCCTTCGAAGTTCGTGCCGGACTTGACCGCATCGAGGCCGCCGATGGTCGCATCGGTCATCACCAGCGTATCCCCGACGCGGACCACGGCCTTTCCGGGCAGCGACTTGTCACGCATGCCGGCGGCGATGATCATCTCCTGCTCGCCGACCATGAAGGTGCAACCACCCTCGCGCGGGCCGAGGTTGACCCCGCCGACATCGCCAAGCTGCTGAAGCGTGGTGACGTCCGCTTGGGCGGGCGGTGCTTCCACGGCAACATTGGGCGCATTCGGATCGGGCTGCGACGGATCGAGCGCCGCACCCTCGCCCGAACCGCCGATGCGGCTGGCGAAATCGTCGGCGCTTTCCTGCTCGGCAGGCTCCTGCGAGGAGCAGGCGGCCAGAGCGAGCACAGCAAGGGGAAGAAACGCGCGCATCAATTGTCGTCCTTCTTCCTGGCCGCAGGCTTGCGCTTCGCGGGGGCCTTCTTCTTTTTCGTCTCGGTCGCCTTGGCGGTGTCGGTAGTCTTGCCCTTGCGCTTGGGGCGCGCGGCGCGGTCTTCGGTAGGCCCGGGCGGATCGATGGCCTTGCCGCCATCCTTTTCCGCCGGAGCGTCCGCGCTCACCTTGTCGGCTGCGTGCTCGTCGGTCTTGGCACCTGCACCGGTGTCCGAGGGCTTTTCCGTGACCTTGGGATCGTCGACCGGCGGCATGTCCGCCTTCTCGTCGCCCGGCAGGACATAGTCCGCGCCTTCCCACGGCGACATGAAGTCGAACTGGCGCAAATCCTGCGCGAGCTCGACCGGCTCGTAGACCACGCGCTTCTCGTCTTCGGAATAACGCAGCTCGGTATAGCCGGTCAGCGGGAAGTCCTTGCGGAAAGGGTGTCCTTCGAAGCCATAATCGGTCAGGATGCGCCGCAGGTCGGTGTTCCCGGCGAAAAGCACACCGTACATGTCGAACACCTCGCGCTCGAGCCAGCCAGCATTAGGCCACAGCGTGGTGACCGTCGGCACGGGGGTATCCTCGCTCGCACGGCATTTCACCATGATCCGGCTGTTGGTCGTCAGCGAGAGGAGCATATAGACGATCTCGAACCGCTCGGACCGCGAGGGATAGTCGGCCCCGGCGATTTCCATCAGCTGCTGGTAGGCGTGATCGTCGCGCAGGATGCGAAGCACGTCTTCGATGCTGTCGCGCTTGACGTGCAGCAGCAGCTCGCCGTGCTCTTCGTGAGCGTCGACCAGATGGTCGCCCAGCGCAGTCGAAAGCGTGCCTTTCAACCCGTCGATCAGCGTGAAGCGGGGCGCGGAGTGTAGGGTTGCCATATCCTCGTCCCTACCTCTGGATCGTGCCCGAGCGGCGGATCTTGCGCTGCAGCTGCATCACGCCATAGAGCAGCGCCTCGGCCGTCGGCGGGCACCCGGGGACATAGATGTCGACCGGCACGATGCGGTCGCAGCCGCGCACCACCGAATAGCTGTAGTGATAATAGCCGCCGCCATTGGCGCAGCTGCCCATGCTGATCACATATTTCGGATCGGACATCTGGTCGTAGACCTTGCGCAGCGCCGGAGCCATCTTGTTGCACAGCGTACCGGCGACGATCATCACGTCCGACTGGCGAGGCGAGGCGCGCGGGGCGACGCCGAAGCGCTCCATGTCGTAGCGCGGCATGTTGACGTGGATCATCTCGACCGCGCAGCAGGCGAGGCCGAAGGTCATCCACCAAAGGCTGCCCGTGCGCGCCCAGTGAAACAGGTCCTCTGTGCTGGTGACGAGGAATCCCTTGTCGTTCACTTCGGTCTGCAGCGCGTTGAAATAGTCCGCATCGGGCTGGCGCACTTCGCCGCCCTTGGCGGTCGGCAGCGCGCTGTCGCGCATGCGCTGGTCGTCGAGCGCGGGATTCAGCGAGGCGGTGCCGACAAGGGCGGGATCGGTATTCGGATTGCTCATTGCCAGTCCAGCGCCCCCATTTTCCATTCATAGGCGAGACCGATGGCGAGAATGCCCAGGAAAATCATCATCCCGGCCCAGCCCATCCAGCCGGTCACGTCGAGGCTCACCGCCCAGGGGAACAGGAACGAGGCCTCGAGATCGAACAGCAGGAAGCTGATCGCCACCAGGTAGAATTTCACGTCGAACTGGCTGCGCGGATCTTCGAAGGCGGGGAAGCCGCACTCGTATTCGCTCAGCTTCTCGGCATCGGGGTTATGCGCGCCGGTGAGGCGCGAGACACCCATCGGCAGGAACACGAAGGCTGCCGAAAGGATGACCGCGATGAACAGGAAGATGAGGATAGGCAGATATTGTTCGAGGTCGACCACGTAGAGTTCCTTGCCGCGGAGGCGATTCCGCCGGGGTACGGTTCGCGCACGCCTCTAGGCCCCTCGGCGGGCAGGTGCAAGGGTGCGGCACGCGCAAATCCCGCACAATCGATTGCGCGAACCGGGACCGGATGCTCCTGCCCCGGCCGCGCATCCGGCGAGCCTATTTCAAGGCGGACTTGATCGTCTTGTCTGTCGCAGCACCATACGGCGGCTTGAGACCGCCTAGCTTGGCGATGTCGATCTTGGACTGGCTGTAAACGCTGCGCGCATGGCTGAATTCGCGGAAGCCCTCGACACCGTGATAGCTGCCCATGCCGGAAGGCCCGGTGCCGCCGAACGGCAAATCGTCCATCGACACGTGGAAAATCACGTCGTTCACCGTCACGCCGCCGCTGATGGTTTTGGTCAGCACCTTCTCGCGTTCGTCGCTGCTCTCACCGAAATAATAGAGGCCAAGGGGGCGGTCGTTCTCGTTCACGTAGTCGATCGCTTCCTCGACGCGGTTGTAGGTCTTGACCGGGAGAACCGGCCCGAAGATCTCCTCCTGCATCGCCTTCATGTCGTCGGTGACGTTCTTGAGGATGGTCAACGGCATCTTGCGCTGGTTAGCATTGCCGAAGTCCTCATTGCCGGGGTTGACCTCGATCACTTCTGCGCCCTTGTCCTTCGCATCGGCGACGAGACCCTTTAGCCGCTCGAAGTGATGGTCGCTGACGATGCTGGCGTAGTCCTCGTTCTCCAGCATGGTCGGATACATGTTCGCGGTGCCTTGCCAGACGCCGTGGATTGCTTCGTCCTGCTTGCTTTCCGGCACGTAGAGATAGTCCGGGGCAAGGCAGATCTGCCCTGCATTGAGCATCTTGCCGAGCGCGATACGTTCGCCCGCCTTGGCGAAGTCGGCACTCTCGCCGAGGAAGACCGGGCTCTTGCCCCCCAGTTCCAATGTGACAGGAACGAGGTTCTTCGCTGCGGCCTCCATGACCTTGCGACCGGTTGCGGTGGAACCGGTGAAGACGAGATGGTCGAAGGGCAGTTCGGCGAAGGCCGCCGCGACTTCCGGCCCGCCGGTGAAGACAGCGCACTCGTCCGGAGTAAAATACTTTTCGACCAGTTCCTGCGTCAGCAAGCTGGTCTTCTCGGTAAACTCGCTCGGCTTGATCATCGCGCGATTGCCCGCCGCGAAGACCTGCATCAGAGGACCGAAGCTGAGATTGACCGGGAAATTCCACGGGCTGAGGATGCCGATGACGCCCTTCGGCTCATAACGCACTTCCGCCTTAGCGCCCATCAGGCCGAGCGGGAACTGGACGTGCCGCTTGTCGGGCCGCGCCCACTTATCCATGTGCTTGAGGCAGTATTTACCGAAATTGATAGTGCCGACGATGTCGGTCATCATCGACTGCTGGGGCGAGCGGTTGCCGAAATCGGCGCTCATCACCTTGCACAAGTCGTCGGCATGGGTTTTCAGCAGGTTGATGGCGCGCTCGATGCGGTCCTTGCGCAGGGCCATCGGTTCGGGACGGGTCTGTGTGTGCGCGGCGCGCTGTTTGCGCAGCACGTCTTCCATCTCGCTCTTCCGGTCGTCCGCCATCGCTCTCTCCATTTGATCTTGCTGCGGCGCAGCACTAGGTAAAAGCGAACCTCCAATTAGGTCGCCATTGGCAACCGATATCACAGAACCAGAGGACCAGCACAAGCATGACCCAGTTCAGCGCAGCCGACCCCGTCGTCATCCTGTCTTACGCACGTACTCCGATGGGAGGCATGCAGGGCGCCCTTGCCGATGTTTCGGCGACCGATCTGGGCGCGACTGCGGTCAAGGCTGCGGTAGAGCGCTCGGGTGTGCCGGTCGACAAGTTTGACCGCACCTACATGGGTTGCGTCCTGCCTGCAGGCCTCGGCCAGGCCCCTGCCCGCCAGGCCTCGATCAAGGCAGGCCTGCCGAAATCGGTCCAGGCGACCACGGTCAACAAGGTCTGCGGCAGCGGCATGCAAACGGTTATCATGGGCGCGGAAGCGCTCTCCACAGGCGATGTGAACTACATTGTCGCAGGCGGCATGGAGAGCATGACCAATGCGCCCTACCTGCTCAAGAAGCACCGCAGCGGCGCGCGACTGGGCCATGACACCACCTACGACCACATGTTCCTCGACGGGCTCGAAGATGCCTATGAGGAAGGGCGCGCCATGGGCACCTTCGCGCAGGACACGGCGAACGACTACCAGCTGACACGTGAGCAGATGGACGACTATTCCATCGAGTCGCTGCGCCGCGCGAATGCCGCCATCGAAAACGGTGCCTTTGCCGACGAAGTCGTACCGGTCAGCTTCTCGACGCGCCGCGGCGATGTGACGGTCGAGCACGACGAGCAGCCCGGCAAGGGCAAGCCCGACAAGATCCCGACCCTGCGCCCCGCTTTCGCCAAGGATGGCACGATCACCGCAGCGACGTCCTCGTCGATCTCCGACGGCGCGGCTGCCGTGGTCTTGACGCGCGAAAGCGTCGCCAGAGAAAACGGGCAGGAGCCGGTCGCGAAGATCGTCGCCATGGCTGCGCATGCGCAGGAGCCGAGCGAATTCACCGTCGCCCCGGTGGGCGCCATCAATAAGGTGCTTGAGAAGGCCGGCTGGTCGGCGGACGAGGTCGACCTGTGGGAAGTCAACGAGGCGTTTGCCTGCGTCGCCATGTTCGCCATGCGCGACATCGGTATCCCGCACGACAAGATCAACGTGAACGGCGGCGGCACCGCGCTCGGCCATCCGATCGGCGCAAGCGGCACGCGCATCATCGTGACGCTGCTCAATGCGCTCAAGCAGCAGGGAAAGAAGCGCGGCATCGCCTCGCTCTGCATCGGCGGCGGCGAAGCCACGGCGGTCGCCGTCGAAATGGTCTGACGTTTTCTGCGGCACTTCCCCCGGGCCTGCGCGTTGGTGCGGCGAAAGGGGAAGTGCCATGAAGACCAAGCTTTTCGTCGCTGCCGCCACGGTAGCGCTCGCCGCCTGCGGATCCAACGAGGAACCCGCTCCCGAACCGCTGGATACGGCAACGCCGGCCCACACCACGCTCGGCAGCACGGCTACCGGCGACATGACCGGCACTTACGAGGTGCAGATGGCCGACGGCAGCGTCACCATGCAGCAGATCAACGCCGACGGCACCTATGTCGATACGATGCCGGACGGTACCGAGACCGAACGCGGTACCTGGCGCCAGGAAGGCTCGCAAATGTGCTTCGATCCCGAAGGTACCGAGCCCGAGCAATGTTACGCCGGCGGCGCGCCGGGCTCCGATGGCAGCTTCCAGATGCGCGATGCGGATGGCAATACCACCGCAACAGTGCGCAAGGTCGAGGGCAATGGAATCTCTGCCGAAACGACTATGTAAATGGTTCAACCTGAAAACGGAGAAAGCAGCTCGGAAGGGGCGCCCTTTTCATGTCACGGCGTGCCTGCGCCCCACAACCGGTCCTGCGCAATCCAGCCACGCCGGTTGCCGATCGTCACTTCGCACCACTGGTCTTCGCACTCGCCCAAAGCCGCTACGACGCCTGGCTCGACCCGCCATTTGAGTACGGCATCCGCGGCCGGACCGGCGCGCATGTCAGCGGGCCCATCGCCGATGACGATCGCGCCGTGATCCGGGCTCAGCAGACGGGCCACGACCCAGCCTTTGTCACCCGCGGGATCCTCGATCAGCCGCCAGCCTTCCATCACGCGCACGACCTTCACTGGTAGTCCGGGGCGGCGATAGACCCAGTCGATCTTGTAGTCGGCGCTCGGCCCCACGCGCATGTTGAGCTCGCTCGCGCGGATGGTCGCCCAGTAGGGCACCTCGCGTTCCTGCGCTGCTGCCGAAACGGGCAGACCGACGAAGCAGGCGAGGGCGATGAGAAGGCGCGCGACCATGGTGGAACCCTTACATGATTCTGCGCTGCCACGGCAACCGCGCTTGACCATCACCCCGCCCTCGCCCTAGCGCTTTTCACCAGCATGGAAAGCGCCACCGAACAGGTCGAGAAACGCCTCACCCGCACGCCGCGGGTTGTCGTCACCCGTCACCTCATGCCGTCGGTCGAAGTGCGCATGGCCGAATTGTTCGATGTGACGCTCAACGGTGAGGACCGGCCACTGACGCGCAACGAGCTCGTGGCTGCCATGAAGGACTGCGATGTCCTCGTGCCGACCGTCACCGACCGCATCGACGGCGACATGATTGCCGAAGCAGGCGACGACCTCGGCCTGATCGCCAATTTCGGCGCTGGGACCGAACATCTGGACCTCAAGGCAGCGCATGATCGCGGCATCATGGTCACCAACACGCCAGGTGTCTTCACCGACGATACCGCCGATCTCGCCATGGTCGGCATTATCGGCGTCCCGCGCCGCATCCGCGAAGGCGTGCAGCTGATCCGCAGCGGCGAATGGACCGGCTGGACTCCGACCGCGCTGCTAGGAACCAAGCTGGCAGGCAAGGTGCTGGGCATTGTCGGCATGGGCCGGATCGGGCAGGCCGTCGCCCACCGCGCGCGCGCCTTCGGCCTGCGCATCGCCTATCACAATCGCAAGCGTTTGCCCGAAGCGGTCGAGCGCATGTTCGATGCAAGCTGGGTCGAAAATCTCGACGATCTGGCGGCGCAGGCGGACATCCTCACGCTCCACTGCCCAGCGACGCCCGGCACGCACCGGCTGATCGACGAGCGGCGCATCGGCCTGATGAAACCGGGCGCGAGCCTCATCAACACCGCGCGGGGCGATCTCGTCGATCAGGAAGCGCTGATCGCGGCGCTGGAGAACGGCCACCTGTCCGGCGCGGGACTCGACGTTTATCCCGACGAGCCCAATGTCGACGGACGCCTCATCCGTCATCCCAATGTCATGACCCTGCCCCACATCGGCAGCGCCACGCGCGAAGGTCGCGAGGAATCGGGCCTGAGGGTCATCGCCAATATCCGCATGTGGGCCGATGGCCATCGCCCGCCCGACCAGGTGCTGACCGGCCTCGGCTGACCGTCGCAGAAGTCCGCTTGCCATCGGCGGGAAGGAATGTATCGCCGCGCCCATGGACGAATTTTCAGCCAAGATCGAAGCGCTCGAACACCTCTGGATGCGCTCGTGGATGCAGCGTGATCGCAACCAGATGAAATCGCTCGCCGCGCGCGATTTCATTTTCCTCCTGGGGTCCAGCAAGCCCGTGATCCTAGACCGCGCCAGCTGGCTGGAGGCCGCCACCACACGCTTCCGCTGCACCGGCTACCGCTTCGACGAGGTCTATGTGCGCCGCCATGGTAATGTCGCCGTTTTCGCCACGCGCCTCGGTCTGGAGGCCTCGATCGAAGGCCGCGACTGGACCGGCGACAGCTGGGTCGTCGATCTGTGGCAGAAGGGAAAGATCGCGCGTAAATGGAAGCTGATCGAACGCACCCTCTCGCGCCCCGACACCGACGTAAAGATGCCCGACGCGATTAGGGCGATGCAGCTCTGGCGCTAAGCGTCAGTCCCCCGTCAAGATCCGCTCGACCAGCTCCTTCACCGTCGGGGTGAAGTTGTTCGAATAGAACGGGTCCTGCTTGAACCGGTAGGCCGCGTGGCCAGCGAAGGCGAGGTTCTCGTCCGGATCACCGCCATGGGCGATGTCCTGCAGGGTTTTCTGGATGCAGAAGCTGCGCGGATCGGCGAGGCGACCGGTGGTGTGGTTGTCGTGATCCTTCCAACTGGAAAACTGGCAGTGCGACAGGCAGCCCATGCATTCCTGCTGATCGGTGCGGATCTGCTCGGCGCTTTCGGGGGTGGTGAAGACCACCGTATCGTCGGGCGTCTTTAGCGCCTCGGTGAAGCCCTCGTGCATCCAGCTTTGCGCCTTGCGCTGGTCGCCGGGATGGACGAAGAAATATTTCGCCTTGCCGTGATCGGCGAGCGGGATGGTGCCCTCCTCCTCGTCGCGCTTGAAGATCGGGATCTGGCGCTCGCTACGGTGCATCAGGTCGTAGAGGAAGGGCGTTTTCACCGCACTGGAATAGAAGCCGGTGGGGCTGAACTTGTGCAGTAGCACGTCGCCCGGCTCGACCGTGCGGAGCATGTCCTTCCAGACCTGCGGGATCGGGCTTTCATGGGTCAGCAGCGGGCGCGTGCCGAATTGGAAGGCGATTTTGCCGAGCTCGGGGTTGTCGATCCAGTCGTTCCATTCGCGCAGGAACCAGACCCCGCCGGCCATCACGATGGCAGTGTCCTCGCTGACGCCTTCGTTACGCATCGTTTCGCGCAAGGCTTTCACGCGCGGATAAGGGGCTTCGGGCTTCGTCGGATCCTCGGCATTGGAGAGGCCGTTGTGGCCACCTGCCAGCCAGGGGTCTTCATAAACCACCGCCGCCAGCAGGTCCGGCACCTTGGAATAGCTCCGCTTCCATAATGCGCGGAAAGCGCGGGCAGACGAGACGATCGGCAGATAATGCACATTGTAACGCTGGGCGATCTCGGCCAGCTTGTAAGGCATCCCCGCGCCGCAGGTGACGCCGTCGATTTTGTCGGCGCAATTGTCGAGCACGCCTTCCAGCACCTGCTGCGCCCCGCCCTGCTCCCACAGCACGTTGATATTGATCGCGCCCTTGCCATCGGCGATCTCGTAGGCGCGGTTCACCTGTTCGGTCGCGCCGTCGATGGCGTAGCGGACGAGCTGCTCAAAGCGCTCCTTGCGGGTGGCCTGCGGGTAGACCTGCGGGATCGGGTTGCCGTCCTCGTCATAGCTGTCGGCATTGACCGCGCTGACCGTGCCGATACCTCCTGCAGCGGCCCAGGCGCCCGAACTCATGTGATTGGTGGCGGATACGCCCTTGCCGCCCTCGATCAGCGGCCAGACTTCCTTGCCGCCGTAAACGATGGGTTTGAGACCCTTGAAACTCATTATGCTTTCTCTCTTTTCGTCGGTCGCTCGATGGGCGGCGCCTCGTGCGCGAGATTGTCGCCGCGGCACGGTTCGATCTCTCCGGGTTCGGGCCTCGTAGCGGCTGCCTTGAACTGTGCATAGTAGCCGAGCAGTTCCGGCGCATCCTTGAAGGCGACCAGCTCGTAACCGACCCGCTCCAGCTCACAGGATAGCAGCAGCGGGTCGATCCCGTGCTGGTCGGTCGGGCGATCCTTGTCCACCACGATGACCTGGCCATCTTCCCGCAATGACGGCCAGAGCCGCCAGAGGAATTCGTAAGGCTGTTCGATCTCGTGGTACATGTGAACCATGAACACGCGGTCGAAGCTGTTGGCGGGCAGGCGAGGGTCGGCGGGTTCGCCGCGGCGGATCGAGACATTGTCGAGCCGCTGGCGCTCCACCCGGCGCCCGAGGCGCGCCAGGGCGTCGCCATCGATATCCTGAGCCAGTACGCGACCGGTCTCGCCGACGCGCTTGGCGAGGCGGAGCGTGTAATAGCCATTGCCCGCACCGATATCGGCCACGGTCATGCCGGGTTCGAGTTCGGCGAGGTCCATCACGGTCTGCGCCTCGCCGCGGCTGTCACGCTGGTCCTCGCTATCGATGGAATAGGTGCCGATGCCGGACACGGGACGGTCGGGCGCAGGGAACTCGGCCGGTTCGTCTCCGGTGCTCAGCAGCCCGCCGTCGCAGGCGGCAAGGCTGGCTGCGATGAGTGGGAGAAGAGCGAGGCCGGGCCTCACTCCGCGTCCTCCACCTCGACCGTTTCGCCGGTCACGCGCTGGGCAAGTGCGGCGGAAATGAACGGATCGAGCGCGCCGTCGAGTACGTCGTCGGGTGTGGGCGAGGTTACGCCTGTGCGAAGGTCCTTCACCATCTGGTACGGCTGGAGGACATAGCTGCGGATCTGGTGGCCCCAGCCGATGTCGCTCTTTTCCTGATACTCGCCAGATGCCGCCGCCTCGCGCTCGGCCATCTCGCGTTCGAACAGGCGCGCTTTCAGCATGTTCATCGCGGTCGCGCGATTCTTGTGCTGGCTGCGGTCGTTCTGGCTGGCGACGACGATCCCGGTCGGCTGGTGGGTGATGCGGACCGCGGAATCGGTCGTGTTGATGTGCTGACCACCTGCGCCGCTGGCGCGGTAGGTGTCGATCTTGAGGTCGGCCGGATTGATCTCGATGTCGATGTCGTCGTCGATGACCGGATAGACCCAGACCGAGCTGAAGCTGGTGTGGCGGCGCGCGCTGCTGTCATAGGGGCTGATGCGGACGAGGCGGTGGACGCCGCTTTCGGTCTTGGCATAGCCGTAAGCATTGTCGCCCTTCACCAGCAGCGTAGCGGACTTGATGCCCGCCTGATCGCCTGCCTGATATTCGACCGTCTCGACCTTGTAGCCGCGCTGTTCGCCCCAGCGCGCGTACATGCGGAAGAGCATTTCCGCCCAGTCCTGGCTCTCCGTGCCGCCAGCCCCTGCGTGGATTTCGATATAGGTATCATTGCCGTCGGCTTCGCCCGAAAGCAGTGCCTGCACCTTGTCGCGATCGGCGCGTTCGGCGAGGCCTTCCAGCGAGGACAACCCCTCGCGCACGACCTCGTCGTCGCCCTCCGCCTCGCCCATCTCGACGAATTCGATGGCGTCGGACATCTCGCTCTCGATCTCGCGCACGGTGGTGATCGCGGTCTCGAGGCGCTTTTGTTCCTGCGTGATCGCCTGCGCCTGCTTGGGATCGTCCCACAGCGTCGGATCCTGCACGCGCGCGTCGAGTTCGTCGAGGCGCCGCAGAGCGCGCTCCCAGTCGAGCGACTGGCGGACGAGCGCCAGCGCGGCTTCGATCCTCTCGATATGGGCCTGCCCTTCGGCACGCATGGCGAATTCCTTCAAAACTTGCGGCAAATCACTTGCCACCGCCCCCTAACGCGCGGGCGGCGATTGTAAAGCTGGCGAGCCGGTGCTGGCTAGTAGATCCCGCCCTGTTCCTCGACGAAATCGTCGGGACGCTCCACCTCGCGAGCCGCTGCCCGCTGTGTCGGCCCCTGCCGGGCACGGCGGATAAGCTCGAGGATCTCGTTGCGCTTGGCAGCGATCACATCGGAGCGGGTGGAGCGCGGCGGTTCGGTGTCGGGCTTGAATGCCTCCCAGATGATCGCCGCCTTCGGATCGTCGGACGGGGTGCCGTCGAACACGCGCTTGCCCGTGCGCCGGTCCACCTTGACCATGCGCACGCCGGGCGGAGCAACGAAATCCTCGGCATCCCAGCGATCGCGCGTGGCCTCGACGAAGCGCTTCATGATCGGTGCGGCGGTATTGCCGCCTTGCACCCAGCCACCGAGATTGCGCGGCTGGTCGAAGCCGACATACATGCCCGCGACGATATCCGGCGTCCCCCCGACGAACCAGGCATTGGTCGGGCCATTGGTGGTCCCGGTCTTGCCGAACAGCGGCAGCTCGAGGCTGCGCAGTCGCACGGCCGTGCCCCGTGTCACAACGCCCTGCAGCATGTGCACGACCTGGAACGCAGTGCGCGGATCGAGCACCTGCTTCCCGCGCGGCTCGAAGCGCGGCATCGGCTGGCCGTCCCACTGCTCCATGTTGCAGCCGGTGCACTCGCGATTGTCGGAGCGGAAGATCACCTTGCCGCGGCGGTCCTGCACGTAATCGATGACAGAGCCCTCGGTCTGCCGCCCCCAATTGGCGAGCGCTGCATAGCCGTTGACCATGCGGGCGACCGTGGTGTCCCCGGCACCCAGCGCGAAGGAATAGTACGGCTCATAATCGCCGATACCGACTCGCTTGATGGTCTTGACCACATTGTCCATGCCGGTCGTGTCGGCGATGTGGATGGTCATCAGATTGCGGCTCTGCTCGAGGCCCCAGCGCATGGTGTGCACACCGCCGCCGCCCCCGCCGAAGTTCCGGAAGCATTTCTCGCCGAGATTGGCGCCCTGCCAAACGCAAAAGGTCTGGTCGGGCACTTGGGACGCCGGAGTCATGCCATGGTCGAGCGCGGAGGCATAGACGAAGGGCTTGATGGTGGAACCCGGCTGGCGTTCGGCTTGCGTCGCGCGATTGAATGCGCCGAGACGGCTATCGAATCCGCCCTGCATCGCAAGCACGCGGCCCGTCTGCGGCGTCTGCGCCAGGAAGCCGCCCGAAATCTCGGGCACGCCGCGTAGGCGATAGCCATCGCCCGACTGTACTGCGGCCACCACGTCACCCAGATTGAGCGACGACGGCGCGCCAATCAGCGGATAATCCTCGCCATCGGTAAAGCCGATGGTCGGCGACGAACCGGCTGCGGTAATCACGCCGATGCGCCAGTCTTCGTAATTGATCGAGAGATTGGACGAGGCAAGCTGCGAATGCAGGTCGCCGTTTTCGGGATTGAGCGTGGCGACGGGGCCGGTGAAGCCGCGATTGCCGTGATAGCTGATCAGCTGCGCGCGCAGCGCATCGCGCGCTGCGTCCTGCAGCTCGGTATCGAGCGAGGTCCGCACCCACAGCCCGCCAGCATACACGCTGTTGCCGCCGTCCTCGGCGGTTTCGCCGAAGCGGTCGATCAGCTGGCGACGCACTTCCTCGAGGAAATAGCCCGCATCGGCCGACCGCTCGCTGCGCTGCTGAACGAGGCCGAGCGGCTGCGCCTTGGCGCGGCTCGCTTCGGCGGCAGTGACGAAGCCATTGGCCTGCATCTGGTCGAGCACGAAATCGCGCCGGACCAGCGCCAGTTCACGATAACGCTCGCGGCCATAGCGTTCAGGAGCTTTCGGGAGGATCGCGAGAAATGCGGTCTCGTGCAGGTCGAGATCGCCGACGTCCTTGTCGAAATAAGCCCGCGCCGCAGCCTGCACGCCGAAGCTGCGCCGCCCGAGCGGGATTTCATTCAGATAGAGCTCGAGGATTTCCTGCTTGGTCAGCACGCTTTCGATGCGCGTCGCTAGGATCATCTCCTTGAGCTTGCGGGTGATCGAGTACTCGTCGCCCAATAGGAGGTTCTTCGCCACCTGCTGCGTAATGGTGGAGCCGCCTACGGCGCGCTCGTCCGAACCGAACTTCGTCGCGTAATCCAACACGGCATTCAGCGTGCCGGTCAGGTCCACGCCACCATGGCTGAAAAAGGTCTTGTCTTCGGCCGACAGATAGGCCTCGATCATCTGATCGGGGAAGTCGCCATATTGCAGCTGCACGCGCCGCTCGCGGGCGTAGGAATGGACGATCTCGCCATCTACTCCGCGCACCACGGTCGGCAGCGGTGTCTCGTAGTCGAGCAGGCTCTCTGCATCCGGCAGATTTCGCGCCAGCGTCGCCCAGGCGAGCACCAGCAGGACGACGGCAACGCCGGCGGCGTAGCTGACGACTCGCAGCTTGCGATTGGTCGCCCAGTTGTCCTTGAACCAGACGATCAACCGTCGAGGATCGTCGGTCAGCCGGTGGCGATAATACTGGAGGGGGGGAACGTCGGCCATATCTGGGCAGCGCCTTTAGCACGGGCTTTCTGCATATCGCCAGAATAAGAATGGCCCGGTCACGCGATTATTGCTGCCGGGCGAAATAGATGCGGATGGCGCGAGCCATGGTTTGCGCGAATTGTTTGCGCCCCTCAGCCGAGCCGAGCCGTTCGGCCTCGGCGGCATTGGTGATAAATCCGCTCTCGAACAGAACGGACGGCACGTCTGGTGCGCGCAGCACTTTCAGCGCTGCCGAGCGGATTGCCTGCGGATGGAAACGCAGCACGCCCTCACCTTCGCGCCGGATGAGTCGGGCAAACTCCGCCGACTGTTCCTGCGTGCGGCGCTGCGACAGTTCGACGAGGATCGTGCTCACCGTATCGCTCTGGTCCGACAGATTGACGCCGTTGAGCCTGTCGGACGCGTTCTCGCGCTCGGCGAAGCGGGCGGCTGCATCGCTCGATGCCTCGTTCGACAGTGTGTAGATGCTGGCCCCCTCCACCTCGCTCGCGTCGCCCGCGCTGTCGGCGTGGATGGAGAGAAACAGGTCGGCACTCAGTCGGCGCGCGATCTCGAACCGTTCGGCATGGAGGAGATAGCGGTCATCTTCGCGAGTCAGCGCGACCCGCACGCCGCCCTGTGCCTTGAGTTCCTCCTTGAGCTCGCGCGCCAGAGACAGGACGAGCGATTTCTCCACCAATCCCTGCCCCGATGCGCCGGGGTCGTGCCCACCATGCCCGGCGTCGATCACGACCAGCGGCAGGTCTTCATCGCCCGACACGTTCGGCAGTTCGAGATCGTCGGAAGCACTCGGCAAGGTCACGCGCTGGACATAGGCGCGGCCAATGTCGGGCACAGGGAGGGGCTGCGCAGTCAGCACCAGTCCTACAATGAGGACCAGCGGAATTGCCAGAAGCAGCAGGATTTGCGTGCGCGGTGCCATTTATAGTGAATCGTTAGGGCTTTCTTGCCGCTCCGCGCAATATGGTTGCCGTTGGAAACCCACGGTGCTAGCAATAGCCCATCGGATGTCCGGTGCCTCGGATCGGCGCGAAACGCGCGACGAAGAGGAACATTCGGACTGGCCGCCCACCGATCCGCAGCCGTTCGGCAATTAGGATCGCAACGAATACAGGTTGATGCAGGACATGCTCCGTCCCTCCCCGACAAACGCAGCCCTGGCTTCGCGCCGGCACGCGTTCCCGTCGGGCCGGACAGCGCTGGATACGCGCAGGGCAGTCTCCGCAGTCACGAATACCCGGCCCCGCGCACATCTGCATGACGGCCGGTCCTTTAACGCCGCGGCTCCGGACTACGGACGCGGAAATCCCAACATGATGCGCCGCGCGGACGACGGGCCTGCCCCGTCCCGCAGCGGCTGGAGACAATTACATGGCAACGCGCATGCTTATCGATGCGCGCCACCAGGAAGAAACCCGGGTGGCGGTCCTCAAGGGAAACCGGATTGAGGAGTTCGATTTCGAATCTGCCGATCACAAGCAGATCAAGGGCAATATCTATCTCGCGAAAGTAACCAGGGTCGAACCGTCGCTGCAGGCGGCCTTTGTCGACTTCGGTGGCAACCGCCACGGATTCCTCGCCTTCAGCGAGATCCATCCCGACTATTACCAAATCCCGAAGGAAGACCGCGAGGCCCTGCTCGCTGCCGAGGCCGAGGCTGCCGAAGAGGAAGCCCGCCTGCGCGCCGAAGAGGAAGATCGCGGCGAAATGCCGGGCGACGAATATGACGCCGAGGACGAAAGCGCCGAAGCTCTCGCCGAAGACCTCGCAGAAGACGGTCTCGAAGAAGTCGACACTTCCGACAAGGACAAGGTCTCCACGATCGAGGAAGGCCAGCTCGACGACGAGGATGACGACGCAGACGACGATAGCGACGAAGACGAGTCCGGCAACCAGCGCCGTGGTCGCGGTCGCAAGGGTCGCGGTCGCCGTCAGGGCAAAGGTGGCCGCAGCCGCGCCAAGGAAGTCGACGAAGCGCGCGCCAAGCGCATGGCGCTGCGTCGCCGCTACAAGATCCAGGACGTCATCCAGCGCCGCCAGGTTCTGCTCGTCCAGGTCGTCAAGGAAGAGCGCGGCAACAAGGGCGCGGCGCTGACTACCTATCTCAGCCTTGCCGGACGCTACACCGTCCTGATGCCGAACAGCAGCCACGGCGGCGGCATCTCTCGCAAGATTTCCAGCGCATCGGACCGCAAGCGGCTGAAGCAGGTCGTCAGCGATCTCAGCCTGCCGAAGACCATGGGGCTGATCGTTCGCACTGCCGGGCTCAGCCGCACCAAGACCGAGATCAAGCGCGACTTCGATTATCTCGCCCGCCTGTGGGACGAAATCCGCGAACGCACCCTGTCCTCAGCCGCGCCGGCGCTGATCCATTCGGACAGCGACCTGATCAAGCGCGCCATCCGCGACATCTACAATCGCGAGATCGAGGAAGTCGTCGTCGAGGGCGAGGACGGCTACAAGTCGGCCAAGGAATTCATGAAGCTGCTGATGCCCAGCCATGCGCGCCGGGTGAAACAGTACGCCGATCCGGTGCCGCTGTTCCAGCGCTACGGCGCGGAGGACCAGCTCAAGGCGATGTACGATCCCGTCGTGCAGCTGAAGAGCGGCGGCTATCTCGTCATCAACCCGACCGAAGCGCTGGTGTCGATCGACATCAATTCGGGCCGCTCCACCAAGGAGCACAATATCGAGCAGACCGCGCTGCACACCAATCTCGAAGCTGCGCGCGAGATCGCCCGCCAGCTGCGACTGCGCGACATGGCCGGCCTCGTCGTCATCGACTTCATCGACCAGGAGCACCAGTCCAACACCCGCAAGGTCGAAAAGGCGATGAAAGAAGCGCTGAAGAACGACCGTGCGCGCATCCAGGTGGGCCGCATTTCGAGTTTCGGCCTGATGGAAATGAGCCGCCAGCGCCTGCGCACCGGCGTCCTCGAAGCGACCACCCGGGACTGCCCGCATTGCGATGGCACGGGCCTGGTGCGGACAGCGTCCTCCGCCGGCCTGTCGGCCCTGCGTCTGATCGAGGATGAAGCCGCCAAGGGCAAGGGATCGGTCATCACACTGGCCGCCAGCACCGAGGCCTCGGTCTACCTGCTCAACGAGAAGCGCGCCGATCTGATGGAGATCGAGGAACGTTATGGCGTGACCGTGATGGTCCGTCCGGAGGGCGAGGACGAAGGCGCGAAGATGAGCGTGTCGAGCTCCGGCCCGCGTCCGACCAATGTTCCCAAGTTCGAAACTCTCGTCGAGGACGATGAGGACGAGGTCGAGTCGGAAGCCTTCGACGATGAGGACGAAGACCAGGATGAGGACGACGATGATCGTCCCCGCAAGAAGCGTCGCCGGCGCCGCGGTGGTCGTGGTCGCAACAAGCGCCGCGATGACGACAACGGCGCAGACGACGACAGCGACGAAGAGCAAGACGAGACTTCCGAGGACAACGGCGAAGACAAGCCGAAAAAGCGTCGCCGCCGTGGCGGACGCCGTCGTGGCGGTCGCGGTCGCGGTGACCACAACGATGTCGGCGAAGAGGCCGAGAACCTCGAGCAGGTGTCGGAGCAGGTCGGAGAGGACATGGCCGTCGTTGCCGGTCCGGAAGACAGCTCGGAAACCGCCGAAGCCGCGGCCGAGGAAGATGAGCCGAAGCCGAAAAAGCGCGCTCGGAAAGCGAAGAAGGCCGACGACGAGTCGACTGGCGATAGCGCCGCCACCGAGGAAAAGCCGAAGACCAAGCGCACACGCAAGCCGAAGGCGGAGAAGCCCGAGGCGGAAATCGCTTCCGATGCCGATTCCGAGGAAAAGCCGAAACCCAAGCGCAGCCGCGCGAAGAAAGCGGCTCCGAAAAAGAGTGATGACGAGCCAGCAGGCAACGTCTCCGAACCGGTGACGGAAGACATGGCTGTCGTCGCCGGTCCGGAAGGCACACCGGAGACTGCCGAGGCCGCTGCCGAAAAGAAGCCCGCCCGCAAGCCGCGTGCGAGCAAGGCGAAGGCAAAGCCCAAGTCCGATGCCGACATTGCGCCCGAGACGAGCGCCGCCCCGGAGGCAGAAGAGTCCGCCGGAACGGTCGAATCGGCCAAGCCCCGCAAGGGCTGGTGGCAACGGACCTTCGGCGACAGTTAAGCCCGAGCAAACTGCTTGAACGATAGCGCCCCGGCCCCACAATGGGTCCGGGGCGTCCGTCTAGTGGCTCGCCTGGATCACGCGCCTTCTATGCGCGCGACGCCCCATTCCATCCAGCCTATCACCTTCGGCGCCTTCGGTAGATATGCCTGCCCGAGCGGCTCGACAGCGAAGCCAGCCCCGCGCAGCGCCGACCCGATCGGCCGGGTGAGATGGCATCCACCGGCCATGGGCTTCCAGACAGGCTCGATCCGCTCCTGCCATTTCGCCACGCCCACATCCGGCGAGCGCCCATGCTCGAGAAACAGCAAGCGCCCTCCCGGCCGAAGGATGCGCCGCATTTCGGACATGACCCTCGCCTGATCGTCCACCGAACACAGCGTATAGGTGCATACGACCGTATCGAAACTGCTGTCCTGGAAGGGTATGGCTTCGCCCACCCCCTGCCGCAGATCGACGTCCCATCCCTTGCGTTCGGCTTCGGCACGGGCACCGTCGAGCAGCTTGCCATGAGGGTCGATCCCGCTGAATGCCGCCACCTGCTCCGTGTCGTAGAATTTCTGGTTGAGGCCCCCACCGCAGCCGATCTCGAAGACATGGCCGCGCGCGAGCGGGACGACCATGCGCCGGCGATCCTCGATTTCCGGCTGACCGCAGGCATAGGTGATCAGCCGCGGCATGAGGTGCGCATCGTACCAGCTTTTCAGTCCCACCCCCAACTCCTCTCCGGCGAACTTGATAAAACAAGCTATCGCGTTTCGAGCGCGCGGCAAGCGGTTTCTCGCGCGCAGAATTCGGTAGCGGTGCCGGACTGCGCGGCGTAATGGCGGCAAAATCATAGACGGGCACACCATGACCAAACCGATTACCCCCCTTCGCATTCCCGAAGAAGCAAAGGAGCGCATTCGCACGCTGTTCGTGGCCAAGCACGCGCTGTTCGGCGGGGGAATGCACCCAGAAGACGGCAATCACGCGATCTACCATCACGAGGTTCGCTCCACCCTGGAAGGGCTGGGCCTCAATCTCGAATTCGCCAACCACTACGAAGTGCTGTTCGAGAAACCCGATGTGGATTTCGTGTTTCCGCTGCTCAATCGCGGCGGCTTCGTAAACAGCGAGATGCTGATCCCGATCCTGTGCAACAAGCACGCAATCCCTTATCTGGGCGCGATGCCGTTCCTTCGCGGACTTGGCGACGACAAATCGGTGTCGAAGCTCGTCTGCGAACATGCGGGCGTGCCGACCGCGCCCTGGTTCTGTTACCGCCGCGGAGCGCCAATTCGAGAAGAGGACCTGCCCGCCAAGGAATCCGGCCGCTGGGTCATCAAGCCCAATGCCTCCTCCGCGAGCTGGGGCATCACCGACGCGAGCAGCTGGGTCGAAGTGGCCAACGCGGTCTGGCACATTCATACCGAGGGCCATGATGCGATCGTCGAGCCATATCTTAACGGCTACGATGTCCAATGCGCCTTCATTACCATCGAGGACGAGCCGATTGCCCTCCCCACGCTGTGGTACGAGCGGGAGGATACGCAGCGCCTGTGGACCTATTACGAAAAGCGCGACCTGGTCGAGAACAAGGAAAAGGCGGCGCTCAAACGCTTCGACGATCCCGACCTTGCGCCGAAGATCGAAGCCATGGCGCGCGAGGTCGCGCAGGAATTCGTGCCATTCGATTACGGAAGGATCGAGTTCCGCATAGATCTGGACACGGGCGACATCAATTTCATCGAGATCAACCTCAACTGCAATCTGTGGTCGGAGAAGGTCATGGCCAAGGCTGCGGCGAAAGCGGGATTCAGCCATGCCGATCTGCTCGAGACGCTGCTGGCCGAATCGTGGCGGAGGAACGGCCTCATCGCTGCCGGCTGAGTTGCTCGCAAATATCGCCACCGGATAGCACGTTTGTCATATTGCGCGGGCACCCCCCCGCGACTTCAGATATATTGCCCGAACTGCGCGAAAAAGCGGTAAACGCCCTTGCCACCGTCTGACCTATGGTTAGGATGCGGTTACTTGGTGTTTGATGCACTGGGGGTCGTATTTCACATTTTTGGAGGGAGCCATGCCGCGCCATAACGTGCTGTCCGAGGGGACAGACTATCTCTACACGCACACCTGCACAGACGCTTGCGATCACGGCAGCGAACTGCGCGAGCAGATCACCATCGACACCGTGCTCGATTATGACACCGGCGCGCTGGCCGAGGACTTCAACCTCGACAATTTCGGCGGCTTCGGCTTCGGATACCGCGGCAAGCTGATTGCCGACCTCGATCAGGTCGTCGACCAGATCTTCTCCGGCAATTCGCACAATATCACCGGCAGCAACCGGATTACCTATACCTTCCTTCAGAACGACAATCTGGTCGGCCTGTACAACAGTCCGCAGTACAACTTCGGTGCCAATAACGGAGCCGCTCCGTTCACCGCTGCCCAGCAGGATGCCGCACGTGCATCGATCGCGCTGTGGGACGATCTGATCACGCCCGAATTCGTGGAAAGCAACGGCCGCGGTGCCGACATCCAGTTCGCCAACAGCTGGGACCCGGCGCAGGCTTACGCGTATTATCCGGAATACGGCTTCACGAACGCTCGCGGCTACAATTTCTTCGGCGATGTCTTTGTCGCCGATCCCCGCAGCTACTTCGACGCCGATGGCACGCTTCTTCACGAGGGGAACTATTCCAACGGCGACTTGAGCTTTGGTGGTTACGGCGCAACGACGCTCACCCACGAAATCGGTCATGCGATCGGCCTCAGTCACCCCGGCGCCTACAATGGTGCAGGTGCGACGACCTATCTCGACCAGGCCGAATATGCCCAGGATTCCGAACAATATTCGATCATGTCCTACTGGTCGGCCTCGGAAACCGGTGCGCGGATCGTCAACTGGGGCACGTTCTTCTTCAGCAATGCGCAAACGCCGCTGCTGCATGATGTCTACACCATCCAGCAGGTCTACGGTGCCGATCCGACCACCCGCGCCGACGATACCACCTATGGCTTCAATTCGACCGCAGATCGCGAGGTGTTCGACTTCACGCAGAACGAGCACCCCTATCTGACGATCTACGACGCCGGCGGTATCGACACAGTCGATCTCTCGGGCTTCGAAGCCAGCGTACTGATCGACCTGCGCGACGGGCAGTTCTCATCTGCCGGCCAGGGCAACATCACTACGGCCGACCAGGCAGAAGCCCTGCAGTCGCTCAATGACGCGATCGAAGTGGCTTATGGCATCGAGGATTACTACGCGCCTGCCGATCAGGCGACGATCGACAGCGTGACGAGCCGCTACATGGGCCTGAACGCCCGCGACATCGCAGCCGATACCGGGCACGCCGGTGTCGAGGCGATGCAGTACCAGAACATCTCGATCGCCTATGGCACCGAGATCGAGAATGCAGTCGGTACCGACTATCGCGACGTCATCATCACCAACGAACAGGACAATGTCCTGACGGGTAATGGCGGTGCGGACGTGTTCGTGTTTGCTTCCGACGAGCAGCTGTTCACCGACAGCTTCACGAATGGCGGAACCGACATCATCAACGACTTCGAAGAGGGCATCGACACGGTCGACTTGTCGGGTCTCGGGATCACCGCCGCCTCGACCCTGACCGCGATCGACAATCGCCTGGAAATCGACATCGACAGCGATGGCGTGATCGACCAGACGATCATCTTCGAAAACCTCGACGCGATTCCGGTTGGCGATATCCTGTTCGGCTGATCCGAGACGGGTTGAAACCGCCTGAAACGAAGCCGCCTCGCGCCACCCGGCGCGGGGCGGTTTTTCTATGCCGGGATCTCCTCCCCAGCGTAGTCGAACAACTTGCCGCTGTCCGAAGGCGCGAGTTTGTCGATGACTTCGAGAAGGTTTGCAGCAGCTTCGCCCGGTGCAGTCAGTTGGCCATCGGGCAGGTTCGACTGAAACGGCTCGGAAAGTTGCGTGTCGACCGTGCCCGGATGGAGGCCCGCGACCACGGCCTGCTTGTGCGTGCGGCCCAGTTCGATCGCAAAGTTTCTCAGCAGCATGTTAAGCGCCGCCTTGCTGGCGCGATAGCTATGCCAACCGCCCAGGTGATTGTCAGAAATCGAACCGACGCGGGCCGAGAGCGCCGCGAACACGCAGCGTTCCTTCCGGTCGAATAGCGGCAGCATGTGCTTGGCGATGATTGCCGGGCCGATTGTGTTGAGCAGGAAAATACGCTGCATGGCATCCGGCTCGAGCGAACGGTAGCTGCGCTCGGGCCCTGTGCCGTCATCGAGTGTAAGTACCCCGCTGGCGACGATGACGCGGTCGGGAGGGTCGTTGCCCATCGCGTTGGCCGCTTCGGCGATGCTTGTTTCGTCGCCGATATCGAAGGCAAAAGGCTGCGCCCCCGCAATGCCGGACTCGCCCGAACGACACCCTGCCCATACTTCGACGCCCTGCTCCACCAGCGCTTCCGCGAGCGCGCGGCCGATGCCGCCACTCGCCCCGAAAACCGCTGCTCTGCGAATTGGCTTTCCTACGTCCATCCTACCGGACTAGACCGATTGCGTGTCCGGATTGTTCCCTCGCCCCCCGCAGAATTCGGCCATTTTCGCAATCTCGCTTTTTTCCGCCCTGGACTGTGGTCCATGCGGTCCATGTCTTCGATCCAGTTGGACACAGTGTGCAGGAAATGCAGCATCGTCGGCCTTGCGCCACTCGCATGAACCGCTAGATGGGTGGCAGAAAGCAACAGGAACGACTGCGTAATGGCGACCTTCACCCTTCCCAAGAATTCGAAGATCACCGGCAAAGGCCGCGCCCACAGTGCCGAAGGCGGCTCTCGCATCCGCAAGTTCAAGATCTACCGCTACGATCCCGACACCGGCGAAAACCCGCGCTACGATACGTTCGAGCTTGACCTCGACGATTGCGGCCCGATGGTTCTCGACGCCTTGTTCAAGATCAAGAACGAGATCGATCCGACGCTGACCTTCCGTCGCTCCTGCCGCGAGGGCATCTGCGGCTCGTGCTCGATGAATCTCAACGGCAAGAACGGCCTCGCCTGCACCACGGCGATCGAGGACCTCAAGGGCGAAATTCGCATCACTCCGCTGCCGAGCATGGATGTGATCAAGGACCTCGTGCCCGACTTCACGCATTTCTACGCGCAATACGCCAGCATCCGCCCCTGGCTGCAGACCGTCTCGACCACGCCGAGTGGCAAGGAGCGGCTCCAGTCGCCCGAGCAGCGCGAGCAGCTCGACGGGCTTTACGAGTGCATCCTGTGCGCCTGCTGCTCGACCGCCTGCCCCAGCTATTGGTGGAACAGCGACAAGTTCCTCGGCCCGGCGATCCTGCTGCAGGCCTATCGCTGGCTGGCCGACAGCCGCGACGAGATGACTGGCGAGCGGCTCGACCAGCTGGAGGACCCCTTCCGCCTCTATCGCTGCCACACGATCATGAACTGCGCGAACGTCTGCCCCAAGGGCCTCTCGCCCGCCAAGGCGATCGCCGAAACCAAGAAGATGATCGCCGAACGCGCGATCTAAGACCCTGCCCCACGGAGCCGAATATGTCTGGACGGAGCCGATTTTGGTTCAGCGACAGGCGCGAGGAGGGAGCCATGCTCTCACACAGTGACCGACGAGCAACGCAGCGCTGGACCAAAGTCGGCCCGCCGCTTCGCGGTTGCGCTGTAAGGCTGCGTGACTGCGTTGCATCGCTGGCGCGGGCAAATGGCCCGTGCTGCGCGACGCGCCTACCCGCGCAGCCTTACGGCGCAATCCAGATGCATCCGGCCCCGTGGGGCAGGGTCTAATGCTGTCGGACGAGGTCTTCGATCACGGGCCTGACCCGGACAATCCGGGCTGGCGGCACTGGAACCTGAAGGACCAGTCGCTGTTCAACGGGGCGGTGATGGGTAAGCTCATCACGCGCGTCGATGATGATGGCAAGGCGCGCCTGCGCATGTTCCCGGAACGGCGACACGAGAACCTGCAGGGTATCATCCACGGCGCGGTCACGCTGTCGCTGATCGACATCAGCCTGTTCACGACCATGCACACGATCGGCAGCGGCAATGCCGGCCCTTCGGTGACGGTCGAGCTCTCCACCCAGTTCGTCGGCGGCGGGCAGCCCGGCCGCCCGCTCGATGCGGTGTGCGAGATCGTGCGCGAGACCGGCAGCATGGTGTTCGTGCGCGGGACGGTCGAGCAGGAGGACCACACCGTCGCCAGCTTCTCCGGCATCGTGAAGAAGATGCACCGCCGCCCGACCCCGCAATGAGCGGTATGCTCGCTCGTTACGAGCGGCTCGTCGAAGCCGGCGAGCTGCGCTCGGACGCGGATCAGCGCCGCGCTGCGGAACGGCTCGACAAGCTGCAGCGCGAGTTGACCTCCGAAAGTTCCGGCGGCCTCCTGTCCCAACTGTTCGGTGGGCGCAAAACGCGGCCGCAGGGCGTCTACATGTGGGGCGGCGTCGGTCGCGGCAAGTCCATGCTGATGGATCTGTTCGTCGAGACACTCGAGATCGGGCAGAAGCGCCGCGTCCACTTCCACGAGTTCATGCTCGAGGTCGACCGCCGCATGCGCGAACGGCGCGAAACCGATCCGGGCGATCCGACAGGCAAGGTCGCCCGCGACATCGCGACGGACGTCCGCTGTCTCGCCTTCGACGAGATGGTGGTCACCAACACCGCCGATGCCGCGATCATGAGCCGCTTGTTCACCGCACTGATCTGCGACGAGAGGCTTGCCGTGGTCACCACCAGCAACCGCCCTCCCCGCGATCTCTACAAGGACGGGCTCAACCGCTCGCTCTTCCTGCCCTTCATCGACCTGGTCGAGGCCGAGTTCGATGTGCTGCCGCTCAACGGCCCGACCGATTACCGGCTCGACCGCTTGGGCGATATCGACACCTGGCACTCGCCGCTCGGCGACGAAGCGACCGCGCAAGTGCGCGAGGCGTTCTTCCGCCTCACCGACTACAAGCCGGAGGATGCCGAGCATGTGCCGTCGGGCACCCTCGACCTCGGAGGCGGGCGGACGCTGCATGTGCCCAAGAGTTTCAAGGGCGTCGCCGTCTTCAGCTTCAAGCGACTGTGCGGCGAGAACCGTGGCGCGGCCGACTATCTCGCGATCGCCCATGCCTATCACAGCGTAATCGTGGTCGGCATCCCCGCCATGTCGCCCGACAACCAGAACGAGGCCATCCGCTTCACCAAGCTGATCGACGCGCTGTACGAGAACAACGTCAAACTGTTCGCCACCGCGGCTGCCGAACCGGAAGACCTCTACACCGCCGGCGAAGGGTCGTTCGAGTTCGAGCGCACGGTCAGCCGCCTCAAGGAAATGCAAAGCGCCGAGTACATGGCCCGCGGACACGGCCTCGCCGACTGACCTGGCCTCAGCCGCTCGGCCTCAGGTGTCGCAGCGAACGTTCCAGCATCAACAATTGCCACAAGACGCGGGCATTGTCGGACCGGCCCGCGATATGCGCCTCCGCCAGCTGCGCGAGCGGCTTGCGGGCAAACCATCCGCTCCCGACGAGCAGTTCGCTTGATGCAACAGAACGCGCGGTATCCGCCAGCGGTCCGCGAAACCAATCGGCGATGGGAGTCACGAAGCCCTGCTTCGGGCGATAGAGGATGTCGTCCGGCAAGTAGCGCTCCATCGTGTGCTTCATCAGCCACTTGCCGGTTGTGCCGCGAATGCGCTGGCGATGCGGCAGGCGCGCGGCGAATTCGATGAAGCGGTGGTCGAGCAAGGGCTCGCGCGCCTCCAGGCCGACGGCCATGCTGGTGCGGTCGGTCTTGGTCAGGATGTCGCCGGGCAACCAGAACTTGAGATCGGCATATTGCGCGCG
The DNA here is from genome assembly GCA_029937545.1 of Erythrobacter sp. Lineage (GTDB taxonomy): Bacteria > Pseudomonadota > Alphaproteobacteria > Sphingomonadales > Sphingomonadaceae > Qipengyuania. The sequence goes on along the minus strand of JAPYPR010000006.1, from coordinate 60,990 downwards.
GTCCAGCCCGCTACGCGCTGGCGCACTTCGCATCAGCTTCTCGAACGGCTGCTCCGCCCGATATTCGCCCCGGTCACGGATCATCGCCTCGCCATAGATTGCCGCTCTCTGCTCGGGCGCGAGAATGGCGAGCGCGCGCGCGTAGCCCGCCTCGCCACTCTGGGCGAGCGACAGCAGGGTCGCCTTGGCCCTCAGCGGACGCGGCGCCCAGTCTGCCTTGGGCCAGACGCGCCCCACAGCGCCGAAAACAGGGTTTCGCAAAGCCTGCGGCAAAACTGCCCGAGCTTGCTCTTCCCGCGCGTGAAACAGCTGGCGGCGGTATCCTGCCAGCGCCTCGTCCGCCCCATCGCCCGACAGCGCCACCGTGACGTGCTCTCGCGCCAGTTCGCATACGCGCAGCGTCGGCAATGCGCTCGCATCGGCAAACGGTTCGTCGAAGATGGCCGCTATGCGATCGATCTCGTCGAACTGGTCGGCCGACACGATTCGCTCGTGATGATCGGTGCGGAATAGCTCCGCCACTTTTCGGGCATGCGCCGTCTCGTCCACGCCCGCCACGTCGAACCCGATGGAGCAGCTGGTGACAGGGTGCGCGCTCGCCTCGCTCATCAGCGCCACGACGGACGAACTGTCTACCCCGCCCGAGAGGAACGCGCCGAGCGGCACGTCGGCGACCATGCGGCCGGTTACGCCCTCGCGCATCAGGTGCAGCAATTCGGCGGAGTGATCCTGCTGCGAGCCCCTCGACCGCTCGGCGAAACTTACGTCCCACCACTGCACCGGCGCGGCCGGTGTGCGACCGTGCCCGAGCAGCTGGTAATGCCCCGCCGGAAGCTTGCTAACTCCGCGCAGGATCGCGCGATGGTCCGGCACATAGCCCCAGGTCATGAAATCCTCGATCGCCAGCGGGTCGATCGTCCGCCTGAGTAGCGGATTGGCCAGCAGGCCTTTGAGTTCGCTCGCAAAGGCCAGCGCGCCTCCCGGCAGTTCCGCAATGTAGAGCGGTTTTACCCCGAGCCGGTCGCGCGCGAGGAATAACTGGCGGGTCTCGCAATCGTAGAGTGCAAAGGCGAACATGCCGTCGAGCCGATCGAGACATCGCGGCCCCCATTTCTGCCATGCGGCAAGGATTGTTTCCGTGTCGCCACCAGTGCGGAATTGCGCCCCGCCTTGCTCTAGCTCGCGGCGTAGCTCACGGTAATTATAGATTTCGCCGTTGAAGACGATGACCGCGCGCCCGTCAGCCGAATGCATCGGCTGGGGCGATCCGGCGAGATCGATGATCGAAAGCCGCCGATGGCCGAGGCCTACGCCCAGGGCGGTCCAGACGCCCGCGCCGTCGAGGCCACGATGTGCGAGCGCATTCGTCATCGCTTCGACCCGCTTGGGATCGACCGGCTTCACCGTCTCGTAATGGAAAATACCCGCGATCCCGCACATGGGCCGGCCTCCTAGCCGAGGCGCGCGGCGGCAGCAAAGGCGATTGCGACAGCGAGCATGATTGCGACGATGAGGCTCGCCGAAATGGTATTTCGCTCCAGCGCCGCTACGGTACTCATCGCCTCGATCTCGGCGAGCGACCAGCCGGCATCCTCCGGATCACGCTCAAACCAGCGCCAGGCGACGCCGATGACGAGCGCGATAACGATGCCGAAAAAGAACCAGCCGTAAACGATATGATCGAAGCTCCCGGCGGCCTCCGCGCCTACATACTGCGCGATGAAGATGGTTGCCCAGGCGCGGATGCCGTTGGCGATGATCGGCACGATGACGCACGCGAGCATGAGCCACGCGCGCCTGCTCCAGCTTTCGAAGCAGGTGAAGGCGACGAGCATGCCCAACGTCACCATCGCGATCAGGAATTTCACACCCGAACAGGCTTCGGCTACGATGAAAAGGCCAGCAGGCGTGTCGATGTAGATGCCGTCGGCCACCATGGCCACGCCGCTCGCTTCCGTTAGCCAAGTCGCGAGATGCGCGGTGATGGCCTGCAACTGCGGAATGATCTCGTCGCCGAAAGGGACCAGGAAGCACGAGTAGGCGATCGGGAGCGTAAGGATCAGGCTCACCCGCAAGCCCAGCAGCGCGATGGCGGCCGCCTGAAACGTCATCACTGCGCCGGCCTGTGCGAACAGGTTGATCTCGAGCGCACGACCGCCGAGCCACAACAGAAACCCCGCCACGAACCATCCAAGCGCTGGCCACCAGCCTTCGGGGACCAATGCAGAAAGCTCGTCGCGCTTGATCCAGACCAGCCATGCGATGATCGCCGGGAGAAGCAGGATGTGGCTGTAGGTGTCGATGTTCCACCACTGGTGGGCCATTTGCGCCCACTCTTCGAAGGTCACGACAAACAGCAGCAGCCACACCAGTCCAAGCTGAACAAGTCGATAGCTCCACGCTCTTGCAGGCGCAGCATCGAGAGCGATGTCAGGTGGCATCTTGTCCCGCCTTCACTGGAGCGAGGATTTGCGGGAGCTGCGCATAGACGCTGTCCCAGCTCATATTCTCGACTACGAACCGGCGCGCCGCCACTCCCATGCCGCGTGCTGCCGCCACATCGCTCGCAAGCTGTTCAATCCGCTCGACCCACAGACCGGGATCGGGCTTGGCAACCGCAAAGTGCACATCGCTCTCCGCCTCAATGCCGTTCGCCGCGCCCGGCGTCAGCAGTACCGGCCGCGCCATCGCCATCGCTTCGAGCACCTTGTTCTGGACGCCCCGCGCGATCATCAGCGGTGCGGCGACGATATCGGCGGCTTTCAGGAACGGGCGAACATCGGGCACCTCGCCCCACACGCGCGTCCCCGACTCCCCGTGGCGGGCTTTCAGCGCAGCCGTCGGTGCCCGGCCGACGATGTGGAATCGGGCACGGGAGAAGCGCTTGCGCAATCGCGGCATCACCGCGTCGATCATCCACTCGGCCGCAGCAATATTGGGCGCGTAGTCCATCTGCCCGGTGAACAGGATCTGCGGGTCCTCGGCCTCGACCAGTTCTTCCTGTCCGGCCACGCCGACGGGGTCGAAGAAATCAGCGTCGATCCCGTTGCCGAGTGAGCGGATGTCCGTGCCGGAGAGACTGTCGAGATTGGACGCGAGCAAATTTGCTTCGGCGCTGCTGATCAGCAGCAGGCGGTCGGCACGGTGCGCTAGACGCGCCTCTTCGCGCGCCAGCAACCGCGCCTCGCGACCGTTGAGCCACTTTCGCTGCCCCGCCTTCGCATAGGCAGCGAACTTGGCACTATCGACGTCGCACAAATCGACCACGAGATGGCCATGATAATTGTCGGGAATGTATTGCCCCATCTGTCCCGAGAAAACGAAGATCGTGTCGATGCGGTGGTTGCAAAGCGTCTTGTGGACATAGCGGCGCATGGCCTCATGCTGGAATGCCGCAAGGCTCACCGGCTTGTTGGCGAGCACCGCCTGAATGCCCGCAACCGGTAGCGGCTTGCTGCGCTCGATCAGGGCATGGGTCTTGGCAATGTCGGCCAGCACGCCCTTCTGTGCCAGATCGGTTTCCGTTTCAGCAAACGTCCCGACATGCACCCGCCCGAGGCGCGCTAGCCCCCTGAGGAGATGGTGCGAACGGATCTTGTCGCCACGATCGGGCGGGAACGGGACGCGGTGCGCTAGGAACAGGATGTCGCCCATGGCCAGCGGCGCCCTCAGCCGAGACCGCGCGCGATGGCGGGGCCGATCCGGTTGGCGAGCGAGAGCGGCAGCCGCTTCCACAGTTCGATCTTAGCGGAATAGCCCGCATCGGTCGGGTCGATGTTGCGCGCCTCGCTGCCCGGCGCGCTCCAGCTGCGATAGACAAGCGGTTCGAGCTCGAAGCCCCAGTTCTTCTTGAAGCTGGATGGACCGCTACCGGTCTTGGAGCGGCCAAAATCGAAGCGCGTGCAACCCCTACGCCGCGCGTGGAGCATCAGCTCGTAATACATGCGCTCGTTTGCGCGGAGGCGACGGGCGGCGAAGGTCCCGCCGCCCCAAAAAGGCATCACGGTGCCGTTATGATAGAGCGACAGTACGCTCGCGGTGGGAGTCCCGCCGTGTCTCACGGTGAGGATATCGGCATCGTCGCCGAACCGGTCGAGCACAGCGTCGAACAGACTGCGCGGGAAGACCGGCGTGCCGAGGTTGTGCACGCTTTCGGAATAGACGGCATAATGCCACGCGCGGTCCTGCTCGCTGTTGCCGACGGTTATGTTCAGATCGTTGGCGAGGCCCTTGCGCACTTCCGCCCTGGCCTTGCGCGGGATGGCGAGCAGCTGTGCGTCGTCGTCTTCCGCAAGATCGCGCGCGAAGTTGGCGTGCTTTCCTGCGATCGTATCCCACGCGTCGGGCGCAACCGCATCGCGCAATTCGATGCTCGGTACACACAGGCGCCCGGCCAGTTCGCTGGCAGCTTGGGCGAGGAGTTCGACGTCGCGCGCCCGCAAAACCAGCATTCCACCGCCAACTCCGAATCCGCTCGATACGAGCGCGCGCCCAAACAGCGGCGAATGGACGAGGGTCAGCGGGAGCCAGCCCGATGTAGTTCCACGCTCGACAACGATTCCGTGTGCCGGATTGCCTGTGCCCTCTGCGATGGCGGATAGCCAAAGAGGGCGCTGGAAGACGCTGCCGCCGTTCTCGGCCACGAAGCGCTCGACCCGTGCGACTTCGGCCGCATCGCCGAAATCGACCGCACGCAGCGTGGCACTATGCGACACCGGCGCGTTCATGCCGCCCAGTCGAGACTATGCGCGGCCTCTCGCGCGGCCAGCTCGTCCATCCGGCCCCAAGCAAATTCGCCGAGCAGGTCGGACAGCTTGTCCTCCATGCGCGAAAGATTGGTGTAGTGCCGCAGGCGCGAGCGCATGGGCGCTCCGGCAACCCGCGGCTGGTCCGGATCGACTTCCCATGGATGGAAGTAGAAGACCGCTGGACGACGATCCTGCCGGTTTACCTGCCGGATGGCCCAGCGACTGAAGGCATATGGCAGGACGCGGAAGAACCCGCCGCCGCCCGCAGCCAGGCGGCGACCGCGAAATACTGCGGTGGTCACCGGTATCTCGACCAGATCGCTTCCGGGTACGGGATTGAATGCAAACCGCGGTGCCTCGCGCCAACCGTAGTGATCATGGATTACCGGAGCGACGCTGGAAGAGTAGGCATAGCCGTGCTCGGCCAGCACCTCGTGCGCCCAGGAGTTGCGGGCGTCGATGGAAAAGCTCGGTGCGCGGTAGCCGGTGATTGCCGCCCCGCCCGCGTCCTCCAGAATGGCTCGCGCCTTGGCGAGGTCTTCGGCAAATTCCTGCCGGGTGAAGGTGAACACGCGCGTATGGTCGAAGCCATGACTGGCGAGTTCGTGCCCGCGTTCAACGATGGCGCGCATGGCCGCAGGATTGCGCTGTGCCACCCAGCCCAAAGTGAAGAAGGTGGCTTTGACTCCGGCGGTGTCGAACAGGTCGAGGATGCGCGCGACATTGTCGCCTACCCGCAGCTGGAGCGAATCCCAGTCCTCACGCTTGATCGTGTGTTCGAAGGCGCCCACCTGGAACCAATCCTCGACATCGACCGACAGGCCGTTGACGATACTATGCTGTGTCACCGGCCCCTCCCGACGTGTCAGGCCGCTGCGCGCGTCGCCTGGCTCTCGAAATAGTCTATCATCATCGTGAGCACATGTCGCAGCGATTGTTCCTGCTCGTCGAGGCGCCGTTCGATCGCCTCGAGGCGCTTTTCGGCATCCTGCGGCAGCGCGCCGCTTGCCTGATCGCGCAAGGCGGCAAGTTTCTGCACCTCGAGGCGCATCGCAGCCATGTGCTGGTCGCGTTCCGCAAAAGCCTTCTCGATGGCTTCGATCTGGTGGTCGAGCAGCCCTTTGTCGCGCGCTTCCGAACTGGCTGACGGTCGTTGCGCCGGTTCGCTGCGCGCACGGGCAATGGCCTCCGCAGCGGGGAGATCGCGGTCGGGCCGCGGCTTGGCGACCGTCTCGCTTCGGGCCTCCGGCGAGTTGTCGCCGTTCATCTCTTCCAGCACCGCTTCGAGCATGTCGGCTTCGAGGACCGACTGTTCCTCCACCGCACCCATCAGCAGCAGGCGGGTCATAACCTGGTTGATCTTGCGCGGGATGCCGCCCGTCGCCTTGTGCAGCTTCACCCAGATGCCGCCGTCGATCTCGGGATTGCCGTCCCATCCAACATGTTCGAGGCGATGTTCCACATAGGGCGCGATTTCGCCCGGCTGCATCGGTTCGAGATGATGCGCGGCAATGACGCGCTGGCGCAACTGCTCAAGCTCTTCCGACTGTGCGAGCAGGTGCTTGAATTCGGGCTGCCCGAGCAGGAGCGTCTGCAGCAGCGGATGCGAGCCGAGCTGGAAGTTCGACAGCATGCGCAGCTCTTCGAGGGCGCCGATGGAGAGGTTCTGGGCTTCGTCCACGATCAGCAGCACGCGGCGGCCGTTGCGCGCTTCCTCGTGCAGGAACAGCTCGATCGCAGCGAGCGCCGCTGCCTTGTCGCCGCCTTCGATGTCGAGGCCGAAGCTGCGCGCGGCGACGTGGATCATCTCGTCGTCGTCCAGCGCGCTGGTCACGACTTCGCCCACCGTCATCCGCTCGTCATCGAGCTTTTCCTTCAGATGCGCGACGAGCGTGGACTTGCCGGAACCGACCTCGCCGGTGATGACGACGAAGCCTTCGCCCTGGTTGAGGCCGTAGCCGAGATAGCTCAACGCCTTCTTGTGCGTGACGCTTTCATAATAGAACGCCGGGTCGGGCGTCAGCTGGAAAGGTCGCTCGCGAAAGCCGTAATATTCTTCGTACATTGCTGCGTCCTTATCAGAAGTCGTAGCGCAGGCCGAGCAGCGCGGAGGCGGTGAGGAACTCGTCGGGGGATGCTTCGGGATCGATCATGGTGAGCGCCACCGCGGCCCGTGCCGAGAGATTGCGCCATACCTGTTCGGTATAGGAAGCCGACGTGCCGAGCGTGAAGGCATCGCCGAGCGAGCTGGCACCGCTTTCGAACCAGTTGGCGTAGGTGTTGAGCGCATAATTGCCGCGGCCGAACGGCCCTGCAAGATTGGCCGTGACATACACGCTTTCGTCGACGATCCCGTCGGCGAGTTCGAGGATCGTGCCCGGAGCGCCGATGAAGCGGCGACGGTCGTATCCGGCACCAATCCCGGCCACAGTTCGGCCCATCTCATGTGTGTAGCTTACCGCGACGCCGCGCCCGCGGAAGACCGAGGACCGCACCGAACCGAGCGCACCGTCGATGCAGCCCAGCCCGTCGAGGCTGTTCACGCAGCCGGTGATGTCGCCCGTCACGGGGTCGCGGACGACCTCGAAATCGGTCGGCAACGCAGCCAGCGCATTGTTCAGGCGGCCGCCGAAACCCTGGATGCTGTCGTAAACGCCGATGCCCAGGGTGCTGCGGCTGCTCGGACTCCAAGTGAAACTGCCATAGAAGGTTTCGCTGTCGTAACGGTGGCCGAAAGTCGCCTGCAATTCGGTGCGGCTGCTCGGACGCCAGATCACGCCGACGTCCCAGATCAGCCCGTCCGCCTCGTAGGCGATGGTGCGCGGGCTGCTTTCGTCGGTGATGAAGCGGCCATCGTTGCCGAGCACTGGATCGCCGTCCGCATCGCGCAGAACATCGCGGCTGGACACTTCGACGTCCTCGATCCCTGCACCAAAAACCACCGCGAGTGTGGGCGTGACCGGCACCGTGACGTCGCCGCGAACGTAAACGTCGCGGACGCGCTGATCGAGGTTGGAGATGTCTTCCTGGTAGAAGCCGGCACCGGCTCCCACGCCGACCGGCAGCCCTACCCGTCCCGGGGCGATCCCGGCGCGCACATTGGCACTGTGGCTGACGCTCTCGTCGAAAATATCGACCGGCTGGCCACCGGCGGCGATGAGGTCCGGGCCATCGACCCGCGTATAGCCGATCCGGTAATTGGCGGAGACATCCACGCCCTCGATCTGCGTCTGCAGCGTCGGACCGGCGTAGACCGAGTAGGTCTGGGTGGTGAGATCGTCGGCAGCCAAAGGTGCGATGATCGAGCGGCCCGAGCCATCGACGCTTGTCCGCGTGGCGAGCGCCCCGGCCTCGATTGTCAGGACATTCGGAACGACCGAAGCGTAGCCCCGGGCGATGCCGGTCAGCGTGTCGGAATCGGCACCGTCGGACTGGTGGGCGAAGTTCCGCTCGTAGCGCAGCGATACGGCAGCGCCCGTGTTACGCCCCTGCACCGAGGCGTCGACGCCTGCGGCAAGTTGTGTGTAGGTCAGCACATCGTCGCCCGGCGTGATCTGCCAATTGGCGATGGTGTTCGCCTCGATATAGGGATCGATCCGGGTGCGGCGCGAGCCGCGGCTTTCCGAGCGACTCTCTGCCTCATCGGCACCGGCTTCGCGACTTTGCTGCGCCATGGCCGGGCTTGCCACGGGCAACGCGCCCACGAGAGCGAGAGTTGCCAGGGCGAACCACGTCTTACCGGTCATGGGATGACTCCCCGTAGCCGTAATAACTGCCGAAGCGGCGGCCACTCGGACTGAACGTGGTGTCGTTGAGCAACAGCTTGATGTCCGGACATGCGGACAGCAGGTCGACAGCGTCTTCCAAGGCAGCGCGCCCCGTCTGATCGCTGCGCGCGACGAGCAACGCCTGGCCGACATGCTTGGCCAGCTCGGCTGCCGGAGTTGCAGCCAAGGCAGGCGGACTGTCGAAGATGACAAAGCGGTTCGGCGCACCGCGGGTCAGGCGGTTGAGCACTTCCCAGGTGCGTTCGCTGGCAAGATATTCGCTGTCGCGCCCGGTGCGTTCGCCGGCCGGCAAAGCCCACAGGCCGGGGATGTCCGTACCGACGACGAAATCTTCGACATGGGTCGAAGGGTCAGCCAGCACGTCCATGAAGCCCTTGCCTGCGTCCAATCCGAGCTTCGCCATGATCGAAGGCTTGCCGAAATCGGCATCGATCAGCAGCACTTCGGTATCCCGTTCGGCTGCCATGGCGATCGCGAGATTGAGCGCGCAGAAAGTCTTGCCTTCATTGGGATGCGGCGAGCAAATCAGCACCCGGCGCGCAGTCGCGCTGGCTTCGGCCTTGGCGGCAGCTAGCACCTGGCGCTTCACGATGCGGAATTCTTCCAGCAGCGTGGACGCCCCGCCGTCGGGATCGATCAGGCCCTGCTCGCTGAGGAAAGAGCGGACAACCTCTCGCTTTTCTCCGTTGAACCGGACCGAAGGAATCTCGGGTTCAGGTGCGACAGGGCTGGCCACCGGTGGTCGAGCAGCTGCTGGAGCAGACTCGGCCTTCTCACCGATGTAGTCCGACGCGCGACGCTTCGGCGTTGGCTCCGGCGAAGCCTCCGATGCGGCACGCTTGGGCGCGAATTTCTTCGCCTTGTCGCTGTCGAGGCCTTTCGGGACACCGGCCGGCCGCAGATTGTCGAGGCCGAACGCTCCACTCGCCCGTTCGAGCAGCGATGCGCGATCCGGTTTGCCCTGCTTTTTCGGCGGCGTGATCTTGGTGGGCTTGTTCACTGACACATTCCCCCCTCAGGCGACCGAGCCGACCTGGATGACTTCCACGACGAGGAGCAGCAGGCAGACGCCTGCCAACGCCCCGCTCGCGGCGAAAAACTTCTTGAGCTGCGCCCGCTGGCGGCGACGGTCGGCCGCCGTGATCGAACGCGAGATCGTGCCGATGACAGGCATGTCGAGCACGCGTTCGAGCTTTTCGGAGGTGGTGAAGCTGGACCGCACCTGCCCCATCACGAAAGCCACGGCCGCCCCAGCCGCGAACCCGGCCAGCAGGACGACGACCAGCAGCAGCGGGCGGTTGGGTGCGGCCGGCTTGGTCGGCGCGGTCGGCGGATCGATCACTTCGAACTGGAACGCGCTGCGCTCCGTTTCGACCTGGCCGCGCAGGCGCATTTCCTCGCGGTCCTTGAGCAGCTCGTCATACTTGTCCTTGAGGACCTCGTAGTCGCGGCTGATCCGGTTGGCCTCGGCGGCAACGGCAGGCTCTTCCGCCTGGTTGGCAATGAGGCGCGAAATATCGGACTGCAGCGCTGCCTTGCGTGCCTGCAGCGCCTGGTAATTCGCCTGACGCTCCGACCGCATGGCGACGAGCGATGTGTAAGCCGGATTTGCCGCACCGCCGGCTCCGGAAGGTTCCTTCGCCGCCTGCTCGCGCAGGGACGCGACCTGGCGCTGCTGGGCCTGGATATCCGGGTGGCTGTCGGTCAGGCCGCGGGCGCGCATAGCGGACAGCTGCGATTGGGCCTGTGCCAGAGCTGCGCGCGCGCCGCCCTCGGCGCCGAACGTCGCAATGGTGCGCGGCGTGCTGGAAATCTGGCCGTCGATCGCAGCGAGCGAGCTGGATGCCGCAGCAATGTCGCTATCGACGTCGCGCATCTCGTCGCGCATCGCATTGATCCGCGTCGTGACGGTGCCGACGCCGCCGATCAGCTCGGGGTTCTGCGCTTCGAAGGCGAGGCGCCGCGCCTCCGCAGCCTCGAGCTCCTGCTTCCGCTCATCGAGCTGCTGGTCGAGAAACGCGAGCGTATCTGCGACCTGACCGCGATTGCCCGCGACGTTTTCCTCGCGGAAGATGTCGATGAGCTTCTGCACCACGTCCTGCGCAAGCGCGGCATTTTCCGCATCGGTCATCGAGGAATTGCCGATCGTCGCGGTCAGCTCGAAGAGATTGTCCTCGGTGCTCACGACCCCGACATGGTCGGTCAGGCTATCGACAGCCGACTGCATCTCGCGCTGGGTGTTCACATTCTCGCCCAATTGCGTCGCGCGAACGACCTTTTCCAGATTGATGGCGCTGGTCAGCGTCTGGCGCACCTTGGTGATCGCCTGTCGCCCCTCGCCCGAAATCTCGAGCTGCTTGGAGAGCACGTCGTCGAGCTCGACATAGATTCGCGCGCGGCTTTCATAGCTATTCGGGATGGTCGCCACAAACAGCCAACCTACGATGCATACGCCCCAGGCGACGGCGAGCGCCAGCCAGCGGCGGTTCCACACCGTATGCAGCGCGCTGCGGATCTCGTCGAAGACTTCCTGCATGCCCCCGAATTATCCCTAGAAGGTGCTTTCCGGGATGATGATGACATCACCCGGTTGCAGCAGCACATTCGCATCGCTGTCGCCACGCTTGAGCAAATCGGTCAGCCGCAGCGAATATTCGCGCTGGCGGCCCTGCTGCTTGTCGAACCGGATCAGCTTGGCTCGGTTGCCGGCGGCAAATTCGCTAAGGCCCCCGACGGCGATCATCGCGTCGAGCACGGTCATGTTCGCGCGGTAGGGCAGCGAGGAAGGCTGCTCGGTCGCGCCGACGATACGGATCTGCTGGCTGAAGGTGCCGGCGAACTCGTTGACGATCACAGAAACCAGCGGATCCTCGATATACTGGCTGAGATGCAGGCGGATGTCCTCCTCCAGCATGGACGGCGTCTTGCCGACGGCGGGCATGTCCTTGACCAGCGGGATGGTTACACGACCGTCGGGGCGGACCTGGATCTTCTCCGCGCCCAGTTCGGGATTGCGCCATACATGAATTGTCAGCTCGTCGAGCGGGCCGATGACATATTCCTCGCCCGGCCCTTCCTGCATTGCGACAAAGGTCGCAGGCGGCAACTCGTCACCGGTGGTGGCGCAGCCACCCAGGGCAAGCGGGGCGGCCATGCAGCCGCCGATCAGCCTGGTGGTATAGCTCAATCGCATCGAAAGGTCCCCAAAGGTCATCAGGGGCCTTCGGACACCCACTGCGCCCGGTCTACCCCATTTGGCAGGCTCTATGCGCTGCAAAAGGTGAATATAGCGTTATCCATACAGCGCCAAAGCGGCTGATTCCCGCTGGTTTACCTTCATTTTCACGGCCCGTCCCAAAGCGGGACTCGACGGTCAGATCAGAATTTCGGATGCTGGGCCCTGACCGAGAAATGCGCTGGGCGATGCGCTAGCGCCATAGGCTCCGGCGCAGAAAACGGCGACGATATCGCCGACATCGGAGCGCGGGAGGTGGGCCTTGTCGGCAAGCCGGTCGAGCGGGGTGCACAGGCAGCCGACGACGTTCACCTCTTCCTGCGGCTCCGCATCGAACCGCGTGGCGATGGCAACCGGATAATTCCGCCGTACGACCGTACCGAAATTGCCCGATGCCGCGAGCTGGTGATGCAGGCCCCCATCGGTGACCAGATAGGTCTCGCCGTAGCTTTCCTTCCGATCGACGATGCGGGTCAAATACACACCCGCTTCGCCGACGAGATACCGTCCGAGCTCGAGGAAGAACTCCGTATCCTGCAGGTTTGCGGGCAAAGCGGAGAAGCGCTCTTCCAGTGCAGCCCCGACGGCTGCGATATCGAGCGGCTCGTCACCGGCGAAATAGGGAATGCCGAAGCCGCCGCCCATGTTAAGCTTCGGCAATCCGACCCCGGCGTCATCGTTAATTCGAGCAGCGAGCTCCAGCACCTTGGCTTGCATGTCGATGACCGCCTCGGCCGAAAGCGCCTGGCTGCCGGTGAAGATATGCAGGCCGCGCCACTCGCAGTCGGCCTCGACGATCTCGCGAGCCAGCGCCGGTACCTGGCTGGCGTCGATGCCGAACGGCTTCGGCCCGCCGCCCATTTTCATACCGGAGCCCTTGAGGTCGAAATCGGGGTTCACGCGGATGGCAAGTCGCGGCGTTGTCCCGAGCCGCTCGCCGATAACCAGCGCCCGCCGCGCCTCATTGGCGCTTTCGAGGTTCAATGTGACACCCGCCGCGATGGCCGCCTCGAGTTCGCTATCCCGCTTTCCGGGACCGGCGAAGCTGACTTTGGATAGGTGGAAGCCGATCGCCTCGACCATCTCGAGTTCGCCGCCCGACGCGATGTCCAGTCCGTCGACAAGGGTCGAGACGTGCTCGAGGACGGGCCGGAAACTATTGGCTTTTATCGCGTAATTGATTCTGAGCCGATCCGGCATGGCACGGCGGAGATCGCCGATCCGCTGCGTGATCTGTTCTTGAGAATAGACAAATAGTGGCGTTTTGCCGGCCTGCTCGAACAGGGCGGAGACCGTTTGCCCTCCGATCGCCAGTTCGCCTTTCACGGCATCGAAACCCGCCGGTACGGGACCGAGCGGCTTCACGCTCCCACCTCTCGCGCCAGGGCGGCGCGATCGATCTTCCCGTTGGAATTTAACGGCAGCGTTTCGCGCCAGTCGATCGTGTGCGGTTGCATGAAGTTCGGCAAATCCCTCTTAAGTGCCTTCTCTAGCGACGCTTGCGCCTCCTGCGCACCCGCCTGTGCCCGAACGACGAGATGGATCGTATGACCGAGCCTTTCATCAGGCACGCCCAGCGCTACCGCTTCGGCGACCAGACCAGTCGCGCGCGCCGCATCTTCCAACTCCTGCGGACTGATCCGGTTGCCGGCGCTCTTGATCATCGCATCGCGGCGGCCGACGAAATAGAGCAAACCGTCGGCGTCGCGCTTGACCCGGTCGCCGGACCAGACCGCCGTGCCACCATATTCGGACATGGCAGGGGCCGGCCGGAAGCGCTCTCGGGTTCGCTCTTCGTCCTGCCAATAGCCCTGCGCGACCAGCGGCCCGCAATGGACCAGCTCGCCTTCCTCGCCGGGCCCGCTCATCTCGCCAGTGTCGTCGATGACGAGGATTTCCGCAAAGGGGATGGCCCGACCCATGGACGTCGGATGTGTCGCAACGAGTGCCGGATCGAGATAGGTCGACCGGAAAGCCTCGGTCAGGCCGTACATCGGGAAGATGTTTGTTTCTGGCAGGATAGCCCGCAAGTCCTCCACCAGTTGTGAAGTCAATGCGCCGCCCGAATTGGTGATTCGGCGCAAGGTCGTCATCGCATCAGCCGGCCATTCGACTTCGGTCAGTTGCACCCAGAGCGGCGGAACTCCGGCCAGTGTCGTCACTCGATGCTTTCCGCAAGCCTTGGCGACATCGCGCGGGAAGAGGTAATCGAGCGGCACCACGCTGCCGCCCGCGTACCATGTCGAAAACAACTGGTTCTGCCCGTAATCGAAGCTGAGCGGCAGCACGGCCAATGTCACTTCGTCCGCCGCCATCCCGAGATAATGCGCAACCGAAACGGCACCCAGCCACAGGTTGGCGTGGCTCAGCATCACGCCCTTGGGCGGCCCGGTCGATCCGCTGGTGTAGAGAATGGCGGCCAGATCGTCGGGATCGTGCTGCGATGGCCCGAGCATCGACGCAGCTTCTCCCGCCTCGGCAAAGACGGCGCCCTCCTTCAGCAATTCGCAACGAGAAGGAACATCGCCCTCCTCGAGTGTCGCGAGCCGTGATTTCGTTCCCATCAGCAGCACCGCGCCGCTGTCGCCCAGGATATGTGCGACCTGCGCGCGTTTGAGCAGCGGATTGATCGGCACGTGAACCATCCCCGCCCGCGCCGCCGCCAGCGGGAGCAGGCAGGTCAGCTCTCCTTTGGCTGCCCAGCTTGCTACTCGCTCGCCTGGCTCTGCCCGACCGGCGAGCCACCCGGCCAGCAGCGAAACGCGCTCCCGCAAATTGGCATAGGTCAGCGTTCGGTCCCGCAGCACCAGCGCAGAGGCCTGTGCATCGCCTCTCTCTGTCAGTTGATCGAGCGGGTACGGCGTGGGATCAGGCATCGAGGCTCCGGAGCGAGGACGAACGGGTGACTATCGAGGTCAGCTATCACGAGACGGTTAGCAAACTGCAAGAGTTTGCCCAGTTCGCGCGTGGACCTTTCGACCGGCCGGAATGGTATGCTTTGCTCGAACAGGGCGGTTTCCACCCGGTTATCGTGGTCGGACGGAGCAGACACCGGATCGCGGCACTTCCCCTGATGGCAGCAGGTCACGGCCTGACAAGCCTAGCCTACTGGTTCAGCTTCGCATGGAGACCGCTTGGCCGCGACGACGAACTGGTCGATGAAATCCTGACAGCGATGGCGAAAGATCTGCGTAGCCACGCTTCTGCCATCACGCTCGCCCCGCTCCCGGACGAGGACGGCAGCGCCTCCCGGCTGGAGCAGGCTTTCCGCAAGGCCGGCTGGGCCGTCTTTCGCGAGCAACCCGACGAGAACCACGTGCTACATGTCGACGGAAGGAGCTTTGCCGAATACTGGGCCTCTCGCCCCGGCCCGATGCGGACGACGCTCAAGCGCAAGGCGAAGAAAGTCGATGTCGAAATCCTGACCCATTTCGACGAGCGGGCGTGGGCAGAATACCGGATCGTGTACAGGAACAGCTGGAAACCTGCCGAGGAGCGCGCCGACATCCTCGAAGCCTTCGCCCGGATGGAAGGCGGAGCGGGCCGCATCCGGCTCGGCATTGCACGCGCCGAGGGCGTCCCGGTCGCGGCGCAATTCTGGACGGTCGAGAACGGGACGGCGTACATCCACAAGCTGGCGCATACCGAGGCGGCCAAACCGCTCTCCGCCGGCACCACGTTGAGCGCGGCGCTGTTCGAGCATGCAATCGACATCGATGGAGTCGAACTGATCGACTTCGGCACCGGTTCGGATGCCTACAAGCGGGATTGGGTGGAGACGGTCCGACCGCGCTTCCGGCTCGAATGCTATGACTGGCGCAAGCCCCGCGGCTGGATGCGGATCGCGAAGGCCATGGCGCGCCGCCTTGCACGCGGCAATTCGCGCCGCTAAGGGCAACGCCTCGCGAAGCAGGGGATACGCAAGCTACATGACCGCCGGGACCGCCACAGCAGAGCCGACTGGGCCGAGCCGCAGCGCCATCGACACGACCCTGCGCGCCATCCTGCGCGATGTGCTTGCGCTGGAAGAGAGCCAGGTCGAAGCCTTCGACGCCAACACCGGCCTGTTCGGCCACTTGCCCGAACTCGATTCCATGGCGGTCGCAGGCCTCTTCACCGAGATGGAAGACCGGCTCGACATCGTGATCGACGACGACGATGTCGATGGCGAGATGCTCGAAACCTATGGCGGCCTGCTTGCCTTCGCCGAGGCGAAGACGGTCGAGAGCTGACCGGCACAGTGTATAGCAGCTGGCCCTGCCCGATGCCTTCCGGGGCGACGGCGGACGAAATGCTGCTGGGCTTCGATCGCAAGCGCGAGCACCGCCTATTGGTGGTGATGCCGCTGTTCGACGAGGCCAGCAAGATGCGCCGACAAATCGTTGAAACCATGAGAATTCTCGATCAGTCGAGCGTCGATTGCTTCTGCCCCGATCTGCCCGGCTGCAACGAAAGCCCTGCTCTGCATGCAAAGCAAAGCTTTTCCGGCTGGCGGGATGCCGCTGCAAGCGCGGCGGCGCACGTGCAGGCGACCCATGTACTCGGGGTGCGGTCCGGCTGTCTGGTGGCGCCTAGAGACTTGCCCGGCTGGGCGTACGAGCCTGTAAAACCAAGGTCCGTCCTATCCCGCCTTGCACGCGCGGGACAGATATCCGCCCGCGAAGCCAATCAGGCTGTCACTGCAAATGAGCTGATCGCCCGAGGTTGCAAAGAAGGCGTCACGCTGGCCGGCTGGTCGTTCGGACCCGATCTCGTGAACGAGCTGGCCGCGAACGAATCAAACACGTCCCCACACCACCTGCCCATAACGCAGGAAGAAATCGGCGGAAGCCCGCTTTGGTTGCGCGCGGAGCCCAGCTTCGATCCTGCACAGGCCCAGGCGCTGGCTGCCATGATTGTCGACCGGATTGACCTGCCATGAGCAGGCTCCCGCTGATCTTCGAATGCCAGGGCAAACGCTGCGGAGCCACGCTCGACAACGCGCCCGGCACGACCGGCCTGTTGATGGTGAGCGGAGGAAACGAGGTGCGGGCGGGCGCATTCAACGGCGCTTCACGGATCGCCGGCGAGATCGCCGCGAAGGGCTTTCCCGTCTTCCGCTTCGATCGTCGCGGGATCGGCGATAGCGAGGGCGAAAACCGCGGCTATCGCAAGTGTCGCAAGGACATCGCGGCAGCCTTGCTCGCCTTTCGCGCTCTCGCCCCGCAGGTGGAGCGCGTGGTCGCTTTCGGCAATTGCGATGCGGCAACCGCGCTCATGCTGACGAGTGGTGCCGAGTGCGATGCCCTTGTGTTGAGCAATCCCTGGGTGATCGACGACGAAACCGACACCACACCCTCGCCCGCCGCTATCCGGTCGCGCTATGCCCGCAAGCTGACCAGTCCTGCCGAACTGAAGCGACTGCTCACCGGCAAGGTCGACTTGGGAAAGCTGGTTCGTGGCATCGGCCGGGCGACCCAGCCACCGCCCGCTCCTTCATCGCTTGCCGAGGAAGCCCGGGAAGGGCTTGCTGCTTTCCTCGGGCCGGTGACGATACTGCTCGCCGAAAACGACCGCACCGCCCTGCATTTCGCCGAGCAATGGGACAGCGCGGATACGCGCATCCGTCGCTGCCCGAATGCGGGCCATGCCTATGCGGGTGATGCAGCGCATGGCTGGCTCCGAGCGCAATTGCTCGAAGCGCTGAGAGCCTAGCCGCGGGTGAAGTAGCTGGTCAGCTCGACATGGGTCGACCAGCGGAACTGGCCGACCGGGCGCAGTTTTTCGAGCCGGAAACCCGCATCGACCAGCGTGTGCGCGTCCTTCGCCCAACTGGCCGGATTGCAGCTCACATAGGCGACTCGGATGGCCTCGCTAGCCGCGATCTGGGCGATCTGCTCTCGCGCCCCTGCACGCGGCGGATCGAGCAGGAGCGCGCCGAACCGACTTGCCTCATCGGGCTGCAGGGGATTGCGGAACAGGTCGCGGTGCATCGCATGGACGGGCAGGCCGCGTCCATTGGCTGCGATTTTGCAAGCGAGGTGCGCATCGCGGGCGGCCTCCACGGCCAGCACCTTGGCAGGTCCAGCCAGCGCAAATGCGAATGTGCCGAGCCCTGCGAACAGATCGCCAATAGTATTCGCGCCTTCCAGAAATGCCCTGGCATCATGCATCACCGCATTCTCGCCATCCGCCGTCGGCTGGAGAAAGCTGCCCTGCGGAAAAGCGACCGGAACCTGGCCGAGCGTGATGGTGGCCGGTTGCGGCTCCCACTGGGTTTCCGCGCCGTACCCGCGATCGAGCGACAATCGCGCCAGACCGCATTCCCGCGCGAAATCGAGCAGCGCTTCGGTAGCTGCCAAGCCCTCGGCCTCGATCCCCTTGATCGTGCAATCGACGCCCTGATCGACCATCGTCAACTCGACATCGACCGGCTGGCGGTCGGCATAGGCGGCTATAAGCTGCCTTAGCGGGGGCACCAGTGCGGCAAGCTCCGGCAGGAGGACCGGACACTCCCGCAGGTCGACGATCCGGTGCGAGCGCGCTCCTCGGAATCCCAGCGCTGCGCTCTTGCCTTTACGCAATCCGTGCAGTGTCGCGCGGCGACGCGTCGCCGGCGGCGAAAGATGGGTGGGCAGCACGTCGTGCGCCTCGATACCCTGCCCCTGCGCCGCATGCAGCACGCGGTCGGTGACGAACTGGCGCAGCGCGTCCTCGCCAGCATGCTGCAGTTGGCAGCCACCGCAGCCCCTATCCTGCGCTACGGCGAAGTGACGGCACGGCGGTTCGACATGCTGCGGTCCTGCTTCGAGCGTTCCGTCGGGCTGCACAACGTCACCCGGGACACCACCCGTGACATGACGACCGGAGGCCGTGACGCCATCGCCGCGCGCGGCAATGCGCTGGATCGGTTCGCCTTCGCTCACAGGAATGCCGCCATGGCGTGCTTTACCGCGCTCGCCAGATCGCTTGCCGAGAAAGCCGGGGCGGCCCGCCGTGCCGCCTCGTGATGCAGCCAGACGCCTTCCTCGCAAGCGCGCATCGTGTCCGAATGCACCGCCAGTCGTGAGGCCACGATGCCGCCGAGAACATCGCCGCTGCCTGCCACCGAGAGCCAGCTCGATCCGCGCGGGAAAAAGCGCATGCTTTCGCGGCCCGCCAGCACGGTGTCCGGTCCCTTGGCGAGCACGGTCATTCCGGTGACGTCGTGCAACCCCTTTGCGCGGTCGAGCTTGCTTTGCGCCGTAACGTCGAAACTTTCGCACAGCGTCGCAAGCTCGCCCTCATGCGGCGTCAGGCAGAGCTTCGTGACGTCGATTTCTTTCAGCATGTCTGGGCGCAAGAGGTGCAGAGCGTCTGCATCGAGTACGCATGGCTGGCCGCTTCGCAAGACCCTCGATAGCCGGTCGCGCGCACGTCGGTCGCGCCCGAGACCCGGCCCGATCAGCACTGCCGATATCCGCTCATCTTCGAGCACGGCCTCAAGGTCCTGCTCGATTACCAGATCCGCCGGTGCATCGGGATGCGAGTGGTCACTCACCAGCTTCACATACCCTGCACCCGCATGCATCGCCGCCTCGGCCGACAGGAGCGGGGCACCGGGCATTGCGCCTGCTACCACCCCCAGTAACCCACGCCGATATTTGTGGCTGTCTGCCGCCGGCGCTGTCAGTCGCGGCACCGACGCCATTCGATCGTTTGCCTCGTCCAGCGCGAGGCCGAGCGGGACACAACGCAATGCGCCCATCAAGGCAATCGCGGGCATCAGGAAATGGGCTTGCTTCCAGGCACCGAGCGCGAGCGTAAGATCGTAGTGCGGCAGCGGTCCGAGGACCGATCCCGTATCGCTTTCGACCGAGCTCGGCACATCTATAGCTATTTTATAACAATCGCTTGCGGCGAGTTCTTCGAGCAGGGTCGCAAACTCGCCCTCGACCCTTCTAGACAGACCATAACCGAACAAGCAGTCGACCACGACCGGATCGCTCAGAGCCGCGCAGCCAACAACCTCGCCCTCGAAAGCGGCTCGTGCCTTGCGCGCCGTTTCGCTTTCCGGCTCCACGGGGGCGACGACGCGCACCTTGTAGCCCTTCAAATGCAGGCAATCGGCGATGACATAGCCGTCCCCGCCATTGTTGCCCGGACCGCAGAGCACAGTCACGGGTCGCCCCGCAGCCATCCGCATCACCCATCGGGCGGCGCCTTTGCCAGCCCGCTGCATGAGTTCCCACTCGCTTGTCCCGGTGTCCATTGCCGCCTGCTCGGCCGCGCGCATGGCTTCGACGCTGAGGACTGCAGTCGGACTCACTGCGACGCCTGCGCCGGGAAATTGTAGCGGTCGTCGCCGATGGTCACGTAAATCCTTCCCTCGCGGACTTCGCTTCGCGCAGTCTCGAATCCGTCGACGCTGGCGAAACCGTCACCGTGCTCGACGAGACGACGAAAGCCGCCGTCGGGATGGCGAATGACGAAGACATTGGCCCCGCCGACCCGTGCGGTTTCGAGGCGGCAGTCGTCGGACCACTCGCCCTCGCCTTCCAGCGCGCAAAGCACCGGCTCAGCGCCCTCCTCGGCCACGCCCTGCCCCTCCGAGCAGGCCCCGAGGATTGCCGCAAGACACAGCGCTTCGGCGGCAGCGTAGGTAGAGGCTCGGAATCTCATACCCTGCGGCTGCCACGCCGCGCCGCGCGGGGCAAGCCTCAGCGGCGCCTGATCTGCGAAACGTCGCGGATCGCGCCGCGCGCCGCCGAGGTCGTCATCGCAGCATAGGCTTTCAGCGCATCGGTCACCCGGCGCTCGCGCGGAGCAGCGGGAGCCCAAGCGTCGTCGCCCTTGGCGTCCATCGCGGCGCGGCGGCGATCGAATTCCTCGTCGGAAACTTCCAGCGTGATGCTGCGATTGGGAATGTCGATGGCGATGACATCACCCTCCTCGACCAACCCGATCGCTCCGCCTTCTGCGGCTTCGGGCGAGACATGGCCGATCGAAAGGCCCGAGGTCCCTCCGGAAAAGCGGCCGTCGGTGAGCAGCGCACAATCCGCGCCAAGGCCCTTCGATTTCAGATAGCTGGTCGGGTAGAGCATTTCCTGCATCCCCGGCCCGCCGCGTGGCCCTTCGTAGCGGATGACAACCACGTCGCCCTCGACCACTTGGCCGGTGAGAATTGCGGTCACGGCATCGTCCTGGCTTTCGTAGACCCTGGCCGGGCCGGAGAAGGTGAGGATGCTTTCATCAACCCCAGCGGTCTTCACGATACATCCGTCGCGCGCGATATTGCCGTAGAGCACGGCAAGGCCGCCGTCCTGGCTGAAGGCATGCTCGGCGCTGCGGATGACGCCGTTCTCGCGGTCGAGGTCGAGCTCTTCCCAGCGGCGCGATTGGCTGAAGGCGGTCTGCGTCGGCACGCCGCCGGGCGCGGCAGAGTAGAACTCGCGCACCTTGTTGTTCTGTGTGCGCCCGATATCCCAATCGTCCAGCGCATCGCCCATGGTGGGGCTGTGCACGGTCGGCAGCGCGGTGTGGAGCAGGCCGGCCTTTTCCAGCTCGCCGAGGATCGACATGATGCCGCCCGCGCGGTGGACGTCTTCCATGTGCACATCGCTCTTGGCCGGGGCCACCTTGGACAGGCATGGCACCTTGCGGCTCAGCCGGTCGATGTCTTCCATGGTAAAGTCGACCCCCGCTTCATTCGCTGCAGCGAGCAAGTGAAGCACTGTGTTGGTCGAGCCACCCATCGCGATGTCGAGGCTCATCGCGTTCTCGAAGGCTTCGAAACTGGCGATGGTGCGCGGCAGGACGCTTTCGTCGTCCTCCTCGTAATAGCGCTTGGCCAGAGTCACCACGAGCCGCCCCGCCCGCTCGAACAGGCTCTGGCGGTCGGAGTGCGTCGCGAGAGTCGAGCCGTTGCCGGGGAGCGACAGGCCCAGCGCCTCGGTCAGGCAATTCATCGAATTGGCGGTGAACATGCCCGAGCAGCTGCCACACGTCGGGCATGCGTTCTGCTCGATCGCGGTCACTTCCTCGTCGGTATAGGATTCATCCGCTGCGGCGACCATGGCGTCCACAAGGTCCAGCGCGACTTCCTTGCCCTTCACCACGACCTTGCCGGCTTCCATCGGCCCGCCGCTGACGAAGACCGCCGGAATGTTCAGCCGCATCGCTGCCATCAGCATGCCCGGCGTGATCTTGTCGCAATTGGAAATGCACACCATCGCATCGGCGCAGTGGGCGTTGACCATGTATTCGACGCTGTCGGCAATCAGGTCGCGGCTGGGCAGCGAATAGAGCATGCCGTCGTGGCCCATCGCAATCCCGTCATCGACCGCTATGGTGTTGAATTCCTTGGCGACGCCGCCCGCTGCCTCGATCTCGCGCGCAACGAGCTGGCCGAGGTCCTTCAGGTGGACATGTCCGGGGACAAACTGTGTAAAGCTGTTCACCACCGCGATGATCGGCTTGCCGAAATCGCCGTCTTTCATCCCCGTCGCACGCCAAAGACCGCGCGCGCCCGCCATATTGCGGCCATGGGTAGTGGTGCGGGAGCGGTATTGGGGCATCTGTCTTCCTCTTGGTCGAACACGAGATACCCGTTCGCCCTGAGCTTGTCGAAGGGCCGCACTTCACCTGTGGCGCGGTGCCGGAAGAAAAATGCGGGACTTCGACAAGCTCAGTCCGAACGGAACGGCCTTAGAGTTCTAGAATACGCCGGAGGCTGTGCGAAACAGCTTTTGCTTGGCCCCGCGCAAACTTCGCCCCTCATACCTCCAAGGCGACGCGCCCCAGCACATCGGCCAGCATCACCGCCCAGCGCGCCTGGCCCGCGGGCGTATCGATCTGGTCCTGCCGGATCTCCACAGTGCAATAGGGGATGCCGTTCGCCTCCGCATGGCGATCCATCGTGGCGTTGAGCTGCTTGCCCGAATAGGGCTCGTTCTCGCCCACGGTCAGCCCCTGCTCGCCGAACAGGCGGATCGCATGACGCGCTGCCGTATTGTCCTGATTGTAAAGCAGAGCGACCTCCCACGGACGCTCCTCGTCGCTGCTGGCGAGGCTAGGCGTGAAGCTGTGCAGCGCGATGATAATCTTCGGCCTGGCATCCGCAATGAAGCTCGCCAGCGCAGTGTGGTAGGGCCGGTGGTAGAGGTCGAGGCGCTTCTCGACATCGGCACCGATATTGCCGGGGATCAGGTGCCCGTCGCTCTCGGTCGGTACGACGGCAGGTTCGTCTTCCTTGCGATGGAAGTCGCAGACGAGGCGGCTGACGGTGGCGATATGGGCGGGGATATTGTGGCGGCGCGCGAGCCGGTCGGCGATGCCGCCCACTCCGATATCGACGGCGATGTGATCGTTCAGCAGCTTGCGATCGATGCCGAGATCGATGCCCTCCGGCACGAAATTGGAGGCGTGGTCCGCCACGCAGATCAATCCGCCGGGGCGGATCGTGTCCATACCAACCTGGCGGTACGGAAGGCCGTCGATCATCTGAGGTTCCCTTGCATCTGCCACCAGCCGGGGTGGTCGGCGGCGATGCGTGCCGCGGCCTGGTCCCGCGCTGTTTCATTCTCGAACAGCGCGAAACACGTCGCGCCCGAACCAGACATACGGGCGAGAAACGGCGAAGTTCCGCGCATTGCGGCGAGCACATTGGCGATCTTGGGGCACAGTTCGATGGCTGGCGCTTCGAGGTCGTTGCGACCTTCCAACGCGATGGTCCGCGCGTCGCCCAACGGCATCGGCCCGCGGTCGGTGCCGTCCCATGCCTTGAACACCGGCCCGGTCGATAGCGGCAGGCGCGGGTTGACCAGCAGCACAGGGGTTCCCGCTAGGCTATCGTCCGCCGGTTCGAGCTCGGTCCCCGTCCCGCGCCCGATGCAGGTGCGGCTCTCGACACAGGCCGGGACGTCTGCCCCGAGCGCGGCGGCACGCTCCTGCCAGTCGTCGGGCAGACCGAACCGCTCGCACACGATGCGGAACACGGCCCCGGCATCGGCCGACCCCCCGCCCAGCCCCGCCGCGACCGGCAGGTTCTTCTCAAGCATGATGGCGAGCCCTTCGGCGCGCGGTAGCTTGCCCAGTGCCTTGGCGACAAGATTGTCGAACGGATCATCCAGCCCGCCCGCGAATTCCCCGACCGCCTGCACGCTGTCCTGCTCGGCGCTGCTGGCACTCAGCACATCCCCCGCGTCGACGAAGGCGAACAGCGTTTCGAGTTCGTGATAGCCGTCGTCCCGCCGCCTGCGAACGTGCAGCGCGAGGTTGATCTTGGCAAAGGCGGTTTCGCGCACGGGACCGCGGGCATCTAGCGCACGGCGGCGCGGAAATGCTCGATTGCATTGAGCGTTTCTTCGACCGTTTTATCGGAAATTGTCATGGCGATGGCTACGTCCCCTCCCGTGAGGCTCCGGTTCACACCCGCAAGCCATCCACGTACACCTCGCCCCGGAAAAAGACTTGGATCACGGAGATGAAGGACGATGCTTGCGCTTCTATTATGGGACCAAGTTGAGACTTCTTCTAGTTCTACCCAAGGTATCGTTTGCTCTGACCATTGTGCCGATCTCAGACCCTGCGCATTCAAAACCAATAGTTCTGACTCTCTAGACAGCTGCCTAGCTATGGCGAAAAAAGCCAACCCGAAAAAGGCTGCGACGAACCATCCAAACGCCACGCCCGTTTCAGGTGAAAAGCGCCTAGATGGCGGGGGTTCACCGAAGATTCCTGCCATCCAAAGACCACCAGCCGCGCACAATAAACATGCGCCCGCGAGCGAAATGATCCGCGGCAATGAGGCTCTGGTGACAAAGTCATTCATTGTGCACGTAAACGTCTCACCTCACATATTCGGATAGTTCGGCCCGCCGCCGCCTTCGGGCGTGGTCCATTCGATGTTCTGGTTCGGGTCCTTGATGTCGCAGGTCTTGCAGTGGACGCAGTTCTGCGAGTTAATCTGGAACTTGGGCTCCTTGCCGTCCTCGACGATCCACTCGTAAACCCCGGCTGGGCAATAGCGGTTGGAAGGGCCGTCAAAGACCTCGAACTCGCTTTCGCGCTGGAGTTCGCGATCGAGCACCTTGAGGTGGACCGGCTGGTCCTCCGCGTGGTTGGTGTAGCTGAAGCTCACATTGGTTAGCTTGTCGAAGCTCAGCACGCCATCGGGCTTTGGATAGGCGATCGGCGAGTGCAGGTCCGCGCGTTCGAGCATCTCGTGATCGCGGTGGTGCTTCATGCTGATCGGCAGGCCTATCTTGAGCGTGCGCATCCACATGTCGATCCCGGCCAGCACCGTGCCAATGTCCTCGCCCCATTTGGCGACGGCGGGCTGCGCGTTCTGGACCAGCTTGAGTTCCTTGGCGATCCAGCTGTCGCGCAGGTTCGCATCGTAATCCATCAGCTCGGTGTGCTCATGGCCGTCGGCAATCGCCGCGGCGACGCTTTCGGCGGCCAGCATCCCGCTCTTCATCGCGGTATGGCTGCCCTTGATGCGCGGCACGTTGACGAAGCCGGCCGCGCAGCCGATCAGCGCGCCGCCCGGGAAAGCGAGCTTCGGCACCGACTGCCAGCCGCCTTCGTTGATGACGCGCGCGCCATAGGCCACGCGCTTGCCGCTTTCGAGGATCGCGGCGACATCGGGGTGATGCTTCCAGCGCTGGAATTCCTGGTAGGGCGAGACGTAGGGGTTCTTGTAATCGAGCGCGGTGACGAAGCCGATCGCGACTTGCCCGCCCGCCTGGTGGTAGATGAAGCCGCCACCCCAGGTGCCGGTCTCGCTAAGCGGCCAGCCTTGCGTGTGGATCACGCGGCCCGGCTCGTGCTTGGCGGGATCGATGTCCCACAATTCTTTGATGCCGAGGCCGTAGACCTGCGGCTGGCAATCCGCCTCCAGGTCGAACTTGGCTTTCATCTTCTTGGTGAGGTTGCCGCGCGCGCCTTCCGCGAACAGCGTGTATTTCGCGTGGATTTCCATGCCGGGCTGGTAATCGCCCTTCTGGCTGCCGTCCTCGGCAATGCCCATATCCTGCGTGACCACGCCGGACACCGCGCCGTTGTCGTCGAACAGCACTTCGGCGGCCGGAAAGCCGGGGAAGACCATCACGCCCAGCCCCTCGGCCTGCTCGCCCAGCCAGCGGGTGAGATTGCCGAGCGAGCCGGTGTAATTGCCGTCGTTGCGCATGAAGGGCGGCAGCAGGACTTCCGCCATTTCGGACATGCCAGTACCGGACAGGACCCAGTGGTGATTCTCCGTCACCGGCGTTTCCGCCATCGGGCAATCCATGTCGCGCCAGTCCGGGAACAGCTCGTTCAGCGCCTTGGGATCGACGACCGCGCCCGACAGGATATGCGCGCCGACTTCGCTGCCCTTCTCGAGCACGACGACTTCCAAATCCTCGTTGATCTGCTTCAGCCGGATCGCTGCCGCCATCCCGGCGACCCCGCCGCCGATGATGACGACGTCGCAGGGCATGGATTCGCGTTCGCTCATGTCTCTCTCTTTTCGTCGCTAAATGTGTTGCGGATGCCTTGATTGCTGGGGCGTTAGAGGTCAAGACCTGCGCCGACACGATGATGCAGGCCGATACCCCCGAAACCCGCGATTTCGACGCAGCCGAGGCGCTGGAAGGGGCGATCGCGTGGTGGCGCGAGGCGGGGGTCGACTTCGATTATTCCGAAACACCGACCGAATGGCTGGCAGAGCCCGAGAGCGACGATGCCGTAGCGGCTCCGAAACCCGCCGCCCCGCCACCTCCGCCCGCGACACCGCTCTCGCGCGCCTTGCAGCAGGACGCAGGCCCACAAATAGGCGGGGTGCGGCAGAACTGGCCCGGCAGCCTCGAAAAATTTCGCGAATGGTGGATGGCGGAGCCTTCGTTGGCCGAGGGATCGCTCGACCGCCGAGTGCCACCGCGGGGCGTCGCGAGAGCAAAACTCTGCATTCTCGTCTCGCAACCCGAGCCGGATGACGCCGAGGGTCTGCTGACCGGCGGCGCGGGCAAGCTTCTCACCGCCATGCTGCAGGCGATGGGCATTGGCGCGCATGAGGTCTACGTGGCGAGCGCGCTTCCCGCGCCCATGGCCTTGCCGGAATGGAACTCGCTCGGCGCGCGCGGCCTGGGCGACGTGACGCGCCACCATCTGGCGCTCGCCGCGCCTGAGCGCGTGCTCGCGATCGGTCGGGCGCAACTGGCGCTCTTCGACATCGCACCCGAAAACGTGCGCGACCCTCTGGTGCTGGAGTGTGGCGACAAGAACCTGCCCATTCTCGCCGCTCCCGACTTTTCGCAGATTGCCAGAAGCGCCGCGCGGCGCGCGAATTTGTGGCAACGATGGCTGGAATGGACCGCATGACGAAACGACCGACACTCGCGCTCGCCCTGGTGGCAGGCGCATTTTCCGCCACCCCCGCCGCGGCGCAGCAGAGCAGCGTCGACTATTTCACCCGCGCGCATGCGGAGGCCCTGCCGCGCCTGCTGTCAACCGAGGATCGCGGCTATTACGGCTCGCTCTACGAAGCGATCGATGCGCGCAACTGGGACCGGGTGGAGATCCTTCTGGCGCAACGCGAGACCGGGCCGCTGCACGGTGCGGCGCTTGCGCATTACTACCTCCATCCTGAAAGCCCGCGGATTCCGCTGGAGCGGATCGAGGCGTGGCTGGCGGACTACCGCGACCTGCCGGATGCCGAGAATATCGTCCGGCTCGGCCAGACGCGCGGGCTCCAAGGGGACTACAATCTGCAGCGCGAGCAGCGCCTCGTCCGTCAGTCCGGCATCACCCGCCGCACTCTGCCGCGCACGGTGAGCGACGGCACCATGCCGCAAGCGGTGAGCGAGGCCATTCTCGGGCATATTCGCAACGACGATCCCGACGGCGCGCGCCTCCTGCTCGACGGGGTCGATGCGACGCTATCGTCCGAAGCCCGCGCCGAGTGGCGGCAGCGGGTCGCGTGGAGCTATTACATCGAGAACCGCGATGCGCAGGCCTCGGCCATCGCGGAGACGGTTCGCAACGGCGGTAGCGGAGCGTGGGTCGCGGAAGGCGACTGGGTAGCGGGCCTTGCCGCATGGCGCCTCGGCGATTGCGCCCGCGCCGCAGCGGCTTTCGGGCGGAGTGCAGGTGCGGCACATAATCCGGAGCTGTCCAGCGCTGCCTATTACTGGGCCGGCCGCGCGCTGGTCCGGTGTCGCCAGCCCGAAGACGCTGCCGAGCAATTGCGTGGCGCAGCGCGCTTTCCGGACACGCTCTATGGCATGATCGCGCATGAGCGGCTCGGGAAGCCTCTGCCCGATACGCATACCACGCCCGATTTGACTCAGGACGACTGGCAGCGCCTCTCGCGGGAGGAAGCAGCGCGCAATGCCGTCATGCTCGCAGAGATCGGCCAGCGCGAGCAAGCCGACGAAGCATTGCGCTGGCTGGTCCGCACCGGCGACCCGGACGATTTCGCAGCGCTGGGCAGGCTTGCCCGCGCACTCGGCCTTACCGGCACGCAGAATTTCATGGCGTACAACGCCCCGCCGCGCACCGGCTCTCCGCCGAGCCTCAAATATCCGGTGACCTTCCGCGAGCCGATCGGCGGGTGGCGCATCGACCCGGCCCTCGCCTTCGCGCACGCCTTGCAGGAATCGAACTTTCGCGAGCGCGTGGTCAGCCCGGCCGGTGCCATCGGCTTGATGCAGATCATGCCGATCACATATCGCGAATATGCGGCCTCCATCAACATGAGCAGCGGTGCGGATCTGAAGGACCCGGCAGTCAATCTGGCGTTTGGTCAGCGTACGCTCGAAGCGCTAGGGTCGGCGCGCTACACGCAAGGTAAGCTGCCCAAGGTTATGGCAGCCTACAACGCCGGTCCCACGCCGGTGGCGCGCTGGGAAAGCGAGGTTCGCCACCAGGACGATCCGCTGCTCTACATGGAATCGCTGCCCTATTGGGAAACGCGCAGCTATGTCGCCATCGTGATGCGCAATTACTGGATGTATTTGCGACAGGCCGCAGCCCCTGCGCCCAGCAGGATCGAGCTTGCCGAGAACGACTGGCCGCAATTCCCCCGGGCCAAGTAGGAGGGCGCGCAATGGCTATCGACGAAAGCCGCGAGTTCAAGCCGGTCAACATCGCACTGCTGACGGTGTCGGACAGCCGCACACTGGCCGACGACACCTCGGGTGACACGCTAGCCCAACGGATCGAAGCGGCCGGGCACACGCTCGCCACGCGCGAGATCAGCCGTGACAGCACCGAGGAGATCGCCGCGCACCTCCACCGCTGGATCGACGACGAGGCCATCGATTGCGTCATCACCACCGGCGGCACGGGGCTGACCGGGCGCGATGTGACGCCCGAGGCGCTCGACCGGGTAAAAAGCAAGGATATCCCCGGCTTCGGAGAGCTGTTCCGCTGGCTCAGCTACAAGACCATCGGCACCAGCACGGTGCAAAGCCGCGCCTGCGGTGTGGTAGCGCGCGGGACCTATATCTTCGCCCTGCCCGGATCGAACGGCGCGGTGAAGGATGGCTGGGACATGATCCTTGCCGAACAGCTGGACAGCCGCAACCGGCCCTGCAACTTCGTCGACCTTATGCCCCGGCTGCGCGAACGCTAGGAACTGCTCGGCCTCCCGCGCGTCCTTCGGGCACGCATCCGGGGGAGCAAACTGTCCGAGATAACGGCCTTTTCGACGCAAACTCTGATGATCCTGTTCGGCGGCGCGGCCGTACTCATCGCACTGGTGGGTACGCGCATGGCGGGGCTGGCAGACACGCTGGCCGACCGCACCGGCTTCGGCGAAGCGCTGGTCGGATCGGTGCTGCTGGGCGCAGGCACGAGCATCGCCGGCATCGTCACATCCGCCAGTACAGCGGCGAGCGGCGCGCCCGATCTGGCCGTGTCCAACGCGATGGGCGGGATCGCCGCCCAGACCATGTTCCTGGCCGTGGCCGATGTCGCCTATCGGAAGGTCAATCTGGAGCACGCAGCAGCCAGCCCGGTGAATCTGGGCCAGTCGACGGTGCTGATCGTTCTCATGATCCTGCCGATCATGGCCTGGGTATCGCCGCCATTCGCGATCCTCGGAGTCAACCCGCTGACCCCGGTGCTGGTCATGGTCTATCTCGTCGGCCTTCATAACGCGCACCGGATCAAGCAGCGGCCGATGTGGCTGCCGCGAAAGACCGACGCTACGCGCGACGAGGACGACGACGAGTGCAATGACCGGCGGCCCCTGGCTCTGCTTTTCGCGATCTTTGGAAGCATGGTCGCCGTGGTTGGCTTGTGCGGCTATGTCGTGGGGACTGCCGGACTGGAACTCTCGGGCAGGCTCGGCATATCGCAGGGTGTCGTCGGGGCGCTGGGCACCGCCATCGTCACCTCCTTGCCGGAACTGGTCACTACCATCGCCGCCGTCCGCAAGGGTGCGTTACAGCTGGCCGTCGGCGGGATCATCGGCGGCAATATGTTCGACGCGCTGTTCATTGCCGCCAGCGACGTCGCCTATCGCGAAGGCAGCATCTACAATGCGATGAGCGAGCGCAGCGTATTCTGGATCTCGCTATCGATCCTGATGACGGGCATTCTCCTGCTCGGCCTGCTCCGGCGCGAACGACAGGGACCCGGCGGGATCGGCTGGGAATCGGTCTTGCTGATCGGCTTGTGGCTCGGCGGAGCGGGTTTGCAGATTTCGCTCGGCTAACCACTCGACAGACTCACGTGTTCCGCTTATGTTCTACCCATGGACAAGCGGTTTGAGCCAGCCATAGCCGGACGCGGCGCGCAGTCGGCCAGCGTGCCTACGCGCTTCGGCCTCGCCACGCGCGAGACCGATGGTGATTGGCGCGACCACATGGAGGCACTTGACGGCCCGCCGGTGAAGCTGCGCACTCATGTGACCGAAGAGCGGCCCAGAACCATCCTCAGCTTCAACCAGTCGCCGGACATCTTCTTCGACCGCTCGATCAACGCCTATCGCGGCTGCGAGCATGGCTGCGTCTATTGCTTTGCGCGGCCCACGCACGCCTATCACGACCTGTCGCCCGGGCTGGACTTCGAGACACAGCTGTTCGCCAAGCCCAATGCCGCCGAAATATTGCGCGCCACGCTGGCCAAACCGAAATACCGTCCGAAGCCGATCGCGATGGGTACCAATACCGATCCCTACCAGCCGATCGAGCGCGATTACCGGATCACGCGCGCTGTGCTGGAGGTGTGCCTCGACGCGCGCCATCCCGTGACGATCACCACCAAATCCGACCGCGTGCTCGACGATCTCGACTTGCTCACCCAGATGGCCGAGCGCAGGCTGGTGGCGGTGGCGATGTCGGTGACCACTTTCGATTCGAAGTTATCTGGCAAGCTCGAACCGCGCGCAGCATCGCCCGCCAAGCGATTGCAGGCGCTCGGCAAACTGGCCGAAGCTGGCGTACCCACCCATTGCTCGGTCGCGCCGGTGATCCCGGCAATTACGGACGAATTTATGGAAGAGATCGTCCAGCGCGCTGCGGCGATGGGCGTCGACAGCTGCGGCTGGATCCCGCTGCGCTTGCCGCACGAGGTCGCCCCGCTGTTCCGCGAATGGCTTTCGGTCCACTATCCCGGGCGCGGCGACAAGGTGATGAGCATCGTCCAGTCGATCCGCAGCGGCAAGGACAACGATCCGAACTTCTTCAGCCGCCTGCGCCCCACCGGCGTCTGGGCCGACCTCTTCCGCGCCCGCTTCCGCCTCGCCTGCAAACGCGCCGGAATCGGCAAGGCGAAGTTCGAGCTCGATTGCACGCAGTTCCGGCCACCCGCAATGGGCGGGCAGTTGCGTTTGCTTTGAGCGGTTTCTAACATCGCCCGATGTCGATAACTTCTTTCTTCGCAAGACTAGGAGCGCCACTAGCGAACAGCCGATGGTCTTGGGGCGGCATGGATGGCGCAAGGAAGCGAGTATTCCTGCGCGCTTGGCAAGATCAAACGTTGAACAAACAGGGTAAGCAGTATGTGAGGCTGGCGCACCACAGCCGATATGCTGAGAATCCTGAGAACCTCGGCTACCGTGAGCGCTTGAGACACTTGGACACGGTCCGTGACTCGCATTCAGGCTATGTTGTGATGTGCAAGGCGAACGATCCTCTGGCCAAGCCTCGTGCCATCGACACCTTCAACGAACGCGAGGTCTTTCAGATTGGCAAAATCGTGGAATTCGATGGCGACGAATGGGGTGAGATCGTAGGCCGAATCCAAGTGAGAGAACTTACCTAGCTTTACCGCTTCCCAACAACGTCACCTAGAACCCCTCACCCGCCTCACCCGGTGCAAACCGCACCAGCCTGCTGTCCACCAGCGCTGCCGTCCGATTGACTACCGCTTTCTGGTACTCCGGATCCTTGATCATCTCGAAGAAGGCTCCGCTGTTTGGATAATGCGCTACGAAGCCGTCGTGCCAACGCCGTTCGTCCGGCCCGGTCACCATCGTCTGGAACGCGCCGCGCCACACGATGGAGCCGCCAACGCGGCGGAAGATCGGGCCACTGGTCTTGCCATATTCCTCATAGGCGCGGCGGCCGCTCCAGCCGTTGCCATGATGCTCGTGCCCCTCGGGATACTCGGCCTGGTCGCGATAGAGCAGCAGGTTGAGCATGTGGATCGGCTCGTCGCGCGGGAGGGCCTTGAAAGCGTCGAAGTTGGCGCGGCTCGGGTCGATGTAATTGGTCAAATCGTCTCTCCGTATTCGATCGTGCTCAGTGCTTGTGGGCTTCGGCTGTCCCTTCATGGGTCGCCCATACGCGGTGCTTCCCGTCACGCATGATCAGGACAGTCTGGTAGGTCTGGTTGCGCCCTGCCACCTCCATCCCGGGAGAGCCGATGGGCATGCCCGGCACGGCGAGGCCGACGGCATCCGGCTTCTCGTCGAGCAGGCGCCGTATGTCTTCGGCAGGCACATGGCCTTCGATCGCATACCCTCCGACCTTCGCAGTGTGGCAGCTACGCAGATTGGCGGGTACGCCTGCTGCATCCGCGACAGGCGCCGTGTTCTCGACATCGCGCGCAATCATTTCGAAACCGGCATCGCGCATCCGCTCGATCCATTCGCTGCAGCAGCCGCACCATGGGGTCTTAGACACGTCGATGGTGCCGGCTGAAGCAGCGTGCGCGCAGGCGATCAACGCCAGCGGGGCCAATGCGAAAACAGGGCGAAAGCAAGTCATTTGAACACTCCTTGAAAGGTCTTCCGAGCGAAACTCGCAGCTTGTCTATGCAGGGCGAACTGCATGTAGACTGTATCGAGCCGCCGTCCGAATTTCATGCCCACCTGCCGCATCCGCCCTGCCTCCACGAAGCCGAGCTTGCCGTGCAGCGCCACCGAGGCGGGCGCCCCACCGCCGATCACCGCGATCATCTGCTCGAAACCGGCCTTGCCCGCAGCATCGACCAACGTCGCCAGCAGGATCGAGCCTAGACCGGCGCCGCGCTGCGAATCGGCGATGTAGATGCTATCCTCGCAGGTATGCACATAGGCCGCGCGGTCGCGGAATTGCGTTGCATAGGCATAGCCCGCCACTTCGCCGTCTTTTTCTACCACAAGAAACGGCCAGCCACGCGCAGCGACCGCCGCAATTTTCTCGCGCCAGAACGCCGTGTCCGGAGCCTCGGTATCGAAGGTCGCCGTGCTGTGCGCGACGTGATGTGCGTAGATCGCCTGCACCCCAGCGGCATCCTCCGCCACCGCGGCACGCACGGCCGCGTCAGGCGAACGTATAGTCGCGGAACCGATCGCGCAGGTCCTTCTTGCTGATCTTCCCGGTGGCGGTGTGCGGGATGTTGTCGACGAATTCGACCGCATCCGGCAGCCACCACTTGGCGACCTTGTCGGAGAGGAAGTTTACGACCTCTTCCGCCGTGCAGTCCTTACCTTCTTTCTTCACCACGAACAGTACCGGGCGCTCGTCCCACTTGGGGTGGAAGATGCCCACGCAAGCCGCCTCGGCAACGGCGGGGTGGCCGACGGCCGCATTCTCGAGCTCGACCGAGCTGATCCACTCACCACCCGACTTGATGACGTCCTTCGTGCGGTCGGTGATCTGCATCGTGCCATCCGGATGCAGGATCGCGACGTCGCCGGTGTCGAACCAGCCATCTGCGGTGAGGGCGTCTTCTTCGGTCTTGAAATAGCGCTTCACCACCCACGGTCCGCGGATCTGTAGCGCGCCCGAGGCTTCGCCATCGCGCGGCAGCACCTTCGTGCGATCGTCGAGATCGACCGTGCGCAGCTCAACACCGAAAATGGGGCGGCCCTGCTTCATCGTCTTCTCGACCTTTTGCTCGAAAGTCATCTCGTCCCAATCCGCCGTCGGGCCGCCGACCGTGCCGATCGGCGAGGTTTCCGTCATGCCCCAGGCGTGCTGGACGCGGGTGCCGTTCTTCATCAGTCGCTCGATCATGAATCGCGGCGCTGCGGAGCCACCGATAGTCGCCGCGCGCAGCTTGGGCAGGTCGATTCCCTGCGCGTCGCAATACTGGAAATGCGCCAACCAGACGGTCGGCACGCCGGCGCTGTCCGTCACGTCTTCCTTCTTCATCATCTCGTCGAGTACCGCGGGATCGTTGACTGCGCTGAACACGAACTTGATCCCCGCCATCGCGCCGGCATAGGGCAGGCCCCAGCTGGCCGCATGGAACATCGGCACGATCGGCAGCATGACCGAGGACGCGCTTAAATTGAACGTGCTCGGCTGCAAACCGGCGAGTGCGTGGAGCACGGTGGAGCGATGCTCGTACTGCACCCCCTTGGGATTGCCGGTGGTGCCGCTGGTGTAGCAGATCATGCAGGGATCGCGCTCGTCGCCCGCGACCCACTCGAACTCGCCATCCTGCTCGCCGATCCAGTCTTCGAAAGCCGTGGCATCGCTGCCCGCGGGCGGATCGAAGCAGATATAGTGTTCGACAGTCGGCCACTTGTCGCGCATCTTGTCGACGATCGGCTGGAAGGCTGCATCGTAGAGCATCACCTTATCCTCGGCGTGGCCGACGATGTATTCCAGCTGCTCCTCGAACAGGCGCGGATTGCAGGTGTGAAGCACGCCGCCCATCCCCGCGACCCCGAACCAGCTGACGAGGTGGCGCGAATGGTTCATCGCGAGGCTCGCGACCTTGTCCCCCGGCTTCAGGCCGAGCGCCTGCAGTGCCTGCGCCATCTTGCGCGCGTCGCGGTGGATGCCCGCCCAGTCGGTGCGGGTCTCGCTGCCATCGGCCCAGCGGGTCACGATCTCGCGATTGGAAGCTTCTCTCGCAGCATGGTCGATCACATGCGAAATCCGCATGGTCCAATCCTGCATCGCGCCTGACGACATATACTCTCCTCTCGCCGGTATATCAGGCGACGAGGCGCAAGTTTGCCTTCCCCCGTCGCGCGGTCAGTTGCACCTTGGCAAGTCCGGGCACGCTTGCCAAGCGTTCAGCAAGCTCGCCATCGATAGAAAAAGTACGGCCCAGATGCATCACCGGCGGATCGGCATCGCCGGTATGCAGAGTGGCAATGACCTCGTCCCCGCCTTGCCC
The DNA here is from genome assembly GCA_029937545.1 of Erythrobacter sp. Lineage (GTDB taxonomy): Bacteria > Pseudomonadota > Alphaproteobacteria > Sphingomonadales > Sphingomonadaceae > Qipengyuania. The sequence continues at coordinate 25,711 of JAPYPR010000006.1, read as the reverse complement.
GGCAGTTTGAAGCGCGATGGCAAGTTCCGCCAATGCATCTACGCTCGCGACTTCGAGGGTGAGGAGCATCGCCATGCTGCCCTTCACTGCATCGAGTGGCACGGCGCCGCGCACGGTGATCCGCGGCGGTTCGTCGGGGCTCGGACTGTCGAGCTCGACGTCTAGCTTCACGCAGGTCTGGTTATCGGCCCATTCGAGGAAACGGTCGACCATCCCCTCTTCGAAACAGGCGGCACTGAACTGGCCGGAGCTGTCCGAGAAATCGGCGCGGATAAAGGGCTTGCCACGCTTGGTGGTGCCCTTGCTCGCCTTCTCCACCATGGCCGCCATCACCGCGCCCGCCCGCCCGCCGGTAGGGGCGCCGCTGGCCATCAGCGAGGCGTAGCTGCGCGCACCCTGCGCGCTCGCCACGGTGCGCCAGGCTTCGACCGGGTGCTCGGCAAAGTAGAAGCCGAAGTTCTCCTTCTCCCGCGCCATTTGCTCCGCGCGCGGCCAGGGATCGGCATCCTTGAGGCGGAGCGTGTCTTCGCTTGCCGCATTGTCGCCGCCGAACAGCGCCGCCTGCCCGCTCGACCGCTCGCGCTCGGCAGCGTCTGCGATAGCCAGCAGCATGTCGGCGTTGGCGAACAGCTTCGCCCGGTTGGTCTCGAATTCGTCGAGCGCGCCGGCTGAGATCAACGCCTCCAGCTGACGCGAATTCATCGAGCCTTTTGGCAGCCGCTCGAACAGGTCCTGCAAGCTCTCGAATTTCCCGCTTACTTCCCGCTCATGGACAATCGCCTCCATCGCGCGTTCGCCGACATTGCGAATGCCCGCCAGCGCATAGCGCACGGCATAGCCATCGTCGGTCTGTTCGACGCTATACTCTGCTTCGGAATGGTTCAGCGCGGGCGGCAGTACCTTGATTCCGCTACGCCGAGCGTCGTCGACGAAGACCGCCAGTTTTTCCGACTGATGCATGTCGAAGCACATGGAAGCGGCGAAGAACTCTTCCGGGTAATGCGCCTTGAGCCAGGCGGTCTGATAGGCGAGCAGCGCATAGGCCGCGGCGTGGGATTTGTTGAAGCCGTAGCCGGCGAACTTGTCGATCAAGTCGAACAGCGCATTCGCCTCGGGTTTTTCGATGCCGGAAACTTCCTTGCAGCCCTCGACGAACCGCTCGCGCTGTGCGTCCATCTCGGCCTGGACCTTCTTGCCCATCGCACGGCGCAGCAGGTCGGCATCGCCGAGCGAATAGCCGGCAAGGATCTGCGCGGCCTGCATGACCTGTTCCTGATAAACGAAGATGCCGTATGTCTCGGCGAGGATTCCCTCGAGCTTGGCGTGCGGATATTCGATCGCCACCTCGCCCGCCTTGCGCTTGCCGAATAGCGGGATGTTGTCCATCGGCCCCGGGCGGTAGAGCGAAACGAGCGCGATAATGTCGCCGAAATTGGTCGGCTTCACGGCGGTCAGCGTACGGCGCATACCTTCCGATTCAAGCTGGAACACGCCGACCGTGTTGCCCGCCTTCATCAGTTCGTAGACTTTTGGATCGTCCAGCGGGAGCGTCGAGAGGTCGATGTCGATCTCGCGCCGCTTGAGCAGGTCGACCGCCTTCTTGAGGACCGAAAGCGTCTTGAGACCGAGGAAGTCGAATTTCACGAGGCCGGAGCTTTCGACATTCTTCATGTCGTACTGCGTCACAGGCATGTCCGAGCGCGGATCGCGGTAGAGCGGGACGAGCTGCGCCAGCGGCCGGTCGCCGATCACGACGCCCGCCGCGTGGGTCGAAGAGTTGCGGGGGAAGCCTTCCAGCTGCATCGCGAGGTCGACGAGGCGCTTCACCTCGTTGTCGTTGTCGTATTCGCGCTTGAAGTCCGCAGCACCGTTCAACGCGCGCGGCAGCGTCCAGGGGTCGGTCGGATGGTTCGGCACCATCTTGCACAGCCGATCGACGTGGCCGTAGCTCATCTGCAAAATGCGGCCCGTATCGCGCAGCACGGCGCGGGCCTTCAGCTTACCGAAGGTGATGATCTGCGCGACGTGATCGTGGCCGTATTTCTGCTGGACGTAGCGGATCACCTCGCCGCGGCGCGTTTCGCAGAAGTCGATGTCGAAGTCGGGCATCGACACGCGTTCGGGATTGAGGAAGCGCTCGAACAGCAGGCCCAGCTGGATCGGATCGAGATCGGTGATCGTCAGCGCCCAGGCGACGAGGCTGCCCGCGCCCGAGCCACGGCCCGGTCCCACGGGAATGTCCTGCTCCTTGGCCCATTTGATGAAGTCGGCAACGATCAGGAAGTAGCCGGGAAAACCCATCTGGTTGATGATGTCGACTTCGAATCTCAGACGGTCGAAATAAACCTTGCGGTCATCTTCCGACATTTCGCCATAAGGCTCGAGCCGGGCTTCGAGACCCTGGCGCGCATCCTCTTCCAACGCCCGCGCTTCGCCCTCCAGATCTCCCGCCAGACTGGGCAGGATCGGGTCGCGATAGGGCGGTGCGTAGGCGCACCGCTGCGCAAGGACGATCGTATTCTCGACCGCCTCGGGCAGGTCGGCGAACGCCTCGTCCATCATATGGTAGGTTTTGACGTAGCTTTCCGGATTGGAGCGCGCGCGCTCCTCCGCATCGACATGGGTGGAACCGGCAATGCACAGCATGGCGTCATGCGCCTTGTGCATATGCGGTTCGGCGTAGTTCGCGGGATTGGTGGCGATAAGGGGCAGGTCACGCGCATAAGCGAGATCGACCAGAGCCTCCTCGGCGCGCTGTTCCACCTCGTTTCCGCGCCGTGCAAGCTCGATATAGACGCGGTCCGGAAACAGCGCCTGCAGCCGGTCCAGCGCAGCTTCGGCATGGCTTTGCTGCCCCTCCGCGAGCAACCTCGTCACTGCGCCCTCGCTCGCGCCGGTCAGCGCCAGCAATCCGTCGGTATGTCCTTCGAGGTCTGCCATCGCGACATGCGGCTCGAACTCCAGCGGGCGCTCCAGATGCGCCTTGGAGACCAGATGGCAGAGATTATCGTAGCCAGCCTCGTCCTGCGCATAGAGCGGCAGGTAGTCGACCCGCTTGCCCTCTGCATCGCGCGCGACGCCCAGCAACGTTCCGATGATCGGCTGGATGCCTTCAGCCTTGCACGCATTCGCGAACATCACCGCGCCATAGAGGCCATTGCGGTCCGCAATCGCGATCGCAGGGAAGCCGCGCTCTTTCGCCAGCTTGGCCATCGCCTTGGGATCGATCGCCCCTTCGAGCATCGTATAGGCAGACAGCACGCGCAAGGGGACGAAAGGCTTGTAGCTCATGCGAGCAAAGTAAGCCTTTTGCGTGGATTCGGAAGGCTCCGGCAGCGCTGTTTCTCCACAGTGCGTGGAGAAATCAGCCTTCCCGGATTTTCTTGCGCGTGTCGCGGATCGTCGAGAACGCGCCATAGATCACCAGCGCGGCCAAAAAGATCCAGACCCACAGCGGAATGTTGCGTCCCGCAATCGCCAGATAGAGATACGCGGACACGAAAAAGAACCCCGCCAGCATGGTCGGCAGCGCAGTCGACCTGCCCGCCCGGGCGCGCTTCACCAGCCAGCCGATCGAGAGCAGGAAGAAGGGAATCGCCCCGACGTAAATCCCGCCGAAGATGTAGGGATTGACGCCATATTCGGCACCGAGGGCGAGAAACCACTGGTTGATATCGGCAAGCATGATGCGACTTTCGTGCGGCGACAGCGTCTGGTTACAGCAGCTTTTCGATATCCTTCGCAATGCCCTTCGGCGCATCGGCCGGGCCGTAACGCTTCACGACATTACCTTCGCGGTCGATCAGGAACTTGGTGAAGTTCCACTTGATCGTCTTCGAGCCCATCAGGCCGGGCGCCTCTGCCTTCATCCAGTCGAACAGCGGGCTCGTGTCATCACCGTTCACGTCCACCTTGGCCATCAACGGAAAGGTGAGGCCGAAATTGACCTTGCAGAACTGCTCGATCTCGTCGGCATCGCCCGGCTCCTGCTTACCGAACTGATTGCACGGAAAGGCCAGCACTTCGAAGCCTTGGTCGCCGTAGCGTTGGTAGAGCTCCTCCAGCCCGTCGTATTGTGGTGTGAACCCGCATTTGCTGGCGGTGTTCACCACCAGCAGGACCTTGCCGAGCTTCCGCTCAAGATCGAGCGCCTCGCCCTTGTTGGTCGTAACGGTGAAATCGGCGATCGTGGTCATTCGATGATCCCTCAGCTCCGCGGAAAGTCGTCGCGCGCTGCCAGCGTGGCGATCTCCTCGGCGTGATATTCGCGGTCGCCCAGTTTCTCGATGTAATATTCGCCGCGCTCGTCTGGGCTCATCAGCATGATGTGGCGGATGAGGTCGGCGAAGGTGCCCTGCCGCAGGCCCTTGGCACCATCGAGCACGCCGTCGCCATCGCCCACGCGGTGCAGGCTGGCGCGGTCGTTCCACTGGATGCCCGGGCGGTGGGTGTCTTCGGCGCGGTAGGTGCTGGGGTGATCGGTCATACTGGTAATCTCCTTTGCCCGCCCAACGGATGAAACCGCGCTGCGTTTCCTATTCCAGCAAGCCTTCGTGCAGCCGCACCACACGATCCATCCGTGCCGCGAGGCGCTCGTTATGCGTGGCGATCAGTGCGGCGCTGCCCTCGCCCCGGACGAGAGCAAGGAATTCGCCGAGCACGCGGTCGCTGGTAGCCTCGTCAAGATTGCCGGTCGGCTCGTCGGCGAGGACCAGCGCAGGGCGATTGGCGAGCCCGCGTGCGACCGCAACACGCTGCTGCTCGCCGCCGGAAAGCTGGCTCGGCCGGTGGTCGAGCCGGTGCTCGAGCCCGAGCGCCGACAGCAACTGACGGGCCCTTGCTTCGGCATCGCCGCGAGGCGTGCCTGCGACGAGTTGCGGCAGGACCACGTTCTCGACCGCGTCGAAATCGGGCAGCAGATGGTGGAACTGGTAGACGAAGCCGAGATGCTCGCGCCGTAGTATCGTGCGAGCATGCGGGTCGGATTTTTCCGCCGAATGGCCCGCAATGACGATTTCGCCTCCGAACCCGCCTTCCAGCAGACCGACCGCCTGGAGCAGCGTGGATTTGCCTGAGCCGGACGGGCCGAGCAGAGCGACGATCTCTCCGGGGCGGACGGTCAGATCGACTCCGCGCAGGACGTCTATCCGCACGCCGCCCTGCTCGAAGCTCCGCGTAAGGCCCTTCAGTTCGACCACCGGTTGCACGCCGGGACTACTCATAGCGCAGCACCTGCACCGGATCGGTGCTTGCCGCCTTCCATGCCGGGTAAAGCGTGGCAAGGAAACTGAGCACCAGCGCCAGGCCGACGATCATCGCGACTTCGACCGGATCGGTCTTGGACGGGAGCGTGGTCAGGAAGCGCACTTGCGGGTCCCACAGCTCGACGCCGGTCGCCCAGCCGATCGCCGTGGTGATCTGCTGGCGGAAGGTGAGGACGATGAAACCGAAGATCAGGCCGGCGACAGTGCCGATTGCTCCGACCGTAAAGCCAGTCGTCACGAAGATTTTCATCAGGCTTCGCCGTGTTGCGCCCATGGTTCGCATGATCGCGATGTCGCGCGTTTTGGCCCGTACGAGCATAACGAGGCTCGAAAGAATATTGAACGCCGCCACCAACACCATGAAACTCAAGGCGAATGCCATTGCCACGCGTTCGACCTGCAAAGCTTCGAACAGGGTCGAGTTAATCGTCTTCCAGTCGGCCACCACCGCTCTGCCCTGCACCGCGCGCTGGACAGGCTCGAGGATTTCTCCGACCTCGTCCGGGTCCTCGACGGTTACTTCGATCATGCTCACCGTATCGCCGAGCAGCAGTAGTGTCTGCGCATCTTCCATCGGCATCACCACGAAGGCGCCGTCATAGTCGTAGACGCCGACTTCGAATATCGCTGCGACTTCGTAGCCGATCTGGCGCGGTACCGTGCCAAACGGGGTAGAGCGTCCCTGTGGATTGATGATCGTAATCGTGTCGCCGACGCGCGCGCCTATGTTTTCGGCCAGCCTTACGCCGATAGCCACGCGGCTCGCCCCCGGTTCCAGCCGGGCGATGTTGCCGCTGACCACCTTGTCGCCGAGGTCGGTGATGTCTTCTGTCGTATTGCCGCGCACCAGGATTGCCTCGACGCGGCCGTTGAAGCTCGTCAGCAGCGGTTGTTCGATCAGCGGGCTGGCATCGACCACGCCCGGCGTCTCCTGCACGTTCTGGAGGATGTTCTCCCAGTCCTCCATCTTGCCGCCATAGGCCTGCACGATCGCATGGCCGTTCAGCCCCACGATCTTGTCGAGCAATTCGGCGCGAAACCCGTTCATTACGCTCATCACGATGACCAGCATGGCCACCGAGAGCATCACCACGGTGATGGAGATGCCCGCGACCAGCGCGATGAAGGCCTCGCTCCTGCCGGGTAGCAGGTAACGCTTGGCAATCGTCCATTCGAAAGGAGAGAGGATCAGACCGGCCCTTATCTGTCGCAGGGTGTTCGCGAGTGGTGGAGAGGCGTTTAGGCAGGCGAAGCTGTCTGTGCAATGAAATCGTGCCACAGCCCCGGCGCATTCCATCGGCGCTCATCGCACCGGCCTTGTAATCGCGCCGTAACATCGCCATTGGGTCGCGCATCCCGATTGCTGGCGCGGACAGGCCCCCGATGAACCTTACCCACCCGTTTCATGACGAGGATGGCGACAAGCTGCGCGAAGAGTGCGGCGTTTTCGGCGCGATCAACGCGACCGATGCTGCCGCCGCAACCGCGCTGGGCCTCCACGCCCTGCAACATCGCGGGCAGGAAGCCGCTGGCATTACCAGTTTCGACGGTGCGGAATTCTTCACCCGGCGCGGCATCGGCCATGTGGCGGAGAATTTCTCCAGCCAGGAAGCGATCGCCGAGCTGCCCGGCACGATGGCGGCAGGCCATGTGCGCTATTCCACAACCGGCGGATCGGGCCTGCGCAACATCCAGCCGCTCTACGCCGACCTTGCCAGCGGCGGGTTCGCCGTGGCGCATAACGGCAATATCTCGAACGCCGGCATGCTGCGCGACGATCTCGTGCGGCGCGGCTCGATATTCCAGTCGACCAGCGACACCGAAGTCATCATCCACTTGGTCGCGACCAGCCGCTATCCCACGATCATGGACCGGCTGATCGACGCGCTGCGCCTGCTCGAGGGTGCCTATGCGCTGATCGTGATGACCCCCGAAGGCATGATAGCCTGCCGTGATCCGCTCGGCATCCGCCCGCTGCAGATGGGACGGATCGGCGATGCGACCGTCTTCGCCTCCGAAACTGTGGCCTTCGATGTCGTCGGCGCGGAGTTCGTCCGCCAGGTTGAGCCGGGCGAGGTAATCAAGGTCGACTTCGACGGCAATGTCGATTCGCTCCATCCGTTCGGCAATCACGCCCCGCGCCCCTGCATCTTCGAGCACGTCTATTTCAGCCGCCCGGATTCGGTATTCGACGGGCGCAGCATCTACGAGGCGCGCAAGGCGATCGGGGCGGAACTAGCGCGCGAAAAGCCGATAGAGGCCGATCTCGTCATCCCGGTGCCCGACAGCGGTGTGCCCGCCGCCATCGGCTATGCGCAGGAATCGGGCATTCCCTTCGAGTTCGGCATCATCCGCTCGCACTATGTCGGGCGCACCTTCATCCAGCCCAGCGACGGGGCGCGCCACGCAGGCGTCAAGCGCAAGCACAATGCCAACCGCGCGCTGGTCGAGGGCAAACGGATCGTGCTGATCGATGACAGTATCGTGCGCGGGACGACCTCGATGCAGATCGTCGAGATGATGCGCGATGCAGGCGCGATCGAAGTGCATTTCCGCGTCGCCAGCCCGCCGACGGCGCATAGCTGCTTCTACGGCGTCGATACGCCCGAACGCAGCAAGCTGCTCGCCGCGCGGATGGATGTCGAGCCGATGCGCGAATTCATCAAGGCGGACAGCCTGGCCTTCGTGTCGATCGACGGGCTCTATCGCGCCGTTGGCGAGAAGCCGCGCAATTCTTCCTGCCCGCAGTTCTGCGATGCTTGCTTCACCGGCGATTATCCGACCTCGCTGACCGACCTTGCGCTGCGCGAGGACCGGCAGCAGCAGCTTACCTTGCCGGTGGAGGCCGCAGAATGAGCGATAAGCCGCTGGATGGCCGCCTCGTGCTCGTCACCGGGGCGAGCAAGGGCATCGGTGCCGCGACGGCGAAGGCGTTTGCCACCGCCGGAGCGCATGTCGTCCTGACCGCGCGCGACGTGCGCGGGCTCGAAACGGTCGAGGATGCGATCCACGATGCGGGTGGCCAGTCGACGATCGCCCCGGTGGACCTTGCCGAAAGCGACGGCATCGCGCGCCTTGCATCGGCTATTGCCGGACGCTGGGACAAGCTCGATGCGCTGGTGATTTCAGCAGCTTATTTACCCACCCTCACACCGGTTACGCAGATCGACGGCAAGCAGTTAAGCCAGGCGATCACGGTCAACGTGCTGGCCACGCAGGCGCTCCTGGCAAATTTCGACCCGCTGCTGAAGCGCGCCGATGCGGGCCGTGTGTACGGCCTTACCAGCAGCGTCGGCGCCGACCCCCGCCCCTACTGGTCCGCCTATGGCTCGACCAAAGCGGCCTTCGACAACCTTCTCGAGTGTTATGCGGCAGAGGTCGAGAAGGTTTCCAAGGTTCGCGTCGCCCTGATCGACCCGGGCGCGACTCGGACGGATATGCGCGCCAAGGCCTATCCCGGCGAGGACCCGAAAACGGTCAAATCGCCCGATGTGGTCGCAAATCGGCTCGTCGAACTGCAAATTAACGATTTCGACGGCTTTCACCGAGAGCGCGTGGAAGGTTGAGTTAACCAAGTGCGGTGAGGACTTCGTAACCCCGACAGTCGAGATTCTGCGGATATTCCTCTCGCGAGCGTGCGGGAGTTAAGAAAGCCGGAAATTTCGCATTGGAAGGGCGTGACATGACCTATCAGACCCAGGACCGCTACCTGGTTGCCGCTCAGGAAGACCGCTGCGCACCGCGCACCAAGTTGACCATTCCCGGCCAGCTACGTGCATCGGGTGGCCGCGCATTCCAGACGGTCATCCACGATCTCTCGATCTCGGGCTTCTCCGCAGCGGCGCTCAACCGCATGCACGAAGGGCAGATGTGCTGGCTGACCCTGCCCGGTCTCGAATCGCTGCAAGCGCAAGTCGTGTGGTGGGAAAACTGCATGGTCGGCTGCGCATTCAACGAGCTGCTTTCGCCGATCGTCCACGACAACATCATCGCGCGCTATACCGGGGCCGGAAACTACCGCCCCTACTAAGACTTCGTTTACGACCTCTCGGGCAGGCAACCGCACCGACGCTTTGGCAGCGGCCTCAGGGCCCGGCCTGAACCGTGTTTTGAGTGCTCGTTGCCGGTGGCGGTGTCCCTAGCGGTCGCCGCCACCACTGCATTCAGTCGATATCCTTGGCGATCCTGCCGACCACTTCGCGAAAGCCGTTGCGGTTATCGCTGCTGGTTGCGGTCGGCCAGTTGCTGACCACGGCGACGACCAGATTGCTCTCCGGCACGATCGTGATCGCCTGTCCGAAGATCCCCTGTGCACCAAAGGCCCCGGGATAGGTCCACCACTGGTAGCCATAGCCATAGCCCGGCGCGTTCGGGAAGCCGACCAGCGGCGATCCTGCCGTCGCGAACCAACCAACCGGCACCACGCCCTTGCCGCCTTCCAGCGCGAACTGGCCCATGCGCGCGTAGTCCGACAGGCGAAGCGAGAGGCAGCAGCCGCCGATGTTGCCGCCGGTGAGGTCCTGCATCCAGAACAGCCCGCCTTCGAAACCGGCGGGTTCGACGATCTTCTCCGCCGCATAGGCTGCGAGCGACATGCCCGTCGCCTGCTCCACGATCAGACCGAGCAGATTGGTCTCCAGCGTCTTGTAGACCCACTTCTCGCCCGCCGGAGCCTCGCGGCCGAGCGTTTTCGCATAGGTTACTGCCTGCGATTCCCCTGCAACCGGCGTGGCAGCCAGCATCCGCGCAACATCGCTGTTCGGGTCGGTGTAATCCTCGTTCCACGCAACGCCCGAGGTCATCGTCGCGATCTGGCCGATGGTCACGCCGTCGTAAGCCGTGCCGTCCAGCGCCGGGATGATCGAGGTCACCGGCGTATCGACGCTCTCGATCGACCCGTCGGCGATCGCGGCACCGAGAAGGGTCGAGGTGAAGCTCTTGGCGACCGAGAAGCTGGTCCAGCGATCGTCCGGCATCATGCCGAGCCCGTATTCCTCGAACCGGACGACGCCGTCATCGAGGACCATCACGCCCGCAGCCTGCGTCTTCGCCATGAAGTCGCGGATGGCGACCTGCACGTCGCGCGACAGCGGCGGACCTTCCCGGAACACGCGCGGATTGCTGGCGGGAGCGACCTCGAGGCCCGGGAAAAGACTTTCCATGTCGCGGAAGGCCGCCGAGCGGCGCGCATCGTCCCAGAACAGGATCGAGTCGCCCGGATCCATGCTCGCCATCTGCTCGGGCATGCTCTGCGTAACGGCCGGAGCCGCCGCGACCGGCGTATCGCTATCGTAAGTCGTCGCGCATCCCGCCAGCGCAATCGCCAGCGTCGAAGCCAGAAGTGCTCGCATCCTCATTCTCCCTCTTTCACCAGAGTAACCTGGTGCACCTCGATCCCGCCACCGCGGAACCCGCCTTCGCAATACATCAGGTAATAGCGCCACAATTCGCAGAATTCGCGGTCGAAGCCGGTGGGGAGCCGCTCTTCGCGGGCAGCCGCATCGAAGTTTTGACGCCACGCTTTCAGCGTCTCGGCATAATCGAGGCCGAAATCGTGCTGGTCTTGCCACGCCAGGCCGCGCTCTTCGGCAAGCTTGCGGAATTCGCTGGTTCGGATCAGCAGGCCGCCGGGGAAGATATAGGCCTGGATGAAGTCGGCACTCGCCGCGTAATCTTCGAAGATGTCGTCGTGGATCGAGATGTACTGGATCGCCGCGCGCCCGCCCGGTCTCAGATTGCGGGCGATGCAGTCCATAAAGGTCGGCCAGTATTCGCGGCCCAGCGCCTCGACCATTTCAACCGACACGATGGCGTCATAGCTGCCGTCGGTATCCCGATAGTCCTGCTTGCGGAAGTCGATGGCATCACTGTGGCATGCCCTCGCCCAGTCGAGCTGCTCGCCCGAAAGGCTGATGGCCGTGACGTCACTGCCTCTCCGCGCCAAATCGTCGGCCAGAGCGCCCCAGCCGCAGCCGATCTCCAGCACCGTGGCGGCATCGCCGATGCGTGACGCCAGCGCCTCCCACTTGCGCTTCTGCGCCGCCTCCAGCCCGTCCGCCGTGACGTCGAGCCCGGAGGAATAGCTCATCGTCGGATCGAGCCACGCCTCGTAGAAGTCGTTGCCGAGGTCGTAATGCGCGCTGATGTTCTTCTGCGCGCCTTCATGCGTGTTGCGGTTGAACAGATGGGCCAGCTTCAGGGCGTGGCGGAAAGGACCCTTCGCCCGCGCAGTGTCGCCCAACCGCGTCGCATGCTGCATGAACAGCGCGAACAGCGGAACGGGATCCGGGCTCCACCATTCGCCCGCCTCCCACGCCTGATACCACCCGACCGAACCGTTGCTGGCGAGCCGCATCAGCGCATTATAGCTGCGCAGTTCGACGGTGCATTCGAACCCCGGCGCGCGTCCGCCAAGCTTTCGCGGCGTGCCATCCGGCAGCGTACCGTGGATCGTGCCGGAGATCAGCGCCTGATCGATCCGGTCGAGAATTTTCTCGACCCCGGGCGCAACCAGCCGCGCGAGCAGCCCGGAACGCCTCACGAAGCGCTGCGCCCCTTCGGTCAGGCTCCATCCGCGACGAGTGGTCTGCATCTCCATCGCGCGTCGCTATGCCGCGGGACGACGCCATCCTCAAGCGTCTATGACTTGCTGTCCCGATAAGCCTGCAGCGCCCGTTCGCGCGCCTCCTTATGGCCGATCAGCTTGGCCGGATAGTCGTGCGGACGGTGCTCGTCGTCGGGATCGTGGATGAGTTCGTCGTCCAGATCGGCGAGTTCGGGGACGTATTCGCGGATATACTCAGCTGCATCGAACTTCTCGCTCTGGCTGAGCGGGGCCATGATGCGCGGGAACATGTTGCTATCGACGCCCGTGCCGCTGACCCACTGCCAGTTGGTCCCGTTGCTGGCATAATCGCCATCGACCAGCGTGTCCCAGAACCAGCGCTCGCCATGGCGCCAGTCGATCAGCAGGTGCTTGATGAGGAAGCTGGCCGCGATCATGCGGACGCGGTTGTGCATCCAGCCGGTTAGCCACAGCTGGCGCATACCGGCATCGACGATCGGATAGCCGGTCCGCCCCTGCTGCCATGCCTCGAGTTCGGACTGGATCACATGGCCGCGATTGGGATTCCGCCACAGCGTCTGCTCGTCGTAATCGCGATAGCTTTCTTCCGGATACTTCGGGAACTGGCAGATCACATTCTGGGCATAGTCGCGCCAGATCAGCTCCTTCTCGTAGACCTGCCACCCGTCGGAGCGCATGTCTTTCATGCGGTGCCAGATGCTGACCGGCGAAATCTCGCCCCAGTGGAGGTGCGGCGACATTTTGGACGTCGCATCCTCGCTCGGCAGGTTACGCCCGTCGTCATAGCCGCCGACGTGATCGGCCCACCAGTCGAGCCGCTCGTGCGCGGCATCCTCACCCACGGTCCAGAAATCGCGCAACCCCCCTGCCCAGTCGGGCTTCGTCGGCAGCAGGTCCCAGTCGGAAAGGTCGTCGCTCTCCGGCATGTCGGAGGGCTGCGTGATCGTGTCCGGCTCGGGCAATTCGTCGCGCGGGGGCAGCAGCTCCTTCACCGCCCGCATGAAGGGCGTGTAGATCTTGTAGGGATCGCCGCCGCCGGTGCGCGCCGTGCCGGGCGGCAGGAGATAGTTGCCGTCGTGCAGCGCCAGCGCGCACTCGCTGTCCTTCAGCGCATCGTGCAGGTCTTCCTCGGCCTCGCGGTGCCAGGGTTCGTAGTGGCGGTTCGCGTGGATCGCGCTCGCGCCCGTTTCCTGCGCTATGCCCTGCAGCACGGAGGCGCTGTCACCCCGGCGCAGCACGATCTGCGCATTGCGGCGGCCATAGCTTTTCGAGAGGTCCTCCAGCGAATGATGCAGCCACCAGCGATGCGCCCCGCCCAGCTTCCGGTCGCCTGCGCGCTCGTCATCGAGAATGTAGACCGGGATCACCGGCCCTGCCCGCGCGGCGGCATGGAGCGCGGGCTGGTCCTTCATGCGAAGGTCACGCCGCAGCCAGACGATTTGGACTTCGGAGATAGGCCCCGCCCCCGATTACCCTGAGCCTGTCGAAGGGCCGCTTTGCACCTCCCGCGCCGCGCCGGAAGCAGGGCAGTCCTTCGACAGGCTCAGGACGAACGGGTTGGAAGGAAAGCGATCTAAGGCTGGCGAGGTTCCGGGCCTATTGCATCGCACTCCACATCGGGCAGCGCGACGGTGAAGCGGTCACGCGCCCGCGGATCGTAGAAGCGCGCATCGCGTAAGAGGACGGAACCATCGGGTGCCTGCTCCGCGAAGGGTGCGCGGGACCAGAAGAGGAAGGCTTCGGTCTCGGACCCGCCCTCGCCATATTCCTCGAGCCAAGCGCAAGGTTGCTGCGGTAGCGTCGATTCTTGGCCAAGTTCCCTAAAAGGGGACCAGCGACCAACCCGGTAAATTGGCCCGAGCGCATCTAGGTTTCCGAATGCCAGTTCACCCCAGATCGTTTCCCGTTCCCAGAAAGCAAATGGAACGGGACTGGCTATTACCAAAGTACCATGTTCGCTTGCACTTTGAGCGCTGACCACACGTCCCACGTCGGAAGAAGCTGTCCGAGAAATCAACCCATTCGCCCCAATATACACCAGCGCCACCGCTATCGCCACGCGCGCAGGTCGCCGCCACTCCCCGCCCCGCTTCTCGCGCCCCAGCGAGAACCATGTCGCGAAACCCATCAGCGCCCAGAGCCACACGTCGATGATGAACAGCGTGTCGCCGTAGAACCACCGGCTCGAGAACGGCTCCAGCAGGCGGATACCGTAGACGTTCAGCCAGTCGAGCGCCGGGTGCGTCAGGCAGCCGATGAAGCCGAGGAGGTAGAGCCATTTGAAGCTCACGGGCAGCCGCGCTGCGGGCCGCGTGCCGCGCTTCGCCTGCCAGCGGTCGAAACCGTAGAGCAGCCCCGCCAGCACCAGTGGCAGCAGCAGCCATGCGGGCGGGCCGTGCGTGATCCCGCGCCGGAAGCCGAGATGCTCCACCCCGTCGAGCCACAGGAAGCACGCCGCATCCACATCGGGCAGGTTCGCCCCGATGATGAGCGCGGGCATGGCCAGGCCGGTCTTCTTCTTGAGCCCCGCCTGCCCGATCAGGACCCCGACGAGGGAGTGGGTCAGATTGTCCATTGCGCGTCATCCGCAGACAGGCCGATTCGGAGACATGGACCGCATGGACCACAGTCCAGGACAGAAAATCTTCGGCCTTCTCCAATGCTGCAAGATTTCGGCGGCGATGCGATCGAATTGCCCATTGCAAGCAGCGCTACCCGCTCGGCGCGCGGTAGAAAAGTGTCACGCATCGAATAACGGCGGGGAATCGCTCCCCCGCCCTTCGCTGCTATGCAGGCCAATCAGTTGTCGAAGTTTTCGCCCCTGCGCGCGGAGGTGAATTCGCGCTGGCTGAGATAGGTGTCGCCATCGCGGTCGTAGTAGAAGAAGCTGTCCGCCGCCTTGTTGATTTCCTCCGCCTCGACATAGGGCGGGAGGGCATCGTTCGGCTCGGGCTCGGTCGGGTCGAGCGGGATCGCCCAGATCGCATATTCGGCCACCGAAAGCTGCCCGTCATCGTTGCGGTCGAGATAGGACCACGTCATTTCCGAGCGACGGCGCATGTTCGTATTGGCATCGCGCGTAGGCATGGCAGAACCGCTGCCCGAGCCGTTTGCCGACGAAGCCGCCGAGCCTTGCGAACCCGATCCGCCACTGTCCGAAGACGCACTGGCTGACGTACCGCCACTCGCATTGGTCGAGCGGTTACCGGAACCGCCATTGTTCATGGCCATCTGCTCGCGCTCACGCTCGGCCGCCATGCTCTCCTCGGTGTCTTGCTCGGCTCGGATCTCATCGCGATAGCGGCCGTATTCGTCGCCGTCCGCATCACTGTCGAAAGCGTCGCGCCGTGCCTGCGCATCCTCCGAGAGCGTGTACTCACGCGTCATCGGATCGTACTCTTCCTCAGCATCGACCAGTTCGTCGACATCGTCGACAGACGTATTCTCGACATCTTCGGACGAGCAGGCGGCGATTGCCAGCAGCGATGGTGCCAGCACAAGCGGCAGACGTTTCATGAAATCCTCCGATCAAAATTATGGTATGGAAACTAATGCTTCCATTCCCCAATGATCGGGAGGCGAAATCGTTCATATTATGATGCAGGTCAGGTCAGACCGGGTCCTGCGCCGTCCCACTGACCGTCCAAGTCTGTCCCGTGCCGAGCAGCTTGGTAAGGTTCGCTTCCTTGCCCGCGCTGGCCCGCTCGCGCTCTTCCGTTACCGCATCCTCGAAGGTCGGGCGCGGATCGTCGTAGAGCACGCCGAGCGCCATGGGGAACGGGCCGAAGGGCATTTCGATCAGCATATGCGCGACCGAGCGGTTGGTGACGTCGTGGACAATCACGCCCGCGCTTTCCCAGTCGCCGTCAGTCACATCCACCACTTCGAGGCCGAGCGTCTCGCGGTTCAGCGCGAGGCCCTTGGTGTCCTTGGCGAACAGCATGGGCTTGCCGTTTTCGAGCCACAGCTGGCGATCTTCCGCACCCTTCGGTGCGGCGAAATCGTCGAACACGTCCTTGTTGTAGACGATGCAGTTCTGGAAGATCTCGATGAAGGCAGCGCCCTTGTGGGCATGGGCGGCCTTGAGCACGTCGGGCAGGTGCTTCGACACATCGAAGCCGCGCCCGATGAAGCGCGCCCCGCTGCCCAGCGCGAAGGCCGCCGGGCGAGCCGGGTGATCGTAGCTGCCGATGGGGGTCGAAGGCGACTTGGTGCCCTCGCGGCTGGTCGGCGAGGCCTGGCCCTTGGTGAGGCCGTAAATCTCGTTGTTGAACAGCATGATCTGCATGTTCACGTTGCGGCGCAGCACATGCATCAGGTGATTGCCGCCGATGGAAAGGCCATCGCCGTCGCCCGTCACCAGCCAGATGTCGAGCTCGGGATTGGCGAGCTTCGCCCCCGTCGCAAAGGCCGGAGCGCGGCCGTGGATGGTGTGGAAGCCATAGCTTTCGATGTAATAGGGAAAGCGGCTTGAACAGCCGATGCCGCTGACGAACACCGTGTTCGCCGGATCAGCGCCCAGCTGCGGCAGCGTGCGCTGCACGGCCTTGAGGATGGCATAGTCCCCGCAACCCGGGCACCAGCGAACTTCCTGGTCGGTTTCCCAGTCCTTGAGCGTGGTTTCGATTGTAACGGGTGCGTTCATTGGTTTACTGCCTCGGAATCGGTACCTTTGCCCGAAGGGGTTGCGTTGTCGCCGTGATAAGGGGCGGCGGGATAAGATCCGTCGTCGTGACCTGCTTCCAGATTGGGAAGCTGCTGGTCGTTGACTGCAACCTCGCCGCCCTCATTGCCTTCGATGCCGTCGAAATATTTCGCGATCTCCGCTTCCAGCTCTGCAATCTGGAACGGTTGGCCGCTGGTCTTGGTGAGCGGCTGCGCATCGACGAGGAACTGGTCGCGCAGCACGGTCTTGAACTGGCCGGTATTCATTTCCGGCACCAGCACATGGTCGAAGCGCTTGAGCAGTTCGCCGAGGTTTTTCGGCAGAGGCCAGATATGGCGGACGTGGATGTGGCTGACCGAGCAGCCCTTGGCGATGCTACGGCGCACCGCCTGGTGGATCGGGCCGTAGGTGCTGCCCCAACCGACGACGGCGAGCGTGCCGTTGGCCTCGCCCAGCGCGACTTCCTGGTCAGGCACGGTAATGTTCTCGATCTTGGCCTTGCGCAGGTCGGTCATGCGCTGGTGGTTGTCGGGCGAATAGTCGATATTGCCCGTTTCCTCATGCTTTTCGATTCCGCCGATGCGGTGCATCATGCCGGGCGTGCCGGGCTTGATCCACGGACGCGCGCCCTTCTCGTTGCGCTTGTACGGCAGCAGTTGCTCGCCGCGCGGTTCGGTGAGGAATTGGGCGGGAAACGGCTCGAAATCCGCAGGGTTCGGCACTTTCCAAGGCTCGGCGGCATTGGCGATGTAGCCATCGGTCAGCAGCATTACCGGCGTCATGTATTCGGTCGCGATGCGGCAGGCCTCGATGGCCACCTCGAACGCGTCCGACGGGCTGCGCGCGGCGATCACCGGCATGGGCGCATCGCCATTGCGGCCATAGACCGCCTGGTAGAGGTCGCTCTGCTCGGTCTTGGTCGGCAGGCCCGTGCTCGGCCCGCCGCGTTGCGAATTGACGATCACCAGCGGCAGCTCGATCATGATGCCGAGACCGATCGCTTCGGTTTTCAGCGCGATACCGGGACCGGACGAGCTGGTGACGCCCAGCTGCCCGGCATAGCTCGCGCCGATGGCGGCGCAGATCGCGGCAATCTCGTCTTCCGCCTGGAAAGTGGTAACGCCGTATTCCTTCAGCCGCGCAAGGTGGTGGAGGATCGCGCTGGCGGGCGTGATCGGATAGCCGCCGAAGAACATCGGCAGTTCGGCGAGCTGTGCGCCCGCAACCAGGCCCAGCGACACGGCTTCCGCGCCCGTAATCGTGCGATAGAGGCCCGGCTCACTCTCGACCGGCGGCATTTCCATCTGCCGCATCGGGCCGGACAGCTCCGCCGTCTCGCCGAAGGCATGGCCGGCATCGAGCGCGGCGATATTCGCATCGGCGATGTCGGGCTTGGACTTGAACTTGGCCTTCAGCCAGTCGTGGATCGGCTGGCGCGAGCGGCCGAACATCCACAGCGCCAGCCCCAGCGTCCACATGTTCTTGGAGCGCAGCGCATCCTTGTTGCCGAGGCCGAAGGGCTTGACCGCCTCGATCGTCTTCTCGCTGATGTCGAAGGCCAGCACGTCGTATTTGGCGAGGCTATCATCCTCGAGCGGATTGGCCTCGTAATGCGCCTTGTCGAGATTGCGCTTCGTGAAGGCTCCGGTGTCGGCGATAATCAACCCGCCGGGCTTCAGCGCCGCCAGATTCACCTTCAGCGCCGCCGGGTTCATCGCCACCAGCACATCGGGCGCATCGCCCGCGGTGTTGATCTGCCGGCTGCCGAAGTTGATCTGGAAGGCGGACACACCGAACAGCGTACCCTGCGGCGCGCGGATTTCGGCAGGGAAATCGGGGAAGGTCGCAAGGTCGTTGCCCGCCAGCGCGGTCGACAGCGTGAACTGGCCGCCCGTCAGCTGCATCCCGTCGCCCGAGTCCCCGGCAAAGCGGACGACGATGGCATCGGGGATGGAGGACGCGGCGTCCTGTGGCGTGGTGGCGGCTGTTGCCATCCGTAAATCCTTGTCTGGCACGCCTGATCCGCGTGCCTTTTCCATTGGGAAGCCGCACCTAGGAGGCACCCCATCCTCTCGCAATCAAGATTCTCTGCTAGCGAGAAAATGCACGGTGGAAAAGCGCAGCCGATACGGTAAGTCTCGAAGCGCAACGAGAATGGGAGAGAAATGATGGCAGACACCGAACACTATGTCCGCGACGATGTGCGGGGCTTCCTCGACATGCTGGAGCAGATGGGCGGGCAGAGCGTCGAGGAAGTCGGCGCGGTCGAGGGTCGCCAGCAGATGAAAGCGCTGGGCGCCGTCGCCGAAAGCGAGCCGCGCAAGCTGGCGGTGATCAAGGACCTCACCTGTCCCGGCCCTGCGGGCGATATCCCTCTCCGCTTTTATGATACGAAAGAGAGCCGCGCGGCGGGCCCTTGCGTAATCTTCATCCACGGCGGCGGCTTCGTGATCGGCGATCTCGACGTGTACCACGCCCTGTGTAGCGAAATCTCGCATCACCTCGACCTGCCGGTGGTCTCGGTCGACTATCGCCTCGCGCCGGAGCACACCTTTCCCGCCGCGCCCGACGATTGCGAGGCGGCGGCCCGCTGGGTCGCGTCATCGCCCGCCGAGCTTGGCCGCGAGATCACCGGGCTGGTCATCACCGGCGACAGCGCGGGCGGAAACCTGACGATCGTCACCACCAACCAGCTGATGAACGATCCGGCGGACGTGCCGGTGATCGTGCAAGCGCCGATCTATCCGGTGGCGAGCGACGTGTCGCAACACTCCAGCCTCGCTGCTTTTGCGGAAGGCTTCCTGCTGACCGGCGCAGCAATGAACTGGTTTACCGAGCAATATGGCGGCGATGCGAACGATCCGCGCCACTCGCCGATGGTCGGCGACTGCTCGAACACGCCGCCGACCGTCGTCTGCACCGCTGGCCTCGATCCCTTGCGCGACAGCGGGCGCGAATATGCCGCGCACCTGGTTAGTTTGGGAACCGAGGTCGTCTATCTCGAATTTCCGGGCATCATTCACGGTTTCACAACCTTGCGAAAAGCAATCCCCAGCGGACAACGCGATCTGGAAGCCTTTCTCGATGCGACCAAACTGATGGTGGAGCGCTACAAGTGAACGAACCGCTTGCATACCGGCCCTGCGTGGGCGTGATGCTGGTGAATTCCCAGGGCAAGGTCTTCGTGGGCCGCCGCATCGACAATCGCGAGGGCGACTGGTGGCAGATGCCGCAGGGCGGCGTCGACGAAGGCGAGGACTTGCAGGAAGCCGCCCTTCGCGAGCTGGCCGAGGAAACCGGCGTGCGCGCGGAGCATGTTACCCTGCTCGACAGCACGAAGGAACCGATCCGCTACGATCTGCCCGAAGAACTCATGGGCAAGCTGTGGGGCGGCCAATATCGCGGGCAAGAGCAGATCTGGTTCCTCGCCCGATTTTCCGGAACGGACACAGACGTCGACCTCGAGGCGCACGACCCGCCCGAATTCTGCGACTGGAAATGGGCCGATCCGGAAGATCTGCCAGAGCTGATCGTGCCGTTCAAGAAACGCGTCTACCGCGCGGTGCTGGACGCTTTTCGAGAACTCGTCTGAGCGCCGGTTGGCAAGCGGTCAGTTGGACTGCGGCTGCGGCTCCAGCGTGATTGTCGCCTCGGCCGTCTGCACCGCCTGCTTCGGGCCGATCGCCAGCGCAGCGGCGAGTTGCTGCGTTTCGGGGCAGGTCTTGCCGCACGCCGATTCAAGCCGCGCGAGATTGGCGCGAGCCTTTTCCAGCGCGCCCTTTTCCAGCAGCGCCTCGCCTTCGCCCGACATCGCCGCGTAATTGCGCGGTTCGCGGTTCAGCACTTCGCGGTAATAACTGATGGCCTTGCCCTGCATCCGGTCGGCACGGGCAGCCTCGGCGAGGCGCAGGTAGAGCGGCGTGTAGCCCGGATCGACGACCAGCGCGGCCTCGTATGCATCGATAGCGCCCTGCACATCGCCGCCCTGAAGCGCGGTCTGCCCCTCGGCGATCAGCATGGCCGCGCGCGGATCGGGATCGCGCTCCGCACTCCAACCCACGCTGGCCGTCATGGCAAGAGCCAAGGAAAGGGCAGCGGCGGCGGGGGCAAAGCGCATTATCGTCTCCATCGGGGATCGGCGTGCAGGGGCTGACGTTTCGGCCATGTCACGCGTGGTATCATGCCCTTCCTGCACAGGCGATGAAAAATCCGTCGGTTCCATCGCGATACGGCGTGAGCCGCACGCCGTTCCCGCGCGGGCGGCCGGCTGGCAGCGCCGGAGGCTGGGCTTCGAGATCGCCGTGCCGCGCCAGGAAGGCATCGAATTGGTCCGCGCCCTCCTCGTCCAGCAACGAACAGGTGACATAGACGACGCGCCCGCCGGGCCGGACGAGGTCTCGCGCCAGATCGAGCAGATAGGCCTGCACCTCGGCGAGGCGCGCCAGCTCGGCCTCGTCCAACCGCCACCGTGCTTCGGGATTGCGCCGCCACGTGCCCGTCCCAGAGCACGGCGCGTCGACCAGCACTGCATCGGCCTTGCCCAGCAGGTCGGACAAAGCTTCGCGCTCCTTCTTCGGGTCGAGCAGGCGGGTTTCGATACTGGTCGCGCCCGCCCGCTCTGCCCGCGGAGCAAGACGCGACAGGCGATTGCGATCGGTATCGGCAGCTACGAGCGTGCCGAGATTGTCCATCTTTGCAGCAAGCGCAAGCGTCTTGCCGCCCGCCCCGGCGCACAGGTCGATCACCGTATCGCCCGGCTGCGCGCCGACCGCGAGGCAGGCAATCTGCGAGCCCGTGTCCTGCACTTCGATCCGGCCGTCGCGAAAAGCCTCCCATTGCTCGACCGGCGTGCCGGGTTCGAGCCGCAGGCCGTTCGGCGCATCGGTAGGGTGGCTCTCGACCGGCAACCGCAAGGTCGCGCGATCGGCCTTGAGCGTATTCACCCGCAGGTCGAGCGGAGCACGGTCGAGCAGCAACGCGGCCTCGTCACCCGCAATCTGCGAGGCCGCGAGCTTCTGTTCCAGCCAAGTCGGCGCAATCCCGCCTTCGGCCGCCGCTTCATCGGCACCGAGCGCGGACGGTCCGTATTTCGACCCGTCGAACAGCGGCGCGATTGTCGGATCGATCTCCGCCAATCGCAACATGGCCGCCCTGCCCGTTTCCGGCACCGGCCCGCAGGCGCGAATGGCGCCGAACACCAGCTCGCGAATGGCGCGGCGGTCCTTCGAACCGGCGAAGCGGTTGTTGCGAAACCAGTCCGCCAGAATGCGGTCCGCCGGCGCGCCCTTCGCACGCGCGGAGGCGATGATCGCGTCGAGCAGTTCGATAGCGGTCTGGACTCGCGCGGCAGGCGTCATTTCCCCTCTCCAACTGCGCCTAGCCAGCACGCTGGCAAGGCTTCATATCCACTCCCGTGAAGGGAGAGGACATCGTGCACTGCTCGCTCCTCTCCCACTTCGGGAGAGGACGGCGGAGCTTGCTTCGGCATGGAGCTAGCGTAGCCTGGAGAGGGCATCAGCGCGTCGGATAGTTCGGTGCCTCGCGGGTGATCGACACGTCGTGAACGTGGCTCTCGGTCAGGCCCGCATTGGTGATGCGGACGAATTTCGCGCGCTTGAGCTCTTCGATCGTGGCGCTGCCGGTATAGCCCATCGCCGCCTTGATCCCGCCGACGAGCTGGTGGACCACCGCGCTCGCCGGGCCCCTGTAGGGTACTTGCCCCTCGATGCCTTCGGGCACCAGCTTATGCTGGCTTACGTCGGCCTGGAAATAGCGGTCGGCGCTGCCACGCGCCATCGCGCCCACGCTGCCCATCCCGCGATAGGCCTTGTAGCTGCGGCCCTGGTAGATGAAGGTCTCGCCCGGTGCCTCTTCCGTGCCCGCCAGCATCGATCCGATCATGATGGTGGAGGCACCGGCGGCAAGCGCCTTGGCCGCATCGCCGCTGGTCCGCAGGCCGCCGTCCGCGATAGCCGGCACGCCGTGCTTCTCGGCTTCCTCGACGCAGTCCATGATCGCGGTGAGCTGCGGCACGCCGACGCCAGCGACCACGCGCGTGGTGCAGATCGAGCCGGGACCAATGCCGACCTTGACCGCATCCGCGCCTGCTCCGGCGAGCGTCTTGGCCGCTTCGCCCGTCGCGATATTGCCGGCGATGACCTGCACGCTGTTGGACAGCTTCTTCACCCGCTCGACCGAGCGGGCGACGTCCCTGTTGTGACCATGCGCGGTGTCGATCACCACGACGTCCACCCCGGCATCGATCAGCGCCTCGGTCCGCTCGAAACCCTTGTCGCCCACCGTCGTCGCCGCGGCGACGCGCAGGCGGCCCTGTTCGTCCTTCGTCGCTTCTGGATAGGCGACCGCCTTTTCGATATCCTTGACCGTGATCAGGCCGACGCAGCGGCCGTTGTCGTCTACGACCAGCAGTTTCTCGATCCGGCGCTGGTGCAGCAGCTTGCGCGCCTCGTCCTGCCCGGTGCCGAGCGGCACGGTGGCAAGATTGTCGGTAGTCATCAGTTCCTTGACCGGCTGCCGCGGGTTTTCGGCAAAGCGCACGTCCCGATTGGTCAGGATACCCACCAGCTTGCCGCTGCGGTCGGTCACGGGAATGCCGCTGATGCGGTTCTTGGCCATGATGTCCTGCGCCTCGCCCAGTGTGGCGGCGGGATTGATGGTGATGGGATTGACCACCATGCCGCTTTCATAGCGCTTCACGGCGCGCACGGCGGCGGCCTGGTCCTCGACTTCGAAATTGCGGTGCAGCACGCCGATCCCGCCCAGCTGCGCCATGGCGATCGCCATATCCGCCTCCGTCACGGTATCCATCGCGCTGGAGATAATTGGGATATTGAGCGCGATATCGCGCGTCAGCTGCGTAGAGGTCTTGGCCATCGATGGCAGGATTTCGCTCTCCGCTGGGACCAGCAGAACGTCGTCGAAAGTAAGGCCGAGGGGGATGTCGAAATTTGCCACGTGGAGAATCGCCTGCCGGGAGGAATGTGGCGGCCCATGTAACGACGGTTCTGGATTCTCGCTAGTGCCGATCCCGTGCCTCTTGCCTTCGGAAGCGGTAGATGATCAGCCTCACCGCTACCATCACGGCTCCGAGCGGAAACATCAGACGGACCATCTGTGGCTGCCAGCTCTCGTCCGAAGCCGTAAACGAAGCCGTCGGCAAGGCTATGCCGAAGTACCAGTATACCTGATCCGGCCGCGACAATACCATTGCGCCGCCGCCAACTCCGACCAAGGCGAGGAGCGCCCAGAACGGTTTCCAGGGCAGCCCCGGTTCGCGCAGCGCCGCGGTCAGAGCCGCTAGGCTTGATAGAAGGCTGGCCGCTAACGCGGCGAAAAATACTATCTGGGCTCCGGACAAAAAAGGCTACTCCGCCGTCCAGCCGCCGTCGACGCTCCAGTTGGCGCCGTTGACGTTCTGCGCTTCGTCACGGCACAGGAACGCAGCGAGTGCGCCGACTTCTTCGGGCTGGACGAATTTTTTGGTCGCCTGCTTCACCAGCAGCACGTCGTTGATGACCTCCTCGCGGGACAGGCCGCGAGCCTTCATCGTGTCGGGGATCTGGCCCTCGATCAGCCGGGTCCAGACATAGCCGGGGCTGATGCAGTTGGCGGTCACGCCATGCTCGGCGAGTTCGAGAGCGATGGTCTTGGTGAAGCCCGCGATTCCGTGCTTGCTGGCATTGTAGGCACTCTTGAACGGGCTCGCGACCTTGGAATGGGCGCTGGCGGTATTGATGATCCGCCCCCAGCCCTTGGCCTTCATGGCGGGTACCGCGAGGCGCGTGGTGTGGAATGCCGCGGTGAGATTGAGTGCGATAACGAGGTTCCACTTGTCGATCGGGAAATCCTCCACCGGCGAGACATGCTGGACGCCCGCATTGTTGACCAGAATGTCGATCTCGCCCGCATCGGCCATCATCTCCTCTACCTCCGAGACATCGGTGAGGTCGGCGCCGAAATGCGCCGCGCCGCCCAGTTCCTCGCGCAGGGTCGCGATCTCGCCTTCGTCGCCGAAGCCGTTGAGGACGACCTGTGCCCCCTCGCCATGCAGCGCCCGCGCGATGGCGAGGCCGATGCCGCTGGTGGATCCGGTGACGAGCGCGCGCTTACCTTCAAGAAACATTTGGGCCTCCGGGCGTTGTAGTGACAATGCAAGAGCCATCGCGCACCAGGGGTGCGCTGTAAAGCAGCCATAGATGGGGGAAGCGGTGCGTCTCAATCCGTTCAACACCGGCAATATCAATGTCAGGGGAAGCAGCGGCGGCGGCTTGCCGGGTGGCAAGGCAGGCGGCGTCGGCTGTGGGACGATCGTGATCGCAGCGCTTGGCTATTTCGTCTTCGGCCTCGACCCGATGCAGACTGCGGCGACCGTCGAAAGCGTTCAGCAGGGTACGCAGGCACAAGGCGAGATCAGCACAGATCAGAACGAGGTGTGCACGACCGGCCCCTACGCCCGCGAAACTTGTGATGCCATTCTTTCACTGGACCAAACCTGGGGACGCGTTTTCCGGGAGCAGGGCTATGGGGACCGCTTCCAGAGGCCGACGCTGCATCTGTACAGCGGCGGCGTGCAGACGGCGTGCGGTGGAGGCAGCTCCGCCATGGGACCGTTCTACTGCCCCGGAGACCAGACGATCTATATCGACACCGGGTTCTACGATACGCTTGAGCGACGGCTCGGCGCCGGCGGCGATTTTGCGCGCTACTACGTCGTGGCGCATGAATACGGCCACCACATCCAGACAATTACCGGCATCTCCGGCCAGATCCGCAGCGCGCAGCAGCAGAACCCGCGGCGGGCAAACCAGCTTAGCGTGCTGATGGAATTGCAGGCCGATTGCTACGCAGGCGTCTGGGCAGGCAAGAACCGCAACCTCATCGAGCCAGGCGATATCGAGGAAGGCATGCAGGCGGCAGCCGCGATCGGCGACGACCGGCTGACCGGCGGGCGCGTCTCAAGCGAAAACTTCACCCACGGCACCAGCCGCCAGCGCAGCGAGGCGCTCCAGCTCGGTTTGCAAGGCGACGACCGGGCGTGCGACAACATCACCGACCTGGGCTGAAAGCGCGAAAAAGGCGGCGATCGAAGATACGATAGCCGCCTTTAGATGTCGCTCGGGACTAGGGTCCGGACCCATAAATAGGATTCACAGCGCGATGAGGATGTGATTCACG
>JAPYPR010000003.1 GCA_029937545.1 Erythrobacter sp. | reverse complement strand
ACCATCGCCATCGCAGCCTTCGTCACATGGTGGATCTAATGAGTCCGGACCCTAGCTTATGCAGCCTTCGTCGTCGTGGTCGCCACCGGTTCGCTCGATGTCGTAGTCGTTGCCGCACGGTCCTCTTCGGACTTTTTGTCCAGCACCTTCTTGGCGACATAGCCACCAGCTCCCAGCGCAAGCATCGCCGGCAGGCTCATACGGCGAAGCACCGTGGTTGCCACCACGCCCAGTGCCGCACCGGTTGCGCCACCGACGCCCTTGGTCTGCTTGGCGATCCTGTCGCCTACGAATGCTCCGATTACCTTGCCGATCATATGAATTCTCCTTTGCCCAAACAACGGGCGAAAGGCGCGCACGTTCCGGCGCTCAATCGCTGTCCGGACCTGCGATACCATTGCGGAGCAGGCGGTTTGCAGCCGCGGCTACGGTGGCCGCATCCGGATCGCCATCTTTCGCCCAAATCGCATAGCGCAGGCCGAGAAACACGTTGATACCCATTACGGCCCAGGCTTCCGGCTCGCCTAGATCTGCGCGCAGTTCTTCCGTTGCGGCACCAGCCTCGAGCCGCTGCTCGATACGATCTCCGATCCGCTCGTAATGTGCGCGATAGCTATCCGGATCGACGAACTCGGCCTCATCGATGATGCGGTAGACTTCCTTGTGCTCGGCCGCGAACTCCAAAAAGGCCAGCAAAGCTGCCTGTTCCACGGCGAACGGGTCCATGCCCGGTTCGATCGCGTCTCGCGCTGCGGTCCCGACCGCCTCGCTCATGTCGCTGACGAGAGCACGGAAGATGGCGTCCTTGCTATCGTAATAGGTGTAGAACGTCCCAAGGGCCACGCCCGCGCGCCGGGTGATTCCGCTGATCGACGCTTCGTGAAAGCCGCTCTCGGCAAATTCCGCCGCTGCCGCATCGAGCAGCTTGCGCAAGGTCCTGCGCCCGCGCTCGGTGCGCGGGATGCGATCGGCCGTATCCGTAAGTTGCTGCATTTACCGCCCCTTCCGCCGACGTTTTATGCGTGACCGGCATCAATCGCAAGATCGAACTTGAAAGGTGGTTCAGGTTTCAGTATCAAATGTAAAACAACAAGACATATGTGGGAGGATTACACGATGCGTGGCACACGGCTTTCGATCTGCGCCCTGCTTGCCGGAGTGGCGACGGCCACATTGATGGCGACGCCCGTCGCCGCTCAGCAAACAGACGATGAAGTTGCGCTCGACGACGATCAGGGGGCAATCGATAATGTGATCGTCGTCACCGCGCGTCGCCGGGCGGAGCGCATTACCGATGTGCCGCTGGCAGTCTCTGCCCTATCCGGCGAAGAACTGGAAAAGCGCGGCACACAGGATCTCACCCAGATTGCGCAGGAAGTCCCCAACGTGACGCTGGAGGTCAGCCGCGGCACCAACACCACGCTCAGCGCCTTCGTGCGCGGCGTCGGCCAGCAGGATCCGGTCGCCGGCTTCGAGGCGGGTGTAGGCCTCTATGTGGACGACGTTTATATCAACCGCCCGCAGGCCGCCGTGCTGGATGTGTACGATGTGGCTCAGATCGAAGTGCTACGCGGTCCGCAAGGCACTCTCTACGGCCGCAACACCATCGGCGGCGCGATCAAGTATGTGACCGCCCGGCTACCTGACGAGACGCAGGTCAAGGTTCGCGGAACGCTGGGCAATTACGATCAGGCCGACCTGATCGTATCGGCTTCCACTCCGATCAGCGATACGCTGAAAATCGGCGCGAGCGGCGCACGCCTCTCGCGCGGGGGCTTCGGCGACAACCTCGTCCGGGACGGCGTCGAGAACTACAACAAGGACGTCTGGGCCGCCCGCGGCACGCTCGAGTTCGACAACGGTCCGCTCTTCATCCGCCTGTCCGGCGACTATGTGAAAGACGATTCCGATGCGCGTCAGGGCGCACGCTTGCTTGTCGGCCAATTCAGCGGCGCACCGATCCTCGACAGCGTCTACGACACGCGGGCCGGCCTCGACGTGATCGAACAGGAGGTCGAAGCCTACGGCGGCGGATTGACCATCGCTTACGAACTCAGCGACGCGATCACTCTCAAATCGATCACCGGCTATCGTGAGGACAAGTCGACCACGCCGATCGATTTCGACAGCCTGCCCGCTGTCGACCTCGACGTCCCGGCCATTTACGAGAATGACCAGTTCAGCCAGGAACTGCAGCTCCTCTACGAGAGCGACCGCCTGAACGGGGTGCTCGGTGCCTATTATCTCGACGCCAACGCCTTTACCGCGTTCGACGTGGCGCTGTTCACCACCGGCGCGCTGGTTGGCCTGCCCGGCCTGAATGCGCAGACACTGGGCGATGTCGGCACGAAGACCTGGTCGATCTTCGGCGATTTCACCTATGACATCACCGACCAGCTGAGCCTGTCGCTCGGTGGACGCTACACCTGGGACAAGCGGACCAGCCGTGTGCTGCGCACGACCTTCATCGGCGGCTATTCGGACCTGTTCCCGCCGTCCGATGCCGTGCCAATCGCCGTGACGAGCGACTTCAACGGCAGCGAGACGTTCAAGGAATTTACCCCGCGCGCCTCGATCGCTTACAAGCCGAGCTACAATCACACGGTTTACTTCACCTATTCCAAGGGCTTCAAGGGCGGCAGTTTCGACCCGCGCGGCGAGACCTCGCTGGCCCCGGACATCGACCAGGACGGCGATGTCGATTACGACGATCAGTTCGAGTTCCTCCGCTTCGCACCGGAGAAGGTCGATAGCTATGAACTTGGCTGGAAGGCCAATCTGTTCGAAGACCGGCTGTTTCTCGCACTCGCCATCTTCAAGGGCGACTACACCGATATCCAGATCCCGGGGTCGGTCGGCGTCGATACCGATGGCGATGGCGTTAGCGACACCTTCGTCGGTGTGACCTCCAACGCGGGCGACGCCGATGTCAACGGGATCGAATTCGAAGGCAGCGCGCTGGTCGGGCGGGACTTCGCCGGCGCCGGTAGCCGCCTGAACTTCAACTGGGCGGTCGGCTATCTCGACGCCGAGTACAACACGTTCATCGACCCGTTCGGCAACGATGTGGCGGACCAGCGGGTGTTCCAGAACACACCCGATTTTACCGCCAACGCCAGCTTCGACCTCGGTCTGCCGGTCGCCAGCGGCATCGTCGACTTCATCGGCACGGTGTCGATGCGCGGCGATTCCAGCCAGTTCGAACTGCCCGGCCCGCTCGATCAGGATGCCTATGCGCTGGTCGATGCGAGCATCGTCTACACCGCCGACAGCGATCGCTGGTCGATTGGCGTCCATGGCAAGAACCTGTTGGACAAGCGATACATCGTCGCCGGTTATGACTTCGTGACCGGATCGGTGCTGGGGCTGGAGGGCAATCTCACCGGCTTCTACGGCGATCCGCGCCGGGTCTTCGTGACCGGCGAATTCAAGTTCTGAATTTCGCCGCAGGTTGAGCGAAAGGGCCGGCTCTGACGCCGGCCCTTTCTATTTCCACATTCGGCGACGCGCTTCTCCCGCTTCACGATCCGTCGCGACACCGTAGGTCGAGACGTAATCGGCAAAACGCTCGCGCACCTGGCCTTCGCTCAGGCCGAATTCCTCGAGGCTGTAGCGGTGAGGATGGCGCTTCAGCTTGGCCGAACGGTCGAGAAAGCCCTGCATGGGTTCAAGCGCAGGCTCGATATCGAATTCGAGGAAGCGGTAGACCCGCTCCATCGTGCCGCGCCAGTCTGTTTCCATGTCGTCGTAATGTACGTCGATCATCCGCTCGCATGGGATTACGTCGCGCGCGGCACGCATCCTCGCGATCATTTCGGCCGTCTTGTCGAGCCACATCTGGCCCAAGCGATCGGGATCGACATGGTCGGAATAGATGATCGTCTGGTTCCACGCGAGCGAGGCGGCGCTGCCGACGACCTGCTTGGGATCGCGGTGGGTGAAGATCACCCGCGCGTCCGGGAAGACCTCCAGAAGCGCAGGCAGGTCCAGCATGTGCTGCGGGGTCTTCAGGATCCACGGCCTGAGGCTGCTTTCCTGCTGGCTCCAGCCGATCAAGCGCAAGAGGTCCGCCATGTGTTGATAGGCAGGCACGGCGCTTTCCTGTGCGCACCAGGCGGAATAGCTCGGCACGTGCCACTGCGCATCGTGCTTCATGCCCCACATGCTCGCGACCAGCAGGCCAAGCTCTTCTTCCGGCTCGTAGGGCCCCGTCGGATGGATCGAGAGCGTGCGCGGATTGGCAAGGCGCGCGACCTTCATGATGCGCGCTGCGAGCGTGGGACGGAAATCCTCTTTTTCGCCCGCCAGCACGTCCTCGAAACCGGGACGCGGGACCGGGCTGATCGTCTCGAAACTGCGCATATGCGCGAAGCGCTTGTCGCTCGCGAGCAGGCGATGGAGCCGCGTCGTGCCCGAGCGCATCGGGCCGACGATCACCACCGGATTGCGGATCGGTCGGGCGAGGATTTCGGGATGCCGCCTGAACCACAGCTGCGCATAAAGGCGGCTTTCCAGCACATACTGGAACTGCTGCATGGCGGAAAAATCGCCCGCCGCATTGAGCCGTGCCTCACGCTTCACGCTGTCGAGCAGAACTTCGAAC
Organism: Erythrobacter sp.; assembly: GCA_029937545.1. Classification (GTDB taxonomy): domain Bacteria; phylum Pseudomonadota; class Alphaproteobacteria; order Sphingomonadales; family Sphingomonadaceae; genus Qipengyuania. The sequence goes on along the minus strand of JAPYPR010000003.1, from coordinate 271,385 downwards.
GGCTTTTCGAACCATGGATCGCCGAAATCGTCGAGGCCGGTCTTTTCGGCGGCTTGTTCGAGCAGGAAATCCTTCTCCAGCCGCGCAGGCGCGACGGCACCGATCTTTCGCCCCGCGCGGACGACCTTGTCGGCAATGTCGATAAAGCGTGTGCGCCGCGGAGGCTCGAATGGCTGGCCTTGCAAGTCTCTTATGCCTTTCAAGCTGTTCCGGTCGTCAATGAACGTGCGGGACCTAAAGACGTGCCCACGAAAGCTCAAGGGGTGGCCCTGGCTCCTATCCCTCTGGCCCCATACCTCTGGCCAAGCGCGCGGCGACAAGGCATAGGCCCGCCCCATGCACGATATCGCTTTCATCCGCGCCAATCCCGAGAGTTTCGACGCCGCGATGCACAAGCGCGGGGCAGAGCCGGTGGCCGACCGGATCGTAGCGCTCGATGCCAAGAAACGCGAGGCCACGACCAAGGTCCAGCAGGCGCAGAGCCGCCGCAACGAAGCCTCCAAGGCGATTGGCCAGGCGATGGGCCAGGGCGACAAGGACAAGGCCGAGGCGCTGAAGGCGGAAGTTGCCGAGATCAAGACTTCGATGCCCGAATGGGAGGAGGCCGAGCGCGCTGCGGGCGAGGAGCTCGACCGCCTGCTTGCGACCCTGCCGAACATTCCCGCCGACGATGTGCCGGAAGGCGCGGACGAGGACGACAACATCGAAGTCCATCAGTGGGGCGAGAAGCGCGAGTTCCGTTTCGAGCCGAAGGAGCACGCCGATCTCGGCCCCGCGCTTGGCATGGAGTTCGAGACCGGCGCGAAGCTTTCCGGCGCGCGCTTCACCTTCCTGCGCGGAGACATCGCCCGCCTGCACCGCGCCCTCGCGCAATTTATGCTCGACCGCCAGACGCGCGAGAACGGATACACCGAATGCAACCCGCCGCTGCTGGTGAACGACGACGCGATGTACGGCACGGACAAGCTGCCGAAATTTGCGGCGGACAGTTTCCGCACGATCGACGACCGCTGGCTTGTCCCCACCTCCGAAGTCCCGCTCAGCTATTCGGTCGCCGGAGAGATTCTACCCGACCTTGCCGAACCGATGCGCCTGACCGCGCATACGCTGTGCTTCCGCTCCGAAGCCGGTTCGGCTGGCCGCGACACCCGCGGCTTTATCCGCCAGCACCAGTTCGAGAAGGTCGAGTTGGTCAGCATCTGCCGCCCGGAGGACAGCGAGGCCGAGCACGAGCGCATGACCAAATGCGCCGAGGGCGTGCTCGAGGCGTTGAATCTGCCCTATCGCCGCATGCTGCTGTGCACTGGCGACATGGGCTTCGGCGCGCGCAAGACCTACGACCTCGAAGTGTGGCTGCCCGGACAGGGCGCTTGGCGCGAGATTTCTTCCTGCTCCAACACCGGCGATTTCCAGGCGCGGCGGATGAATGCCCGCTATCGCCCCGAAGGCGAGAAAAAGACGCAGTTCGTCCACACCCTCAACGGCTCCGGCCTGGCGGTCGGGCGCACGCTGGTGGCGGTGATGGAGAACTACCAGAGCGAGGACGGCAGGGTGGAGGTGCCAGAGGCGCTGCACAGCTACATGGGCGGCGTGACGAAACTGGAGCCTAGATAAATTCCGTTTGTCCTGAGCTTGTCGAAGGACTGTCCTTTTCTTGATATGACGAGCCGGAAGTGAAGAACGGTGCTTCGACAGGCTCAGCACGAACGGTTAGAGAGATTGGCATTTTGAGAATCCTCCTCACCAATGACGACGGCATCCGCGCCAAGGGCCTCGAGGTGCTGGAAGGGATCGCCCGGCAGTTCAGCGACGACATCTGGATCTGCGCCCCGGACGAGGAGCAGTCCGGGATGGGCCACGCCCTCACCCTCACGCGCCCGGTGCGGCTGCGCCAGCATGACGAGCGGCGCTTCTCGGTCACGGGCACACCGACGGACGCGGTCACCATGGGCCTGCGCATGGTAATGGACGGGCCGCCGGACGTGATCCTTTCCGGCGTGAACCGGGGCGCGAACACGGCCGACGACATCACCTATTCCGGCACCGTCTCCGCCGCCATCGAAGGCGCGCTGGCAGGCGTGCGCTCGATTGCGCTGAGCCAGGTCTATTCGAAGGAGAATGCGGGCGACGGCGTCCCGTTCGGCGCGGCGGTGGAATGGGGCGCGAAAGTGCTCGCGCCGCTGCTCGATACGCCGCTGCCCAAGCGCACGCTGGTCAACGTGAATTTCCCTCCCCTCCCCGCAAGCGGGGTGAAGGGCATCCGCGTCGTGCGGCAGGGTTTCCACGACTATTCGCGCGGCACCGTGGTGGAAGGGCGTGACCCGCGCGGTTTCAAGTATTACTGGTTCGGACTGGAAGCGATCGAGCATACGCTCGACCATGGGACGGATCTGGAGGCGATCGACGAAGGTTATGTGTCGGTGACACCGCTCCAGCTAGACCTGACCCATCACACATCGCTCGGCGCGTTGGCGGAGCGGTACGCGGGATGAAGCGCCTCGCCCTCGCGCTTGCGGCATTCGTGCTGATGGCAGCGGGCAATCCCGCGACCGAGACCGAGCATACCGTAAAAGAGGGCGAGACGCTGAGCGGCATAGCCGAGCGCGCGGAGGTCCCCGCAACGGTGATCGCCGCGGCGAACGGGCTGGTCGAACCCTATGACGTTCGCGTGGGACAGGTGCTTTCAATCCCGCGCCAGCGAAGCCATGTGGTGAAGCGCGGCGAGACCGGCTTCGCCATCGCGATCGATTACGGCGTGCCCTTCGAGCTGATCGCTGTGGCGAATGGCCTGGAGCCGCCCTATAACATTCGGGTCGGCCAGAAGCTTATCGTCCCGGCCTTCTCCACCCGCCCGATCCCGCCCACCCCCGTTCGCGCTCGCCCGTTCTTCCGCGCACCGCACGACGGCGCAGCCCTGCTTGGCTTCCGGCGCACCGCCGACGGCAAGGGCCACGAAGGCATCGACTATGCCGTGAAGACCGGCGACATGGTCCGCGCCTCCGCCAGCGGAAAAGTCGTCTACGCGCAGGAAGACAGCGGACGCTTCGGCCCGCTTGTGGTGCTCGATCACGGCAATGGCTGGCGCACCCGCTATGGCCATCTGGCCCGCGTCACCGTCAAGCTCGGCGATTTCGTCCAGGCCGGCGAGCGCATCGGCATCGCCGGACAGGGCGGTGTGGCGAAGGGGCCCGAGCTGCATTTCGATATCCTCAAGGATAATACGCCGGTCGATCCCGCCAGGCTTATCGGCAGGCGAGGCACGCAATGAGCCGCAAGGATCGCCAGGTCGACACGGTCGTCCCGCAAAAGGAACCCCAGCGCGTTTTTCGCGGCCCTCGGTTCCAGCCGCTGCGCCGCGCGGTCAGGATCCCGGTCTGGGGCGATCTCGGCATCCGCCTCGGCCTCGCCCTGTTTCTCATCTTTATCGTGGTGATGATCCACTGGTGGGACCGCGAAGGGCTGGTCGACAATCTCGACGGCGAGGTCAGCTTCCTCGACGTGATCTATTTCACCATGATCTCGATCACCACCACCGGCTTCGGCGACATCGCGCCGATTTCCGACCGGGCGCGGCTGGTCGAAGCCGTGATCGTGACACCGATCCGCTTTGCCGTGTTCTTCATCTTCGTCGGCACGGCCTATAATTTCATCATCAAGCGCAGCTGGGAGAAATGGCGCATGGCCCGCATCCAGGAACAGCTTTCAGACCACATCGTGGTTTTGGGCTATGGCATCTCCGGCTCAGAAGCAGTCGCCGAGCTGATCGAACGCGGTGTCGACCCGAGCTGCATCGTCGTGATCGACCCGAGCGAGGACCGCTTGGCAGACGCCGAAGCGCTCGGCTGCAACATCATGGCGGCGGACGCCACGCGCGATACCACGCTGAAGGCGGTGCGGATCAACCAGGCACAGAATGTTCTGGTGTCCGCCGGTCGCGACGACACTACGATCCTCATCACGCTGACCGTGCGCGCGCTGGCACCGAATGTGCCGATCAGCGCAGTCGTTCGCGCCGCCGACAATGAATCGCTGGCTCGCCAGGCCGGGGCCAACAACGTCATCAACCCGGTGCGGTTCACCGGGCTGCTGCTCGCCGGTAGCGCCAAGGGCGAGCACATCGCCGACTACCTCGCCGACCTCGCTTCGGTCTCTGGCCGGGTCCAGCTTGTCGAGCGCGAAATCACCGAAGAGGAATGCGGCTGCGCGATTTCGGAACTGCGCACCGGCGGTCGTGGCCTGCGCGTCTATCGCAACGGCAAGGCGCTGGGGTTCTGGGAAGACGAATGCCAGAACCTGCAGCCCGGCGATATCGTGGTCGAGATCGTCCCGACGCCGAATGGCACCACCAAGGGTGATGGCCACGACCATGAGGACCAGGTGCCCTACCCGATCGGCTCAGACTAGCCAGAAGATCCCGCCCATGGCCAGATAGGCTGCCAGCCAGTAGACCCAGTCGAACAGCGCTTGGCCGATCGGATCTTCGCGGCGGACGGCAGTGATAAACAAGGCCGGCCCGATGAAAGTCAGCGCCAGCCCGCCTGCCATCATGAAATAGAGCCAGGGTTTGGCCGCCAAGGTCGCCTCGCCCACCCGAGCGAACATGTGGCCGAGCATGGCAGCGCTGGCTAACAGCAAGAGAGCGGCGACCGCGTGCAGTACCAGATTGCCGCGCGGGGTCGCGCGCTTGCCGTAAAAAGCTACGCCAAGCATTGCCGCGACCAGCCACGCCAATCCTACTGCGATCCAGTCTACCGGTCCCATGCAAGCCTCCTAGCGCTGCGGGTGCCATTCGTGTAGGGGGCCGCGAAATTCACGGACATCGGTACATGAGCACCTCCACCACCTCGATCCCCGACCAGAAGAAGGTCGGTCCGCAGAAACGCGTAGGAATGGTTTCTCTCGGCTGCCCCAAGGCGCTGGTCGACAGCGAGCGCATCCTTACGCGCCTGCGCGCCGACGGTTATTCGATGAGCCCCGATTATGCCGGCGCGGATGTGGTGCTCGTCAATACCTGCGGCTTCCTAGATAGCGCCAAGGAAGAAAGCCTGCAGGCGATAGGCGAGGCTATCGCAGAGAACGGCCGCGTAATCGTGACGGGCTGCATGGGCGAGGAGGCCGACGCCATCCGCGCCGCGCATCCCAGCGTTCTCGCAGTGACCGGCGCGCACCAGTACGAGGCGGTGGTCGAGGCCGTGCACGAGCATGCACCGCCAAGCCAAGGACCGTATATCGACCTCATCCCGCAACCCGACATCAAGCTGACCCCGCGGCACTATAGCTATCTGAAGATTTCCGAAGGCTGCAATCATTCCTGCGCCTTCTGCATCATCCCCGACCTGCGCGGAAAGCTCGCCAGCCGCCGGATCGATGCCGTGCTCCGCGAGGCGGAGAAGCTGGTCGCGGCGGGAACGAAGGAGTTGCTGGTCATCAGCCAGGATACCAGCGCCTATGGCACCGACACGCGATACGAGAGCCGCAGCTGGAAGGGCCGCGAAGTGCGCGCGCACATGACCGATCTCGCGCGCGAACTCGGCCAGCTCGACATCGGTGGCGGCATGCCGCCATGGGTGCGGCTGCACTATGTTTATCCCTATCCCCATGTCGACGCGGTCATCCCGCTGATGGCAGAGGGGCTGCTGACGCCCTATCTCGATATCCCCTTCCAGCACGCCAGCCCGAAGGTGCTCAAATCCATGAAGCGCCCGGCGAACGAGGCCAAAGTGCTCGAACGCCTCAAGAGCTGGCGCGACATCTGTCCCGAAATCGCCATCCGCTCCAGCTTCGTCGTGGGCTTCCCGGGCGAGACCGAAGACGATTTCCGCTATTTGCTCGACTGGCTGGAAGAGGCGCAGCTCGACCGCGTCGGCGCGTTTCGATTCGAACCGGTCGAAGGCGCGCAGGCGAATACCCTGCCCGATCCTGTGCCCGAAGAGGTGAAGGAAGAACGCTTCGCCCGCGTTATGGAAGTGACCGAGCGGATCAGCGCTGCGAAGCTCGAAGCCAAAGTGGGTAAGACTATCCCGGTCATCATCGACGAGGTCGGGTCGCCGGACGAGGATGGCGACATCGGGGCTACCGGGCGCAGCCAGGCGGATGCGCCCGAAATCGACGGGGCCGTCTATTTGCGAGATGCGTCGCCCGATCTGGTGCCCGGCGCCATCGTTTCGGCCCTGATCGAAGACAGCGACGCGCACGATCTGTTCGGAACGATCGTATAAAATTTCTTGCGGACCGGCCCAAAGTAGCAATTTACCAAATCGGATATCTGTCGCCGGGAGCCTGCAACCCTCCAAAATCCTAAGCTTTTTTTCGACCGAGGCGGTCCTTCGACCGGTTTGAGAGCCACTCGGCGAATACCAATGCTAAGCGCGCCTTAACCACCCGATCCCGCACGATTCCGCGCCAAACGCGAATACCCGGGGGTCTCGTCAAAGGTTTCTTAAACTTAAGACGCCCATAAGCGCCTTCGATGGGTACCGAACGCGCCTTTTCAGGAAAGCGGCTTCCCCCGGCGCGATCGCGGCCGAGGGGCGCCCGGCGCGTGGGAGAACGCCTGTGGCACCTGGTATTTTCGGTCCTTCTTGTAGTTCCTATGTTCGCCGTATTGCTGTTCGAACCGATCGATCAGTTTCTGTGGCTGTTCCAGTCGAAGATTGCAGGGCAAAAGGCCTCCGGCGATATCGTTTTCGTCGGTAGCGACCAAATCCTCAACGACCCAAATTCCGGCCATCGGCGACTTCAACTCGCTAAAGCTCTTGAGGAACTGGACCGCCGCGGCGTTGGCAAAGTCTATCTCGACATAGTCTTCGAAAAGCCGTCTGCAGCGCCGCATGATGCTTCTTTAAACGCTGCGATCGAGGGGCTGGGGCCCCGCATAGCTCTTGTCGATCAGCTCGTGGGAGATATGGACTTCAGCCAGCAGTTAAGACGAAGCCACTCCAGTCTTGGGCCATCGGCCTCGCGCGTTGTCGCCGATCGGCGCGACATGAACCTTTTCGGCGTCGCTTGGACAGCCGACTACGGTTTCATCGTCGGAGGTCGCCGCATCCCTTCACTGGCTGCTTCGCTGGGTGGGGAAACGAGCGATGACAAGAGGGGCAAGTTCCAAATCGACTATGGTTTTTCGGGACAGCAGATAGCGGCGACTTCGCTGGCTGAGCTTCTCGGCGATCCCGATGCTACGACGAGTATAGACTTCGCCGGCAAGACAGTCGTCATCGGCCATGACAGGAACAGCTCTGGCTCCAATCTTATCGTGCCAAACAGTACGAACGCGCCTCCGAGTTATATTTCGATCTACGGTGGAGAAACATTAAAAAGCGGGCGGCTGGGTCATTTGGGCGCGATGGCCACGCTCGCAATCTTCGCCGCTTTTCTGGCATTGATGATACTGCTCGGACCTCGACGTAAAACCCGCTGGGCTGGCTATGCCATGCTCGTTCTTCTTGTACCGGCCCTGTTGATCCTATCCGCCCGTATCGGAGTCCGCCTCGAGGTATCCTACGCATTAGCACTTTTCGCAGTCTATGCGGTATTCCGGTCTCGAACGCGCCTTAAACGCCGCCTCGCCCTGACCAATCAGGAAACAGGGCTGCCCACGCTCAAGGCACTCGACAGCCGCCTTGTCCGTGAGCAAGTGACAACCGGCCACGTGGTGGTAGCCAAAGTGCATAACTACGAGCGGATCCTCAAGAGCCTCGCCTCGGAAGAGCGAACGACCTACTTGCTCAAGCTGATTGATCGTTTGCGTGCGGCCGATCCCGATCTGGCCGTCTTTACCGAAGGCCACTACGTCGCATGGCACTCACCGATCGAAGATAGCTCCGCGCAAACGGAGCACCTTGCAGGCTTGCGGGCGATCTTCGCCGCGCCGGTTCATGTCGGCGAGGTATCGATCGACGTCGGCATCACCTTCGGCGTTGCCGCGATCGACAACGAGCCTGGGGGCCGCGTCCCTGCCGCAATTACCGCGGCGGAAGAAACCACGGAAGCCCATGATCCTATCAAGTTGGCAGAAAGCAGCGAAGGTGCCGACCTGTTGTGGGACATCTCGCTCCGTGCGCGGATCGACGAAGCGATGGATGCCGGGGAAATTTTCTGCGTTTACCAACCAAAAATCGACAGTGGCTCCGGTGCTATCGTGGGGGTGGAAGCCCTTGTCCGCTGGCACGATCCGGCGAGGGGGTTCATCGAGCCGACCCACTTCGTCGCCCAATGCGAAAAGGCGGGGCGCATGGAACACCTTACCCGCTATGTCCTGCAAAGTGCCTGCTCGGCTGGGCAGCTGCTACATTTCCGCAGTTCGCCGCTTAAGGTTTCCGTCAACATATCGGCCACGCTGCTCAGGGACATGCGCGTTGTCGGCCTCGTCCGAAACGCGCTGCAAGCGACACGCTTCGACCCGAGCTACCTCACGCTTGAGATCACCGAGACGGCGCTGATCGCGGACTTGGAAACCGCAGCGACCATCCTCGATGAGCTGGTAAAGCTGGGCGTCGGCCTGTCGATCGACGACTTCGGGGTCGGTGCGGCCAATTTCGAAACCTTCTTCGCGCTGCCGTTCAACGAATTGAAGATCGACCGCCTCTTCGTGTCGAAAATCGTCGAAGACCCCAAGGCACGCGCAATCGTGTCCAGCATCGTCGAGATGGGCCACCAGGCGCGAATCACCGTAGTCGCCGAGGGTGTCGAGACGATGAGAGAAGCCGAGATTCTTAACGAAATGGGTTGCGACGAGCTTCAGGGCTTCGTGTTCAGCAGGCCGATTCCGCTCTCCAAGCTATTGGAATACCACGCTAAGAACGCAGGGGGTCGCTTGGAGAACATGGTTTAGACTTTACAAACAACCATGGTTAATGGCAGGTAATGCCTCCACCAACAGGAGGTATTACCATGTGGAGCATTTGGAGATGGTTTTTCACCGGCTGATCGCCGTGGCGAAACCAAACGAATGAAGGGTCCCTGACGGGGCCCTTTTTTCTTGGGCGAGTTGTTGCCGGACAACGGTACCGATCGCCGAAACAATCGTGAGCCGACGGCGTTGTCCCGTCATATGCCAATATCCATCCATACGCGCTTCGCCTTCGGCGTCGACGGTCCCACCGACGTCCTGCTGCAATTCGAAGCCGCCGCCCTGCCCGAACAGACCATCGTCTTATGGGAGACACACCTGCCGCCTGGGCAGGACTTTACTCGCGTTCCTGCCGATGACGATATCGGCGAACGCATCTGGCTGAGCGCAGACGGGCATTGCCAGGTCGAATACCGGGCCAGGATCGAAATCAAACGACAGCTGGCGGAACTCTCCAGCCTGCGAGCGCTGCCCCCGCACCAACTGCCCGGAGAGGCGATCCACTACCTGCTCGACAGCCGCTATTGCCACGCGGACCGGTTTCAGCCCTTCGCGCAATCGGAATTCGGACACCTCGAAGGCGGTGCACAGATCGCCGCAATGCGTGACTGGATTCATGACAATTTCAGCTACACACCCGGTGCGTCCGGGCCGGATACCGGAGCGGTCGAAAGCTTCGTCACACGGCAGGGCGTGTGCCGTGACTATGCCCATGTCCTCGTCGCACTGGCTCGCGCTTGCGCCATCCCGGCGCGTTACGTGTCCTGCTATTCGCCCGGCGTCTCGCCCCCGGATTTCCATGCGGTCGCCGAAGTTTTCCTCGCCGACCCGGAGATCGAAGGTGGCGGCACATGGCAGATCGTCGACGCCACCGGCATGGCCGATCCGGCAGAAACGGTGAAAATCGGCGTCGGTCGCGACGCGGCGGACGTCAGTTTCATGACCACCTTCGGCGCCAGCGACTTCAAATCCAGCAGCGTGGAGGTTCACAAAGAATAGGAATGCAGCCCACTGGCACGCTGTGCGCGTCGCTGGTAGCGAAAAGCCGTGAGGGACACGACCATGATTGCAGAGTGCAACGAATGAATTTCACGGCCGATCGCCTGCTACTTTTCGGCGCTACGGGAGATTTGTCGCAGCGCATGCTCTTGCCCTCGCTTTGCGCGCTCCATGCCGATCACCTGCTCGATCCCGACCTCCGCATCGTCGCGACGGCCCGGTCGGAAATGTCGACCCGCGAGTTCCGCCAGTTCGCGCGCGAGGCGCTCGAGAAATACCTGCCGACCAATCGCCGCGGCCCGATGGCGGATTTCCTCAACCGGCTGACTTACGTTCCGGTCGATGCGACTACACCCGATGGCTATGATCAACTGGCAAAAGAGGTCGGCGAGTACGACGGCCTGGCGATATTCCTCTCGACCGCGCCGAGCCTGTTCGAGCCCACCATCTCCAATCTCCAGCGCGTCGGCCTGACGAAGGGCAATGCCCGGATCGCTCTTGAAAAGCCGCTCGGCACCGATCTCGGCTCCAGCTGCGAGATCAACGATGCGGTGGCCAAAGCCTTCAGCGAAGACCGCATTTTCCGCATCGACCATTATCTCGGCAAGGAGACGGTGCAGAACCTGTTGGCGCTGCGCTTCGCGAATATCCTGCTCGAGCCGGTGTGGAATTCGAATTACGTCGACCATGTGCAGATCACCGTCGCGGAAACGGTCGGACTGGAATCGCGCGTCGCTTATTACGACGACAGCGGCGCTTTGCGCGACATGGTGCAGAACCACATGCTGCAACTGCTTGCGCTGGTGGCTATGGAGCCGCCGACCAGCTTCGACGCCACCGCCGTGCGCGATGAGAAGGTCAAGGTCCTGCGCGCCTTGCGCCCTGCGAAAGCTGAAGAAGTCGTCACCGGCCAATACCGGGCCGGCGCGGTCGATAGCCAAAGCGTGCCAGGCTATGACGAGGAGCTGGGCAAGGACAGCGACACCGAAACCTATGTCGCGCTGAAAGCCCACGTCGACAATTGGCGCTGGCGCGGCGTGCCGTTCTACCTTCGTCACGGCAAGCGCATGCCCAAGCGCGTCACGGAAATCGTCGTGCAGTTCAAATGCATCCCGCATTCGATCTTCGAAGGGCGCGGGGCGAAGACCGAACCGAACCGCCTGGTGATCGAGATCCAGCCGGAAGAGAACATCCAGCTCACGATGATGGCCAAGGTGCCGGGCCTCGGCACAGATGGCCTGCGCCTGCGCCCGGTTCCGCTCGACATTGCGATGCCCGATGCGTTTTCCGATGTGGTTCGCCGTATCGCCTACGAACGCCTGTTGCTCGATCTAGTCCATGGAGACCAGACGCTGTTCGTTCGGCGCGACGAGGTGGAAGCGCAGTGGGACTTTATCGACCATATCCGCGCGCTGTGGGCGGAGAACGAAACCGAGCCGAAGAACTATGCCGCGGGCACATGGGGGCCGAGCGCCGCCATCGCGCTCGCCGAACGCGACGGGGTAACCTGGCACGATGACTAAGCTTAACGATACCATCCACCGCGTTACGCAGCGCGTGATCGAAAATTCGCGCAAGAGCCGTGGCGACTATCTCGAGCTGATGGAGAGCGAGGGCGACCGGCAGGTCGATCGCCATTCGCTCTCCTGCTCCAACCTCGCCCACGCCTTTGCCGGGGCAGAGGAGGACCAAGAAGCAATCAAGGCGGCGCGCGGGCCGAACCTCGGCGTCGTCACCGCCTATAACGACATGCTGTCGGCCCACCAGCCCTACTATCGCTATCCCGAACGGATGAAGATCTGGGCGCGCGAGGTCGGCGCGACGGTGCAGGTCGCCGGCGGGACTCCCGCCATGTGCGACGGCGTGACCCAGGGCGAGGCGGGCATGGAACTCTCGCTGTTCAGCCGCGACACGATTGCGCTGAGCACCGTCGTCGCGCTGAGCCACGCCATGTACGACGGTGTCGCGCTGCTGGGCATTTGCGACAAGATCGTCCCCGGCCTGCTGATGGGCGCCCTGCGCTTCGGGCACCTGCCGGCGATCTTCTTGCCATCCGGACCGATGGGCACCGGTATTCCCAACAAGGAAAAGCAGAAGACCCGCCAGCTTTATGCCGAGGGCAAGGTCGGCCGCGACGAACTGCTCGCAAGCGAGATGGGCAGCTATCATTCCCCCGGCACCTGCACGTTCTATGGCACCGCCAATTCCAACCAGATGATGATGGAGATGATGGGGCTTCACGTTCCCGGCGCGGCCTTCGTGCAACCGGGTGCGAAGCTGCGGCAGAAATTGAGCCGGGCTGCGACCCACCGCCTCGCCGCGATCCATCAGGAGGGCGACGACTTCCGCCCGCTCTCTCGCGTCGTGGACGAGAAGGCCATCGTCAATGCTGCCATCGGCCTGCTGGCTACCGGCGGATCGACCAACCACGCAATCCATATCCCGGCCATGGCGCGCGCGGCAGGCATCCGCTTCGACTGGAACGACCTTGCGGAGCTGTCGCATGCGGTACCGCTGGTGGCGCGGATCTATCCCAACGGCCCGGGCGACGTGAACCATTTCCACGAGGCCGGCGGAATGGGCTATGTCATCGGCACGTTGCTTGACGAAGGGCTGGCCCATGCGGACATTCTCACCGTGTGGGACGGCGGCTTCGAGAGCTATTCGCGCGAACCCGGCTTCGAGGATGACGCACTGACCTGGCGCGACCCGGGCCCATCCGGCGACAGAGAAATGCTGCGCCCCGCCTCCGACCCGTTCCAGGCCGATGGCGGCATGCGGCTGGTCGAGGGCAATCTAGGCCGCGCCTGCTTCAAGTCCTCGGCCGTGGCGCGCGAGCGCTGGACGGTCGAGGCGCCGTGCCGCGTGTTCCACGATCAGCGCTCCGTCAACGAAGCCTTTTCCAAGGGTGAGCTCGACAAGGACGTCGTCGTCGTCGTCAGCTTCCAGGGCCCGCGCGCCAATGGCATGCCGGAACTGCACAAGCTGACCCCGGCGCTCGGCGTGTTGCAGGATCGCGGCTACCGCGTCGCGCTTGTCACCGACGGCCGCATGTCGGGCGCCTCGGGCAAGGTGCCTGCGGCGATCCATTGCACGCCCGAAGCGCTCGGCGGAGGACCGCTGTCGAAGCTGCAGGATGGCGATATCGTGAAGGTCTGCGCGGCGACCGGCGAGCTGTCGACCACCGCCGATCTCGATGCGCGCGAGCCCGCCAAAGCGCCCGCTCCCGAGACCGGTATGGGCCGCGAATATTTCGCCATGTTCCGCGCCAATGCCGACGGTGCCGAACAGGGCGCTTCCTCGATGCTGGCCATGGCAGGATTGTAAAATGGACCTCGTAAGCGTCGATATCGGCGGCACTCACGCACGCTTCGTCATCGCCACAATTGAGGACGATGGCACGATCACGCTGGGCGAGCCCGAGACGATCCACACCGAGGATCACGCCAGCTTCCAGACCGCGTGGGAGGATTTTCGCGACCGTAAGGGCGGATCGCTGCCGCCGCGCGTGTCTATGGCGATCGCCGGGCCGATCGGCGGCGACGTGATCCGCTTCACCAACAATCCGTGGATTATCCGTCCGGCGCTCGTGCAGGAGAAACTCGGTGTCGAGCAATATTGCATCGTCAATGATTTCGAGGCCGTCGCCCATGCTGTGGCGAGGGTGGAGGAAGACCAGTTCATCCACTTGACCGGCCCGGACAAGCCCCTTGCTCCCACCGGTCGCCTGAGCGTGCTCGGCCCCGGGACCGGACTTGGTGTCGCGCATCTCTATCGCGAGCCCGACGGCACCTACCGCGTCTCCGCGACCGAGGGCGGCCATATCGATTTCGCCCCGCTCGACAGCATCGAGGACGCGATCCTCGCCCGCCTGCGCAAGCGCCACACGCGCGTGTCGGTGGAGCGTGTCGTCTCCGGACCTGCGATCTCGGACATTTACCAGACGCTGGCGGCGATGGAGGGCCGCCCGGTCACCGACGAGGACGACATTGCGATCTGGACGCGCGGACAGGACGGCAGGGACAGCCTCGCCGCAGCGGCAGTGGATCGCTTCTGTTTGTCGCTCGGAAGCGTGGCCGGCGATATCGCTTTGGCGCAGGGCGGTTTTGGCGGGGTCGTGATTGCCGGCGGCCTCGGCTACCGCATCCGTGACACGCTGCTGAAATCGGGCTTTGCCGAGCGGTTCAAGGCCAAGGGACGCTTCCAGGAGCTGATGGCCTCGATCCCGGTAAAGCTCATCACTCATCCGCAGCCGGGATTGTTCGGAGCTGCCGCCGCTTTCGCAAGGGAATATGCATGACCGCCATCGCCGACATCATGAACACCGCGCCGGTGATCCCGGTCATCGTGGTCGACGATGTGGACCACGCCGTGCCGCTGGCGCGCGCGCTGGTCGCAGGTGGTTTGCGGGTGCTCGAGGTGACACTGCGCACGCCTGGCGCCCTCGATGCGATCCGCGCCATGAAGAACGTCGACGGGGCTATCGTCGGCGCAGGCACAGTGACCAACCAGCGCGAGCTTGCTGATGCGATCGACGCGGGGAGCGAGTTCATCGTCTCGCCGGGCCTCACCGAACCGCTCGGCAAGGCGGCGATCCGCGAAGGCATCCCCTTCCTCCCCGGCATCGCCAATGCAGGCGACATCATGCGCGGACTCGACCTTGGCCTCACGCATTTCAAGTTCTTCCCCGCTCTGGCCGCTGGCGGCCTACCGGCATTGAAAGCCCTTGCCGCGCCGTTCGGTCAGTGCCGCTTCTGCCCGACGGGCGGCGTGTCGCTGGGCAATGCGCGTGAGTGGCTGGCTTTCGACCCTGTGCTGTGCGTCGGCGGGAGTTGGGTGGCCCCGCGCGGGCCGGTCAACGAAGTGGAAGTGGAGCGCGTCGCGCGCGAGGCGGCAGCGCTAACCTCCTGACCTGCGACTGTGCTGAAGCGAGACGTTACGGGCCTTGCCACTGGAAATTCTAGACCCGAACGGGCATATTCCTGCCATGGATGCGACATACAAATGGATTGGCGGCACCTCGCTGGTAGTCGTGGCCGTCTTGGTGGGGCTGTTTTTCAGCGGCTCGGTCGGCGCGCAAGATCAGGCCGTCGCAACGTCGGAGCCTGTTGAAGCTGCGGCACCCGCTGTCGAGCCGATGGGCGCAATTGCGGCGAAGGCGCTGGCCGATCACGACCGCCTCTATACCGTCCGCCGAATCCTGCCGATCGACGGCCCGATCAAATATGGCGAATGGCACTGGGAGGACGAGGGCGTACCCGAAGGCCCGCTGCTGGTGACGATCGACCTCGAGGCGCGGGTGATCTCCGTATTCCGCGGCGGCTACGAAATCGGTGCCGCTGCCGTGATGCTGGGCACCGACAATCATCCGACGCCGACCGGCAAATTCCCGATCCTGTGGAAGCAGCGGCACAATGTCTCCGAAAAATACGGCAATGCGCCCATGCCGTGGAGCATGTTCCTGACCACCGACGGGATCGCCATCCACGGCGGGTCCGAAGTGCAGAACGGCTATGCCAGCCACGGCTGCGTCGGTGTGCCGGACGAGCTCGCTTCGCGCCTGTTCGCCATCGCCAAGGAAGGCGACATGGTAGTGATTACCGATGGCGAGAAGCTGAACCTCGGCGACAGTATCGTCTGACCAAGAGTAAGACTCTGGGCTAGCCGGTGCGGCGGGGCGGTTCTCGTCTGAACGACCAATAATTCGCGCCGTGGTCCTCTATGGCTTCGGCACATATCCCGCCGACATTGACCTTTCGAGTGTCCGTCAGTGCAGCCACGATCTTGGCTGCGTCACTCCGATCAAGGGTAATGCCAAGGTCTCCGGCAATCTTGCGAACAACCTCGATCCAGACCGGAACGCGCTCGACTCCCGAAGCCGCAAAGGGGTCGTAGGTGAAGGCCTCGCCGCGGCGCTCGGCATGCTCGGTGACGTCTTCGGCAGCGAGACCCTCTACCATCGACCAGCTCTTTTCCATGAGACTGGCAGAACGGGCGACACCTGCGACATCGATCCAGTCGCTCCGCTCCAGGTTCTGCCGCAGGCGGACCCTGTCGTACGCCGTGTCGCGATTGCTCGGATCGTCGGCCACCGCGACGCCTGCGCCATCGATCACCGCATGGAGTTCGCTGCGCCGAAAAGCCAGCAGCGGACGCGCTACCTCTATGTCGGTGCCGTCGATCGGTCGCCGCTCCCTTACCCCGGCCAGACCCCCCAACCCGCTACCGCGATTGAGGCGCATGAGCAGGGTTTCCGCCTGATCGTCCGCGTGATGCGCGGTCAGGATCATGCCGATCCCCTCCCGCGTCGCCCACTTCGCCAGCGCGTCATAGCGCGCGCGACGGCCCTCCTGCTGCACATTCCCCTTGGCCAGCATGATGTCGATCACCGTGCAGGGGACGTCGAGCTCGCTACACAGGTCTTCAACCAGCAGGCACTCGCTGGCCGCCTCCGCTCGCAGGCCATGGTTCACCGTCGAAACATGGCAGTCGAAGCCCGCCGCATGCGCCAATAGCAGCATCGCCATGCTGTCCGGCCCGCCGGAAACGGCCAGCCCGACATGTTTCGGGATCGCGAGGCGCTCTGCCGCTTCGTTGAAGCGCTTCAGTAAATCGAGGTCGATCGCTGTATCAATTGCAGGTCACCCGGCTGCGCTGCGTCGCATACTGTCCACTCAGGCGACCGCTGGCGAGTGCGGGATAGGTTTCCGCGAATTCCGCCAGCGCGATGCAGGCGCGGTTGGTATCGTCGAGCGCGATCATCGCCTCGGCGAGGTAGAGCAGGCTGTCGCCGGCGCGCGCACCGCCCTTGTCGTCCTGGTAGTTCTTGAGGAACCATGGGGCCGCCTCGCGCGCCTTGCCATCGTCGAGATAGGCGCGGCCCAGCAAATTGCGGCCATAGGTCGCGCGCCAGTGCGACGGGTTCTGCTCGACGAACATGGTCAGCTGTTGCTGAGCTTCCGGGTAGAACCCTGCGTCCCACAGACGGAAGCCGTAGGAATATTCGTCGTCCGCCGGATCGTCGGTCTGCGGCTTGGCGATCGCCTGTACCGCGGCGAGACGCTCGGCGCTCGGACCCTGCGCCGCGCTGCTCGCTCCGGTCATGCTCGCCGTATTGCGAGCAACAGCATCCGTCGAAGGCGAGACGATGCTGTCGGTGTCGTCGGCATCCGTGGCGGCAGGCGAGGCTGCGCCCGACGTTGTGGCGGGAGGCGACACCCGCGCCCCTTCCAGCGCTTCGAGCCGTGTCGTCAGCAGACGCAGCGCATTGGCGTTTTCCTCGATCTGCGACGTCTGCGCCTGAAGCTGCGATTCCAGCGCATCGAGCCGTGCGAGGATATCGGTGACCGCCGTCGTCGACGAGGTGTTGACCGTCGAGTCCACGCTCGGCCGCGCGCTGATTTCGGGTTCGAAATACCGGCCGTCGCCGCCGGGAAATACCTTGCGCTGGAGCGCGCGCACTTCGCTTTCCAGTCGGCGAATGCGGTTCTCTGCGTTGTCGTCCTGCGACAAGGCCGGCGTGGCCGTCGCCAGCAGGGCGATCATGGCGGCACCGAGGCCGGTGGCACGTAGGCTGCGTCCGAAACTCATCGGCTGGGCTCCTGTCCGGGAAATGGTCGTCATGGAAATTGCCCTACACCCCCGAAGCTGTCGAGGCGGTGAAGGAGCTTTTCCCCTCTCTTGCAAAAGCAAAGATCAGGTCGTGGGTGTCGGCGTCGCCGCAGCAGCGGGCTCGGATGTCGGAGCGGCGGTGCGCTGTGCCAGCGATTCCGCATCGACGGGGACATCGCTTACGACCTCGTCCTCTTCCGAAATCTTCGGAACGCTGCGCCCGCCCACGGTGATCGTGAAGGCATAGGGGCGACCGGTGCGGATCTGCGGCTCGCTGGCATCGTCCGGCACGGTATAGGTGTCGCCTTCGGCCATGATGCCCTCGAACAGTGTCTCGCCAGCGCCATCATAAAAGCGCACCCATGTGCCTTCCATGCCGTTGGTGAATACGACCGGGCCAGAGGGAGCCGCCTGGGTCGGCGTGGCGGTCGGCGTAGCATCGGCCGCCGCGACTTGCTCGGTTTCGTCCTGCAGCGGTGCCGGGCCGAGACCGGGAGCGAGATAGCTGCGATAGAAAGCGAAAATGCCGCCGACCAGCAGAAGCGCCGCGATCAGCCCGAACCACGCGAGGCCGCGCCCCGGGACGCGTGCCGGATCGCCGGGTTCGAACTTGGCGGGCACCATGCGCTCGCCGCCGTCGCCCGAGGCGAGCTGTTCGCGGACCTGGCCGATGATTTCCTGCTCGTCGAGACCCACGGCGCGGGCATAGGTCCGGCTGAAGCCGATGGCGTAAGTGCGAGATGGCAGGGCCGCAAAATCGTCGGCTTCGATCGAAACCAGGTGCCGGTGAGGGATGCGGGTTTCCGCCGCCACCTGTTCGATCTCGTACCCTGCAGCCTCGCGCGCGGCGCGCAGCCTTGCGCCGACCGTCTCGGCCGAAGCGGTGGCCGCGGGTTCATCGACAGTTTCGTTATCTTCCATGCAAATCCCGATTGGCGACCGTGTGGCTTGGTGCCGCCCTCATTTTCCGTCTTGCCGCTGAAAGCGGTGCAGCCCCGCGGCTGTCAAGCACAGCCTGTAGCATGCTCCGGGCAAACCGGCGAGCCGCGCCGCACGCGCGACGAAATCTAAACGCAACGCCTAGTCGACCTCGATATCGCGTTCCTCGGCCCAGGCCTTGAGTGCGGCGCGCATGTCGGGCGGCGGGCTGAGCAGCCACTGCGTCATCTGCTCGGTGATTTCCTTGAGGTCGATCTTGCGCACCAGCTCCTTGATCGGACCGACCGCGGCCGGCGTGATCGACAGGCGACGATAGCCGATGCCGAGCAAGGCTATCGCTTCCAGCCTGCGGCCGCCCATCTCGCCGCACACGCCGATCTTGACCGGCTGGCCGACGACGGTTTCCGAGACCCGCTTGAGGAAGCGCAGGATCGCCGGGCTGATCCAGTCGTAACGCTCTGCGAGCTTGGGATTCGCACGGTCGGCGGCAAACAGGAACTGGGTCAGGTCGTTGGTCCCGACCGAGATAAAGGACAAGCGCGGCACCAGCGCGTCGAGGCATTCGGCCAGCGCCGGCACCTCCAGCATGCAGCCGTACTCGATCGTCTCCGGCACGACGTGCCGCCGGTCGCGCAGGAAGGACAGCTGGTTTTCGAACACCGCCTTCGCCGCGTCGAATTCCCATGGTTCGGAGACCATCGGGAACATCACCGAGAGCTGCCGCCCGGCAGCGGCTTCGAGCAATGCGCGCGCTTGGGCTTTGAGAAGCCCTTCTCGTTCGAGCGACAGGCGTAAGGCTCGCCAGCCCATGGCGGGGTTCTCGTCCCGCTCGGCGACTTGCGTGTTCAGATAGGGCACCGCCTTGTCGCCGCCGATGTCCACCGTGCGGAAGATGACCGGCTTGTCGCCGGCCGCATCGAGCACGTCGCGATAGAGGCGCAGCTGGCGGTCGCGCTGCGGCAGGGTGGCGGACACGAGGAATTGAAATTCGGTGCGAAACAGGCCGACTCCGTCCGCGCCGGTGATTGGCAACATGCTCATGTCGTCGCGCAGGCCGGCGTTCATCATCACCGTGATGCGCGTGCCGTCGCGCGTGAAGGGTTCGACATCGCGCAGTTCGGCATAGGTCGCCTGCTGCTCGCGCTTCTTGACGAACCGGGCCTCGAAGGCGTCCATCAAGGCCGCGCCGGGCCGCAGCGTCACGGTCGCCTTGTCCGCGTCGAGCAGGATTTCATCGCCCTCGCTGACCCGCGCGCGGACACCATCGGCGCGGCCCAGCACGGGGATGCCCATCGCCCGCGCCACGATTACCACATGCGCGGTGAGCGAGCCTTCCTCCAGTACGACGCCCTTCAGACGGCGACGATCGTATTCGAGCAGCTCCGCCGGGCCGAGATTGCGCGCAATCAGGATGGAATCGCGTCGCAATCCTTGCGTCGCCGCCGTTCCGAGCTGGCCCGAGACGATCCGCAGCAACCGGTTGGAGAGGTCTTCCAGATCGTGCATCCGGTCCGCGAGCAAAGGATCGTCGATCTCGCGCATGCGCATCCGGGTGCGCTGCTGCACGCGCTCGATCGCCGCTTCCGCCGTCAGCCCGCTGTCGATCGCCTCGTTGATCCGACGGCTCCAGCCCTCGTCATAAGCGAACATCTTGTAGGTTTCGAGCACCTCGACATGCTCGCCGCCCTTGCCGAATTCCGGCTCCTTGCCGAGCGCGTCGATCTGTTCGCGCATCTTGTCGAAGGCGCGGTAGACGCGCTGGCGCTCCGCCTCGATATCCTCGGCCACGACCTGGTCGATCTCGATGCGCGGCTGGTGGAAGACTGCCCTGCCCGAGGCGAGACCCTTCACCAGCGTAAGCCCCTCGATCACTTCGGTCTCGGTATGCGCTTCGCCGAAATCGATCGCTTCCTCGTCGTCGACCAGTTCCTTGTGGGCGATCAGTTCGGACAGGATCATCGCGGTCGTCTGCAGCGCTTCGATCTCGACGTCCTCGTAACGCCGCGGCTCGACATGCTGGACGCACAGCACGCCCACTGCACGTTCGCGGTAGACGATGGGGACACCGGCAAAGGAGTGGAACTTCTCCTCGCCCGTTTCGGGCCGATAGAGGAAGTCGGGATGCGCTTTCGCCTCGGCGAGGTTCAGCGTCTCGATATTCTTCACGATCGTGCCGGTGAGCCCCTCGCCCACCGCCATGCGGGTGACATGGACGGCGTTGGCGTTCAGACCCTGCGTGGCGAACAGTTCGAGCGCGCCTTCGCGCAGCAGGTAGATCGAGCACACCTCGCTATCGAGGCTTTCGGCGATGACCTCGACCACGCGGTCGAGTTTGTGCTGGGCGTGCGTGCGCCCAGCCATGATTTCGTGGAGGCGGGTAAGGATCTGGCGAGCGGATGCGGCAGCGGACATGCCCTTGCCTATAGCAAAACCCCCGCTCGGCGAAAGCGGGGCATGCACCCCGCCTCCGCCTGGTGCAGGATCAACAGCTCGCGAGCTCTTCCTTGATCTTGAGCTTCTGCTTCTTGATCTGCTGGATCATCGCTACGTCGGGCGCCGGCCTTATCTGTTCCGCATGCAGGCGGGCCTCGAGACCGGCGTGCTTGGCTTTGAGCGCATCGACATGGGATGATTGCATCAGTCTGTCTCCTTACGGGTTTAACGCGACCCCAAGAAGCGACTCGTGCCATGCGGCACGGGCCGCGTGACCATTATGTGATCATAGTATTGCCGATTTACAAAGGCCCAACTGCGGGCCATGCGACGAAACGACATGCGGGAAGGACGGACGTGAACGAGCAGGAGCTGCGCAAGAGGCTGGAGATGTTGCGGAGCGAGCATCGCGATCTCGATGCCGCTATCGCCGCCCTGTCCGATGCGGGCGATGGCGGTGGCTTCGTCGACCAGTTGCAGATCGCCCGGCTGAAGAAGCGCAAGTTGCAGCTCAAGGACCGCATCGCCATCATCGAGGATACCTTGCTGCCCGATATCATCGCCTGACCGCCCACGTGCGGCGGTTTGTCGTGCCGCCGAGAGACATCATGGTAAACGCGCTGGTCACCTTTGCGACCGGGGCGTAATCCAGAGCCAATGTCGGCTCGAAACATCAATCACGAGATCATCGAGGATCTGTATTCGGAAGCCCTGCTCCTGGCCGACGATGCACGCGCGGTGTTCGGCCTGCGGATCGGCGAGAAGGGCGACAACGCCAGCGACAGTCTGAAGATTGCTCTGTCGATCGAAGGCCTACGGACCACAACACGGGTCATGCACGTGCTTGCCTGGCTGCTCAACCAGCGGGCCTTTCTGGCGGGCGAACTCTCCGCCGCACAGCTCGCGCACCACAACGAACTACCGGAAGAGCGCAATGCCGATCCCGCCAATCTGGAAGCGCTTGAGCCGGAAACCCGCGCCCTCATTCGCGAAAGCGAGGACCTGCATGCCCGCGTAGCCCGGCTGGACCGCGAGATGCGGCGGGCGGAAGACCATGCGGATGCGCCGGTACAGGCCATGCAGGACCGCCTTGCGCAAGCCTTCGGCGCCAGCGGCTGATCACACGGCGCCGAGCGCGCGTGCGTAGCGCGCCAACCGCGCTTCTCGCACATCCTCCGACATTTCGGGCGTGAAGCAGCGTCCTTGGCCACGCATGGCGTCCGCCGCCGCGGCGAGGGTCGGGTGCAGGCCTGCTCCTACGGCCGCGAGAATGGCCGCGCCCAGCGCGGTCGTCTCGACGAAATCGGGCCGCTCGACTGCAATGTCGAGAATGTCGGCCAGGTCCTGCGCCATCCAGTCGTTCGCACTCATCCCGCCGTCGATGCGCAGCGTCGACCACGGCGCACCGTCGGCAGCGAAGGCGCTGGCGAGATCGTGGGTCTGGTGCGCCATCGCCTCCAGCGCGGCCCGGGCGATCTGCGCGCGACCGCTGGCGAAGCTGAGGCCCGAGATGACCCCGAGCGCATCGGGCTTCCAGTGCGGTGCCCCCAGCCCTGCCAGGGCCGGGACGATCACCACCTCGCCGCTGCTCTCGATGCTGCGAGCAAGCTCCTCCGTCTCGGCAGCCGATCCGATCAGGCCCAGCTGGTCGCGCAAATACTGGACGAGGCTGCCCGCAACAAAGCACGCGCCTTCGATCGCATAGGTCCGCTGACCGTTTTCCTGGTACAGCACGGTCCCGAGCAGCCGGTTATCGGATCGCGGAATGTCCCGACCCTGGTTGGTCAGCACGAATGCCCCGGTGCCGTAGGTCGCTTTGGTCTCGCCGAATGTAAGGCAGCCCTGCCCTATGGTCGCCGACTGCTGGTCGCCCGCCAGCCCGCAGATCGGGATTTCCGCGCCGAGACATTGCGCCTGCGCGGTCGCAATGGCCCCGTGCGTGTCCACCACGTCCGGCAGCGCGGCGCGCGGGACGCCGAGCAGTTCGGACAGCTCTTCGTCGAACTGTGCGCCGTCGAGTGCGAGCAGCAGCGTGCGGCTGGCATTGCTCGCATCGCTCACATGCGCGCCGCCCGACAGCTTGTAGACCAGCCAGCTTTCCACCGTGCCGAAGGCCAGATCGCCGCGCTGCGAAGCCGCTCGCACTGCCTCGTCATGGTCGAGCAGCCAGCGCATCTTGGTGCCGGAGAAATAGGGATCGAGCAGCAGGCCGGTGCGCTGCTGGACGTATTCTTTGTGGCCGTAGCTCTTCATGTCGGCGCAGAACGCAGCGGTGCGCCGGTCCTGCCACACGATCGCCCGGGCCAGCGGTGCACCCGAGGGTGTGTCCCATGCAACCACCGTCTCGCGCTGGTTGGTGATCCCGATGGCCGCGATCCGTCCCGGCTCCTCGCCCACGACCTGCCGCGCGCAGGCGAGCGTCTTGTCCCAGATTTCCGCGGCATCGTGCTCGACCCAGCCGGGCTGGGGGTAGTATTGCGTGATCTCCGCCTGCTCGACCGCCTCCATCGTCCCGTCGGGAGCGAAAATCATCGCCCGCGTCGAGGTGGTTCCGGCGTCGAGTACGAGGATGCGGTCGGCCATGCTCTCTCCCTTGCAAGCGACGGGAGGTGACATGGCGCATCGGAAGCCCCATATGCAAGGCCATGGCAGGCCCTCCCCCCAAACCCTGGCCCACCGGCGAAGCGATGCAGCTCGAACCGCTGGTCCGCCGCGTGCTCGCGCCCAATCCCTCTCCCTATACCTATACCGGTACCCAGACTTACATCGTCGGCCTCGGCGACGGGTGCGCCGTGATCGACCCCGGCCCGGACGAGGAAGAGCACCTGCTCGCACTCGACGCCGCTATCGGGGAAGAGCACGTCTGCGCGATCATGTGCACACATACGCACCGCGACCATTCGCCTGCTGCCGCGCCGCTCGCCAGGCGGACCGGAGCGCCCATCGTCGGCTGCGCGCCACTGGTGCTGGACGACAGCGGCCCGCGCGCCGATGCCGCTTTCGACCGCACTTACGAGCCCGATCGGGTGATGGAGGATGGCGAGCAGATGACCGGCCCCGGCTGGACCCTGACCGCGGTTGCGACGCCCGGCCATGTCTCCAACCACCTCTGCTTCGCGCTGGAAGAGAGCGGCGCGCTGTTCACCGGCGATCATATCATGGGCTGGTCGACCAGCGTCGTGATCCCGCCCGACGGCGACATGGGCGATTACATGCTCAGCCTCGAGAAGCTCTACGAGCGCGAGGATGCGGTGTTCTATCCCGCGCATGGCGAAGCGGTGGAGAAGCCGCGCCAGCTAGTGCGCGGCATGATCGGGCACCGTCGCCAGCGCGAGAACCAGATTCTGCGC
This sequence comes from Erythrobacter sp., assembly GCA_029937545.1. Lineage (GTDB taxonomy): Bacteria > Pseudomonadota > Alphaproteobacteria > Sphingomonadales > Sphingomonadaceae > Qipengyuania. The sequence goes on along the minus strand of JAPYPR010000003.1, from coordinate 247,202 downwards.
CTGCTCGGCGAAGGGCCGCTCGGCGCAAGCGAGTTCGTACCGAAGATGTACAAGGGCCTCGACCCGAAGCTGCACAAGGCCGCGGAAATGTCGGTGACCGCTCACCTGCTCGATCTGGAACGCCGCGGGCAGGTCGCACGTTCTGGCGAGCAATGGCGAACGATCTGAAAACCGATTTGAGAACCGACGAGCGCAGCTCGATCTCTCCCGAGGTCCGCCGCGACCAATCGCTTGCTCGCACACAGGCTGCGCCTTGGCTCATCGTGGTCCTCTTGCTGGCGGCCGTTGCATGGCTCGGCTGGCGAGCTTTCTTCTACGAAGAAGAGGGCGATCCGGTCGGCAGCGCGATGCTCGCCTTCGAGAAGCAGAACTCGCTGACCGTCTTCTCCTCGCGCTTCGAAGTCGTCGCCGAAAGCGAGGATCGGCGTGGTATTCTTGGCGTCGATCTATTGGAAAGCAGGCAGGCGGCAATCATTCCGGCGAGCGTTGAATATCGCCTCGACCTGTCGGGCATGGACCGCGACCAGTTCGTCTGGGACGCGGAAGCCGAAACGCTCGACGTTACCATCCCCACCCTGCGTATCTCCCGTCCCAATCTCGACGAAGCCCAGGCCAAGACCTTTACCGAGGGCACCTACGTCAGCCGCGACGCCAGCGTCGATCTTGCGCGCAACAATTCGCAGCAGGCGGAGCGCAAAGCTGTCGCTTTCGCGAAGAATCCTGAGGTTCTCGCCCTCGCCCGGCAGGCGGCCAAGGATGCGGTGCGCCAGAACCTCGCCATTCCGCTGCAGGTCGCAGGCTATGGCGATGTGACGGTCAACGTCCGCTTCGAAGGCGAAGAGGCGCCCTGAGTTGATTTTTCCGCACGGCCCGGCATAATTCTCCCCAAACAGAACAGGTCGCTTGGCACATCCGGGGGGAGATCGAGCACCATGGCGCCAGCCGCGATCGAGACCGGCGCTCAGGCGCAGCAATCCCCGCTTTTTCACGATCATGGCGTTCGTCATGTCGTTCATAATCGTGGCCGGCTTCAGCCTCAATATCGCCGTGGGCCAGTCGAGCTTCGCCGTGCCGCTGGCTTATCACGTCCACGCGGTCGTCTTCATGGCGTGGATCGGCATCTTCCTCGCCCAGCATGTGACCGCCTCGGCGGGCAACTGGCCGCTCCATGCGAAACTCGGCTAACTCGCCTATCTCTGGGTGCCCCTGATGGTGGTGTTCGGGACTATGGTCATGGTGGTCGTCGCACGGCGGACCGGCGGACCGTTCTTCTTCCATGTCAGCGAGTTCCTGTGGGGCAACATCATGACGCTGTGGCGGCCTCGCGTGGTGGGCGCTGATGCGGCGGCGCTATACCGGCTGGCATCGCCGCCCGATGCTGTGCGCCATGGCGATCCTCACCGGGCCGGGCCTGGGCCGCCTGCTCCCGCTGCCGCTGATGATCCCCAATGCCTGGACGATTGCCGTCATGGTGACGATGATCTTCCCGGTCATCGGCATGGTCGCCCGACAAGCGTACACAGGGCCGGGTGCATCCCGCCTATTGGTGGGGCTTTGGCGTTTATGCGGGCGTCTTCCTGCTGTCGCTGGCGCTGGCCTACAGCCCGTTCGGCATTGGCATGACCGAGCAGCTGATCGCCGGCACCCCCGGCGCCGAACGCCCGATGGAGGCTTTCCTGCCGCCCGGCTTCACAATGTAGGAACGCCCTCGCCTTCCCGTCCGTTCGCTTTATAAGCGCCCTCAAACGCAGCAGACGGGACCCTACATGACCGCCCAGACCGACCTTCCGACCGGCGAAGACCTGCTCGCCGCCATCGATCGCCTCCGCAAGGAGAAAAACGCGATCATCCTCGCCCATTACTACCAGACTGCCGATATCCAGGACATTGCGGACTTCGTCGGCGACAGCCTGGAGCTGAGCCGCAAGGCCGCCGAAACCGACGCCGACGTGATCGTGTTCTGCGGCGTGAAGTTCATGGCCGATACCGCCAAGATCCTGAGCCCCGAAAAGATCGTGGTCCTACCCGACATGGATGCCGGGTGCAGCCTCGAAGACAGCTGCCCGCCGGAAAAGTTCAAGGCCTTCCGCGAGAAACATCCCGACCATATCGCGCTGACCTACATCAACTGCTCGACCGAGGTGAAGGCGTTGAGCGACGTGATCGTCACCAGTTCCAGCGCGGAAACGATCATCAGCCAGATCCCGGAAGACCAGAAGATCATCTTCGGCCCCGACCGGCACCTCGGCAGCTATATGAGCCGCAAGTTCGGCCGCGAAATGCTGCTGTGGCCGGGTGTGTGCATCGTGCACGAGGCCTTCAGCGAGACCGAGCTGCTCAAGCTGAAAGGCCAGCACCCCGAGGCGCCGGTCGTCGCCCATCCCGAATGCCCGCCGACGATCATCGACCACGCGGATTATGTCGGGTCGACCAGCGGCATCCTGCAATATGCCAAGACGTTCGAAGGCGACACGCTGATCGTCGCGACCGAACCGCACATCATCCACCAGATGGAAAAGGCGCTGCCGGAAAAGACCTTCATCGGCGCCCCCGGCGCAGACGGGAACTGCAGTTGCAATATCTGCCCCTACATGGCGTTGAATACCATGGAGAAGATGTACGCCTGCCTGCGCGACCTCGAACCGCGCATCGAGATCGAGGAGGGCCTGCGCCTCAAAGCCAAGCAGAGCCTCGACAAGATGCTCGAAATGGCCAGCGGCACGATCGGCAAGGGCGATCTGGGCAGGGTCTGAGCTTTACGGAGAATACCTACATGATCGCACGTCTGGCGCTCGCTACAACGCTCGTTTTCGCATCGTCTCCGGGGGTGGCGCAGGAAACCGATGCCGAGGATCCCTACATCTGGCTGGAGGAAATCCAGGGCGAGAAGGCGCTTGAGCAAGTGCGCGAGTGGAATGCGGATACCGAGGCTGTGCTGACCGCGACGCCCGAATATCCGGTCGCGCGCGCATGGGCGAAGCAGATCCTCGACGACGATCGCCAGATCGCCATGCCCGACGCGATCCAGGGCGACATGGTCACCAATCTGTGGCGCGATGCGGACAATCCGCGCGGGCTGTGGCGCATCGCCAGCCTCGACAGCTACACGGCGGGGGTGCCCGAATGGCGCACGCTGATCGATGTCGACCAGCTCGGCCGTGACGAAGGTGAGAGCTGGGTCTGGCATGGTGCGAACTGCCTTGCCCCGGAATACGAGCGCTGCCTCATCTCGCTCAGTCCCGGCGGCACCGATGCCGATGTAGTGCGCGAATTCGATGTGACCACCGTCAGTTTCGTCGATGGCGGCTTCACCCTGCCCGAGGCGAAATCCAACGTCGCGTGGTTCGACGAGGACACACTGTTCGTGGGCACCGACGAGGGCGAAGGCTCGCTGACCGACTCCGGCTATCCGCGCCTCGTGAAGCTGTGGGAGCGCGGGACCGAGTTCGCCTCTGCCCGCCAGATTGCAGAAGGCGAGCAGACCGATGTCGGTATCTCCGGCTTCTCCGTGCTCGATGGCGACACGCGCTGGCGGTTCATCCAGCGCGGAACGAGTTTCTGGACGGCGAAATACTCGCTCGTGCGGGAGGACGGCAGCACCGTGCCGCTGCCGCTCCCCGAGGATGCCGAATTCGAAGCAGTGCTCGACGGCCATGTCATCGCCAAGCTCAATTCGCCGCTCGCAACCCCCAGTCGGGAGGCAGAGGCCGGTTGGCTTGTCGCCTGGCCGTTGCAGGACGTGCTCGACGGTAAACAGGCCGAGCCTTTCGTGGTGTTCTCGCCCAGCGAGACGCAGGCGGTCGAAGAGGTTGCGACCTCGGAGAATACCCTGTGGGTCAAGGTGCTCGATGACGTGTCGGGCAAGCTGATCGAGGTCCGCCCCGGCTATCCCGGCTGGTTCAGCCGCGACATGGACTTGCCCGACAACAGCACGATCCAGATCGCCAATACCACGGGCAAGGGCGACACCGTGTTCGTGACCATCGAAAGCATGCTCACCCCGCCGACACTGTGGGCGGTGCCGGGCGACGGCGCGGCGAAGCGGATCGCTTCCGTGCCGGCGCAGTTCGACGCGGATCGTTTTACCGTGGAGCAGCGCTTCGCCACCTCGGAGGATGGCACGCGAGTTCCCTATTACCTCGCGCGGCCCAAGGGCGCGGAAGGTCCGCTGCCGACGCTGATCCATGCCTATGGCGGTTTCCGCGCGGCGCAGACGCCGAAGTATTTGACTGCCGAGCCCTATCGCAGCGGGCCACTGTCGCTGTTCTGGCTGGAAAGCGGCAATGCCTATGTCCTCGCCAATATTCGCGGCGGCGGGGAATACGGTCCGCGCTGGCACGAGGATGCGCTGCGCGACAAGCGCCAGAACAGCTTCGACGATTTCCACGCGGTCGCCGACGATCTGGTGGCACAGCGCCTTGCCACGCCGGGCAAGATTGCCGCCTCGGGTCGCTCGAACGGTGGCGTGCTGGTGGGCGCGGTCGCTAACCAGCGCCCCGACCTCTACGGTGCGATCATCTCGGGCAGCCCGCTGATCGACATGCGGCGCTACAACAGGCTGCTCGCGGGCGCTTCGTGGATGGCGGAATACGGCAATCCCGACGTGCCGGAGGACTGGGCCTTCATGCGCGAATGGTCGCCCTACCAGAACATGCAGCCCGATCCCGACTATCCGGCGGTGTTCTATTATCTCTCGACGCTCGACGACCGGGTCCACCCCGGCCATGCCCGCAAGGCCGCCGCGAAGCTCGAAGCCTTCGGCCAGCCGTTCTATTATCGCGAAGCGATCGAGGGCGGGCATTCGGTCGGCGCGGATCGCGAGGAGGATGCCAAGCGCGCAGCCATGCTGCTCGCTTTCCTCAACCGCGAGATCGGCGACGAAGCGGAGTAGGCTAGCGCTCCAGCCGCTCGGTCGGCATATGCGGCGTCGCCATCCCGAACGCGACCGCCACGGCAAGTTCGAGTGCGAGCCAGCCGCTCCATACCGCCAGCGCGATTGCCGCTGCGGCCAGCGTGCCACCGGCTGGTACATGCCGCCGACGAACTGGTAGGTTTCCTGCTATGTGGGCAATTCGCACAGCAGGCTTAGCCCCGCGCTGGCCATGACCACCGCCGAAATGATCGGCACCACGCGATAGCGCGGCGCGAGCTGCATCGAAGTCATCAGGAAGTAGAGAATAAAAGCGAAATGCGCGCCGTAGCTGACCTTCGGCGGTGCCTGCTAAGCCGCCATTCGATGTGGCGAACGGACGTGGCAACGAAATGTGAAGCCGCACGTTAGGTTCCCGATCTGCCGTCAGTTCTCGACGGTGACTCAAGGTGAAAAAAACTTGGTTCGACCAACTCGCATGACCGGCTTGCCGGGGTGGATCGCCCACCGCCTGCTCGCGAATTATTGGTTGCTGGCAGTCTGCGCGGTTATCGGCGCCATGCCGGTGGCCCTCGGCATACTATGTGGCTCGACCGCGAGGGCGGTACCGCATGGCTGCTGGCGCGCGACCTGGCGACGGTCGAAACATCCGATACGGCCAAGGATTTCGTCGGCGCTGCAGCCGGGATCAACGCCGCGTTCATCACGCTGTACTTCTCCATCACGCTGATCGTGCTGAGCATGGCGGCCGGCAATCTGGGTGTGCGGCTGATCGACCGCTGGGTCGAGCGGCCCCGAGCACAATCTACCACACAGCTGCTACGCACCGCGCGAAGGCTATGTCGAAGACGTCGATATCCAGAGCTTCTGCAAAGCGTTTTCACGTCAGCAGAAACTGGTCGTCGTCCACGTTGCGCCGGGACAGCACGTCATGAAGGGCAAGCGGCTTATCAGTTCGGAGGCAGAGCTTGACGGCCACGACATCAAGCGGCTCATCCCGCTCGGAGCTTATCGATCGGACAATCAGGGCGTCGTCTTCCGCATCCGGTTGATCGTCGAGATTGCGGCGCGCGCGCTGTCGCCGGCCATCAACGATTTCTACACGGCACTGACCTGCGCCGACAAGCTGGCCGCAATCATCGAGAGCCAGACCAGCACCTATATCGCCGATGACCCATGTGCCCGCACCGGAGGGCGAGGAGTGGCTGATCCTCGTCGGTCAGGATTTCCGCGGCCTGTTTGCCGACCCCCTCAGCGCTTTCCGGCAGGCTGCATGCCAGTATCCATCGGTCAGTATTCGCATGATCGACAATTACGCCAGGAATGCCGAGCGGAAAGAGGCTGACGGCGGAAGCGAAGGCCTCGTCGCCATGCTGCGCAAATTGGCAAAGGACCTCAGCGACCATGCCGTCGCCGTTGCGCAGTTCGACAAAGACCGCCACGACATTCGCGAGGCTTTCGCGAAAGGCTTCGAGAAGCAGACGGGAACAGAAGGCTGAGAATGACCGCAGAAATCCGCTTTTTCTGGTCGCGACTGAACGCCAATTACTGGTTCTATCCGGCGCTGTTTTCCATCCTAGCCGCGATTCTCGCCTTCGCGATGGTCACGATCGACCGGATGGGCTTCGCCGAATTCCTCAACGACGTCGGGTGGATCATCCCGGCGCGACCCGATGGTGCTTCAACCATGCTGAGCGTCATGGCGGGCAGCATGATCGGCGTCGCCTCGACCGTCTTCTCCATCACGATTGCCGCCGTCGCTTATGCCAGCGGCAATTACGGCCCGCGCCTGCTGACCAATTTCATGGAAGATCGCGGCAACCAGCTTAGCCTCGGGACCTTCATCGGCAGCTTCGTCTATGCGCTGATCGTGCTGCGCGCGGTGCGGGGCGAGGACGAGACGCCGGCTTCTATCGAAACGGCCGGTGCCACCGCCCTGCCCGGCTTCACCCCGCAACTGTCGCTACTGGTCGCATACGTCCTGTTGGCGCTCTGCGTGGCGGTGCTTGTTTTCTTCCTCAACCACATCCCCTCCAGCATCCGCATCAACAAGGTGCTGAAGGGGATCGGGGAGCGCCTGCTGGAAACCATCAAGGACACCTATCCGGTCGAAGACGATTTCTCCGATCCTGTTGAACCCAAGGGCGGCGAGCCGCTGGAGGTGTGGAAAACCGGCTACATACAGATGATCGATTTCTCCGACCTCAAAGCCATCGGGAAAGATGCAGGCTGCACTTTCTCGCTGAAGGTCCGTACTGGCGACTTCGTACATCCCAAGATGGTGCTGGTCGAAGTCGACGGCTGCGATCCGGGGGAAGTCGAGGATCGTGTCCGCGAAAGCTTCACACTGGGCGCAACGCGCACGCCGGAGCAGGATCCGCAGTTCCTGATCGACGAGTTGGTCGAGATCGGACTGCGCGCATTGTCGCCCGGCATCAACGATCCTTTCACCGCCATCAACGCGCTCCATTGGCTCGGCGCGGCAACTGCCGAAATCGGTCGCCGCGATTTGCGCAAGCATATCTGTGGAGACGATGAAGACGGATGCCCCGTCATCCCCCTGCCCGACGATTTCGCGCATTACGTAAAGCGGGGTTTCGGCGCGATCCGCAGCGGCGTGGCGACATCCCCGCTAGCTGCGGAAGTCATGCTGGACACGCTGGCCAATGCCGCCGTGCCGATCGGCCACGAAGGACGGCAAGCTCTGCTCAAGCAGGAGGCGGAGCGACTGGCCGAACAGGCGCGACTGGCGCTCGTTGGTCCCGACCTCGAACGCTTCGAGATTCACGTGACCAAATTCAACAAGACCTTCTGGTAACCAGCTAACGCACCTGACCGACCTTTGCGGGCGTCTTCGCGAGCACCAGCGCGACGCCGACCAGCGCCATGCCGAGGATGTCCAGCGGCACGAGCAGTTCGCTAAACGCGAGCCAGCCGACCAGCCCCGCCAGCGCCGGCTGGGTCAACAGCGCCATGCCGATGATGAGCGGCGGAAAATGGCGGAGCGAAAAGACCAGCAGCCCCTGCCCGACGATCTGGCTGGAAAAGGCCAGCAGCAATACCGGCGTCCAGCCCGCCGGTCCCGGCAGGATCGGCTCGCCTGCCAACACGGCCATGCCCAGAAGCAGCGGGGATGCAGCAAGGCCGACGAACACGAGCACCAGCCATGGATTGACCGTTGCACGCGCTTTCTGTGCGGGCAGAAGGTAAAAGGCGTAGAAAATCCCGGCGGCGAGACAGAACAGGTCGCCGACAAAGGTCGCTGTCGAAATCTCGAGACTTCGCCCAAGCAGGATCGCGGCACCGAACAGCGCGGCCAGCACGCCCGCTCCCTCCCGTCCGGACGGCGCGCGGCGCGCAGCCGCCAAGCCCCACACCATCAGGATCACGCTTCCGGAATTGCCGAACAGCGTCGCATTCGCGAGCCGCGTCTGCTCTATCCCGATATGCCAGCTGGCGAGATCGAAGGCGAAGAACGCGCCCGCCACCAGGCACAGCGCGGCAAGGCGCCACTCCAGCGGAGCCGGCCCTCGCGCGCGCCATGCGAGCCACGCCAGTACCGGTAGCGGCAGGAGCAGCCGCCAAAATGCAGCGGAGACCGGCCCGGTATCGGCGAGCCGCACAAGCCACGGCCCCAGTGCCAGCGCGGCATTGCCCGCGATCAGCGCGGCAAAGTGCCATGCGCCGGGCTGATAGTCATTCTTGTCATCCGTGACGGTTGCGCGCTCCATGCCCGCGACCTAGCTCAATGCCCATCACGCGCCAGCAAAAAGGAATTGGCCGCATGCACGAAACACTCTTCCAGCCGCTGACCATGGGCAGCCTGAAGGCGAAGAACCGCATCTTCATGGCGCCGCTCACCCGCGGACGCTCGACCCAGCCAGGTTCGGTCCCCAACGAAATGATGGCGACCTATTACCGCCAGCGGGCAGGCGCAGGGCTGATCATCTCCGAAGCGACCGGCATTAGCGTAGAAGGCCTCGGCTGGCCGGCAGCGCCCGGTATCTGGAGCGAGGAGCAGGTCGAAGGCTGGAAGCTCGTGACCGATGCAGTCCATGCCGAAGGCGGGCTGATCGTGCTGCAGATGTGGCACATGGGCCGCCTCGTCCACCCGCTGTTCCTGGGCGGCAATCCGCCGGTCTCCGCCAGCGCGACCACCGCACCGGGCCATGCGCACACGTTCGAAGGCCGCAAGGATTACGAACAGGCGCGCGAAGCTACGACAGACGACATCAAGCGCATCGTCGAGGACTATCGCCACGCCGCCGCAAACGCAAAGAAGGCTGGCTTCGACGGCGTTCAGCTGCACGGCGCGAATGGCTATCTGGTCGACCAGTTCCTGCGCGACAGCACCAATCTGCGCGAGGACGAATATGGCGGCAGTGCCGAAAACCGCGCGCGGTTCCTCAAGGAAGTGCTGACCGCGCTGGTCGATGTATGGGGCGCGGACCGCGTGGGCGTGCGTTTGTCGCCCAACGGCGAAACGCAAGGCTGCGACGATAGCGATCCGGCGACGACCTTCGGCGAAGCGGCCAAGGTCTGCGAAGCGCTGGGCCTTGCCTTCGTCGAGCTGCGCGAGCCGGGACCGGATGGGACCTTCGGATCGACCGACGTGCCGAAGCAGAGTCCGCTCATCCGCCAGCTTTATACCGGCCCGCTGGTGCTCAACAGCGACTATTCGCCCGAAGAGGCGGTGGCCGATATCGATGCCGGACGCGCCGATGCGGTCAGCTGGGGCCGCGATTTCATTTCCAATCCCGACCTGCCCGAACGCTTCAGCATCGGGGCCGAGATCGCACCGAATGTCGATGTGCCGCGCAGCTGGTACGGCCAGGGACCGGAAGGCTACGTCGATTATCCGACGCTGGCCGGGGCCGAAGCGGCGGAATAGCGCCTACTCTTCGGCGGGTCCCTCCTCGGACTCTTCCGGCGCGGCGGGGGCTTCGGCTTCCGCCGCGCTTTCGCTTGGCGCGTCGGCTGCCGGCTCCTGCGAAGTATCGGAGTCCGAACCATCGGCACTATCCGGACCCGGGTTCTGCGGCGCGGATTGCGATTGCAGCTGGTCGAGCGGGATCATGTCGTCGCTGATCGTGCCGCCCAGCACCTCGCCGCGCGCACCGCGCTCATCGCCTTCAGCCGGAGCATCGGCGGCATCGTCGCCGCATGCGGTCAGTCCGAGCGCGCACGCCAGGGCAAGCGGAAAACCTCGGGTCATGGGAGCGCGCAATCCTTTCCATCAAGCGCGGCGAAAAAGTCGCCCAGCCGCGCCTGCAATGCCGCATCGAAGGCCTCCGGTGCAAGCTCGATCCCGAGCCGCTCGAGGCTGGTGACGCCGAATTCGTCTATCCCGCAGGGCACGATGCCGGTGAAATGCGTGAGGTCCGGCGCGAGATTGACCGAGAAACCGTGCATCGTCACCCAGCGCCGCACGCGCACGCCGATCGCGCCGATCTTCGCCTCGCCCCCGTCTATATCCCGCGTCCAGATGCCGATGCGGCCTTCGGCGCGCCAGCATTCGACACCGATGTCGGCCAGCGTCGCAATCACCCAGCCTTCCAGCGAATGGACGAAGCAGCGCACGTCGCGCCCGCGCTCTTTCAGATCGAGCAGGACATAGCCGATGCGCTGGCCCGGCCCGTGATAGGTATAGCGCCCGCCGCGCCCCGCCTCGATCACTTCGAAGCGCGGATCGAGCAGTTCTGCCCCGTCGGCGCTGGTCCCCGCCGTATAGACCGGGGGGTGTTCGAGCAGCCAGACCAGCTCGCTCGCTTCGCCCTCGCCGATGGCGCGATTGCGCTTGTCCATCGCCGCGAGCGCGTCGCGATAGGCGATCCGGCCGCTTTCGGCACGCCATTCGACGGTTTCGGGGGGCTGCTGGCACATCGGCGATTGCGTGGCGACTGCCGACGCGCTTATCAAGAGGCGATGACAAGGGATCGCATGAAATTCGACCTCGACACCGCATGGCGCGATGCCGTGCGCCTCGCCCGCGAAAACTCGGGGCTGCTCTTTGCGATCTCGGGCATCTTCGTTTTCCTGCCCTATGCGGTGGCGATGCTGTTGCTGCCTGCCGTGGCGGAGCAGCCGGACCTGCCCGACGGGGCGAGCTTCGAGATGGCGATGCAGGCCATGAATGCGTTCTACGCCAAGACCTGGTGGATCTTCGCGATAATTACGGTAGTGGCCACCATTGGCCAGCTGGCGATGCTGGCCCTGATCGGTCGCCGTGCTAGCCCGACAGTCGGAGAGGCGATCCGGATCGGCGGCAAGGCAATCCTCCCGGCGTGGCTGGCGCTCATCCTGCAATCGCTCGCGATCAATTTCATTGTTCTCCTGATCGTTTCGCTCGCGAGCCTGACCGGCCTAGGCGCATTGGCCTTCGTCGCGACCCTCTTCGCTTTCGGTCTTGCACTCTACCTGTTCACCCGGCTCTCTCTTGTCCTGCCGCTCGTCGCGGTCGACGGCGAGAAAAACCCCATCCGCGCGCTGACCGGATCGTGGGCGATGACCAAGGGACAGGGTGGGCGCCTGCTGGCCTTCTACCTGCTGCTCGCCGTCGGCGCATTCGTCGCGCTGCTCGTGGCGCTGCTGGTGGTCGGGCTCGTGCTGTCCATCGGCGGTCCGACGGTGGCGGAGATCGGCAATTCCATCGCCACGGGGGCAGCAGTTACGGCGGTGGTCGTGCTCGCCACCAGCGTGCTCGCCGCAGTGCATCGCCAGTTCCGGCGGCTGGAGCGCTCCGGACCGAGCGTGCCGCCGACCGCCTGAGCGCCGGTCAGCCCTTCGGCTCTTTCCAGCCCCAGAACAACTGGCAGGGCAGCACGTTCAGCGGCTCGAACCCGCTCTCGATCCGTTCGAAGTGCTTGGCCATGTAGTCGCGGGCCCTGGCGGAAAACTGGTAGACCAGGAAAGCGCCGCCGGGCCGGATGATGCGATAGGTCGCCTCGGCAATGGCAGGCCCGACGCCGTCCGGAAGGGTCGAGAACGGCAGGCCGGACAGCACATAGTCGGCTTGGTCCGCGCCATGCGCCTTGACGATATCCTCGACATCGGCAGCCGAGCCGTGGACCGTGTGGAAGCGGCTGTCGCGGAAATGCTTCTTGAGATATTCGATATAGAGCGGGTTGGTGTCGATCACGATCAACATCCCGTCGCGCGGGAGGCGGTCCAGAACCGGCTGGCAGAAAGTGCCGACGCCGGGCCCGTATTCGACGAAGACCTTGCATTCGTCCCATTTCACCGGGGCAAGCATTTTCGCGATGGTAAAGCGCGAGGAGGGGATGATCGAGCCGACCATCTTCGGTTCTTCGAGGAATCCGCGGAAGAACACGCCGAACTGCCCAAAGAAGCGCGCGGCCTTGCGGCGGAACGACGGGCGGTGGATTGCGCCTACACTGTTATCGGACGACAATTGACTTCCTTAGCGACCTCGAAAACACATCCCCGGCTCTGGCAGCGCGGCAGTGGCATTGCAAGCGCATGTCCCGTTGCAAGCTTGCGAGACTGCGCCTAGCGCAGCACACTCATGGCCGATGTCGATCCCGCCAAATCCGTAGCGCCCGCCAAGCCCGCCATGCCGCGGGCCATCTCGCGCGAGCGGATGGCGCTGCTGTTCACCGTGATGCTGGTGACAGCGGCGGGCAATACGGCGATGCAATCCGTCATGCCCTCGATCGGCACGGCGCTGGAGATCGACGACGTGTGGATCAGCCTCGCCTACAGCTGGTCGGCGCTGCTGTGGGTAATCTGCGCGCCGTTCTGGGCCGAACGCTCCGACCGGCGCGGGCGCAAGGCGATGATGGCGCTGGGGCTGACCGGCTTCATCGCCAGCTTTTCGCTGTGCGGCGCGATGCTGTGGCTCGGCCTGTCGGGCTATCTCACCGCCTTCTGGGCGCTGCTGCTGTTCGCCGTCGCGCGGAGCCTCTACGGCGGCTTCGGCAGTGCAGCCCCGCCTGCCGTGCAGGCCTATGTCGCTGCGCGCACTCCGCGATCGGAGCGCACGCAGGCACTCTCGCTGATCGCCTCCAGCTTCGGCCTCGGCACGGTGATCGGTCCCGCGCTTGCTCCACTGATGGTGCTGCCCTTCGTCGGGCTGACCGGGCCGTTCCTGATCTTTTCGGTCATCGGCATTCTCGCACTGGTCGCCTTGCGCCTGCGATTGCCGAACGACACGCCGCAGTTCCCGGCGCGCGGAAAGGCTTATGACGCGCCCTATTCGGGCAGCCCGACATCGGAAGTTTCCGGCAGCGACGACGAGGACGAGGACGAGGACGAAGAGGCCGTCGAACCGCATAAGCTGCGCTGGTTCGAAACGCGGCTACGGCCCTGGGTCGTAGCGGGACTGCTCGGCGGGCATGCGCAGGCCATGGTGCTCGGTATCTCGGGCTTCCTCGTGCTCGACCGCCTCGGCCTGCGCGACACTCCTGCAGAGGGTGCCGGTCCTGTCGGGCTGGTCCTCTTGGCCGGAGCCCTCGCCACACTCCTCGCGCAATGGGGGCTGATCCCGCGCTTCGATCTCGGCCCAAGGGCGGCGACGCTCTCCGGCATTGCAGTGGCCGCTTGCGGAGTCGCCTTCCTCGGCGTGGCGGACGATCTCCATTCGATCGCGCTGGCCTATGCCATCGCGTCGCTGGGTTTCGGCCTGTTTCGCCCAGGGACAACCGCCGGCACGTCGCTCGCCGTAACGCGCGCCGAGCAGGGACAGGCCTCCGGCGTGACCGCCTCGGTCGCCGGCGCAAGCTTCATTTATGCTCCTGCCCTAGGCGTCTGGCTTTACGGCCATTCGGACTGGCTCGGCTTCGGGCTGATTGTCGCCCTGTGCGGGATCGTCTTCGCTTACGGCTGGGTCAGCCTCCGGCGGGATAGTGCGCTGGCCAAAGATAGAAGCTAGGTTTGGTCGAGTAGGGAAAGCGAATCCGCGTTTTCCTTGTTGGGTGCGCCTTCGACATCCGTCGAAGGCTCGGGCTATGCCGTCCCGCTCCCCCTCCCGACCACCCAAAGAATACCGTGCCGTGGGTGGTCGGGAGGGGGAGCGGGACGGCATAGCAAGGTCAGGACGGATGTCCTGACCGCACCAAACAAAACCCTCTATAAGATTTCCAAGACCGAATCCTGCGGCCTGCACAGGCGTGCGCCCTTATCGGTCTCGACTAGCGGGCGCTCGATCAGGATCGGATCGGCAACCATTGCCTCCAGTATCGTGTCGTCGTCGGCATCGGGCAGGCCGCGCTCCGCCGCGTCGGTTCCTCGCATCCGCAAGCCCTGCGCCGGAGAGATTCCCGCATCGCGATAGAGCTGGGCAAGCTTGTCCTTCGATGGCGGGTCCTTGAGATATTCGACCACGGTCACATCGACCTTCGAGAGATTTTCCAGGATCGCGAGCGTCTTGCGCGAGGTGCCGCATTTCGGGTTGTGCCAGATCGTCGCCTTCATCTCTCGTCTCTCCTGCTCGAGCCTGTTTGCGCGAACCGCCTAAGCGACTGTTGCGATCAGTGAAAGCGGCGGTTGCGATTTTTTCGTCGGCCAAGACCACTTTTGTGGTTGCGAATGCGAATTGTTCTCAATAGCAGGGCCTCCGTCAGACTGAGAATCGTTCGCAAGAATAGAAAGCCTACTTTATGAGGATCGTTTCCACCCGCGCCGCCCTGCTTTTGGGCAGCGCGACCGCATTCGCCGCTACTCCCGCCTTCGCCGACGAGCAGCCCGAGCGCGACTATCTGCCCAGCGACATCGTCGTCACCGGCGATGCCGACGGCTACGGCACCGACGACGGCCTGACCGCCACCAAAACTCCGACCCCGTTGATCGACGTGCCGCAGGCCGTCACCGCGATCACCCGCGACCAACTGGACGATCAGAACGCCACTTCGCTCAACGAAGCGCTGCGCTTCGTGCCCGGCGTCAGCCTGGAAACCGGCGAAGGCCACCGCGACGAAGTGTTCATCCGCGGCCAGGAAACCACTGCCGACTTCTTCATCGACGGGTTGCGCGACGACGCGCAATATTATCGCCCGCTCTACAATGTGGAGCGCGTCGAAGTGCTCAAGGGGGCGAACGCCCTGATCTTCGGCCGCGGTGCCGGCGGCGGCGCGATCAACCGCGTCAGCAAAAAGGCCGAAATCGGCGACCTGCGGCTGGCCGGGGGCGCAAGCGTCGATACGCATGGCGCCTTCAGCCTCGCCTCCGACATCGGCCTGCCCGCGGGCGACGCGCTCGCCCTGCGCCTCAATGCGACCTACGAGGAATTCGACAACCACCGCGATGTCTACGAAGGCCGCTTCATCGGTGTGAGCCCGACGGCGACCGTGGGCCTCGGCCCATCGACCGAACTGGTCCTCAGCTACACCTATGACGATGACCAGCGCGTGGTCGATCGCGGCGTGCCGGCCTTCCAGGGCCGCCCGCTGACCGGCAATGACGAGACCTTCTTCGGCGACCCCGATTACAATTACAGCGACGTCGAAGCGCATATCGCCCGCGCGCGGATCGATCATGATTTCGACGGCGGCCTCAGCGCCAACGCCACCGTGCAATATGCGCATTACGACAAGTTCTATTCGAACATCGTCCCCTCTGGCGCATCGGACACCGATGGCGATGGCATCGCGGATACCGTCAGCCTGGGCGGATACGAGAGCGGCACCGTGCGCGAAAACCTGATCGGTCAGGCCAATCTCGTCTGGGAAGGCAACACCGGCAGCATCGGCCACACGCTTCTGGTCGGAGTTGAATTCTCGCGCCAGGATACCGATGCCGATCGCGACCGTGCGATCTTCGGCGCGCCCACCGACGTTCCGCTGGCCGACACGATCTTCGTGCCGCCCTTCACGCTCGAGTTTCAGCGCGCCTCGAACTCCGAGCTGTCGACCCTGTCCTTCTACATCCAGGACCAGATCGACCTCGCCGACTGGCTGCAGGTCATCGTCGGCGCGCGCTATGACGAGTTCGATCTCGAGAGCTACGACGTCGGCAACGACTTCTTCGGCTCGCGCAAGGACGACAAGATCAGCCCGCGCCTCGGCGTGATCGTGAAGCCGCAGGACAGCCTGTCGATCTATGCCAGCTATTCGGAAAGCTTCCTCCCCGCATCGGGCGACCAGTTTACCGTGCTGAGCGACACCACCATCAATCTCGAGCCCGAGAGTTTCGAGACCTGGGAAGCAGGCGTAAAATACGCCCCGCGCGCCGATTTGCTGGTGACCGCAGCCGTCTTCCGCCTCGACCGCAAGGACACGGCCTTCACCGATCCGGTGCAGAACGTGGTGCTGCAAACGGGCGAAACGCGGGTGCAGGGTTTCGAAGCCAGCCTTGCCGGATCGCTGACCGACCAGCTGCATGTGAATGTCGGCTACACCTATCTCGACGGCGAAATCCGCTCGGCGACCAATTCCGGTGGCATCGGGACCGAATTGCAGCAGCTGCCCGAGCACCAGATCGGCGCTTGGGGCCGTTACGACTTCACCGACAATCTCGGTGTCGGCCTCGGCCTGGTCCACCAGTCGAGCCAGTTCGCAAGCTTCAGCAACGACGTCGTCCTGCCGGCCTATACCCGCGTCGATGCGGCTGTGTTCTATACGCTGAACGACCGGGTGAGCCTGCAGCTCAATGTCGAGAATCTGCTGGACGAGGAGTACTATCCGAGCGCGCATGGCGACAACAACATCGCACCGGGCAAGCCGCTGACCGCTAAGCTGGGCGTGCGCTTCGAGCTCTGACGGCAGCGCCGATACCGTCTTTCCTACACGAGCGGCGGCGAGCTAGGCTCGCTGCCGCTCTTTGTCATGGTCGGTAGACGCAAGGTGACGATGCCCCCCGAGGGGGGTGGGGCATCGTGTCTCAACCGCGCCTTGGCAAGATAAATCTGGGTAACTCAGTGTCTTGTCGTGATCTTCGCCAGGCGACATGGTGTCGCCTTTGTCGCCCGTCTGTCGCCCGGTATCAGTCCTCCGGCGCGCTGAGGGCGGGCACATCGCGGGCCGCATCTTCGGCGCTGATGCCCGGTACCGGCGCGGCGCTGATCCGCTCCTGCCGCCGTGCGACCCTTCCGGCCCGCTCGATGGCGCGGACTAGGCGCGGGTAGACGCCGCAGCGGCACAGGTTCGGGATCGCCGCCATGATCTCCGCCTGGGATGGCGAGCCGCTCTTCTCCAGCAATGCGCTCGCCGCCATGACGATGCCGGGCGTACAGAAGCCGCACTGGATCGCCTGCTCGGCCACCAGCGCCTGCTGCACCGGATGGGTGCGGTCGCGGCTCAGCCCCTCGATCGTGGTGATGAAGCGCCCCTCCGCCTCGCCGATAGTGATCAGGCAGGATCGCAGCGCCTCGCCATCGACATGCACCATGCAGGCCCCGCAATCGCCCTCGCCGCAGCCGTATTTGGTGCCGGTAAGGTTGGCCGCATCGCGCAGTGCCCAGAGGAGCGGCGTATCGGGCTCCAAGCGGAACCGCACTGGCCTGCCGTTGACGGTCATGCTGGTCATGGATGCGCGCTTCGCCTCGCGGATGGAATGGACGGCCGCGCTATCGCATGGTCGGTCGCAGGCGGGCAAGCGGCGCAGCGCATTTCTCCGCTAGGCAATGCGAGCCCCGCCCGCTAGGCGCACCGGCGATGAGCGAGACGGCCAAACTCACCACCGGGAGCATCCGCGGCCATCTCGTCAGCCAGACCGCCCCAATGATCATCGGGGTCGCCGCGATCATGTCGGTCGGCTTGATCGATGCCTATTTCATCGGGCAATTGGGCGCGCAGGAGCTGGCGGCCGTCAGCTTCATTTTCCCGATCACCATCGCGCTTTCGAGCCTCGGCGTCGGGGTCATGGTCGGGATCAATTCGGTCATCGCCCGCGCCTTGGGTGAAGGGGATCGCGACCGGGCCGAACGGCGCGCGAACTTCGGCGCGATCTTCGCGCTGGCGATCGGCGTGGTCATGGGCCTCCTGCTGTTCGCCCTGCTCGATCCGCTGTTCCAGCTGATGCAGGCCTCGGACAGCCTCCTGCCGCTGATCCGCGAATATATGCAGCCCTATGCGCTGGGCCTGCCGGTGCTGCTGTTGCAGATGGGCCTGAACGGCGTGCTGCGCGGCCAGGGGGAAGCGCGCAAGACCAGCTATGTCTCGGTGACCTATTCGGTGGCGAACTGGGTGCTCGACCCGATCCTGATCACCGGAGCCTTCGGTTTCGGCGGCTTCGGGATCGCGGGTGCAGCCTATGCCACGATTGCCGGGTTCTTCATCGCCATCCTCATCGCACTTTACCTCATCAAGGGCGCGCAACTGCCGATCAACCCGGCCACCATCCGCCGCTGCAATGTCGGCGAATCGAGCAAGGCGATCCTTGCGGTGGCGGGTCCCGCGGCGTTTTCGAACGCGATCAACCCCATCGGTCTGTCCGTCTTGACGGCACTGCTCGCCAGCCAGGGCGAAGCGGCGGTCGCGGGCTTCGGCGCCGCAGGGCGCTTGCAGAGCTTCGCCACGGTCCCGCTGCTGGCACTGTCCGGTTCCATCGGTGCGATCGTCGGCCAGAACTGGGGTGCGAACCGCCCCCATCGCTCGCGCCGCGCGATGTGGTGGTCGGCGCTGTTCTGCATCGCCTACGGCCTCGCCACCGCAGTGCTGCTGTTCTTCACCGGCGACTGGTTCGCGCGCTTCTTCACCGACGATCCGGCGGTCGTGGAGGAATTCTCCCGCTACCTTGCAATTGCGGTCTGGGGCTATGCCGGCTTCGGCCTGCTCATCGTCGCAAATGGCGCGCTCAACGCCGTCGACCGGGCGGGTGTGGCACTGGCGCAGAGCGCGGCGCGTGTCTTCCTGGTGATGCTCCCCTTCGGCTGGCTGCTACGCGAAAGCTGGGGATCGGAGGCGATCTATGCCGCCGAGCTGGCCGCTAATATTACCGGGGGCGCGCTGGCCACATACCTCGTCTGGCAGGTGCTGCGCGACCGGTCGGAATCGAGCGCAGTTCCCCAAACCAATCGTTAACCATCATGCTGCATAGCTGGTCCCCGATCGGATCAGGGGCAGTTTAATGGATGACCTTCTGGCGGACTTCGTCGCCGAAACACGGGAAATGCTGGAAGCCAGCGGCGGGGAGATCGTCGCGTGGGAAGCGGACCCGTCCGACCGCGCGCGACTCGATACGATTTTCCGCTTCGTCCACACCGTAAAGGGCAATTGCGGATTCTTCGATTTCCCACGGCTCGAGAAGCTGAGCCACGCAGCCGAAGACGCGCTGTCCGAATGCCGTGCCGGACGCCGCGAAGCCGACAGTGCGCTCGTCTCCGCCGTGCTCGCCATTATCGACCGCATCAGCGAGATGACCGATGCCATCGAAGCCGGCGAGGAGTTTCCCGAGGGCGGCGACGATGAATTGATCGCGGCGCTACAGGGCAGTGACGACATCGTTGTCGCCAGCGCCGTGATGCCGGAAGCCGAACCGGCGAACGACCAGGCCGCTGGCGAGACCGACAGTGACGAAGGCTCCGATAACGAAATCTCCGCGCCCAAACCCGCACGCGCTCAGGCCGTACAGCGCTCCATCCGCCTGCCCGTCGACCTGCTCGATGAGGTTATGAAGGGCGTGTCCGACATGGTGCTGGCGCGCAACGACCTGTCGCGCCGCCTGCGCGAGGCCGGGGAACAACCGACGATCGACGGACCCTTCGATCGCCTCTCGACGATCCTCGCCGATGTCCGCGCGGCCATCACCCGCATGCGCATGCAGCGGCTGGAGCATCTGTTCAGCTCGCTCCCCCGCCTCGTCCGCGACTTGTCGAACGAGCTCGGCAAGCAGGTGATGGTCGATTTCGAGGGCGGAGAGGTCGAACTCGATCGCGAAATGATCGAAATGGTCCGCGATCCGCTGACCCACATCATCCGCAATGCCATTGATCACGGCATCGAAGGACCCGGCGAGCGACTGAAGAATTGCAAGCGCGAAATCGGCCTGCTCCGCTTCGCCGCGCGTCAGGCCGGCAACCAGATCAGCCTGGTCGTCTCCGACGATGGCCGGGGCATCGACACCGCCCGACTTGCAGACAAGGCCGTCGCCGCCGGGCTCTATTCGCAGAGCGAAGTCGATCGCATGTCAGATCGGCGCAAGCATCTGCTTATCTTCGAACCGGGCCTGTCGACTGCCAATGAAGTCAGCTCGGTCTCCGGGCGCGGTGTCGGCATGGACGTCGTGCGCGCCAATATCGAACGCGTCGGCGGGTCCATCGACGTCGTCAGCAAGCCCGGCGAAGGCGCCAGCTTCCATCTCAAGCTGCCGCTCACGCTCAGCATCATCGCCGCCCTTACCGTCGGCGCCGGCGGCCAGCGGTATGCGATTCCGCGCAGCTATGTCGAAGAAATCGTCTTCGGCAGCAGCAGCAATGTCGAATTCGCCACTGCCGGCGACCGCCGCCTTGTAACCTTCCGCGACAAGCGCGTCCCGTGCCTCGCGCTGGGCGACATTCTCGGTATCGATGAGATCGACGATGCGGAATGGGACAGCAAAACGCTGGTCCTCATCCGCCTTGCGAGCGACGACGTTTTCGCCCTCGCCGTGGACCGTGTGTTCGATCACGAGGACGTGGTCGTCAAACCGATCGCACCGGCTGTGATGGAGACCCGCCTTTATGGCGGGACCACCCTGCTCGACGATGGCCGCCCGATGATGCTGCTCGACTTGCCGAGCATCGCGACCAATCGCTTGCACATGGGCGAAGGGCGCACGACCGACGTGGTGGAAGAAGAGGTCGTCGAAACGGGCCGCAAGGCCGTGCCGATCATGCTTTTTGCCGGGCTCGACGATCGCAAGCGCGCCGTGCGGCTCGACATGGTTCGCCGGATCGACACCGTGTCGCGCGAGGCGATCGATATCGAGGGCAAGCGAGCGCAGGCCGTCATCGATGGGTCAGTGTTCGCGCTCCTCGGCCTCGAATTCGGCAAACTGCCGCAAGACCGCTGCCGCCTGCTACGCCTGACCGATGGCGAGAGCGAAGTCGTCTATGCCGTCAACGAAGTGCTCGATGCGGCCGACATGGATGGCGAGATCATTCCTTCGCAAGACGATCCCCTTATCGAGGGCGTTACCCTCATCGGCAGCTCGCTCGTGCCGGTACTCGACGGGCATGCGCTGTTTGCGCAACAGCGTGTCCAGCGCCGCACTCAGGAGGTTCTGTCGTGCCGCATTCCGGGCGATAGCGACTGGGCGCGCACGATCCTCGAACCTCTGGTCGAGGCAGCCGGATACCGCATCGCAGCCGATGACGGCGAAGATGCCGATGTCGAGATCCAGCTGGCCGAAACCGCCCAGCCCGAACACCCCGCCAGCGCCCGCAGCGTCATCCGACTGACCCAGGATCCGGACAATGCCGGAGCCGATGGCGATGCCATCTACCGCTACGACCGCGGCGGCCTGCTGGCCGCGCTCAAACAGGCCCGCCTCGGGAGGACCGCATGACCGACCTGCTGCTCCAGTGCCTCGTCGCCGGCCGCCACGCGGCCATACCGGCGAGCGATGTCCAGTCCGTGATCGAGATCGAGGAGATCACGCCGATCCCGGGAACGCCGGAATTCATCCTCGGCCTCACGGCCCTGCGCAGCCAGGCGTTGACGGTGATCGACTGCTCGCTGGCTCTGGGGCTCGACAAGACGGTCGCCGAGGACGACCAGCGCGCGGCGGTGGTCGAAATCGAGGGGCACCTCTACGCCCTGCTCGTCGATGCCGCCTACGATGTCGGCGAAGCTCTGAGCCAGCCTGTGGCCGTTCCCGGTGGTTTCGGCGCCGGGTGGCAGCGCGCCGCCCGCGGCATGGTCGAAACCGAGAGCGGTCCGACGCTGCTGATCGATACCTCCTCGCTCATTGCAGGCCCGATGGTAGAGGCGGCTTAAGCGAATAGTTACCCCTCGGGCGGTATGCATAGCCCGAAACACACGAGGTCCAACGTCATGAAAACCTGCCTAATCGTCGATGATTCGCGCGTCATCCGCAAGGTATCGCGCCACATTCTCGAAACCCTCGACTTCGAGGTCGAGGAAGCCGAGAATGGCAAGGAAGGTCTCGATCGCTGCATGGAATCGATGCCGGACGTGGTCCTGCTCGACTGGAACATGCCGGTGATGACCGGCATCGAATTCATCACCCAGCTGCGCCAGCGCGACGGCGGCGACAAGCCGAAAGTCGTCTTCTGCACCACCGAAAACGACGTGGCGCACATTCGTGAAGCAATCAGCGCAGGCGCCGACGAATATGTGATGAAGCCGTTCGACCACGAGACCCTGCAGATCAAGCTCCAGCTTGTCGGCATGGCCTGAGGAGGCTGGCGATGGGCGCAGTGCTTCGCAGCGAGAGGGCCGATCCGGCTGCATCGGTGGGCCGCAAGGTCCGGGTGATGATCGTGGACGATTCGCTTACCGTGCGAACCGTGTTCACGCGCATGCTCCAGAAGGAAAAGGACATCTGCATCGTCGCCACGGCCAATACGGCCGAACGCGGGCTCGACGAACTGCGCACGCATGAAACCGATGTTATCATGCTCGATCTCGAAATGCCCGGCATGGGCGGGATCGAAGCGCTTCCGAAAATCCAGCAGGCCGCGCCCGGTGCGCAGGTCCTTGTCATCTCCTCTCTGACCGCAGACGGCGCCGAGCACACCGTGCAGGCCCTGTCGCTCGGCGCGGCCGATACCATGCTCAAGCCGCGGCCGGGCGGCTTCAACGACAGCTACCGTGAAGCTCTGCTTGGCAAGATCCGCGCACTCGCCGGCGTCGATGCGGAAGCGCCCAAGCCAGCGCGCCTCGCCCCGTCGCCCGCCAAATCGGGCAAGCGCCCCGAAGTGGTCGCGATCGGCGCATCGACCGGCGGCATCCACGCGCTGAACCTGTTCCTGCGCAAAATCCCGAAGCACTTCGACCTGCCGATCCTGATTACGCAGCACCTGCCGGACAGCTTCATCCCGGTGTTCGCCAAGCAGATGGAGATGGCCGCAGACCGTCCCGCCGCACTCGCCGACGAAGGCATCGAATTGAAACGCGGCCATATCGTCATCGCGCCGGGCCACGGCCACATGGTCGTGCGCAAATCGGGCGGGCGCTACGTCACCGGGCTGGCCTATCATCCGGTGAAGAGCGGTTGCATGCCCTCGGTCGACCCGATGTTCGAATCCCTCGCCGAAGCGTTCGACGGCCGGGTCGCCGCAGTCTTGCTCTCCGGCATGGGCCGCGACGGCACCGAAGGAGCGCAACTGATCGCCAAGGCAGGCGGCACGCTCTACGCCCAAAATGCCGAGACCTGCGCCGTGTGGGGCATGCCGCGCGCGGTGACCGAGATGGGCCTTGTCGCCGCGGCCAGCCCGCCCGAAGAGCTCGCTGAGAAAGTACTCGCCAGCGTAGGGGCCGAGGCATGGGCGTAGACGACGCGTCCCATAAAATCATCGCCGATCTCCTCGAACAGCGTACCGGACAGCAATTGACCGAAAACCGGCGCTGGCGCGTCTCCACCGCGCTTGCCGGGCTGTTCCGCGAACTCGGCCTCGACAATGTCGACCAGCTGGCCTGCATGCTGGAACGTCCCGGCGAACACCATCTGGCGACCAAGGTCGTCGAGGCCTTGCTCAACAACGAAACCTATTTCTTCCGCGATCACGTCTATTTCGCGGCGCTGGCCAATCAGGTGTTGAGCGACATCGCGAGCAGGCGCGCCGGATCGAAACGCTTGCGTATCTGGTCGGCCGGCTGCTCCACGGGCCAGGAACCGCTCAGCCTTGCAATGCTGTTTTGCGAACAGCCGGGACGCTGGCAGGACTGGGATATCGAGATCCTCGGAACCGATATTTCCGGCAAGGCAATCGCTTCGGCGAAGACCGGATGCTACACACAGTTCGAAATCCAGCGTGGCATCAGCGTCGCGCAGATGCTCAACTTCTTCACCGAGACACCGCGCGGCTGGCAGGCCAACGACAAGATCTGTTCGATGATCCGCTTCCAGCAGCACAGCATCCTCGATCACCCGCCACATCCGGGGCAATTCGACCTCGTGCTGTGCCGCAACGTGCTGCTCTATTTCGACACGGAAATTCGCCGTACGGTGTTCGACCGTCTGGCAAGCGCGACGGCGAACGACGGCCTGCTGATGCTCGGTGCTGGAGAATCGGTGGTAGGCCAGACCGATCGGTTCGAGCCTTCGCCATGGGGTTCTTCGCTCTACCGGCCGACTTCGGTCCATTCCCGCGCCAGCCGCTCGTTACAGCACCGGGCCTCCGCGTGATGGACAAGGTAAACGAAGCTTCACCAATCCTTAGCGAATGATCGCTAACGCCATGTCACAGAACATCGAACGGTTGCAATCGGGGGGATTGGTGGAAACTCGGCAGGATCAGACTGTCAGCGACAACAGGGCCGTGGTCTTCGGGCCGCTTGTGATCCTGGCCGGCATCTTCCTGACAACTTTCGCACTCACAATGGCCAGCAGCCGGCTCGGCATCGGCGAGCCTATGGCCATCTTGGCCATAGGCACCGCGATATTCGCTGCTGCGGTCGGCTTGCTGGCTTATTCCGGCATCCGCCACCTGCGCCGGGCGGAAATCCTGAGCATGAGCGACAGCCTAACCGGCCTGCCCAATCGCCGCGCGCTTCACCGCGACATGCAGCGCCGGGCCTTGCACAGCGATGAGGTCGCCCTCGCGCTCGTCGATCTCGACGGGTTCAAGCTCGTCAACGATCACTACGGCCATTTCGTCGGCGATGCGGCGATCCGCGAATGCTCGCGCATCTTCGTGGAGATGACCGAAGGCGAGGCGACGGTCTATCGCCTCGGCGGGGACGAATATGCCGTCATGGCGTCAGGTCCCGTTTCAGGCACTCTGCTCGAAGGGCTTTGTCGCCGCATCGTCGAACGTTTGGCCAAGCCCGTCAATGTGGACGATCGCCGCCTGACCCTTGGTGCCAGCATTGGCCTGGCACGCTGCAATGCCGGGGATTCAGTCAGTTCCTCCGAACTGCTGCGCCGTGCCGATGTCGCCATGTATGCCTCCAAGCGTGGCGGCAAGATGCGCTGCACCTGGTTCAATCCCGCTTTCGACAAGAGCCGCGAGCAGATCAAGGAACTCGACGACGAATTGCGCCTGGCGCTGGCGCGGGACGAATTCCGCCTGAATTACCAGCCGCTCGTGGACAGCACCACGCGCATGGTCGTTGCCGTCGAATGCCTGCTGCGCTGGGAGCGTCCCGACGGCAAACCCATCGGCCCCAATGTCTTCATCCCGGTGGCCGAGGAAAGCGGGCTGATCAACGCGATCGGCCTATGGGTCTTGCGGCAGGCCTGTATCGATGCGCTCGCCTGGGACGATATCACTCTGTCGGTGAACATCAGCGCGGCACAGCTTCGCAATCCGGAATTCCCGGTCCAGCTCGGCCACATCCTCGAAGAAACCGGCTTCGATGCCGAACGTCTCGAGCTCGAGATTACCGAAACTTGCCTGGTGCTCGATCCGGTCGTTGCCGAACGCAGTCTTGCCCTCATCCGAGGGTTCGGCGTGCGCATCGCCCTCGACGATTTCGGGACTGGCTATGCTTCGATCGGATTCCTGCGCCAGTTCCGCTTCGAGAAGCTGAAACTCGATCGCAGCCTCGTCGTGCAGGCCGGCGAGGACGATGGCAGCCGGGCGATGATGCTGTCCAGCATCACGGTCGCACGGGCAATGAAAATGGGCGTCACGGCAGAAGGTGTCGAAACCCAGGAGCAGGCCGACATGGTCCGCGCCGCCGGCTGCGACCAGATCCAGGGCTGGCTTTACTTCAAGGCCATGCCGGCCGGTGAGATCGGGCAGCATCTTGGCCAGCCGGTCCAATCCGTAATCCCAGATATTCCCCAGCATAGGAACGTAGCATGAGCGCTCTTTCCGAAACGAACGGCGGCTTCGTCGCCGAATACGAGGTCATGCCCGACGAAGTTTTCGGCGACCGTCATGAGGCCGCAATTTACGAATCCGCCGATCTCGATGAGCCCGCCGGGGGCGTGAGGGGCTGGATGTATGCGAAAACCGTCGGCGAGAAGCTGGACGCTATCGCCTTCATCAATATCGTTGCCGTAGCGATCATTCTGCTCTCCATCCTTTTTGGCGGATGGTACGCATTGGAAATGCGCCAGCAGCGCGTCGAGATTTCCGAGGCGGCCTACGACTCTGCGCAGATGGTGGCCGACATCGGCGATGCTCGTCTTTTCGTGCAGCATTATGCAGTTACCGGAAATCGCGAGGATCTTGCAGCCGCTCAGGATTCTCTCCGACAAGCGGATCGGACGCTGCGAAAGCTCGAATCCCATGCGACGGAGATCGCGCCCACGACGGTCCCTGCGATCGACGAGCTCAACGCTTCGCTCGCCGCCCTCGCCTCACGCGTTTCCGCCGCTAGTGATTCACGCGGTACCAGGGAGCAGTGGCAGGCATTCGCCGACAGCGTCTATGTCGAGGGCGACGACATTATCGCAACGGCTCGCGATCTTCGCGACGAGTTGGTCGCAGTGGGCGAAGCCGAAGACGAGAACGCCCAAACCGACATCCTCATGCTATTCGCCATGTTTCTCGTTATGTGTGTGGGCGTTGCGGTGCTGGTGCTGCTCAGCAACCGCTATATCGGCGGCGATCTTTCGCGCACGCTCGGCAGGATCAGCGACGTCGCAACGCGCCTCGCGGCGGGTGAAAAGGGCATGCACATACCGGGCACGGCACGCCCCGACGAGATCGGCGACCTCGCGCGCTCTTTCGAAGTCTTCGCACAATCTGCCGAAGAGTTCGAAAAGATCTCCGATGAGCGCGCCAAATTGCGCGCCGAGCGCGGCAAGGAAATGCAGCGCGTCGCGGATCGTTTCGAAACGACTGTCGGCAAGGTCGTGGGCGGCGTGGCGAGTGCCTCGAGCCAGCTCCAGCGCACGGCCGGATCGATGAGCGAAGCCGCCGACCGCACCTCGCAGGAAGCAGGCGAGGCCGCGCGCCACATCGCCGAGGCTTCGACTGGGGCAACGGCGGCAGCTGCGGCATCCGACGAATTCGCCATGTCCATCGGCGAGATCAGCAGGCAGGCGTCGCATTCTGCCGAACTCGCGCGTCAGGCCAACGACACCGCCAAGGGCGCGGACGAGACCATCTCCGCGCTGTCGACTTCGGCCAACGAGGTTGGCGCGATCGTCGAACTGATCCAGTCGATCGCCAAGCGCACCAATCTGCTCGCTCTCAACGCCTCGATCGAGGCGGCGCGTGGCGGGGAAGCGGGTCGCGGCTTCGCGGTCGTCGCCAGCGAGGTGAAGGAACTTGCGGCGCAGACCAGCCGCGCAACAGAAGATGTAGCCGCCCAGATCCGCGCCATGCAGGACTCCACCGGCGCCAGCGTCAGCGCGTTACGCGCCGTGGCGCGACAGATCAGCGAAATCGAAACGACGGCGACTTCGATCGCCAGCGCAGTGGACCAGCAGTCGGTCGCCGGCCGCGATCTCGCGCGCAGCATCGATGTGGCCGCACGCGCCAGCGACGACGTGTCCCGCCATGTTTCGCAGGTTCGCGAAACCTCGCTGGAGACCGGGGCCGCAGCGAGCCAGGTGCTGAGTTCGGCGAACGATCTGGAACAGCAGGCGGACGAGCTTCGCCAGCAGGTCGCCACATTCCTCGGGCAAGTCCGTCAGGGATGACCGGAAAAAGCCGCGATCTGCTTTGCTGCTGGCGTGACCGTCGCAGTCCTCGAACACAACTTGCTGGTGCCGCGCACCAATCGCCTTGACCAAGGCGTCACGCAGTAAAGAGCAAATTCGCACCGCTTAACGATTTCGCAAGCGCTCCCGTCTTACAGTTAGCATTAGCTTAATGGGGAGTGACGCATGAACGCGCCGACGAATTTCCTGGAACACGATCTAATTCGGGAGATCGCCGATGTCGAAGTCGTGGCCAGCGAGCGAGACGACGAGGTTACGGGTATCGGCGCGTGGTTCATGGGCAAATCGCTTGACGAAAAGTCGGTCTTTGCCTCGTTCATGTCGGTGGGCGGCCTCGCGGCTATCGGAACCCTTGCCATATGGGGACTGATTTCTCCCGCGAGCAGTCGGCTAGCCCTGATCGTAATCCTCGGCATCGTCGGCTTCAGCGTCCCTGTCAGCCTGATCGCCCTGCAGTTCGTTCGCAAGCGGGTGATTGCGCCCTATTCGCACATCAGCCGGGAAATGACTCGCCTCGCTGCGGGAGCCCGGGACATCGAGCTGATCGGTACCGATCGGGTCGATGAAATCGGAAACCTGGCGCGTGCGTTGCAAGTTTTCACAAAGTCCGGCCACAAGCTCGACGAGCTCTTCGCAAAGCGGCAGAACTCGGAGAAGGCGCGCAAGGCCGAACTGCTCCAGCTGGCCGCCAACCTCGACTCCAGCGTCGGCGAGATTGCCGGCGGTGTCGCAGCGGCATCGAGCCAGCTCAAAACGACGGCGCAAGGCATGGCATCTACCGCCAACCAGGCGACCGGTCAGGCTGAACAGGTAATCCATTCGATGGAGCGGGCGTCCAACGGCGCGACCGCGGCTGCCGCGGCGTCCGACGAATTCGCCATGTCGATCGGCGAAATCAGCCGACAGGCGGCGCATTCGGCCGATCTGGCGCGCAAGGCGACCGAGACCGCTACCGGCGCGGACGACACCATTTCGGCCCTTGCCAGTTCGGCCGATCAGGTCGGCGCAATCGTGGAACTGATCCAGTCGATCGCCAAGCGCACGAACCTGCTCGCGCTCAACGCCTCGATCGAAGCGGCGCGTGGCGGAGAAGCCGGACGCGGTTTCGCAGTCGTCGCCAGCGAGGTGAAGGAACTCGCTTCGCAGACCAGCCGTGCGACGGAGGAGATCGCCGACCAGATCCGGGACATGCAGAATTCAACCGGCGCCAGCGTTGGCGCGCTGCGCTCGATCGTCGACCAGATCCGCGAACTCGAAACCACGGCGGTGTCCATCGCCAGCGCGGTCGACCAGCAATCGGTTTCCGGACAGGACCTGGCCCGCAGCATCGACCTCGCCGCCCGCTCGACCGAAGAGGTCTCAGGCAGCATCACGCAGGTTCGCGAGACATCTTTGTCGGCAGGAGCCGCGGCCAGCCAGGTGCTGACATCGGCGGAAGAACTCGAACTGCAGGCCGAAGTTCTGCGCGCAAAGATGCAGGCTTTCACCGCCGAGGTCCGCGCCGGCTAAACTTGAGACGCTTGCCGCGAGCGACGCGCAGACGGCGCATCGCCCGCAGCAAACACATCACTCCCACCAATACGGCCGGCGGGTTTCCGAGCCCGTCTCCACTTCGTTCATCGTGCGCGCATCGTAGAGCCTGCCGCCCAACATCACGCGCTCGATATCGTCGGAATTGCGGATATCGACGCTCGGGTCGGCGGACAGGACCAGCAGGTCGGCCAGCTTGCCGACCTCAAGGCTGCCGATGTCGCGTTCCATCCCGAGCGATTGGGCCGACCATATCGTGCCTGCACGCAGAGCCTCGACCGGGGTCATGCCGCCGCGTACGAAGCTCCACAGCTCCCAATGCGCGGCGATGCCGGCCTGCTGGCCATGCGCACCGATGCTGATCTTCACGCCGCGCTCGGCCAGCTTCTTCGTTTCGCGCGCCGCATCGTCGTCGACGAAGGCCCACTCCGGCGCCGTGACGCGCCGCGCGGTCTGCGCGATCAGCTGGCGCGGCGGGGTATGGACGAGCAGCGGATTGTCGAACACGTCGGTCGCCTGCCGCCAGTACGGGTCGCCCGCGAGCCCGCCATAGGTGACCACCAGCGTCGGCGTATTGTTGGTCTGCGACCCGCCCCAGAATTGCAGCACGTCTTCGTAGAAATATTCGACGGGGACATTGTGCTCCACGGTCGAATTGCCGTCGGCGATCAGGTTCATGTCCATGCCGAACAGCGAACCGCCCTCGGCGACCACGAGCATGTCCTCGGCCATCGCGGCGGCAACCACCTGCTGGCGTTGTTCGCGCCGAGGCTGGTTGTAATTCTTTACCGAAACGCCCCCCTGCGCCTTGATGCGGCGCACGTGTGCCAGCGCATCCTCGTAGCCGTCGATTCGGGCATAAACCGAAGGTGCCTTGGCACCGTAGATGATCTCGCCGGTCGAGAAGATGCGCGGAGCCAGCAGGCTGCCCGCCCGCTGCCGCTCGGACGCTGCGAAGATCATGCTGGCGCGCGAAGACGGATCGTGGAGCGTCGTCGTTCCCAGCGCGAGGTTCTGCACGAGCGACCAATTCTGTTGCGGAATGAGGTCGGCCACGCCTTGCGGTCCGTGGGCATGGGCATCGACCAGACCGGGCATGATCGTCTTGCCCGTCGTGTCGATGACCGTCGCGCCCGCCGGGACCGCCACGGCATCGGCCGCGCCCACGGCGGCGAGCCGGTCGCCGCGAATGACGATCGTGCCGTTCTCGATCACCCCTGCGCCTTCGCCCGCCATGGTGAGGATGCGCGCGCCGGTCAGCGCGACGACGCCGGTCGGCTTGTCCGCTCGGATCGTCCGGGCGAGCGAGATGCCGCTGGCGGGCGGAGTGAACTTCGGCGCGTCCTTGGCCAGCGGCGCATTCGAGAACATCGCAGAGGTCGGAGCGCGATAGAGCGTCGGCCCCATCGACCAGGTCAGCGTGCTGCCGCCATCGGTCCAGCCGATGTAGTCCGCCCCGCCCTTGCTGGCGCGCGTCGCCGGTAGCGAACTGGCCTTCTCGCCCAGCGTGACCGCCTGACCGCCGGGAAGAAGCGGGGTGACGAACACCTCGTAATTCTCGCGGAAGGCCAGCATATCGCCGCGCGGGCTGACGCTGTATCCGCTCACCAGCTCGCCTTCGGCATGAACCTGGCGGCGGTCCCCGGTGAGCGTGGCGGATAGCAGCTGGAGCTTGCCACCAGACCGTCCCAGCATGAACAGGCGATCGTCATCGGCGCCGAACTGCGGATCGGTCGTGTCCCGCCCAACAAGCGTCGGCGTGCCGCCGTTCGCGGAGACCGAATAGACGCCCTCGTTTTCCGAGTATTCCGGCGACGTCAGATACCCGCCCGAGCGCTTTTCGAACACGATCGTATTGCCGTCGGGCGAGAATTGCGGCTGCGCATAATGGCCGCGTGTGCTGGTCACAGCCCGTACGTTGCGACCATTTGCATCTGCCGTCATGACCTGGCCCAAGCCATCGTCGGTCCAGCGCACGAACGCGACACGCCGACCGTCGCGCGACCAGCTCGGCCACAGCTCCAGCGCATCGCTGTCATCCGACAGGAACTGCCGCGGCTCGCCGCCGCCGAGCGGCTTGGTGTAGAGCTTGCCGAGGCTTTCGAAGACGACCGTGCGGCCGTCGGGGCTGACGCTCGCGAAGCGGGGGATTTTCGCCGTGAAACTGTCCTCACCCACCGGGATCACCGGATGCGGTGCATCGGCCACGCCGCGCGTGTCGTCGATCTGGAACGGGATCACGCTCGATCCGCTACCATCGGCGGCGATGCGGCGGATCTTCCCGCCGGCCCATGCGACGATGGCGCTGCCGTCCGGCGTCCAATCCATGCGCGGATAGAAGCCGTAGACCGCCCAGGTTTCCTGCATGTCGAGATCGAGATCGCCGTAGATCATCCGCTCGACGCCAGTGGTGAGGTTCTTCACCCAAAGCTCGGTGGTATCCCTGTCGCGCCGGATGAATGCGAGCGAAGTGCCGTCGGGCGACGGTGTCGGACGCACGGCGCCGCCATATCCGCTTGCTGCGGTCGTCACTTCGGTAGTGGCGAGATCGTAACGCTCGATGGCGAACGTCCCTTGCGTCGAATCCTGCGCGTATTCGAAGATCGGGCCGCCGGTGACGTTGCGGGTGTAGTAGACTGCCTCGCCGCCCGGTGCGTAGATCGGCTCGCCGAGCTCCTTCTGCAGCGTCTCGTTGGCGCGCGCGACCAGCTTGACGCCGCCACCGCCGGAGGGATGATAGAGCCAGATCTCGCCCGTTCCCAGCGAGCGTTCGGTCGTGAAGTGCTTCTTCGCGACGATGTATTTGCCGTCCGGCGACCAGTCGGGCTGGTTCAGCAGGCGAAATTCCTCCTTGGTGACCTGGCTCTTGTACGAGCCGTCGGCATTCATCACCCAGATGTTGTCACCGCCGCCCCGATCGGAAGTGAAGGCGATGCGCCGTCCGTCGGGCGAAAAGCGCGGCTGCACCTCCCACGCAAGGCCTTCCGCGATCCTGCGCGGCGTGCCGCCGGCGATCGGCATGGTGTAGATGTCGCCGAGCAGCGCGAAGGCGAGCGTGCGCCCGTCGGGCGACACGTCGACGTCGATCCAGGTGCCCTCATCGGTGCGGATCGGCACTTGCCGGATGGTAAAGCCGCGCGGATTGGCGATGTCCCAGCTTTCGTCGTCGCTGCTCGATGCTGCCGGATTGGCTGTCGCGGGAGCGGCATCGACCGCCATGCCCGACCCTTC
The DNA here is from genome assembly GCA_029937545.1 of Erythrobacter sp. Lineage (GTDB taxonomy): Bacteria > Pseudomonadota > Alphaproteobacteria > Sphingomonadales > Sphingomonadaceae > Qipengyuania. The sequence goes on along the minus strand of JAPYPR010000003.1, from coordinate 214,891 downwards.
GGCTGGCTGTTCGTCCTGCGAGGCATCGACCTCCTGCTCTTCGACCGGATCGGGAGTCGGTTCGGGATCCTGCGCATAGGCCGCCTGGCTCGCGAACAGGACTGCAAGGACGGATGCGATGCTGGATTTCATGCTGTTTCTCTCGAATACCTCACCCGCTTCATAGGCGGCTGGGGCGCGAGGGCAATGGCGATTGCGCCCGCGCGCCTCAGCCCACGCTGGAGCGCTCCACCAGACGCACGGGCACCCGCCGCTCCGGCTTCTCGCCCTCCTTGGCCAGTGCGGTGTCGATGAGCAGCTTGCCCGCCATCGCAAAGTCCGGCTCAACCGTCGTCAGCGGCGGCGCGCTGAACTCGCCCGAGCCGAGGCCATCGAACCCGATCACCGAGACCTTGCCGGGCACCAGGATCTGGCGCGAGGCAAGCTCTTCCAGCGCGCCGAGCGCCATAGCATCGCAGGCGAAGAAAAGCCCGTCGAAATCCGCACCCCTCCCCACCAGCGTAGCGATGGCGTTGCGCCCCTGCGACACGCGGTCCTCGCCTTCCCCCACCAGGGGTTCGTGAACTTCCAAACCGCCCGCCTTCATCGCGGCGCGATAGCCCTCGTAGCGTTCCGAAAACTGCCGCTGCGAGGAATGGGTATCGCCGACGAAGTGGATCGAAGTCGCGCCGCCTTTCAGCAGCCGCTCGACCGCAATCCGCCCCCCGTCCCGGTTGTCGGAGCGAACCCATGTGGCATCGTCGAACGGCGAACCCCAGAACGCGATGGATTCGCTCTGCGCGGCGCAATCGCGGAAATAGTCCCATGCCGGCTGGTTGGTCGCCGTTCCGATGACCACCACGCCATCGGCCTGCCGGCGCGCGACGTAATGGCCGAACAGTTCTTCGGGTTCGGCCTGGAAAGAGACGAGCGCTTCGTACCCCCGCTCCGCCGCCGCCGCACAGGTGCTGCCCAGCATAGAATAGTAAAACGGATTGATCGCGGCAGCGCCCTGCCCTGCCCGGCCGATCACCACGATCGCGATCGTCCCGGTGTCGCCGCGACGCAGACCCGCCGCGCGGGCATTGACATGGTAGCCGAGCTCTTCCGCCGCCTGTTCCACCCGGCGCCGGGTCGCTTCGGTAATGGTCTCGGTCCCCGAGAGCGCCCGGCTGACGGTCGACTGGCTGACCCCTGCACGCTCGGCAACATCGATCGAGGTTACGCGCCGCGGCGCACCGTTCAGACTGTTCGACATCCCACGTCCCATGGCAGTTTTGCCGTTTCCCTAACCCGAAATTCACGAGATTGCGAGTAGCGCAATTCAGCCCGCTCTTGCACAGACGAACCGGCACCGCATAAGAGAGTGGGAACTGAGGGGTATCGCATGGCGCAAGACCATCGACGGGAAGACCGGTTCACTGTTCAGGTCGCAGGTCGCTATCGCGGCAAGCACGGAAACTCGCGCGATGTCTGGATCAAGGACGTTTCCGAATACGGTTGCCGGTTCTTCGACAAGTTTTCCATTCTCGAAGTGGATGGGGAAATCCTTGTGAAGCTGGGCAATATTGGTCCGATCCCCGCAGAAGTCAAATGGCGCGAGGGCAGCACCGTCGGCGCGCAATTCGATCGTCCGCTCCATCCCAGCGTCCTTGCGCACATCGTCCGCGAGATGGACCGCCGCGAAGGCGAATAGCATGCGGACGAGCGCTCGGCGTCGGCTGCTGGGCGCGGCAATATCCTATCTCGGGGACATCGCGACGCGCGTCGCCGTCCAATTGGCGACGCTGCCGATCTAGTTTGCGTACTGGCCGGCGTAGCGGGTCGGCACGTGGATGATGATTTTCGCCGTGCCGGCCTATCTCGTGATGGCTGGGCAGGCCTTTTCCGGGGCGGGCGGGAATGCAGCCCTTGCCGCCGCGAGAGAGGATCGCTGGACCCACGCGCGTGCGGCTTTCCGAGCGAGCTGGATCTGGGGAACCGGCTTAAGTGCGCTGGCCATCGCGGCCTTGATTGTCGGCGCGATGATACTTCCTGCCGACCTCGCCCGCGAGTTCGGCTTTGTCGGACAGCGTGAACTTTGTCTCAGCACCGTTTGGCTGAGCGTGTATATCTTTGCCTTGGTTCAGGCGGCACTTATGCTGGTTCCGTTACGGGTGAGCGGACAATATCCCCTCTCGGCCATGGCGCTAAATATCGCTGCCCTGACAGAAATCGCGGTGCTCGCGCTGTGCGTCACGCAGAGCCAGTCCTATGTATTTCTGGCGGCTGCTCTTACGGGCTTGCGGTGCCTTACCGCCGTGGCGATTGCCGCGATCGTCTATCGCTATGCGCCGGAGGTTTTTGCCGCCCCCCCCGGTGCCCCTCAGGCCCACTCTGCACCAACTCCTTCACCCGTCCCTGGCCTTCATCATCAGCACTGCTCGCATTCCGCACCGCACTTGCCAGGCTGGAGTGGGAATTACCTGGTTTCCTCAGGGCACTGGCGAGCCGCGATCGCATTGCCGACGTCGTCGAGCTAACTCGCGGGCGCCGGCATCAAGGTCAAAGTCGAAGCCAATGGCTGGTTCACGGATTCGGCCCTGATTCTCGCGTCTCTCGCGGTCTTCCCCGTCTGGCTGGTACGCTACCGGCCGATCGGGTGGCTGATTTTTGCGATTCCCAGTGTGCTCATGCTCGGGTCCGGCGGACGGGGAAGCTTCATCTTCGCCGCGACCGCCATCTCGACGGCGTACCTGCTCGAACGAGGGCGACGCTGGTTCGACCTGCGCGTGGCGGTGCTGGCCGTTCTCGCTTCGGCAGGCGCCGAGACGCCCGCCGACCGGCGGCGCGCGCTGGCCGAAGGGCGAATGCGGCAGAACTAGATTTGCGGGGCGAAGAGGCGCGGTCTGCCGCGCAACCTGTCGGCGAGAACCAGCCACCGGCGAAGCCGCGCCTTGCCTCGGAGCATGGCAGGGTATTCTTCGCGGAATGCGGCCGGATCGAGATGCCGGCTAGCCCAGCGAGCCAGAAAGGGCTTGTCGGCAGGCAAATGCAGGACACTTGCGGCGCCAACATCCCGGAAGGGCGGAAAAGGCGCTCGCGTACGAGCCGACCAGTACCTTGCGACCACGCCCATCGTGCCACCGTCCGCAACCTGCATCCCCTGGAGACGCAGGCCTTCGAGATCGGAGGTTGGCACCATTTCGTCTCCAACATGGGCCATGTCAGCAATCCGCGCGGTATAGAGCGGCCACTTCTAACAGCTGTCGGGAAAGGGCCTCGAAATGATCGCCATCGCCCATGATGGATTCGCCGCCCCACCAGCGCGCTTCCTCTGTGCCGAAGCCCAGCAATCGCAGGCTGTCTATAATCGGTTCCGCCGCGCAGATTGACTGCACCTTCTCCTGGGAGCGGCGGGATCAGCAGTCCGTAGAATTTGATGTTCATTGCCGCTGCCCATGCGACGTCAATCGGAGCGAAAGCAGTTTCATTTAAAGACTGACTGGCGCTCGCCCCTCGCATGGGCTATTCTATGGCCAAGAGGAGAGAAGAATGGCTGACTTGGCGAGCGATTTCGATGTGCTGATCGTCGGCGCAGGCATATCCGGTATCGGAATGGCGGCGCATATGAAGGAAAAGGCGCCTTCCCACAGCTTCGCCATCGTCGAGCGGCGCGACAATATCGGCGGCACATGGGACCTGTTCCGCTATCCCGGCATCCGTTCGGATAGCGATATGCATACGCTGGGGTTCGAATTCGAACCTTGGAAGCACGAGAAGTCCATCGCCGATGCCCCTGCCATCCTCGACTATCTCGAGCGCATCGCCGACGAGCGGGACATCCGGCAGCATATCCGCTTCGGTCACAAGGTCCTTTCCGCCGACTGGCGCAACAGCGAAGCCCGCTGGCACGTCACGCTCGAAACGAAGGAAGGCGAGCACAAGCACCTTACCGCAAACTGGCTCTACCTCGGCGCGGGCTATTACGATTACGACGAGCCTTACGACCCGGGATTCGATTTCGGAGAGTTCGAAGGCCAGGTCCTGCATCCGCAATTCTGGCCAGAGGACCTCGAGTATACTGGCAAGAACGTCGTCGTTATCGGTTCCGGCGCGACCGCCGTCACCATCGTGCCCTCGATGGCCGACAAGGCGGCCAAGGTCACCATGCTCCAGCGCACGCCGACCTGGATGTTCAGCCGCCCGGCCAAGGATTGGATCGCGAATTTCCTGCGCAAGATCCTGCCGGAGGAAACTGCCTACAAGATCACCCGGTGGAAGAACATCAAGTTGCAGGATTTAGGGTTCAAACGGGCGCGCACCAAGCCCGACAAGATGGCCGAAGGCTTGCACAAGCGCATTCGTAAATCGATGGGCGAGGATTACGACCTCGCCAACTTCACCCCGCCCTACAATCCGTGGGACCAGCGCCTGTGCCTGGTGCCGGACGACGATCTGTTCGAAGCCATGAAGAGCGGCAAGGCGGAAGTCGTGACCGGCCACATCAAGGCGTTCGAAAAAGGCGGCGTCCGGCTGACGGACGACACCTTCCTGCCTGCCGATATCGTCGTGACAGCTACCGGTCTCAAAATGGCGGTGGCCGGCAAGATCGCGCTGTCGAAGGAAGGTGAGCCGATCGACCTGGCGGAGCATTTCTACTACAAAGGCTGCATGTTTTCGAACGTGCCGAACCTGGCGGTAGTGTTCGGCTATCTCAACGCCAGCTGGACGCTGCGCGCTGACATCAATTCGGATTACGTCTGCCGCGTGCTCGAACTGATGAAGGTCATGGACGTCGACATCGCAGTGCCGCGCTTGCGCGAAGATCACGATCTGGAGGAGGACGATATCTTCGACTTCTCGTCCGGCTACATCCAGCGTTCGAAGCACATCATGCCGAAGAATGCAGTCGAATATCCGTGGCGGCTCAACCAGGAATATGTGCTGGATCGCAAGCGCATGGCGAGCGAGCCGGTCGACGACGGCGTACTCACTTTCTTCCGCGCGACCGAAGAGGTTTCGGCGGCGGAAGGGAGCATGGAAGCTGCGGAGTAGCTTTCCGCGCCGCACCGCATTAGGTCGGAGCGCATGAGCGAACGCATCTACACCGCCGGCCTCGTCGTCATTGGCGACGAGATCCTTTCCGGTCGCACGCATGACAAGAATATCGCGCAGGTCGCCAGCTGGCTTCAGGTGCAGGGCATCCGCCTCGCCGAAGTCCGCGTCGTGCCGGATGTGATCGAGCGGATTGTCGAAGCGGTGAATGCGCTGCGCGAGGCGAACGACTATCTCTTCACGACTGGCGGCATTGGACCCACGCATGACGACATCACGGTCGATGCGGTCGCCGAGGCTCTGGGCGTCGATGTCGTCGTGCACACGACCGCGCGGGAAATTCTCGAAAAATACTATGCCGACAAGGGCGGAATCACGGATGCGCGGCTGCGCATGGCCCGGGTACCCGAGGGCGCGGAGCTGATCGCCAATCGCATGTCGGGTGCGCCGGGGATCAAGATCGGTAACGTGCACCTGATGGCCGGCGTGCCGCACATTACCGCAGGCATGCTCGATGCGCTGACCGGCACGCTGCAGGGGGGCAAGCCGCTCATCTCGGAAACGGTCGGCTGCTGGACGCCCGAAAGCGAGGTCGCCGACATTCTCCGTCAGGTAGAGCAGACCCATGCCGCGTGCCAGATCGGCAGTTACCCCTTTTTCCGCGAAGGCCGTGTCGGCGCGAATTTCGTCGTGCGCTCCACCGACCGCGGCGAGTTGAAAAGCTGCGTCGAGAGCCTGTGCGACGGGCTGTCGAGCGCCGGTTTCGACTTTACCCCCGGCGGAATCTGACAAAACCTTTGTCAAGGCTGCCACGCGCGGTACCCTGCTCTGCGGGAGGTTCGCCGACGCGTGGAATGGCTCTTCATCCTGATATTGGGCGGGGTCGCCTATTACCTGACCGAGCGTCTCGGTAAGGCCGAACGCCGCATCGAAGAGCTGAGCGATCTGCAGGATCGCATGTTCGATTACATGCGATCGGCCAATGACGGTAAGCGTGACGAGCCTGTCCCTGATGAAATTGCTGTCGAGACCCTGCCGGAGCGCCCTGCGAGCGTCCCGAAGGTGGTCTTGCAGCGGGATCGCCCCAGTGTTGCAGACGAAGCCAGCGTTGCAGCTCCACCGCCGCAGGATCCGGAACCTGATTGGCAACCCGCCGACGATCCAAGCTCGAAAGAGCCATTCTTTGCCCGCTTCAGCTTCGACCTCGAGGACGTGTTCGGGCGCCGACTGCCGATCTGGGCGGGCGGCGTTACGCTTGCCGTCGCCGGGGTCTTCCTGGTCCGCTATTCGATCGAGCGCGGGCTGATCACGCCCACGCTTCGGGTCGTCATGGCCTTCCTGTTCGGCGGCGGGCTGATCGCGGGGGCCGAGGCGGCGTACCGCTTCCGCGACAAGGTGGCCGACCCGCGCGTGGCGCAGGCGCTGGCGGGCGCAGGTCTCGCCACGCTTTATGCAGGTTTCTACCTTGCCGGCTCGCAATTCGGGCTGATCGGGCAGACGCTCGCGTTTCTCGGCCTCGCCGTTGTCACCGCGAGCGCGATCGGCCTGTCCTTCCGCTTCGGCTTGCCGAGTGCCGTCCTCGGCTTGGTCGGCGGCTTCGCGGCCCCTGCGCTCGTTGGTGGCGAGGAGGCGAACCTGCCGTTGCTGGCGCTCTACCTCGGCCTCGTCACCGGCGGGCTGGTGTATGCGGGCCGCCAGCAACAGCGCCAGTGGCTCGGCATCGCCGCCATCGTCGGCGGGCTCGGCTGGGGAGCTTTGTTGCTGCTCGCCGGCGATCCGGGCATCGCGGAAATTCTTGCGCTGGGTCTCTATTTCGTGGTCCTCGGCGCGGTCATGCCCGCGCTCGGCGGGGCCGGGCGGCTTGAGCAGCCATTGCGGCTTGCCGCGGCGCTCGTCGCTAGCGTGCAACTGGCGCTGCTGGTCGATCAGGGCGGCTACGCGCCGCTCGCCTGGGGCCTGTACCTGCTGCTCGGCGCGACACTAGCGTTCTTCGGCCGGAAGCGCCCCGCCATGCGTGAGGCCAACGGGATCGCAGCTCTTGTCGGCCTGCTGCTCTACGCCCAATGGCCGGTGCCATTCCCAAGCGATTTCGCATTCGTCGGCGCTGCATTGGCGCTCGTATTCGCGATCGTGCCGCTCGCCTATCTGCGCGACGGTTCCGACCGGATCGTCGACCGCTTGCAGGTTGCGCTGGTCCCAGCAGCGCTTGCCGCAATCGCCTACGGCACCCTCGGCGATTTCGATGCGGACCAGGCCGAGTGGGCGCTGTTCCTTGGAACCGCTCTCCTCGCGCTCATACCGGCGGCGGGTGCCTGGATGCTTCGCTTGCGAGAGGACCGCCGCTGGTTTTCCGGCCTGCTCGGACCGACCACCGCGCTCGCTTTCGTGGCCCTGCTGATGGTAACGCCGGGCTGGACTGCGCCCGTCATGGCGTCGATCGCGCTGCTGCCTGCGCTTATCCTGCTCTACCGGAGCACCGACACGGCAATCGCGCGGCTGTGCTCGATCGGCTGCGTCGTGGCGCTCGGAGCGCTGATCGCGACCGGGGCATTTTTCGAAGAAGCCGCGTTGCTCGGCGGCGACACCGGATCGACGACGACTTGGCAGGCCATCCTGCGCTGGGTCGCCGCAGCTGCTCCTTTCGCAGCGCTGGCGGCGCTTACCCGAGAACCTGCGATGCGCCACAGCGCCGAGGTGGTCGGTGCATTTCTCGTATACGGGGCGCTGGCGCAGGTGCTCCCTGCCGACGTGCTGGCATGGACCGCAGTCCTCTGCGCTTCCGCCGTCTGGCGTTTCGCAAAGGAGCGAGAGGCTGCGCAAGGCACATTCGCCTTTGTGGCACTGCTGTGGGCGCTGGTCCCGCTGCTGACCTGGCTGGAGGCAGGCGCAGCGTCGTTGGCCGGCAATCCGGTCTATGTGATCGACCTGCTCCCACCCAAGTCGGTGTTGCTCCGCATCCTTCCGCTGGCGGTAGCGCTGACATTCCTCCCTTCGCTGCGAGCCATCCGTGCTGTCGAGACGCTGCGGCCCGCGTGGCTTGCTGCCCCGGTGCTGCTGATCTCGGCACATGTGCTGTTCAAGCAGGTGCTGGCGATCGAGACCGAGACCCGTTTTGTCGCGCTCGGGCTTGCCGAGCGGACTTTGTGGGAAGCCCTGCTCCTCGGTCTGGCATGGCTTGCCGCCACCGGTGTTCCCGGTGTCGCGCCCCGGCGCTGGCTGGGCATTGGTCTCGCCGCCGCGGCGCTGCTGCATTTCACGATCTATTCTGGCGTGCTTCACAACCCCCTCTGGGATCGTCAGGCGCTTGGGCCCGTGCCTATCGCGAACCTCGCGACCGCAGCCTACGGCATCGCGATCATCGCCGCGCTATCGCTCAGGGGCTGGCTGGGAGAGAGGCTGCGTCCCGCGTTCGACGGTATGGTGATTGCACTTTTGTCGGTGCTGGCCCTGACCTTGCTCAGGCAGGCATTCGAAGGCTCAGTCCCGGCAGGCATTCCGCTTTCGCAAACCGAGGACCTCATGCGCAGCCTCGCCGGCATCCTGCTTGCACTGTTCTACCTCTTCCTCGGCAACCGCCTGGATCAGCGTAGCTGGCGGATCGGATCGCTGGTCCTGATCTTGCTCGCAGTAGCCAAAGTGTTCATCGTCGACACAGCGGGTCTGGAAGGACTACTTCGGATTGCCAGCTTCATGGCGCTGGGCTTCAGCCTGATCGGCATCGGCTGGGTCTATTCCCGCCATTTGCTCAGCACGCCTGCGGAGGACGACCCAAAGCAAAAAGGCCGGGAGTTTCCTCCCGGCCCTTCTGAGGTTGTTTTGAAGTAGAAGAGGCTTACGCGCCTTCGACCTCGCCGAGATCGACCTTGAGGCCCGGGCCCATTGAGCTGGTCAGCGTGACCTTGCGCACGAACTTGCCTTTGGCGCCCGATGGCTTCGCCTTGACGATCGCCTGAGTCAGCGCCTCGAAGTTCTTCTTCAGGTCTTCGTCCTTGAACGACAGCTTGCCGATGCCGGAATGGATGATGCCCTGCTTCTCCACGCGGAATTCGACCTGGCCGCCCTTGGCGTCCTTAACAGCCTGCTCCACGTTCGGAGTCACGGTGCCGAGCTTCGGGTTCGGCATCAGGCCCTTGGGACCCAGCACCTTACCGAGACGACCGACAACGCCCATCATGTCCGGCGTCGCGATCACGCGATCGTAATCGAGATTGCCGTTCTGCATGTCTTCCATCAGGTCTTCGGCACCGACCTTGTCCGCTCCGGCGGCGGCGGCCTTCTCGGCATTGTCGCCCTTGGCGAACACGGCGACCTTCACGTCCTTGCCGGTACCGCTCGGGAGCGAAACCATGCCGCGGACCATCTGGTCGGCGTGGCGCGGGTCGACGCCGAGGTTCATCGCGACTTCGACGGTCTCGTCGAACTTCGCCTTGTGTTCGCGCAGCGTGGCGATGGCTTCGTCGACGGTGTAGAGCTTTTCGCTGTCCAGCTTGGCGACGGTCTGCTGCTTCTTGGTCTGCTTTGCCATGGTCTTAGCCCTCCACCACGTCGAGGCCCATCGAACGCGCGGAGCCTTCGATGATCTTGGTGGCCTGTTCGATGTCGTTCGCGTTCAGGTCCTTCATTTTCTGCTCGGCGATTTCCGCCAGAGCCGAACGCTTGATGGTCCCGACCGAAACCTTGCCCGGCTCCTTCGAGCCCGACTTGAGCTTGGCTGCCTTCTTGATCAGGAAGCTGGCCGGCGGGCTCTTGGTGACGAAGCTGAACGAACGGTCGGCATAGACCGTGATCGTGGTCGGGATCGGCATGCCCTTTTCCATGCTGTCGGTCGCAGCATTGAAGGCCTTGCAGAATTCCATGATGTTCACGCCGCGCTGGCCCAGTGCCGGGCCGATGGGGGGCGAGGGGTTGGCGGTGCCGGCGGGCACCTGCAGCTTGATATAGCCGTCGATTTTCTTGGCCATGAATGGCCTCCTTTCTCACTTTCGCTTCGCCTGTTTCCAGCCGAGGCTCATGGTAAGCGGTCAAGCGGTCCGGCATGCCGAACCTCCCGCGCGGGGTTCCCGAAGCTGACTTGGGAAGGCGCGCACATAGCGATCTGGCGCGTAATTGCAAGCGATTCTCCGCAGTAGACGATCCGTCGCCTTGCGTAGTGGCGGACGCGATTTGCATTTGGTCGGAGGCCATTTGCTCGCCTCAATCGATGCGCATAATATCGCGATATGAAAAAGATTATCGCCTTTGCCTTGGCCGTCGCCGGATCGCTGTGCACGCCGATGGCCGCGGCGGCACAAACTGATCGCGAGGCCATCCGGGGGGCTCATAGCATGCCCGATCTGCCGCCTGCGCAATTCGACGAAGATCTCGCCATCGGCGGCGAGGAGATCGAGGCGCGCAAGCTGCGCAGCCGCATGACGGTGGAGGTGGAGGTCAACGGCAAAGGCCCTTACAAATTCGTCGTCGATAGCGGGGCGGACACATCGGCGGTGGGCCAAGCGCTGGTGGGCAAGCTAGCCCTGCCCGACGGCGATCCGGCGGTGCTGCATGGCATCACCGAGAGCAAGATGGTGGACCGGGTCTGGGTCGACGAACTCCGGCTCGGCCCGACAGTCACGACCGACCTCGAAGTGCCAGTGCTCGACGAGCGCGACATGGGCGGCGATGGCATGATCGGCCTCGATGCCCTAGTGAATCAGCGCCTGATGATGGATTTCGAAGAGCGCTTGGTCCGTGTCGACGACGACCTCGAGAGCGGCCTCGAAGATGCCTCCATCAGGGACGGGGTCATCGTTGTGACTGGCCGGTTGCAGCGCGGCCAGCTGATTCTGACCGAGGTTTCGGCGAACCGCACTTCGGTCGACGCGGTGGTCGATACTGGTTCGGAAGTGACCATCGGCAATCTGGCGCTGCGCGACGAACTGCTCAGCAAAAGACGCGGCGGCTTCCAGACGATCAAGGTTACCGGCGTCACCGGCAAGACCATCGCAATCGAGTTCGCCGTCATCCGCAATCTTAAACTCGGCCCGATCACGCTGCAGAACGTGCCGATCGCCTTTGCCGACATCCCGCCATTCGGCGTGTTCGGGCTGGAGGACGAGCCATCGCTCCTGCTCGGCACCGATCTGATGGAAACGTTCCGTCGTGTCTCGCTCGATTTCCGGGACCGTAAGGTGCGCTTCCAGCTGCGCAAGTGCCAGTACGCGGCGCTCCGCATGCGGACAAGCCCGATCGCCTCACGCATACGCACCACGCAGGACAGCGCCTGCGCGGGGTGAGCGCGAGCGAAGCCCGGCTCGACTTACTTGACCAGTTCGACCTGCTCGAATTCCAGTTCCACCGGGGTGGCGCGGCCGAAGATCGAGACCGAGACCTTGACCTTCTGCTTGTCGAAATCGAGTTCCTCGACCAGCCCGTTGAAGCTGGCGAAGGGCCCGTCGAGCACCTTGACGTTGTCGCCGATCTCGTAATCGACCGAAACCTGCTTCTTCGGCGCGGACTTGGCTTCTTCCACACCGCCGAAATAGCGCGCGGCTTCCTTGTCGGAAATCGCTTGCGGCTTGTTGTTGTTGCCGAGGAAGCCGGTCACCTTGGGGGTGTTCTTGACGAGGTGGTAGACATCGTCGGTCATGTTCAGCTTGGCCAGCACGTAGCCCGGCATGAACTTGCGTTCGACCTGCACCTTCTTGCCGCGCTTGATCTCGGTGATCGTCTCGGTCGGAACCTCGACCTCTTCCACGCCTTCGGACAGGCCCAGGCGCTCGGCCTCGGCGATGATCGAATCGCGGACCTTGTTCTCGAAGCCGGAATAGGCGTGGATGATGTACCAGCGTGCCATGTATCGAATTTACCCTGTCGGAGGAATGCTAATCAGGCGAGCGTCAGCAGCCAGCGCACCACGGCGCCGAACAGCGAATCGACGCCGAGAAAGAACAGCGAGAGGATCAGCGTCAGAATGCCGACGAAGATTGCCGTGCGCACGGTTTCCTCGCGCGTCGGCCATACGACCTTCTTGCCTTCGGTCTGCACCTGCCGGAGGAATTCCGCCGGGCTGGTCTTCTGCTTGTCTGCCATCGCTCGCACTCTCGCGTAAAACTCGTCGCGCCTTCCGCCACGTCCCTTTCAGGTAGGGTCTCTCGCCGCCCCGGTTCAAGTCCGGGAGGGGCTTTTCGTGATCCCAATGTCGGAAGACGGAAGGGCGTTTAGGCTTTGCGCGGCCAAAAGGCAAGCGGTGGAAGGGCCGCATTTCCGCCCTTTTCAAGCGCGCCCTTCGGCCCTAGCCTCCGCGCTTTACCCATCCGGGTCGCATGAGGGGAATTCTTGCAATGGCAACCAGCCAGGCACCGAGTCTGGGCGAGCGGCTGATTCAGCCGGTCACCAACATATCCGACTTCATCTGGGGCGGCACCTGGAACGGGGCGGAAGTCCTGCCCTTCCCGCCCATGACCATCATCCTGCTGGGCATCGGCCTGTGGATCATGATTGGTCTCAAGTTCTACCCGATCGTCAAGCTGGGTAGCGCCTTCAAGGGGCTGTTCGCCGGCCGCAAGAGCCAGGGCGCGGGCGAGATTTCACCTTTCGCGGCGCTGTCGACTGCGCTGTCGGGACAGGTCGGCACCGGCAACCTAGCGGGTGTGGCCACCGCTATCGCGCTAGGCGGCCCGGGGGCGATCTTCTGGATGTGGATCACTGCCCTGTTCGGCATGGCGCTGGCTTTTGCCGAAGGCTCGCTCGCCATCCGCTATCGCGAGACGACCAGCGACGGCGTGAAGCGCGGCGGCCCGATGAGCTACATCATGATGGGCCTCGGCCCGAAGTTTACCTGGCTGGCGGTGATCTTCTGCCTCGGTACGCTGTTCTCGGCGCTCGTTACCGGCAACTCGATCCAGGCAAATGCGGTCGCAGACGGTCTCAACGAGCTTTTCGGAATCGAGGAATGGCTCGGCGGACTGATCGTCGCGATCCTTGTGTTCATCGTCATTATCGGCGGCATCAAGTCGATCGGTAACGTCGCAGAGAAGGTCGTGCCATTCATGGCCGCGACCTATATCGTCATGGCGATCATCGCGCTGATCCTGAACTTCGGCGATCTGCCCGAGACCTTCAGCCTGATCTTCAACGGTGCCTTCAACCCGCAGGCGGCCAGCGGCGGCTTCGTCGGCGCGGCTATCATCCTCGCCATCCGTGCCGGTGTTGCGCGCGGGCTGTTCTCCAACGAGGCAGGCCAGGGCTCGACCGCGATCGCCCATGCGGTGGCTCAGACGGACGATCCGGAAACGCAGGGCCGCATGGCGATGCTCGGCACCTTCATCGACACGATTGTTATCTGCACCATGACCGCGCTGGTCATTCTCACCGTGCGCGGCGATTTCACCGCGGCAGGCGAGCCGGTGCTGCATGCCTGGCAGTCGGACCGGGTCGGTTTCGAGATGACCAGCGGGGCCTTCGCGGCCGCCTTCCCGGTGGAGATCGCCAGCATTCCCATTGGCACGCTGGTGGCGTCGATCGCGCTGATCCTGTTCGTCTTCACCACGCTGCTGACGTGGAGCTATTACGGCGAGCGGGCGATTACCTTCCTCTACGACCGGATGAAGGGTTCAACGCGATCGGGCGAGCGCAAGCTGCACATGGCGTGGCGGGTGCTGTGGTGTGTGGTGATCTGGCTGGGCGCGGCTCAGCCGAGCGAGCTGGTCTGGCGCCTCGGCGATATTTCGAACGCTGCGATGGCTCTGCCCAACCTGCTGGCGCTCGCGCTGCTCTCGGGCGTCGTGTTCAAGCTTGCCAAGGGCGACCGTACGGCGGGCAAGGACCACCACGCCGCCACACCGGAGGAGCCCGAGGAATACTGACCGCCTTCGTCAGCTAACGGGCAGGGAAAAGGGGCCGGGAGTGGACATTACTCCCGGCCCCTTATCCTTTGACTGAACCCTCAGCGCCGACCGAACAGACGGGCAAGAAAGCCCGGCTCTTCGCTCTTCATCGGAAGGATCTTGCCATAGGTCTGAAAACGAGCGGAACTGTCGCTGACGGGCCGGGGCTTCACCCACCGATCGGGGCGGCTACTGTGGAAGGACATGCTCGACATGGGCTAACCTCATGAAATGCTTTCCCTCCGTCCTGTTGGGTAAGAACACCTATCGGGCGGATCGGGTTCCCGCATGTTCTGCAGCCGCCCTGCTCCACACCAGCCACAGCAGGACAAGCGCGGCGAGGGGCATGAGGTTGATACCGAGCGGCAGGGCCGCCGCGCGCGTCGCATAGGGTGCGAACCACAGCGCAACGAGAGCAAGCTTTTCGTACGGGCGGAAACCATCGCAAAGTCCCCGGTCGACCAGCCATAGGGTCGGATAGATCAGGAAAGGCAGGTCGTAATTGAAGAGATAGGGCGAAGCGAGCGCGGTTGCGGCCAGCGCTGTCGCGGCTATCGCCGATGGATCTCCGCGAAAGCGCCGCGCTGCCAGTACGGTTGCAGCCAGTGCCAAAGCGAAAGAAAGTCCGCCGGCGATGACAGCTGCTGTGTCGCCCGCCAGCAGGCGCGTCTGCGAGTAGAAGGTCGTCATGCGCAGCAGGAAGTCGCGATTGATGCCCTCCATCAGCGCAGCGCTCGCTTCCCAGCTAGTCGTGTAGGCCAGCAGGGTCTCGGTGCCAAATACAGTCCAAGATAGCAGGATGAGGGCGACAGCCATGGCGCCCGCAGGGATGAAGGCTCGCCATCCCCCGCTAGCAGCGAACCAGAACGGCGCGAGAACCGCGAGATGCGGCTTGATGACGAGCGACCCAATCGCCGCTCCCGACCATGCAGGGCGATGCGCGAACGCATGCGCTGCCAGCACCAAGAGCGCGCCGGTCAGCAGGCCGTTCTGCGCATGACCTGCCGCGATGAGGGCACCGGGATAGACCAGCACAAGCGGCCACAGCCTCGGAAAGGTGCGGACGCCGGCCCAAGCCCAGAGCGCATAGGTAGTCGCGACCCAAACAAGCCACGCGACGGGAAACGGCACGGCTCCGAACGGCGCGACGGCAAACAGGAACGGCGGCGGATTGACGAAGGCGAACCAGCCCTCGCTCCCGGTATCGGTCTGCACCCGCTGCTGGACCTCCAAATCGTAAGCCGAGGCGGGATCGCCCTGCACAGTCACATGCCCGGCTCCCCAGAACGCCAGGAAGTCCGTGCCATCCACGCCCATCGCCTTGACGAAACTGTTCGCGAGTAGCGCCAGCGAGGCCAGCCCGAGGAGGAGCGCGTAGCCGCGCACGCGCTGGCGGGTCAGCCAGTGCGCATCACGGAGAAAGGAGCGGGCGTCCATGAAACCGGCTTAATCGGCGCAGTTTCATGGCGCCAGATGCGTGCTCGCGCTTTTACCCGCCGCCGTTGGCGATCCAACGGTCGATCTTGGATTCCAGCACGGGCAGCGGCAGGCCGCCTGTGTTGAGGACCTGCGCATGGAAATCCTTGATGTCGAACCGGCTGCCGAGCTGCTCCTTGGCGCGATCGCGCAGTTCCTGAATTTTCAGCGCGCCAATCTTGTAAGCCAGCGCCTGGCTCGGAATGGCGATGTAGCGGTCGACCTCGTTCTCGACCTCGGTGCGCGTCATGCCCGAATTGTCGAGCATGAAATCGATCGCCTGGTCGCGGGTCCAGCCCTTCGAATGGATGCCGGTATCGACCACCAGGCGCATGGCACGCAGCTGCTCGTCCTGCAGCGTGCCGTAGCGCGCCCAGGGATCGTCGAAGAGGCCCATGTCGTAGCCCAGCGTCTCCGAATACAGCGCCCAGCCCTCGACGAAGGCGGTGGTGCCGCCGAAGCGCATGAACGCCGGCAGGTCGGTATTCTCCTGCGCGAGGCTGATCTGGAAGTGATGCCCCGGTGCGCCCTCATGGAGATAGAGCGTCACGTTGCCGGTGGTGAGGCGGCTAGGCAGGTCATAGGCGTTGAAATAGAACGTGCCGGGCCGCGAGCCGTCGGGCGCGCCGGACTGGTAGGAGCCGCCCGCAGAATAGCGCTCGATCGAGACATCGTAAGGCTCGATCTTCAATTCCGACTTCGGCAGCAGCGAGAAGTAGTCGCCGATCTTTCCGTCGACGATCTCGCCGATGCGATAGAAGTCCTGCGTCAGCCATTCGCGGCTTTCCGGCTTGAACTGCTCGTCCGTGCGGACGTAGTCGAAGAACTCGTTGAGCGTGCCCTCGAATCCCACTTCGGCCTGCAGCGCTTCGAGCGATCCCTTGATCCGCGCCACCTCGCTCAGGCCGAGATTGTGGATGTAATCGGCTTCCAGCGGCAAGGTCGTGGTCTGCTCGATCAGCTGGGCGTAGAGCTTGTCGCCACCCTTCATCTGGCTGAGGCCGATGCTGTCGCGAGCCATGGGGAGATATTCGTCGCGCAGGAAATCGCGCACCCGCTCGTGCGCGGCGTTGATCTCGCGCGTTTTCGCTTGGTAGGCCGCCGTCAGGCGCGCCCTGTCGGCCTCGGAGAAGTCGTCGGGAAAATTCTGGACGGGCCCCATGAATTGGGATTCGGCCAGCGGCACCGCCAGCAGCGTATCGAGCTGTTCGATCACCCGGCCGATGGTAAGCTTCGTTTCCAGCACGCCGTTCTCCATCCCTTCGCGAGAGCGCTCGATCGCGCGGTCGCTGATGGCGATGTAATCGTCGTGGCGGCTGAGATTGTCCTCGTAATTCGCGATCGTCTCGAACTGCGCCGCGCCGTTGCCGCTGGCGAAGTTGGGATAGAAGGTATGGAAGCCGCGGAAATGATTGATCGGTCGTACTTCGGTCAGCGCGCGGATTTCATCGGACTGGCCGCGCAGAGCCGTTTCTTGCTGATATTTGAAGACATCATAGGCGAGCTGGTCGGTCGGAGGGAGCTTGCTGCGATCGATCTGTGCGAGCAGCGCGAGATTGAGCTGGGTGTCGAGCCGCGAGGCGTAGAAGCTGGAGTCGGTCAGGTAATCTCCGAGCCGGTCGGCATTCGTGTCGTCGCCACGGAACAGCCGACTGAGGGGCTCCAGCTCCAGGCTGCGCGCATCCGATTCCTCGAACAGCTCGAACAGCCGGTCGCGCTCGGTTTCCTGTTCTGTCGTGGCAGTGGCGTCCTGCGCCAGCGCTGCGCCAGGCACGGCGGCAACGAGGGAGACGGCGGTAGCGGCCAAAAGGGCCTTGCGGAAACTGGTCATATCGATCCCATGGAGTTTGTGTGTTGCCCGCCTATGACACGAGATGGATCCACTCAAGCGAAGATGCAGACGACCGTCACCCGAGACTCGACGAACGGCATGGCGCACTCGCGCACGATTTGCCCTTCGCGCGATGGTCGCTATGTAGCGCCCAACCGTTCTTTCCGAGAGAGGAATTTCGATGATCCTTCGCGCCGCGACTACTGCTGCAACCCTTCTAGCCACCGCATCGCTTGCCGCACAAGCGCAAGCGCGGCCGATGACCCCGGAAGACGTCGCCAAGCTGGAAAGCGTGGGAACGATCACCGTCTCTCCCGATGGCAGCCGGGTGGCCTATACCACCGCCAGCCTGCCCGACGTAACCGATGGCGAGGATAACGGTTCGACCAGCCTCCAGCTCAGCATGGCATACGGCCCGAATAATACACGCGAGTTCCTGCCCGAGGACATCAGCGCGTCCTCCATCGCGTTTTCGCCCGATGGCCGGATGGTCAGCTTCATCTGGGCCGATGAGGACGAGGACCGCGCGGTCTGGGGCATTCCGGTCGATGGCGGTGCGCAGCGCAAGCTCGCCGCGGTCGATGGCGCGGATGTCCGCGCCTACGCCTGGGCCCCCGAGGGTTCGCGCGTGTGGCTGCTGGCCGGTGCCGAAGAGGACACCGAACGCGAGAAAGAGGCCAAGGCCGGCTTCAACGCCATCGTCTATGAGGAAGAAGCCCGCCTCAACCGCCTGTTCGCCGCAAATGTCGGCGAGGAAGTGGACGCCGATCCGCACGCTGTTACCATTCCGGGCTTTGTCAGCGCCTTCCGGGTTGCGCCCGACGGCCGCACGGCGGTGATCGACAGCGCGCCGACGCCGCAGATCAACGATGCCTATACGTCCAAGCGCGCCCACGTGCTCGATCTGACGAATGGCCGGGTCCTGCGGGTGATCGAAACTCCGGGCAAGCTGGGAGATATCGAAGTTTCGCCCGATGGCCGGCAGCTGTCGATGATCGCCGGCGTCGATATGAACGACCCAGCGGATACGACCCTCCACCTCGTCGATGTTGCCAGCGGTCAGTATCGGGCGCTCAACGCAGGCGCGCCGGAGGCCGCTGTCGATGCGGCATGGCTCGCCGACGGTCGCCTGGCCGCAGTGATCCACAAGGGTGCGGAAAGCGCGCTGCGTATCTACGATGCCGATGGCAGCGTTGCCGAAGAACATGAGGGCGGCGACCTGCTACTCTCCAGCCTCGAGACCGGCGGCGGCACGATCGCAGTCGAAGCCAGCAGCGCGCGGCACCCAACCGAGTTGTTCGTCTGGTCCAACGATGCTTTCCAGCGGTGGACGACGCACAATCCCTGGCTATCGGAAATCGACTTCGGCAACCAACGCACGATGACCTTCACGGCGCGTGACGGCCAGCAGGTAGAAGGCGTATTGATCGAACCGGTCGGCGGCGTCCCGCGCGGCGGCGCCCCGCTGATCCTCGACGTGCACGGCGGACCGGAAGCCCACGAGTCCGATGGCTGGAACACCAGCTACAGCGGTCCGGGCCAGGTCGCCGCCGGTCAGGGGTACGCAGTATTCCTGCCGAATTATCGCGGCTCCACCGGCTATGGCACGGCCTTTTCCAAGCAGCACACCGGTAATTATACCGATCCCGAATTCACCGATCTGGTCGATGCCAAGCGCGCGCTGGTCGAGGCCGGAATTGCCGATACCGACCGCGTCGGGGTGACCGGAGGCTCCTATGGCGGCTATGCCACGGCATGGTCCTCGACTGCCTTGTCGGACGAATTTGCCGCCGGGGTGATGTTCGTCGGCATTTCCAACCAGATCAGCAAGTTCGGCACGACCGACATCCCGTACGAGATGTACAATGTGCATTCCGGGAAGTGGCCGTGGGACGACTGGCAGGGGATGCTGGAAGTCAGCCCGATCTACCATGTGGACAAGGCCAACACGCCGCTGCTGATCCTGCACGGCGAGGAAGACACGCGTGTCTCGCCCAGCCAGAGCTACGAGCTCTACCGTTCGATAAAAGTGCGCAAGCCCGATGTGCCGGTGCGCCTCGTGCTCTATCCGGGCGAAGGCCACGGCAACCAGAAGGCCGCCGCGCGCTATGACTACAACCTGCGGATGATGCGCTGGTTCGACACCTATCTTAAGACCGGCGATCGCGACGCGCAAATGCCGAGTGCGCGACCGACGCTGGAAATAGCCGAAGACGAAGGCTGACACATAAAAGGGCGGCTCTCGGGCCGCCCTTTTGATTTGTTAGGCTGAGAAACCTCAGAAAGTGTAGCCGATCCCTGCCGCGACCAGGAACTGGTCTGCGCTTCCGCGAATGCTGGTGAAGGGGCTGTCCTTCGCATCGCCGAGCAGCCGCGAATAGCTCGCCAAACCGATCAGGGCGAGGCCGCCGTCGGTCACATCGCCATTAAGGTCGAAGGCCAGCAGGACGTTGGTCCCGATGCTCTCGAACCCGCCCTCGGCCTCGAACAGCGGTAGGGCGTCCGGATCGGGGACCAGCGTATTAAGCGGCGCGACAGAATAGTAATATTCAGCGTAATCGTCGTCGATATGGTTCGCGCTGACCGAGAGGGAGGCGGCGATGCCGCGGCTGAGCGGAGTGAAGTAGGTGATGCTCGGGCTAACCGTCCGGCCGCCATGGGCACCGTTGATGTCCCACACCGCATCGACGTTCACACTCAGACTGTCGTATCGGTGCAGCACGCCGGGAAACGACACGCCGACGCTGGGACCGACTTCGATCGCCGTGTCCAGCTCGCCGTAGCGGGCAACGATCTCGTCCTTGATGTCATCGACATCGACCCGGTCACGGTTGAGCTTGATCATCGGACCCGCCGAGAACGACACGCCCTCATCCGGATCGGGAATGAAATCGAGCGCGATGCCCGCAGGCCGCGGATTGATGTCCACTCCGCCGAGCGAGCCCTGCACGATCGGCAAGACGAAAGCAGTGTAATCGTCCGAGCCGGAATAGCTCGGTCCGTAGGCCACACCGACACCGACGCTGAGAAAATCGCCATCGAAAACCGCTGCCTCGACTGCGTTTTCTTCCGGAGCGCTCGCAGTCACGGCCGGCTCCCCCCGGTCCTGCGCGCTGACAGCGGATGCGGAAAGTGCTGCGCCGAGTGCGGCCGCGATGGCTAGCTTGTTCATGAATACCCTTACTTTGTCTTTCGCCTCAAACGGCTTAGCGCAGATCGGGTTCCAGTGTCCTGCGTAAAATAGCTGCATTGCCGCCGAACCGCGAACTGCCTAAGCCCTGCACCCGATGAACGGGCGCATGATCGACATGGCAATCGTGGGCGGAGGGCTCGCCGGGGGACTGATCGCACTGGCAGTCCACCGCGCTCATCCGGAAATGCGCCTCGCCCTGTTCGAAAGCGGCGACGTGTTCGGCGGCAATCACCGCTGGAGCTGGTTCGACAGCGATCTCGACGCCGCTGGCAAGGCCTTGCTGGCAAACTGCCGCCAGGTCGAATGGAATCAGGGATACGAAGTCCGTTTTCCCGACATCGACCGCACGCTCACCTCGACCTATCATTCCATCGCGAGCCGGGATTTCGATGCCGATCTGCGGCGCGAGCTGCCGCAGGAAACGCTGCGGTTGCTGAGCCCCGTCGCTGACATTGCGCCTGATGGTGTGACGCTGGAGAGCGGAGAGCATGTGCCGGCGCGCGTCGTGATAGACTGCCGCAATGCCGTTCCCTCGCCGCACCTGCGCGGCGGATGGCAGGTTTTTATGGGCCGCGATATCAAGCTGCCTGCCGCGCATGGCATGACGCGCCCGATCGTAATGGACGCCCGGGTTCGCCAGCACGCGGCTTATCGCTTCGTCTATACCCTCCCGCTAGGCGCAAAGGAGCTGTTCGTCGAGGATACCTATTACGCCGACGATCCGGTGCTGGATCGCAGCGCCCTGTCGGGCAGGATCGACGACTATTGCCGCGAGCACGGCTGGGAGGGAGAGATCGTCGGCGGCGAAACCGGGGTCCTGCCGGTCCTCACCGGGGGCGATTTCACCGCTTACCGGCGCGACATCGGCCCTCCCGGCGTGGTCCGCGCAGGCGCGCGCGGCGGCTTCGTCCACCCATTGACGAGTTACACGTTGCCGTTCGCCGTCGACAATGCGCTTGCCATCGCGCGCGAAGCGACCCTGCCGGGAGAACAACTCGCGGCGCTGATCGACAAACGTGCCCGCGATCACTGGCGCGCAACCAGCTTCTATCGGGCGCTCGGCCGCATGCTTTTCCAGGGTGCGCGGCCGGAGGAACGCTTCCGCATATTCGCGCATTTCTACCGATTGCCGGAGCCATTGGTGGAGCGTTTCTATGCGGGACACTCCACTCTGGCGGACAAGGCACGTGTATTGATCGGCAAGCCGCCGATACCCATACCGGCGGCAATCGGCGCCTTGCTTGGCAAGGGCGCTCCGCTGGTCCAAGAGGGATCCTGATGAACGCCGAAACGAACACACCGCCCTCCGCCACCGGTGAAACCAACGTTGCGGGCGTGCCCGCGACCGGAAAGACGGCCTGCGTCGTCGGCTCCGGCTTCGGCGGGCTCGCCCTTGCCATCCGGCTACAGTCCGCCGGTATTCAGACCACCGTGATCGAGGGTCGCAACAAACCCGGTGGCCGTGCGTACTATTGGGAAAAGGACGGCTTCACCTTCGATGCCGGGCCGACCGTCATCACCGATCCCGACTGCCTGCGCGAACTATGGGAGCTGACCGGGCACGATATGGCGCAAGACGTCGAGATCATGCCGGTCATGCCGTTCTACCGGCTGAACTGGCCCGATGGGACGAATTTCGACTATTCCAACGACGAGCAGCAGCTGTTCGCCGAAATCGCGCAGCTCAACCCGTCTGACGTCGCCGGATACCAGCGCTTCCTCGACTATTCGGAAGCGGTCTATCAGGAAGGCTACGTCAAGCTGGGACACAAGCCCTTCCTCGACTTCAAGTCGATGCTCAAGGCGGCCCCCGCACTTGCCAAGCAACAGGCCTGGCGCAGCGTCTATTCGATGGTGTCGAGCTATGTCGAAAACGAGAAACTGCGCGAGGCGCTGAGCTTCCACACGCTGCTGGTCGGCGGCAATCCGATGAAGACCAGCAGCATCTACGCGCTGATTCACAAGCTGGAAAAGGACGGCGGCGTCTGGTGGGCCAAAGGCGGTACCAACCGGCTGGTTGCAGGCATGATCCGCCATTTCGAGCGCATCGGCGGCACCATGCGCGTCGGCGATCCGGTGGTGCAAGTGCATACGCTGGGCACCAAGGCGACCGAGGTCGAGACCGCGTCCGGCTGGCGCGAGCGCTTCGATGCCGTCGCCAGCAATGCGGACATCGTGCACAGCTATCGCAATCTCCTGTCAGATTCCAAGCGCGGCAAATCCTATGCCGGGAAGCTCGCGCGCAAGAAATTCAGCCCCAGCCTGTTCGTGGTCCATTTCGGGATCGAGGGCACCTGGCCCGGCATTCCGCACCACATGATCCTGTTCGGCCCGCGCTACAAAGGTTTGCTGGAGGACATTTACGACCATGGCGTGCTGCCGGAGGATTTCTCGATCTACCTGCACCACCCCAGCGTCAGCGATCCGTCGATGGCGCCCGAGGGGATGAGCACCTTCTACGCGCTGGTCCCGGTCGCCCATATGGGCAAGCTGGCAGTCGACTGGGAGGAGATGGGCCCGATCCTCGAGAAACGCATTCTCGAGGAGATCGAGCGCCGCCTGATCCCCGACATCCATTCGCGCATAAAAACCAAATTCCATTACGCGCCGAAGGATTTCGCGAGCGATCTCAACGCGCATATGGGCAGCGCCTTCAGCCTCGAGCCGGTTCTCACTCAAAGCGCGTTCTTCCGCGGGCACAATCGCGATGACGTGATCGACAATTTCTACCTCGTCGGCGCGGGCACGCATCCGGGCGCTGGGATCCCCGGCGTGGTCGGCAGCGCGAAGGCGACGGCTGGCTTGATGGTCGAGGATCTGGTCGAGTGAACCGCCTCGCTGTCTATTGCGGTTCGGCCTCGCCCGAAGACCCGCGCTATATCCAGCTCGCCTATGATGTCGGCGCCGGGCTGGCAGAGCGGGGCATCGGCGTTGTCTATGGCGGCGGGCGGCTGGGCCTGATGGGCGCGGTCGCACGCGGTGCGCTGGAGGCGAAGGGCGAGGTTATCGGCGTGATCCCCGATGCGCTCGCGAATTCCGAAGTCGCGAACCACGATTGCACCGAACTCTACACGGTGGGTGGCATGCACGAGCGCAAGCAGCGCTTCACCGATCTCTCAGACGGCTTCGTGACCATTCCCGGCGGGGTCGGGACGATGGACGAATTGTGGGAAGCGATGAGCTGGGCGCAGCTCGGCTATCACCAGAAGCCGGTCGGCCTGCTCAACGCCTACGGCTTCTATGACGACCTCATCGCGTTCAATCGCACAATGGCCGAAGTCGGCTTCGTACGCCCGGCCCACCAGAACATCCTGATCGCCGACGACAATCTCGGCGGGCTTCTAAAGAAAATGGCAAGCTACGAGGCGCATACGCCGATCTTCCAGATGAAGGCAGACGACCTCTGAGCACGCCCCGCCCCCTGACGACCAGCAAGATCCGCGCGACGCCGACGCGTGCCGGTGGCGGACGCGACCGGAGCAATCTCATCGCGCGCGCCAAGGAAGCGATCGAAGAAGGCTCGCAAAGCTTCGCTGCGGCCTCCAAGCTGTTCGACCGCGACACGCGCGAGCGCAGCTGGCTGCTCTACACCTGGTGCCGCCGCTGCGACGATATTGCCGACAATCAGGACAAGGGCGGCCCGCTCGGCGATCAGGGCGATCTGAAAAGCGCAGAGGACCGCGTGCAGGCGATCCGCGTGTTGACCAAACGCGCGCTGGACGAGCAGCCGACTGCCGACTTCGCTTTCGACTCCTTCGGCATGGTGGCCGACGAAACCGGCCTCACCTGGGACATGGCCAACGACATGATCGGCGGCTTCGCGCTCGATGCCACGCGCTGGCAGCCGACGACCGAGGCCGACATGATGCGCTATTGCTATCACGTTGCCGGATCGGTCGGGATCATGATGGCGGTCGTCATGGGCGTCAGCAAGAACGACGGCGAGACGCTGGACCGCGCTTGCGACCTCGGCCTTGCTTTCCAGATCGCCAATATCGCGCGCGACATCGTGGAGGATGCCGATGCCGGGCGTTGCTATCTCCCGAAGACCTGGCTCGACGAGATGGGCTGGGAAGCCGGCGAGCACGCCCTGCCGGAAAACCGCTTCCGCCTCGCCAGCCTGATGCCGCGCCTGATCGCGCTGATGGAGAAGCACGAGGAAGCATCCAAGCTGGGCGCGAAAAAGCTGCGTTTCCGGCAGCGCTGGGCGGTGCTGGCTGCGGCAAATATCTACGGCGCGATCGGGCGCAAGGTGTTGAACCGTGGGCAATTGGCCTGGGACAAGCGCACGCGCGTGAGCGGGCTGGAGAAGAGCTGGCATATCACGAGCGCCTTCTTCGAGGCGCTGTGGAACCGCCCCGCCCAGCCGCGCGAGCCAATCCTGTGGAGCCGCCACGATTTCCGCCCCGTTGCGGGGTGGTAGCTTTGCTCCACTCCTCCTTCGCCCCGAGCTTGTCGAAGGGCAGTCCTTAACTTTTGGACCGGCGCTGAAAAAAATGCGGTGCTTCGACAAGCTCAGCACGAACTGAAGGGGTTGCGGTTTTCTTTTTCGCCGGAGCGGACTAACCCGCATCCATGATTTCAAAGCTCCTCATCGCCAATCGCGGCGAGATCGCCTGTCGCATCATCCGCACCGCACGCGCAATGGGGATCGCCACGGTGGCGGTCTATTCGGATGCCGATGCCAAGGCGCTGCATGTCCGGCAGGCCGACGAGGCGGTGCATATCGGACCCTCACCCGCTGCCGAGAGCTATCTCGTCGGCGAAAAAATCATCGCGGCGGCGAAACAGACCGGCGCCGAGGCGATCCATCCCGGCTACGGCTTCCTGTCGGAGAACGCGGACTTCGCGCAGGCGGTGATGGATGCCGGGCTGATCTGGGTCGGCGCCCCGCCCTCGGCGATCCGCGCGATGGGGCTGAAGGACGCCGCCAAGAAGCTGATGCGCGAGGCGGGCGTGCCCGTCACCCCCGGCTATGATGGCGACAACCAGTCGGCGGAGCGCCTGAAGCAAGAAGCCGACGCGATCGGCTATCCCGTGCTGATCAAGGCCGTCGCAGGCGGTGGCGGCAAGGGCATGCGCAAGGTCGATGCGGCGGAGGACTTCCTCTCCTCGCTTGAATCCTGCCGGCGCGAGGCCAAGGCGAGCTTTGGCAATGACGACGTGATCCTCGAAAAGTGGATCACCTCGCCCCGCCATATCGAAGTGCAGGTGTTCGGCGACAGCCACGGCAATGTCGTCCACCTGTTCGAGCGCGACTGTTCGCTCCAGCGCCGTCACCAGAAGGTGATCGAAGAAGCCCCCGCCCCCGGCATGGACGAAACCACGCGCGAGGAAATCTGCGCCGCCGCCGTCCGCGCCGCCAAGGCGGTGGACTATGAAGGCGCAGGCACTATCGAATTCATCGCCGACGCCAGCGAAGGCCTGCGCGCCGACCGTATCTTCTTCATGGAAATGAATACGCGGCTTCAGGTCGAACACCCGGTGACCGAGGAGATTACCGGGGTGGACCTGGTCGAATGGCAGCTCCGCGTCGCAGCGGGTGAGGCGATTCCACTGAAGCAGGAGGAACTCAGCATCGACGGCTGGGCCATCGAAGCGCGGCTCTATGCGGAAGACCCGGCGAAGGGTTTCTTGCCGAGCATTGGCGAACTGGAGATGTTCTCCATCGACGATGGCTACAGCCGCATCGAAACTGGCGTCGAGCAGCTTGACGAGATTTCATCGTTTTATGATCCAATGATCGCCAAACTCGTTGTCCATTCGGAAGATCGGGAGTCTGCAATCTGGTGTCTTGAAGATTGCCTTGAGGAGTTGCTCGTACATCCGGTCAAAACAAACGCACCATTCCTGTTGCAGGCGCTAACCTCCGATGCCTTCGAGACGGGAAAGCTGGACACCGGGCTGATTGAACGCAACCCCGATTGGAGTGCTCCGGTAGAATTGGCTCAAGCCGCGGTGGATCAAGCCGCGGTCTCATTCCTCGCGCGTCGTGGCAGGGGCGGTGCAATTGCCGGAAATGGCTTCCGTCTCAATGCAGGGCCGCGAACAAAGGTTGCCATGATGCACGGAGGGGAGGTCGTCATCGGCGACGCAGCCGAGCCATTCGATGGTGTGCTCCAGTTCGACGATGGCGAAACCGTTTGGGCCAACGTAATGGCGGAAACCTTTGCGCTCCGGCCCTTCGAAGAACGTGGAACCGGGGCCGCCTCGGCCGCCGACGGCGCGATCCTCGCCCCCATGCCGGGCAAGGTTATCGCGGTCGATGTGGCGGAGGGCGATGCGGTCACTGGGGGCCAGCGGCTGATGGTGCTCGAGGCGATGAAGATGGAGCACGCGCTTACTGCACCGTTCGACGGGACCGTGACGGAGCTCTCCGCCAGCGAAGGCGGGCAGGTGCAGGTCGAGGCGGTGCTGTGCGTGGTGGAACCCACTGGCGATGAGTGACAAACTCCCCGCACCCTTCCTGTTCGGCAAAGCCACGATAAACGGCCATCGACCCGCGCGACACGCGGCCCTTGCTATGCGTATTTGCGGATCTGGCCTGGCGCAGGCTTCGGGCGCAGACTTTGGGCGGAGGCTTAGTCCGTTTCCGGTTCCGGCGGACCGAACAAAGCACCGCGCTCGCTGAACAGGACGAATACGAGGCTCAGCACTGCAGTGCACAGCAATGCCAGCGCCAGCGGGCGGGCCGTGCCGTCATAAGCATAGCCGATGAACGCGCCGAGCAACGCACCGCTGGTCATCCGCAAAAACCCCTGCGCCGAACTGGCCGCGCCGGCGATATGCTTGAAGGGTTGCAGGGCGATGCTTCCGAAATTGGCACCGATGAAGCCGAGCAGGCTCATATTGGCAGCCATCAGCGGCACGAAGGTCCACAGGCTCTCGTCCGGCTGATTGGCGAAATAGAGCTGGGCCGCGGCCACCGCGATGAAGGCGAACAAGGCCACGTGGCTGACGCGCCTCGCCCCGTACCGCTCCACAATGCGGCTGTTCGACCAGTTCGCAATCGCCATGCAGCCTGCGCAGATGGCGAAGATCAGCGGGAAGCGGTCGCCCGCGCCGAAGGCCTCGCCGATCAGCTGCTGGCTGGAGTTGATGAAGCCGAACAAGCCGCCGAACACGAGCGCGCTGCCCAGCGTATAGCCGATCGTCTCGCGCAAGGTGACGGCCTTGCGCATGTTGCGAGCGATCACCGGAATGCGAATTTCCTGCTTGTCATCCTCGTGCAGCGTTTCCGGCAGACGGACATAGAGCCACAGGCTCATCACGCAGCCTGCCACGGCCATGGCGGCGAAGATCCAGCGCCAGTCGCCGAATGCCAGCAGCACCGCTTGTCCGATACTGGGTGCGACGGCAGGCACGAGCAGGAAGATCACGAAAATCAGGCTCATCATGCGCGCCATCTTGTCGCCGCCGACGCGGTCGCGGATGATGGCGGGCGGAAGCGCGATGATGCCGGCGGCGAAGAAACCTTGCGCCGCCCGCAAACCGACGAGCATGTCGAATGTCGTCGCCAGCGCGCAGGCGACCGACAATGCAATATAGAGGAACAGCGCAACGAACAGCACCGGCCTGCGCCCATACCTGTCGGCAAACGCCCCCGGCACCAGCGTGCCGATCCCGGCGGCGAGCAGATAGGCGCCGACCACGAACTGCCGATTGTTGCCCTGTGCCCCGAGATCGCCCGCCAGCGCGTCCAGCGCAGGCAGGATCGCGTCGATCCCGAAGGCGTTGAGCGCCATCAGCAGCGCCATCATCCAGATCAGCTCGCGCTCGCCGATGCGCGGGCGCGTCGCCGCCACGGCCGAAGGGCGCTCGCCCGAAGCTAGCTGATCGTTTCGCATCTGCACAAAATGGCAGGTGGCTCACAAGGTTCCGCTTTGCAACCCGCTGCCCTATCTATTCCTGCATGAGCGATGGCGAAAAACGCATGGACGACGAGGAGACAGGCGAGGCCGACGGACTGCGCAAGATCATCCATGTCGACATGGATGCGTTTTTCGCCAGCGTCGAACAGCGCGACAATCCGGAACTGCGCGGCAAGCCCGTCGCCGTGGGCGGCTCGAGCGGGCGCGGGGTCGTCGCAGCAGCCAGCTACGAAGCGCGCAAGTTCGGAGTGCGCAGCGCCATGCCTTCCGTCACGGCCAAGCGGAAATGTCCTGACCTAATCTTCGTCAAGAGTCGCTTCGACGCCTATCGCGAAGTCAGCCAGCAGATCCGCGCGATCTTCCGCCATCACACCGACCTAGTCGAGCCGCTGAGCCTGGATGAGGCCTATCTCGACGTTACCGAGGACAAGCTCGGCATCGGCAGCGCCACGCGCCTCGCGGAACTCATCCGGCAGGAGATCCGTGCCAAGACGCGCCTCACCGCCAGTGCGGGCGTGAGCTACAACAAATTCCTCGCCAAGATCGCCAGCGACCAGAACAAGCCCGACGGCCTGTGCGTCATCCGCCCCGGCGAAGGTGCGGAATTCGTCAGCACGCTGCCGATCCGGCGATTCCACGGTGTCGGCCCCAAGGGCGCGGAGAAGATGGCGCGGCTCGGCATCGAAACCGGCGGCGATCTCGCAGCCAAGGACATCGAATGGCTGCGCGCGCATTTCGGCAGCTTCGCCGATTACCTTTACCGCGCGGCCCGCGGGATCGACCTCAGGCCCGTGCGCTCCCGCCGCACACGCAAATCGGTCGGCGGAGAACGCACCTTCAGCCGCGACCTCTCCTCCGGCAGCGAGCTGCGCGAAACGATGGAGGACATAATCGACATCGTGTGGGGCTATATAGAGCGGGCAGAAGCGCAAGGCCGCACGGTGACGCTCAAGATGAAGTACAACGACTTCACGATCTTCAGCAGAGCAAGGACCGTGGATACGCCGATCACCAATCGGGAGACCTTTGCCGGTATCGGTCGCGCACTGCTGGAAGAGGTCTTGCCCCTCCCCATGCCGATCCGCCTGATGGGCCTGACGCTGTCGAAGCTGGAAAGCAATGGCGAGGCGGAGAAGCCCCGCCCGGACGCCCAGCTCAGCCTGCTCTAGCTGCGGCGCCTGGTGTAGACCTCCAGCCGCCGCCGTGCGCTGGGTGCCAGCGGTTCGGGCAGCGAATGGGTCGGGAAAAAGCGCGCTTCCACCACTTCGCGGCCGTCGGGCTTCGGTATGTCGTCGACCACGCCGGTGAAGACGTGCGCCATGTGCGGGGCGCCGGACAGCGTTTCGTGCACTTCGCCGAGCGGCTTGAGTCCATCGATCTCGCAGCCGGTTTCCTCGCGCAGTTCTCGCCGGGCGGCATCTGCGGGATCTTCGCCTCGCTTGAGTCCGCCGCCAGGGATATACCAGCCCGGCGGCCCGTAACTATGCTGCACGAGCAGCACCTGCCCTTCCAGGTCGCGAGCGATTACGCAGACCCCATGCGGCGTCACGCCGCGACATTTGCGCCAGTGATGCCGCACCTTATGCGCGACACGGAGGGCCTGGCGAAACAGCGGCGCGGGTATCAGACGAAGCATGTCACCTGTTGCTTAGCCGCGCCGAGCAGCCGCGCAATCGGCAAATCGTTATCGCCCGCCGCCGCCGCATCGAACACCGCGCGTTTCTCTTCCCCGCGCATGACGAAGACGAGCGCGTCGCTGTCGAGCAGCGAGGGCAAGGTCAGGCTGATCCGGTCGAAGGGGGCTTCCGGCGGAAGCGGATCGGGGGTCAGGCGCAGGATCGGGCGTGGATCGTGGGTCTGCGGATCGGTATTGGGGAACAACGAGGCAATGTGGCCATCTGCGCCCATGCCCAGCCACGCCAGATCGAAATGCGGCACGGCCTCCATCACCGTCAAGGTAACGACCTCGGCCCCCGCCGGCTCGAACAGGGCGCGCAGCTTGCCGGTGTTGGACGCCTCGTGATCTTCCGGGACGATCCGGTCATCGCCCGGCCATACGACGAGGCGCGACCAGTCGAGATCTTCTTCGAGCAGCTTTTCCATGATGGGATAGGGCGTCGAACCGCCGGGAACGGTAAGCGTTACGGGCCCGTCGTTCTGCGCCATCCGCTTCCCGATTTCGCGCGCGAACCACGCGGCAATCGCCGCATCGTCCGCATTCTCTTTCAGGGCAATGTCAGCCATAGTCCCCTGATACACGAAGGCCGCCCGCACCCAAGGGTGAAGGCGGCCGGCCATGTCACGAATAGCTATTCGCTTGCTTGGATGTCTGGTTGAGGAACCAGATCCGCTCCTCGCACTGGTCGATCCAGTCATCCACGATACCGCTGGTGGCATTGTCGCCGACCTCTTCGGCCGCTTCCTTCACCTCGCCGAGGCGCTTGTGCAGCAGGCGATTGTCGTCGCGCAGTTCCGCGACCATTGCGTCGGCGGTCAGGGTGACGTCGTCCTGGTCCTTGATGCGGGTCTCGGACTGCACCATGCCGATCGAGGTCAGGGTGTATTCGTCGTTCTTGCGCACGCGCTCGCCGAGATCGTCTACGGTGCCGATCAGCTGGGCGGCCTGTTCGTCGAACAGAACGTGCAGGTCGCGAAAACGCGGACCCGCGACGTGCCAGTGAAAGTTCTTGGTTTTGAAATAGAGCGCCATCGTATCCGCCAGCGCGCCATTGAGCGCAGAGACGAGTCCGACTTTCGCATTGTCGCCGAGTTCGGCCATGTGAAATTCCCTTTTTGGTTTTGAATTGCACTTCACCAACGGGCGAAGCTTCGATCGGTTTCTATGACCTTGACTGAGATAGTGATCGACCTATCCGATCAGACCACGTGCTGTCAGGCCGAGCCAGATTGCGAGCAGGAGCAGCAACGCGGCAAAGCACAGGCGGATGGCCGGCAACGGCAGATGCTCAAGCCTTTCGCCGAGAAACCAGCCAAGTCCAACCGCTGCCGCCCCCCCGATGGCGCCGCCACTCGCTGCGAGCATTGGCGACGCGAGCGCGGCGGCGAATGCAGCGATCAGGAAACGCGAGGCATCTGTCAGCTGCCTCAGGAACAACACGATCCCGATGGCGCCGAGCGAGCGGGTGGGTTCCCGGGGCTTGCGAGCGCGATTGGGCCAGGCACACTCGACCGCTGCCAGCAGCATGGCAATAGCGACGAACATCGTGGCCGCGTCGCTCGATAGCTGCCCGGCAAGGGTGCTCCCGAACCATGCGGCGATGAACGCGGAGACAATGGCTGTCGCCACGACCAGCAGCAACAGCGCGTACGAGCCGCCCAGCCGCTCCCGCAAATGTGCGACCAGCAGCTGATCGCGCGATCCCGTCGCGGCGAGAAAGCTCGCCACCATCGCGAACATAAAGGATGTCATCTGCGATCGCCCTTTTGCTTTGCCCTGCACCCGTGCGATAACACGCCAGATTTTCATGCAAAGGGTGAGGAGAAGGCGATGGAACTCAAGGCAGGCATGGCAGCAATCGTTACGGGGGGGGCGTCGGGCCTCGGCAGGGCCAGCGCGCAGGCACTGGCGGATGCGGGCCTCAAGGTGACAATCTTCGACATCGACGACGACGGCGGCAAGGCGCATGCCGAAGCCATCGGCGGCACATTCGCGCGGGTCGACATTACCGACGAGCAGTCGGTGGTCGATGGCTTCGCAGCAGCACGCGAGGCACACGGGCAGGAACGCGTGACCGTGCATTGCGCCATGACCAGCCGGCGCGGCAAGACGCTCGGCTGGGACAAGGAGAACGGGCGCTACAAGCGGCTCGCGACCGAGGATTACGCTTTTGGGGCCGAGGGCATTCTCGTCTCCTCTTATCGCATCGCCAGCCTATCCGCACTCGGCATGGCGAACAGCGATCCGATCGGGGAGGATGGCGAGCGCGGCTGCGTCACGCTGACCGCCAGCGTGGCGGCGCAGGACGGGCAGATCGGCCAGGTGATCTATGGCAGCTGCAAGGCCGGGGTGAACGGCCTCGTCCTGCCGATGGCGCGCGACCTGATGGACATCGGCATCCGCGTGAATTCGGTGATGCCCGGCATTTTCGCGACCCCGCTGATGCTCGGCATGAAGGATCGCAAT
Organism: Erythrobacter sp.; assembly: GCA_029937545.1. Classification (GTDB taxonomy): domain Bacteria; phylum Pseudomonadota; class Alphaproteobacteria; order Sphingomonadales; family Sphingomonadaceae; genus Qipengyuania. The sequence continues at coordinate 182,496 of JAPYPR010000003.1, read as the reverse complement.
CCGCAGATGTGGGACCAGCTCAACGCCAGCGTCCCCTTCCCCAAGCGCCTCGGGCACCCCGAGGAATTCGCGTCGCTGATCCTAGAGATCGCGCGCAACAGCTACATCAACGGCCACCAGTTCCGGTTGGACGGGGCGATCCGGATGCCGCCCAGGTGACGGCCCAAGTGACGGGGCAACAGCGGGCGAACGGACGCGACTGGGTCAATTGGGCGATCGGGCGAATCGAGGCGGATTTCACGCGCTCGGCCGACACGCATCTCATTCCCCTACCTGTTCCCGCACTGCCCGACATCGCGATCTACCTGAAGGACGAGTCCAGCCACCCGACCGGCAGCCTCAAGCACCGGCTGGCCCGCTCGTTGTTCCTCTACGGCCTGTGTAACGGCTGGATCTGCGAAGGCACGCCGGTAATCGAAGCGTCGAGCGGATCGACTGCGGTTTCCGAAGCATATTTCGCTCGCATGCTGGGCCTCCGCTTCATCGCGGTGGTCCCGCGCTCGACCGCGAAGCCGAAGATCGACGCTATCGAATTTCACGGTGGCGAGTGTCACTTCGTCGATTCGCCGGGCGAGATGTATGTTGCCGCCCAGACGCTCGCCGACGATCTCGGCGGACACTATATCGACCAGTTCACCTTCGCCGAGCGCGCGACCGACTGGCGGGCGAACAACAATATCGCCGAATCGATCTTCGCGCAGATGGCGCGCGAGCCGCATCCGGTGCCGCGCTGGATCGTTTGCGGGGCCGGAACCGGCGGGACATCGGCCACCATCGGCCGCTTCGCCCGCTATAACCGGCACGATACGAAGGTCTGCGTCGCCGATCCCGGTGGCTCGGTCTTCCACCGCCACTGGGCCGACCGGTCGGTCACCAAGGTCGAGCATTCGTCCGGCTGCATCGAGGGGATCGGGCGCCAGCGGGTCGAGCCAAGCTTCCTGCCCGACATCGTCGATAGGATGGAAGCCGTGCCCGACGCCTGCTCGATCGCCGCCGCGCACGAAGTGAGCAACCGGCTCGACCGTCGCTGCGGCGGATCGACCGGTACCAACGTGTGGGCCTGCGCAATTATCGCCGCCGAGATGGCTTCGCGGGGCGAGGCAGGCTCGATCGTCTCGATCCTGTGCGACGACGGCGCGCGCTATGCCGACACGATCTTCGATGACGTCTGGCTCGAAGCAAAGGGCCTGGAAGTTGCAGAACCACGCCAGCGGATCAGGAGATTCTTCGAGACCGGACGGTTCTGAGTGGAGCGGGTGAAGGGAATCGAACCCTCGTCGTCAGCTTGGGAAGCTGCTGCTCTACCATTGAGCTACACCCGCGCACCGGGCGGCGGCATTTGCCGCAGCGCGAAGACAAGGTCAACGCGAGAAAACGCATTGCGCGCTCCGGTGTGGAGCTTACGGACTGACGGCTTGGCGCGCGCAGGCGGAAGACGCTAGGCGGGGCTGAGAAGTAAAAGACGAGACACAATACGCATCATGATCAGCGACGATCGCATCATCCTCGGTCTGCTGGGCGCATTGCTCGCTTTCGTTTTCGCGACGCGCGACCGGCCGGGCTGGCAACGGTTCTACGTTTTCGTGCCGATCATTCTCGTCTGCTATCTCGTCCCCTCGCTGTTCGTAACGACCGGGCTGATCGATACGAGCGAGAGCCAGCTGTGGCCGGTCGCGAAGGATTATTTCCTGCCCGCCGCGCTGTTTCTGATGACGCTGAGCATCGACATCAGGGGCATCCTCGGCCTCGGCAACAAGGCGATCATCATGTTCCTGACCGCCACGGTCGGGATCATCCTCGGCGGACCGCTGGCGTTGTGGATCGTCGCGCAGTTCGAACCTTCGGTAATCGGATCGGGCGACACTGCGGCCTGGCGCGGGCTTGCCACGCTGGCGGGCAGCTGGATCGGCGGCGGCGCGAACCAGACCGCGATGCTGGAAGTCTATGGCTATCCGCTCGAAGGCTTTGCCGCGTTGCTGGCGGTGGACATCATCGTCGCGGAAATCTGGATGATCTTCCTGCTCTACGGGGCGGGAGCGACCGACCGGGTCGACCGTTGGCTGGGCGCGGACAGCTCTTCCATCGCCAGACTGCGCGACAGCATGGCGGATTACTCCGAACGCATCGAGCGCGTGGCAAAGGCCAATGACTACGTGCTGCTGTTCGGCGCAACCATGGCCGTTGTCGGCGCATCGCACCTGCTGGGCGGCTGGATCGGGGGCTGGTTTGCCAGCGTCCAGGGGGAGGACGCGACGCTGGCGAGCGAATTCTTCTGGGTGGTCGTCATCTCCACCACTGCCGGCCTCGCCGCCAGCTTCACCCGTGCGCGCGAACTGGAGGGCATCGGAGCAAGCAAGTTCGGCGTGCTCTTCATCTTCCTGCTGGTGGCGATCATCGGCACGCGGATGGACGTGACCAAGATCATGGACGCCCCCGCCTTCATGGCCATCGGCGCGATCTGGATGCTGTTCCACATCGTCCTGCTGCTAGTGGTCGCCAAGATCATCAAGGCGCCGTTCTTCTTCGTCGCGGTCGGCAGCAAGGCCAATGTCGGCGGGGCAGCGAGCGCGCCCGTAGTGGCGGCCGCCTTCCACCCGGCCCTCGCTCCCGTCGGCGTGCTGCTCGCTGTCCTTGGCTATGCTCTAGGCACCTATGGCGCGATCCTGTGCGCACAGATGATGGCGGCGGTCGTCTAGTCGCAAGCAATGCCGGTTTCATTTGATGCCGGTTTCATTTGATGCCGGTTGATTTCGCAACCTTGGCTTGCCAGAGCCGTTGGCACGAAAAGAGAGGAATCTGCCATGCGCCAAATCGACCATTTTATCGCGGGGGACAGCCCCGCCCCCACTCGCAAGCACAAGATCTGGAACCCCTCGACCGGCGAGGTCCAGGCCGAAGTCGCGCTCGGCGATGCCGCGCTGCTGCAGAAGGCCGTCGATGCCGCGAAAAAGGTCCAGCCCGAATGGGCGGCGACTAATCCGCAACGCCGTGCGCGCGTGATGTTCGAATTCAAGCAGCTGGTCGAAGCGAACAAGCAGGAGCTGGCCGAGCTGCTTTCGAGCGAGCACGGCAAGGTCGTCGAGGATGCGCATGGCGACGTGCAGCGCGGGCTCGAAGTGATCGAATTCGCCTGCGGTATCCCTCAAGCGCTAAAGGGTGAGTATACACAGGGTGCAGGTCCGGGCATCGATGTCTATTCGATGCGCCAGCCGCTCGGCATCGGTGCTGGCATCACGCCGTTCAACTTCCCGGCCATGATCCCGATGTGGATGTTCGGCATGGCGATCGCGGTGGGCAATGCCTTCATCCTCAAACCGTCGGAGCGCGACCCGAGCGTCCCGGTGCGTCTCGCCGAACTCTTCCTCGAGGCGGGCGCGCCCGAGGGCCTGCTGCAGGTCGTCCATGGCGACAAGGAAATGGTCGATGCCATCCTCGACCATCCCGACATTCCGGCCATCAGCTTCGTCGGCTCATCCGACATCGCGCAGTATATTTACTCGCGCGGCACGGCGAACGCTAAGCGCGTCCAGGCCTTCGGCGGGGCGAAGAACCACGGCATAGTCATGCCCGATGCCGATCTCGACCAAGTGGTGAACGACCTCGCCGGGGCTGCCTTCGGCTCGGCTGGCGAGCGCTGCATGGCGCTGCCCGTCGTGGTCCCCGTGGGCGAAGACACCGCCGACAAGCTGCGCGAAAAGCTGATCCCCGCGATCAACGGCTTGCGGGTCGGCGTATCGAACGATCCCGACGCGCATTACGGCCCGGTCGTCACGCCCGAACACAAGGCGCGCGTCGAAGGGTGGATCGACACGGCGGAGAAGGAAGGCGCCGAAGTCGTCATCGACGGGCGCGGTTTCAGCCTGCAGGGCCACGAGGATGGCTTTTTCGTCGGCCCGACGCTGCTCGACCGCGTGACCCCCGATATGGAAAGCTACAAGGAAGAGATTTTCGGCCCGGTCCTCCAGGTCGTGCGCGCGAACGATTTCGAGGAAGCCGTGAAGCTTCCGAGCGAGCACCAGTACGGCAACGGCGTTGCCATTTTCACCCGCAACGGACACGCGGCGCGCGAATTCGCGAACCGAGTGAATGTCGGCATGGTCGGCATCAACGTGCCGATCCCCGTGCCCGTCAGCTATCACAGTTTCGGCGGCTGGAAGCGCTCCGGCTTTGGCGACATCGACCAGTACGGCATGGAAGGCCTGAAGTTCTGGACCAAGGCCAAGAAGGTCACGCAACGCTGGCCCGACGGCGGCGGCGACGGCAACAACGCCTTCGTCATTCCGACGATGGGGTGATAGGATACGGTTAGGATGTTTTTGCCCTTGACCCACCCGGCACTCGCATCGCTTGCAGTGTTCGCACTGCTCGCCTGTTCGCCCGGCCAGACCACGCCGGACGATCCCGCAGCGCAGCAAACCGCTATACCGGTCGAGCCCAAAGGCGGGATCGGCGATGGCGCACCGCCCTTGCCGGAGCTTATCGGCACGATCCCGCCCCGCTTTCGCGGGGTTTGGGATTATGTCGAGGGAAGCTGCTCCGCGGCGTCCGACCTGCGGCTTAAGATCGGCGAGTACTCGATCACCTTCTACGAATCCGCGGGTCAGTTGACCAGTATCGAGGACAGTGGGACCGGAAGCGTGATCGTGACACTCGCTATGGAAAGCGAAGGCGAAACATGGGAAGAGCGCCGCGAGCTGGTACTCGAAGATGGCGGGGAGCGGTTGCTTGTCCTGGACCCGACCGATGCAAGTGCTGGCCGCGATCTGCCGCGCAAACGCTGCGATAACTGAGGAAGACGATATGCGTTGTCTGTTTTTAGGTGTTGTGGCGCTGCCTCTCGCTGCGTGCGCAGGAGCATACGGAGAAGCACCCGGCTCCGTCCCGGCAAACGAAAGCGGCGGCGAATGCGATGCCCAACCGGTACAGTATCACATTGGGCGCGACGCAACCGCCGATACGGGTGCCGCCATACTGCGCGAGAGCGACGCGAAAACGCTGCGCTGGGGCCCGCCGAACTCTGCGTGGACGATGGATTACCGCACCGGTCGCGTGAACGTGCGCTATGACGAGAACCGCAAGATCGTCGAGATCACCTGCGGGTGAGCGGTCGCCGCCACGCCTTCACCGGCTCTCCGTTCGAAGCGCAGTTCGGCTTCGCTCGCGCGGTACGCGACGGTAACCGGATCGTCGTTGCTGGCACCGGCCCGGTCGAGGACGACGGCTCGAGCACGCAAGGCGGGGCCGCGGAACAGGCCGAGCGGTACTGTGCCCCGATCATCCGCGTGACCGAGGAACTCGGCGGGTCGGCTAGCGACGTGGTCCGCACGCGCATGTTCTTGACCGATCCGGCCGATCAGGACGCGGTGGGGGAGGTGCACGCCCGCTACTTCGGCGAGGCGCGCCCCGCCGCAACAATGGTAGGTTGCGCATGGCTCTGCCGACCGGAATGGAAAGTCGAAATCGAGGCAGAGGCAATCATTCGCGATTGACCGGCCACGCCCCTTCCCTTGCCCCCGGCAAAGGACTAGAGCGCACCGCATGACAGGACAATTCCAGCTTACCGACGACCAGCTGGCCATCCAGGAAATGGCCCAGCGCTTCACTGCCGACAACATCACGCCGCACGCTGGCGAGTGGGATGAAAAGAGCCATTTCCCGCGCGAGGTGATCAAACAGACAGCCGAACTCGGTTTCGGCGCGATCTACGTCTCGGAAGAAAGCGGCGGCATCGGCCTTGGCCGGCTCGAGGCGGCGCTGATCATGGAAGCCATGGCCTATGGCTGCCCGACCACCAGCGCGTTCATCTCGATCCACAACATGGCCAGCTGGATGATCGACTGCTTCGGCGGCGAAGGGGTGAAGGAAAAATACCTCCCCGACCTCGTCACTATGGAGAAGATCGCCAGCTACTGCCTGACCGAACCCGGCAGCGGATCGGATGCCGCGGGCCTCAAGACCAGCGCAGTGCGGGACGGCGATCATTACGTGCTGAACGGCACCAAGCAGTTCATCTCCGGCGGCGGCGTGAACGACGTCTATGTCACCATGGTCCGCACCTCCGAACACAAGACCAAGGGCATTACCTGTCTCGTGATCGACAAGGACACGCCGGGCCTCAGCTTCGGCGCGCCGGAAAAGAAGCTCGGCTGGAATGCCAGCCCGACCGCGCAGGTCATCTTCGAGGATGCCCGCGTACCAGTGGAGAACCGGGTCGGCGACGAAGGCGAGGGCTTCCGCTTCGCCATGATGGGTCTCGACGGCGGACGCCTGAACATCGGCGCCTGTTCGCTCGGCGGGGCCCAGCGCTGCCTCGACGAGGCGGTGGCCTACACCAAGGATCGCCAGCAATTCGACACGCCGATCGCAGAGTTCCAGAACACGCAGTTCATGCTGGCCGACATGGCGACCGACCTGGAAGCCGCACGCGCCCTGCTCTATCTCGCCGCCGCCAAGGTCACCGACAATGCGCCGGACAAATCGCGCTTCTCGGCAATGGCAAAGCGCTTGGCGACCGACAATGGCAGCAAGGTCGTCAATGACGCGCTGCAACTGTTCGGTGGCTACGGCTATCTCAGGGACTATCCAATCGAGCGCTTCTGGCGCGACCTGCGCGTCCACTCGATCCTCGAGGGCACCAACCAGGTCATGCGCATGATCGTCGGGCGGGACCTGTTGCGACAGTGAGCGAGAATCCGATGACAGACGAAATAATGATCCACACCCACGGCCGCACCGGCCACATTTCGCTCAATCGGCCCAAGGCGCTGCACGCGCTAACGCTCGACATGTGCCACGCGATCAGCGCGGCGCTGGCCGGGTGGTCCGATGACGACGAGATCGAGGCGGTCATCCTCGACCACGCGGAAGGCCGCGGTTTCTGCGCAGGCGGCGACATCAACCTTCTGCGCCACTCCGCATTGAACGATGGCGGCAAAAGCGGTCGCGAGTTCTTTCACGACGAATACCAGCTCAATCACCAGATGATGACCTATGAGAAGCCCATCGTGGCCTTCATGGACGGCATTGTCATGGGCGGCGGCGTCGGCATCGCCCTTCCCTGCAAATATCGCGTAGCGACCGAGAATACGCGCTTCGCCATGCCTGAAACCGGCATCGGCCTGTTCCCGGATGTCGGCGGCGGCTGGCACCTTTCGCGCCTCGGTGGACGGCTCGGCCAGTTCCTGGCGCTGACCGGCGCGCGGCTGGACGGGGCGGAATGTCATTTCGCCGGGATCGCGACGCATTACATCCCGGCCGAGAAGCTGGCCGAGGCGAAGGCGCGGATCACCGAGCATCCCGGTCGCATTGCGGGCATTCTCTCCGAGCTGTCGGTTATACCGCCCGAGCCCCGGATCGAGGCCAATTGCGAGCGGATCAACAAGCACTTCGCTTCCGACCGCTACGAAGAAATCCTCGCGAGCCTCGAAGCCGACGATAGCGACTGGGCGGCCAAGGAACTGGCCACGCTGCGCACCAAGAGCCCGCAGACCTGCAAGGTCGCGCTGCGCCAGCTGGCGGAAAGCGAAAGGCTGGACAGCTTCGCCGACAATATGCGGATGGAATACCGCATCGCGTCGCGCGTCCTGACCCGCCCCGATTTCGCCGAGGGCGTGCGCGCGGTAATCGTCGACAAGACCAGCGACCCGCAATGGGATCCGGCCACGCCCGAGGGCGTGAGCGAGGACCTGCTCGACAGCATCTTCGCCCCGCTTCCCGCCGATGAGGAATGGAAACCCCTATGAGCTATGAAACCATCACCGTCGAACAGCATGATGCGGTCACGCTGATCACCCTCAACCGCCCAAAGGCGCTGAATGCGCTGAACAGCAAGGTGCTGGAAGAACTGATCGAGGCTTTCGCCGCCTACCAGGCCGATGCCAGCCAGCTTTGCGCGGTGCTCACCGGATCGGGCGACAAGGCCTTCGCCGCCGGTGCCGACATCAAGGAAATGAGCGAAAAGGAAGCGGCCGACTTTTATCTCGACGATTTCTTCGCGCCCTGGACCAGCGAGATCGTCAAGAAAACCCGCAAGCCGTGGATTGCCGCGGTCAACGGCTTCGCTCTGGGCGGCGGATGCGAGCTCGCCATGATGGCGGACTTCATCATTGCTTCGGAAAACGCCAAGTTCGGCCAGCCGGAGATCAAGCTCGGCGTCGCTCCCGGCATGGGCGGCTCGCAGCGCCTGACCAAGGCAGTCGGCAAGTCAAAGGCGATGGAGATGTGCCTGACGGGCCGCATGATGGATGCAGAAGAGGCCGAGCGCAGCAACCTCGTCGCGCGGGTGGTGGCGCATGACGACCTGCTGGACGAAGCGATGAAGACCGCCGCGAAGATCGCCAGCATGCCGCCGATGGCCGCAATCGCAAACAAGGAAATGGTCAATGCCGCCTTCGAGACGTCGCTGGATCAGGGCTTGGTCATCGAGCGTCGCATTTTCCAGATCCTCACCGCGAGCGAGGACAAGCAGGAAGGCATGGCCGCCTTCGTCGAAAAGCGCGAGGGCAAGTGGAAAGGGCGTTGACGCCACCTGCCGCGCAGGCTTTCCTACAGGGTCTGACGGACGCTAGAAATCCTTCTCGTCCGGCGCTGTGAAAGCCACCGGGGGGGCGTCGCATTTCGGAATGTGTCGTCTGGCCAGATAAGAACGTTAACTTTTACAAGGGCTTGTCGAAAAATGCGAAGGCGACACACTGTCTCCTTTGTCACCCAAGTGTAACCCGGCAAAGCCCGCTCGAGAGAGGATGCAAACATGAAAATCGCCTTCATCGGCCTCGGCAATATGGGCGGCGGAATGGCCGCGAACCTTGTGAAGGCGGGACATGAGGTGAATGCCTTCGACCTGTCGGAAGAGGCGCTTGCTACGGCAAAGGACAATGGCTGCGCGACTTTCACGGACGCCAGCGAAGCCGTCCAGGGTGTCGATGGCGTCGTGACCATGCTGCCCAATGGCGCAATCGTGAAGTCGGTCTACGAAGGCAGCGTGATCGGCAAGGCTCCGGCAGGCGCGGTGCTGCTCGACTGTTCGACCATCGACGTTGCCACCGCCAAGGAAGTCATCGCCAAGGCCGAAGCTGCCGGATACGATATGGTCGATGCGCCGGTCTCTGGCGGGATCGCGGCGGCGACCGGCGGCACGCTCACCTTCATGGTCGGCGGAACCGAAAAGGCATTCGGACGCGCCGAGGACGTGCTGCAGGCGATGGGCAAGGCCGTCATCCATGCGGGCGATGCAGGCGCGGGCCAGACCGCCAAGATCTGCAACAACATGCTGCTTGCCATCTCGATGATCGGCACGGCGGAAGCGATGAAGATGGCCGAGAAGCTCGGCCTCGATCCGCAGAAATTCTACGAGATCTCCAGCCAGTCCTCGGGCTATTGCTGGTCGCTCAACGCCTATACGCCCCTGCCCGGTGTGGGCGTCGAGAGCCCGGCGGACAATGATTACAAGGGCGGTTTCTCGACTGCGCTGATGCTGAAGGACCTGCGCCTCGCCATGGACGCAGCGCAGGATGTCGACGCCACCACCGTGCTTGGCGCAAAGGCCGCAGAGATTTACGAAAAGCTGGCCGAAGAACACGGCGCGCTCGACTTTTCCTCAGTCATCAAGACGCTTTGATCTCGGCGATCATTCGCGCCAGCCAGTCGCGCGGTGCCTGTCGGCGTCCGACATTGGCGACGAATTCCTGTCCGCGCGCCACGCTCCGCAGCCTGCCGCGGCGCAGCCAGCGGTCGGCGCGGTCGTGGTAGCTGAGGCCGCCTTTACGTAGCCAGTCCGGGCGGCTCCACAGGCTCGGCGGGCCTTCGGGCACTGTCAGCCGCAGGACAGCGCTTGCGCGATTGGCGACGCGCCCCGCCCCGGCATAGATCGTGTCGTTTGTGCCATGCATTGCGAGCGCATGTGGGTGGTGTCGCTCCACGAGCCACTCCGGCACCCCATCGGCCAATGCAATAACCTCCTTTACCTCGAGATAGCCGAAAATGCGATGATGCGGATCGCCGCCATCCGCGCGAAACAGGCCGAAGAACAGGAACACGTCGCCGACGCCGACCCCGCGATTGGCCAGATGCGTTTGCGCTGCGCCGACCTGGCCGAACAGGCACCGGCCGTCGCCCAAAAACATCGGATCGTGATGGCAGAGGTCGTCGGCATCATGCTTGCCCCGGCTGGCCGCGCGCGCCAATTCACCCAGCCCGAGATCGCCATAGCTCGTGCGCGAAGCCGCCCCTGCAGGGATCGGCAGGCTGACGGGCTGCCCATCGACGATCGGCGAAGGTCCGCCGCCCGACGCGCTGTCGAAACCCTTGCGACTGAAGATAATCCGCATGGGGACTCGCTGCCCGCTACGCTGCAAGGTGACAACCCCGCACTTCGGGCCTAAATGCGCGCGCATGGCTACGCAGACACACGCAAAGATCACCGCCCTCGTCATGGCCGGCAAGCGCTCCGGCGTCCTCGACCCGCTGGCCGAGCGGGCCGGCGTCGCGCAGAAATGCGTGGTGCCGGTCGGCGGCATGCCGATGATCGAGCGGGTGATCGCCAATGTCGCCGCCTGCGACCGCATCGGGGAAATCCGCGTCGTGGCGCACGAACCAGACGAGATCGCGGCGATCCCGTCGATCAAGGCCCTGATGGACGAAGGTCGGCTGGTCTTCCGCCCCGGCGCGTTCAACCTCGTCGACAGCGTGTTTTCCGGTGCAGAAGGCGCGTGCTATCCGATCATGATCACCACGGCCGACAACTGCTTGTGGCTGCCGCACGACTATGCCGAATTCATCGACAAGGCGATCGCCAACCAGGCAGGCGCGGCCGCTGCGCTCGCGCAGAAGGAAGACGTGCAGGCCGCCGATCCGCAGGGGCAGGCCAAGTTCTACGAGTTCTCGGACGGCGGCTATTCGAACTGCAACACCTACTGGATCGGCAGCGAGCAGGCGCTCGGCGCGGCAGAGATCATGCGCGGCGGCGGGCAGTTCGTGAAATTCCCCAGTCGCATCGCCAAAGCCTTCGGAGTGATCAACCTGATCCGCTTCTTCCTCGGTTGGGGAACGAAGGAGAAACTGTTCGCGCAGGTCTCGCGCCGCTTCGGCTTCAAGCTGGTGCCGATCGAGATGAGCAATGGCTATTGCGCGATCGACGTCGATAACGAGCGCACTTTCGAAGTCACCGAACGCCTGCTGGCCAAACGAAACGCATCCGCCGCCTGAGGCGGCGACACCTGAGCGATGAAACGGCTGCTCCGCAATATCGGCTGGCTGCTCAGCGGCCGCGGCGTCAATGCCGTGCTGAGCCTCGTCTATCTGGCGCTCGCCACGCGGACGCTGGGCCTCGACGGGTTCGGCTATTTCGCGCTCATCGTCGCGCTCGGGCAGACCGTCACGGGCCTCGCCAATTTCCAGACCTGGCAATTCGTCGTTCGCTGGGGCGCGGGCGAGGATGGCCCGGCCGAAGCGACCGGCTTCGCCATCGCGCTCGACATGCTGTCCATCGTGCTCGGGACTGTGCTCGCCGCCACGTTGTGCTGGTCCGCACAGTTCTGGCTGCCCCTGCCGACCGACCTGCTGTGGTTGGCATTCGGGTTCTGCATGGTGTCGCTGCTCGCCATTCGCACGACGCCGACCGGGCTGCTACGGCTTCGGTTCGAATACGGGCGGGCGACGGCAGCCGAGGCGGTGCAGCCTATTATCCGGGCTCTCGGCGCAATCCTCGCCGCAGTCTTTATGCCGACCGTCACCGGCTTCATCCTCGCCTGGGCCGCGGCCGAAGTCAGCGTGGCTGCCGCACTCTGGTTCGCTGCCGGCCGGACCGAGCGGATCGACTTCTCTGAAATCAGCCTGTTCCGCCTCCCGCGCGAGCATGCCGGGGCGTGGAAATTCGTCTGGTCGACCAACCTTACCGGCAGCCTCAATGTCGGATCGAAGCAAGTTCTCATCCTACTCGTAGGCGCAATCGGCGGAGAGGCCTTCGCAGGCGGCTTCCGGGTCGCCAGCCAGCTCGGCCAGGCGCTGGTGAGTTTGGCGCAGACTGTCTCCAAGGCGATCTACCCCGAGCTGGTCCACGCCCGCGACAATGCGCATGACATGGCCCGCCGCATGGCCAATATCGCGCTCGTCGGCGGCGCGCTGGCCGTGCTGGTGGCGATTTTCCTCGGGCGGCCCGGATTGGTCCTGATCGCTGGCCCCGAATTCCGCGTCGTCTATTGGGCGATGGTCATCCTCGCCATTGCCGGGGCGATCGAGCTGGTCGGGGCCAGCCTTGAATCGCTACTGGTAAGCGCCGGGCGGGCCGGCACCGCCTTCGTCATGCGCGCGGTGCCGACAATCATCGGCCTGTCGCTACTCCAGGTCGCGATGGACTGGAACGGACTGAAGGGCGCGGCCTTTACCGTCCTCGGCGCCAGCGCGCTGTCCGTCATCGGGTTCTGGGTGGCGGTGATCTCGCTCAGCCAGATCACCATCACAGTGGAACCGAAAACCGACAGCCGCGACTAGCGCCCGCCGACTTCGCTGGGGACCGGCGTTCCGGCTGGAACGCTCTGGTCCTTGTAAGCGAGCACCGGCTTCCTTGCGGCCTGCGTTTCGTCGAGGCGGCGGCGCGGGGCATGGAAAGGCGCGGTCTTGAGCGTTTCATCGCCAGCCTTGGCCCGTTCCGCCACACTGCGCAGGGCCAGGATGAACTGATCCAGCGCCGCCTTGCTCTCGGTCTCGGTCGGCTCGACCAGCATCGCCCCATGCACCACCAGCGGGAAATACATCGTCATCGGATGATAGCCTTCGTCGATCAGCCCCTTGGCGAGATCGAGCGTCGATAGCCCGTCGGCAAAGCCTTTGTCGCTGAACAGCGCTTCGTGCATGCACGGCCCGCTATGGGCGAAGGGCGCATCGAGCACGTCTTCAAGGCTGCGCAGGATGTAGTTCGCATTGAGCACGGCATCCTCGGCCACCTGCCGCAAGCCGTCCGCCCCATGGCTCAGGATATAGGACAGCGCGCGGGTGAACATGCCCACCTGTCCGTGAAACGCCGTCATGCGACCGAAATGCTGCATGCGCCCGCCAAAATGCTCTTCTGAGAAGCTGTCGGCGTTCTCTTCCTCGACAAGGTGGACGACGCCGTCCTTCGTCCGCGAGGTGTAAGGCAGCGGGGCGAAGGGGCTGAGCGCTTCGGACAGCACGACCGGGCCGGAGCCGGGGCCGCCGCCGCCATGCGGGGTGGAAAAGGTCTTGTGGAGATTGATGTGCATCGCATCGACGCCGAGATCGCCGGGGCGCACCTTGCCGACTATCGCGTTGAAGTTCGCGCCGTCGCAATAGACGAAACCGCCCGCCTCGTGGACCGCGTCGGAGATCGCCTTCAGGTCGCGCTCGAACAGGCCGAGGGTCGAGGGGTTGGTGATCATCACGCCGGCCACGTCCGGGCCAAGGCGGCTCTTGAGGGCATCGAAATCGACCCGACCGTCGGAATTGGCCGGAATATCCTCGATCTCGTAGCCGGCGAAGGCGGCGGTGGCGGGATTGGTGCCATGCGCACTTTCGGGCACGAGGATGACCTTGCGGGCATCGCCGCGCGCTTCCAGTGCGGCACGGATGCAGAGGATCCCGCACAGCTCGCCATGTGCGCCCGCCTTGGGGCTCATCGCGATCGAATGCATGCCGGTGAGGTGGATAAGCCAGAAGGCAAGTTCGTTGATCACTTCCAGCGCGCCGCGCACCGTATCGACCGGCTGCAGCGGATGAACGTCGGCAAAGCCGGGCATCCGTGCGACTTTCTCGTTGAGCCGCGGATTATGCTTCATCGTGCAGCTGCCGAGCGGGAACAGGCCAAGATCGATGGCATAGTTCTGGCGGCTGAGGCGCGTATAATGGCGCACGGTTTCCGGCTCGGTCAGGCCGACGAGTCCGATCGGTTCGCTACGTTCGAAATTGCCCAGGCGACCGCAGGGCGCGGGCGTCGGCGGGGTCGGCTGCTCTACTCCGGCAAGGTCCAGCTTGGCAGCGAAATCGAAATCGACGCCGGTCGTCTCGCTATGACCGATCTCGAACAGCAGCGGCTCTTCGAGCATCAGCGCGCGATTGCCGGTTGCGGTATCGGGACCGCTCATCGCGTTGTCGCCCTCAACCGGCGTGCCAGGCTTCCAGCCCGATGCGTTCGGAGTTTTCCTCGGCGCGTTCATGCCAGCACCTCCTCGAGCGCGGAGGCAAGGGTTTCGACATCCTCCTCCGTAGTGGTTTCGGTCACTGCGACCAACAGCCCATTGGCAAGTGCGTCGTTGCCGGGGAACAGGCGGCCGAGGGACACGCCCGCCAGGACGTCCTGCTCGGTCAGCTGGCGCACGATCTGGCGCGCATTACCATCCAGCAGCACGGTAAATTCGTTGAAAAAGGTTTCGTTGAGCACCTCGACGCCGGGCACCTTGGACAGCCGGTCGGCGGCGATGCAGGCGAGGCGATGGTTCTCCATCGCGAGCAGCCGCAATCCCTTCTCGCCCAGCAAGGTCATGTGAACGCTGAATGCCAGCGCGCAGAGGCCGGAATTTGTGCAGATGTTAGAGGTCGCCTTCTCGCGGCGGATGTGCTGTTCGCGCGTCGACAGCGTCAGCACGAAGCCGCGCTTGCCCTGCGCATCGACCGTCTCGCCGCACAGCCGCCCCGGCATCATGCGAACATGCTTCTCGTCACGCACGGCGAAGAGGCCCAGATACGGCCCGCCGAACTGCAGGCCCACGCCGATCGACTGGCCCTCTCCGGCGACGATGTCCGCGCCCATTTCGCCGGGCGATTTCACCCCGCCGAGTGCCACGGGCTCGGTAACGACTGCGATGACCAGGGCGCCCTGCTCATGTGCGGCCTCGGCGATCTTCGCAATATCGGGAAGGCGCCCGAGAATGTCGGGATATTGCACCACGACGCAGCTCGTGTCGCTATCGATCCGGGCGATGAGGCCATCGTCGTCGGGCTTGGCCGTCAGGCTGGGCGGAGCGCCGGCAATCTCGTCTTGCGTGAACTTGGCCATCGTCCGGACGACTTCGGCGTAGTGCGGGTGGAGCGCGCCCGAAAGCACGACCTTGCGTTTCTTGCCGCGGGCGATGCGGCTGGCCATCGCCACCGCTTCCCAGCAGGCGGTCGAGCCATCGTACATCGACGCATTGGCCACCGCGCAGCCATAGAGCCGCGCGACCTGCGTCTGGAACTCGAACAGCATCTGCAGCGTGCCCTGCGCGATCTCCGGCTGGTAGGGCGTATAAGCGGTCAGGAACTCTCCGCGCTGGATGATGTGGTCGACGCTGGCAGGGATATGGTGTTTGTAGGCCCCTGCCCCGAGGAAGAACGCTGCGTCCGACGCCGCGAGGTTCTTCTTGCTGAGCCGCCGCATGTGCTTTTCGACCGCCATCTCGCTGGCGTGCATCGGGAGGCCTTCGATCGGGCCGTTAAGCCGCGCTTCTTCCGGCACGTCGACGAACAAGGCATCGATATCGCTCGCGCCGACCTTGGAGAGCATCGCCGCGCGGTCGGTATCGGTCAGGGGTAAGTAGCGCATTTCGTGTTCCCGTCGTCCCAGCGAAAGCCCGGGAGGCAATTAGAGACTGTCGCAGAAGCTCTTGTAGGCTTTCGCGTCCATCAGGCCTTCGAGTTCGCTCTTGTCGCCGATGGTCATCTTGAAGAACCAGCCGGCTTCCTCGGGCGAGGTGTTCACCAGCGCCGGATCTTCTTCCAGCGCCTCGTTCGATTCCATCACTTCGCCGCTGATCGGTGCGTAGACATCGCTGGCGGCCTTGACGCTTTCCACCACGGCAGCGTCCTTGCCCTTGTCGATCACGCTGCCGACTTCGGGCAGTTCGACGAAGACGATGTCGCCCAGCTGGCCCTGCGCGTAATCGGTGATGCCGACGGTGGCGCTATCGCCCTCCACGTCGATCCATTCATGCTCTTCGGTGAAGTAACGGGCCATCGGGTCAGCTCCCTCGGTGATAGTTATGGGAGACGAAGGGGAGCGTCACCACCTTCGCCGGAAGTCTCTTGTTACGAACCATGATCTCCAGATCGGTTCCCGCTTCGGCATGGGCGACATCGACGTAACCCATGGCGATCGGGTGGCCGAGCGTGGGCGAGAAGCCGCCGCTGGTGACGCGGCCTACCTTGTCGTCGCCCGCGTAGATTTCCGCGCCCTCGCGGGCCGGCAAGCGCCCTTCGAGGGCGAGGCCGACGCGGCGTTCCTTCGGGCCGGACTCCATCAGCGTTTTCACCGCGTCGAAGCCCATCCAGCCGCCGGTTTCGCGGCGCTTCTTAGTGAGCGCGAATGCGAGATCGGCACTGACCGGATCGACCGTATCGGTCATATCGTGGCCGTAGAGCGGCAATCCTGCTTCGAGCCTCAGGCTGTCGCGCGCACCGAGGCCTGCAGGACGCACTTCGATCTCCGCGCACAGGCGGTCGCACAGCGATTCCGCGAACTCGGCAGGGACCGAAATCTCGAACCCATCCTCGCCGGTATAGCCCGCCCGCGTAATCCGCAGCGGCCATTCGCCGAAATCGTGTTCGAGCGATTGCATGAAAACGAGCTGCTCGGGCACGCCGCGCATGATGCGGTTGAGCGCGGTCGCGGCATTAGGCCCCTGCAGCGCGACCAGCGCATAATCGTCCATGTGGGTCAGCGTGACATCGTCGTCGAGATGCTCGCGCAGATGGGCGATATCGTCCCATTTCTTCGCGCCGTTGACCACGAGGTAATAGGCTGGCTCGCCCCGATGGCCTTCGGTGCCGGCTTCATCGTCGCCCTCGATCCATGGGGTCGCATTGGTGACCATCAGATCGTCTAGGATCCCGCCCTCGTCGTTGAGCAACAGCGAGTAGCGGACCCGGCCCGGCTTCAGCGTGGCGATTGCGCCGGGAAGCAGCTTTTCCAGCTCTTCCGCCGCCCTCTCGCCCGTCACCATCAGCTGGCCCATGTGGCTGACATCGAACAGGCCGGCGTTGCTTCGCGTCCAGTCGTGTTCGGCGACGATCCCGCCACCGGTTTCCTTGTTGTAATGGATCGGCATCCAGTATCCGGCGAACTCGACCATGCGAGCGCCCTTGCCGCGATGCCATGCATCGAGCGCCAGCGTGCCGGTTTCCTGCTGTTCGTTTTCTTCAGTCTCGCTCAAGTCCCGTCCTTCAAAGCATGGGCGCGCCGGTCCCGGCGCGGGAAAACAACCCATGCCCCCTCTGTCGGGAAACCTGAGAGACTGACACGCAAATGGGCGTGCTTACCCCTTCGGTGGCTGGCCGCAATTGCGACCGGCGCTTTCCAGAGTGTCGATGGCCCGCACGGTCCGGTGGCCTGAGAGTTTCCGGGGCGGTTGCTCCTTCGGCGGCGCGGGGACGCCGCCCCGCACGCTCTCCCGTGCGCGCCCGCTGCAGAATCGCTCCCGCAGCCGACGGCTGTTGCACTGCGGCAATCCCCGCGCAGCGTCAATCGCGAAAAGCCTTATTCCCCGGCCTCGATCGCCCGGCGGGCGAACGGGGTTTTCTTGCCCTGGTCGCTATATCGCGATGCTGTCGATCAGCGCGCCGCGAGCGACACGAGGTAGAGCGCCGAGGCGACGATCCACAACCCGCCCGCCGTCTTCAAGCCGCGCGCCCCAAGCCACAACGCGATGGGTCGGGCGAGATCTGCTCCGAGCATGGTGCCGGGTGCCGCGAGCAGCACGACCTCCCACGCGACCGTCCCTGCTTCGATATGCCAGACCAGCCCCGCGATGCAGCTGACCGCGGAGATCACGCAGGCGGTGCCCACGCACAGCACCATCGGGTAATGGCGCAGGAACAGGTAGAAGGCGACCAGCTCTCCGATCCCGACCGAGAACAGCACGGTAATTGCGCCGCCGGGAATGGCGGTCAGGGCCAGCATGGCCAGATCGACGCGGGCAAGGCTGGCGCGCTCGGCCACAGCACGGTTGATCGTCCACGTCGCCACGATCAGCGCAAGCCCGAGCAGGATGGAGAAAGTCTTGTAGCCCAGCAGCACCATGCGGGAGTCGAAATCGACCATGCGCTGGGTCCACAGGAGGGCCAGCGTGGAAAGGGCGAGCACCAATGCGCACACCACAACCAGTAGTCACTTGCCCGCGCACTGGCTCCCAGCGGATTCGGCCCGTGCTGGTGATAGAGCCGGTCGGTCCAGCGCAGCGCACCGAGGCTCATGCCGAACGACTGGCCCATCGAGACCGCCACCACCTGCAATGGCCCCAGCGTCATGGTCCCGGGATCGCGCAAGGCGTTGAACACCGGCACGAAGACCACGCCGCCGCCGGTCCCGCTGGCATTGGCAATGATCGCGCCCACCATGCCTACGCCGGGCAGAAATCAGAGATCGGCCTGCAATTGCGAATCGTATTCCGCGACGAACCACAGAGCGGCGTAGGCCAGCGCACGCACCGCCCCGCCGATCATCGTGAGGCGCGAGCTATGTCCCGGCGCCGGCTGGACGCGGTTCAGTCGAGATTGGGCCTCAGCCATCGTTCGGCGGTCGCCAGATCGACCCCGCGCCGCTGCGCATAGTCTTCCAGCTGGTCTCGACCGATCCGGGCGACGCCGAAATACTGCGCTTCCGGGTGCCCGAAATAGAATCCGCTGACGGCAGCGGTCGGCCACATAGCGAAATTCTCGGTCAGCGTGAGACCGGCGTTGTTTGGGACATCGAGCAGGTCGAACAGGATCGGCTTCAGGCTGTGATCGGGGCACGCAGGATAGCCCGGCGCGGGCCGGATGCCGCGATATTCCTCCTTGATCAGTGCCTCGTTGGTCAGCTGCTCGTGGGGCGCATAGCCCCACAGATCGGTGCGGACGTGCTGGTGCAGACGTTCGGCGAAGGCTTCGGCAAAGCGATCGGCCAACGCTTTCAGGAGGATGTCCGAATAATCGTCCTTGTCCTCGATAAAGCGCTTCGAATGCTCGTCGATCCCGTGGATTCCTACTGCGAAGCCGCCCATCCAGTCGCCCGCCGGATCGATGAAATCGGCGAGGCACATGTTCGCCCGGTCACGGCTCTTCTTCACCTGCTGGCGCAGGAACGGGAGCACGACGTCGTCTTGGTCATCGAGATGCAGCGTCACGTCGTCGCCCCCCGTGTTCATGGCGCGCGCGCAGGGCCAGAAGCCGGCCACACCTTTTGCAGTGAGCCATTGCTCGTCCACGATCCGGTCGAGCATGGCATTGGCGTCGGCGAAAAGCTGCGTCGCCGTCTCCCCCACGACGTCGTCCTTCAGGATCGCGGGATAGTTTCCGTGCAACTCCCACGCGCGGAAGAAGGGCGTCCAGTCGATATAGTCGCGCAAGTCGGCCAGCGACCAGTCGTCGAATACATGCACCCCGGGCTTGAGCGGCGGGGCAGCCTTGTCGGACAGGAAGGCGTCGTAATAATTGGCGCGGGCGTCTTCCAGGCTCAGCAGCACGCTCTGCCCCTTCCCCGCCCGGGCATCGCGGACATGGCCATATTCGCTGGCCGTGGTTTCGACGAATTCGTCGCGCTGCGTGTCGGACAGCAGGCGGCTGGCGACGCCGACCGCGCGGCTTGCATCGAGCACGTGGATCACAGGCCCCTCGTAGGCCGGGTCGATGCGCAGGGCGGTGTGCACCTTGCTGGTCGTCGCACCCCCGATCAGCAGCGGCATGTCCATGCCTGCGGTTTGCATCTCCTCGGCCACGGTCACCATCTCGTCGAGCGAGGGCGTGATGAGGCCGGACAGCCCGATCATGTCCGCCTTTTCCTCGCGCGCCGTCTCGAGGATTTTCGACCATGGGACCATCACGCCGAGGTCGATCACGTCGTAGCCATTGCACTGCAGCACCACGCCGACGATGTTCTTGCCGATATCGTGGACATCGCCTTTCACGGTCGCCATCACGATCTTGCCCTTTGCCTTGCGCTCGGCTTCGGGCAGCAGGTCCTTTTCCGCCTCGATGAAGGGAATGAGGTGAGCGACGGCCTTTTTCATCACGCGAGCCGATTTCACGACTTGCGGGAGGAACATCTTGCCGCTGCCGAACAGGTCGCCGACGACGTTCATACCGTCCATCAACGGGCCTTCGATCACCTCGATCGGGCGACCGCCGGAAGCTGAAACAAGCTCGCGCGCTTCCTCCGTGTCGGCGACGACATGCGCATCGATGCCCTTGACCAGCGCGTGTTCCAGCCGCTTCTTCACCTCCCAGCCGCGCCATTCCTCGGCCGCCTTTTCGTCGGCGGCGGACTTGCCCTTGTAGCTTTCGGCAAGATCGATCAGACGCTCCGTCGCATCCGGACGCCGCATCAGGATCACGTCCTCGCAGGCCTCGCGCAGGTTCGGGTCGATCTGGTCGTAAACGTCGAGCTGGCCGGCATTTACGATCGCCATGTCCAGCCCGGCGGGGATCGCATGATAAAGGAAAACCGAGTGCATCGCGCGGCGCACGGTCTCGTTGCCCCGGAAACTGAAGGAGAGATTGGAGAGGCCCCCGCTGGTCTTGGCGTGCGGACAGACGGCCTTGATCTCGGCCACCGCTTCGATGAAGTCGAGCCCGTAGCGGTCGTGCTCCTCGATCCCAGTCGCCACGGCGAAGATATTCGGATCGAAGATAATGTCTTCCGCCGGAAAACCGATCCCCGTCAGCAGTTCATAGGCACGCGTGCAGATTTCGACCTTGCGGTCTTTCGTGTCGGCCTGGCCGGTCTCGTCGAAGGCCATGACAACGACTGCGGCACCATAGTCCATGCACTTGCGCGCCTGCTCCAGGAACTGATCTTCGCCTTCCTTCATGCTGATCGAATTGACGATCGGCTTGCCGGAGACGCATTTGATTCCGGCCTCGATGACATCCCATTTGGAGCTGTCGACCATCACCGGCACGCGCGCGATATCGGGTTCCGCCGCAATCAGCTTGAGGAAGGTGGTCATCGCCTTCTCGGCGTCGAGCAGGCCTTCGTCCATATTGACGTCGATCACCTGCGCGCCGTTCTCGACCTGCTGGCGCGCGACTTCGACGGCGGCATCGTAATCGTCCGCAAGGATCAGTTTCTTGAACCGGGCGGAGCCGGTCACATTGGTGCGTTCACCGATATTGACGAAGCGGGCAGTCGTAAGGTCACTCATGAGTCAGGCAGCAATCGTAAAGGGCTCGAGGCCTGCCAGCCGCATGTCCGGATCGATGCTCGGCAGCTCACGCGGGGCCATACCGTCGACTGCCGCGGCCATTGCGGCGATGTGGGCAGGCGTAGAGCCACAGCAGCCGCCCAGCGCATTGATGCGGCCATTCTCGGCCCAGACCTTGGTCAGCGCCGCCGTGGTCTCCGGCAGTTCGTCATATTCGCCGAGGTCGTTGGGCAGGCCCGCATTGGGATAGACCATCAGATAGGTATCCGCGATGTCGGACAGGATCTGGACATGCGGGCGAAGCTGCTCGGCACCGAAGCTGCAGTTGAGCCCCATCGTCAGCGGCTTGGCGTGGCGCACGGTGTACCAGAAGGCCTCGACCGTATGGCCCGACAAATTACGGCCCGACAGGTCGGTCAGCGTGAGCGAGATCATGATCGGTATGTCCTGCCCAAGCTCGCGCTCCAGCTGCTTGACTGCCATGATCGCGGCCTTGCAATTGAGCGTGTCGAAGACGGTCTCGATCAGGATGAAGTCAGCCCCGCCCTCGATCAGGGCGCGCGCCTGCTCGACATAGACGTCCACGATTTCGTCGTAGGTAACTTCGCGAAAGCCAGGGTCCTCGACATCGGGCGAGAGCGAGAGTGTTTTGTTGGTCGGCCCCATCGCGCCTGCGACGAAACGGGGGATGCCGTCTTTAGCGGTAGCGGCGTCGACAGCTTCGCGAATGATGCGGGCGGCCGAGACGTTGATCTCGTGCACCAGATGCTCGGCGTCGTAATCCGCCTGGCTGATGCGATTGGCGTTGAATGTGTTGGTCGCAAGAATATGCGCGCCAGCATCGATATAGCTGTCGCAAATTGTCCGGATCACCTGCGGCTGCGTCAAATTGACCAGATCGTTATTGCCTTTTTGATCGGCGGTGAGGCCGGTATCGCCCGCATAGTCTTCCGGCGCCAGCTTGGTGCGCTGGATTTCGGTGCCATAGGGGCCATCCTTGATCAGGATGCGCTGGCTGGCGGCTTCGGCGAATTCGATGCGCTTGGACATGTCAGGCCTTCGGTCGCAGGCCGAGCATGTGGCAGATCGCATAGCTCAGCTCGGCGCGGTTGAGAGTATAGAAGTGGAACTGGCGCACACCGCCGGCATAGAGGCGACGGCACATCTCGGCCGCGATCGTGGCGCTGACCAGCTGGCGGGCTTCGGGCCTTTCGTCGAGGCCCTTGAACAGACCTTCCATCCAGTCGGGGATGGCCGTGCCGCACAATCCGCTCATCCGCTGAACGGCGGCGAAGCTCATGACCGGCATGACGCCCGGCACGATTTCGCCTTCGATCCCGGCAGCTTCGGCCTTGTCTCGGAACTCGAAAAAGCACTCGGGATCGAAGAAGAACTGCGTGATCGCGCGGGTCGCCCCGGCATCGAACTTGCGCTTCAGATTGTCGAGATCGGCCTGGCGATCGGGCGAATCCGGATGGACTTCGGGATAGGCCGCGACCGAGATCTCGAAATCGGCGATTTTTCTGAGGCCCGCGATCAGGTCTACGGCGTTCTCGTAACCGCCGGGATGCGGAGCATAGCTGCCGCCACCGTCGGGAGCATCGCCGCGCAGCGCGACGATATGCCGCACCCCCTCTTCCCAATATTCGCGCGCGACCTGGTCCACCTCCTCGCGTGTTGCTTGCACACAGGTGAGGTGGGCGGCAGCGGGTATTTCGGTCTCGCTCACGATACGCCGCACAGCTGCGTGGGTGCGTTCGCGAGTTGACCCGCCGGCACCATAAGTCACCGACACGAAGCGCGGATCGAGCGGGGCCAGCGTTTCCACGCTCTGCCACAGCGTTTCCGCCATCTTCTCGGACTTGGGCGGAAAGAATTCGAAGCTCACCTCGATATCGCCGGGCAGCCCTGAGAACAGTGGCGCTTCCAGCGCGCGCTGCGCTTCGCGCATCTGGTTGAGGGTTGGGCTCACGATACTGCCTTTCTTGCTTCGGCATCGCGCTCTGCGATCCAGATTTTCACGACCAGTTCGCCATCCTCCAAGGCGGCGGTCTCGCCAGGAACGAAGCCGGCGTCTTCCAACAGGCCGCGCATCTGCGCGTCACCGAACCCGAGCCGCGCATGAGCATACCGCTCACGCAGTTCCTCGCGCTGGTGGGCGGCGAAATCGACAATCGCGATACGCCCGCCCGGAGAGGTGACCCGCGCAGCCTCTGCCAGGGCGGCGCGCGGGGCCTGAGCGAAATGAAGCACCTGATGGAACAGCACTGTGTCGAAGCTTGCAGCGGCAAAGGGGAGCGATCCGAAATCGCCTTGGACCAGTTCGACCCGTTGGGTGGGCAGGTTCTGCAGTTTCGCTCGCGCCACGCGCAGCATCGCAAGGCTCTTGTCCAGAGCCACGATGTGTTCGGCGCGCTCGGCAAAGATTTCGGCCATGCGGCCGGTTCCCGTGCCGATATCGAGCAAACGACCGAGCGGGGCGCTTCCCAAGGCCGCGCCGAGCGCGCTTTCAATCGTTTCATCCGAACTGTGCAAGCGGCGCAGTTCATCCCAGTCGTGCGCGTGGCGGGCAAAATAGGCCTGCGCATCGGCTTCGCGAGTTTCGCGGATTTCGGCGAGCTTGCGGCGATCGGAGGCGCATAGATCGGCAAACTCGCTGTCCGCGCGTTCCGCAACGTCGAGCAAACGGATAGCACCTCCGGGAAGCGATGGTTCTGTGGCTGTCACTGATCCCGCGCGGACGAAAGTCCAGCTCCCCTCGCGCCGCCGCTCGGCGAGACCGGCGTCGCACAATATCCCGATATGACGCGAAACCCGCGGCTGGCTCTGGCCGAGTACCTGCGCCACCTCGCCCACGGCAAGTTCCATCGAGCCAAGCAGCCGCAGTATCCTGAGGCGCGTAGGGTCGGCCAGCGCGCGAAAGAGGGTTTCGATGTGCATTCTCACTGTGGATATAAAGATATTTTTATATCTGTAAATCTCTGTGCAAGTGCCGCTGCGAAGACACGGCCCGTCGCAGGAACCGGCAGTTACAAACCGGATATTTACCATTCGCCGCGATCACCGGCGGGCAATGTCGCAATCGCCCTTCATTCCCGCTCCCGAGCGCGTAAGGTTCGTCGAGGACCTGCTCGATTACATGACGCTGGAAGAGAAAGCCGGGCAACTGGTGCTCTTGCCGGATGGATCAGCGGGCAGCGATCCGACGCGCATCGACCAGTTGCGACGCGGGCTGGTGAGTGGATTCGTCAATCCGGTCGGCGTTATGCGCACCCACCAATTGCAAC
The DNA here is from genome assembly GCA_029937545.1 of Erythrobacter sp. Taxonomy (GTDB): domain Bacteria; phylum Pseudomonadota; class Alphaproteobacteria; order Sphingomonadales; family Sphingomonadaceae; genus Qipengyuania. The sequence goes on along the minus strand of JAPYPR010000003.1, from coordinate 158,108 downwards.
AGATCGCGATCGAGGAAACGCGCCTCGGCATCCCGCTCCTCTTCGCCGCCGAACCGGCGCAGGTGCTGCCCGGCCGCCTGCCCCCCCCGGTCGGTATGGCCGCCAGTTGGGACCCCGAGGCGGTCGCTGCTGCCGAAGCCGCTCTCGCCGATGAATGCCTCGCGCTCGGCATAAATTGGGCTTTCTCACCGATCCTCGCCACAGAAAGCTATCTCGCCGATACCGGCTTTGAGCGGTCGGCCGGAGAAAGTGCATGGCTCGCCCAGCAGATCGCAGCCGGCCGCATTGGCGGCCTGCAAGCGCAGCGCACCGAATATCGGCCACAGATGCTCGCCACACTGGATTTAGCCTTCGATGACAGGACCGGGCGGCGCGGTGAGGGCAGCCTGCGAGAGCGCGAGCAACTCCGCGCTATGCTCAAAACGGTCGAAGAGGCCGCTCCCGCGACCATTGGTCTCGATATGACAGGGCAAAGCAGACATAACGGGACCCGGATCGCGAACGACGCCTTAAAAAACCTGCGCCGCGCAGGCGGGTTTGATGGCATGCTGCTGGCCGATTGGGCGCAACTGGCCGAGAAATCCGGACACCACGCCGATGGCCCCGGCTTCGTCGGCCTGTCGGTAGAGCGCTTGGTCGCCGCGGTCGAGGACGGGCGTATCGGCGCCAGCGAGCTCGACGAAGCCGTGCGCCGAGTACTCGCAGCGAAATTCGATCTCGGGCTGTTCCGTCCATCCGAAGATTTGGCTCCTGCTGCATCGAAACCGGTCAGAGGCCGACGCGACCCGGCACACGACCTGGCGAGCAAGTCGATTGTCTTGCTCCGCAACCAGCGCGGCCTGCTTCCGCTGTCGCCTGGCGGGAGAGATTTGCTCATAGTCGGCAGCGCAGCTCGCGACCGTTCGTTTGCTGGCGGCAACGGCAGCGATGTCGCAAGCGTCACCGACGGACTCGACGCGCTGGGAATCGCGCATAAATTCGTGGCCGGCCTCGCCCTGCGCGAAGGCCAGCCGGTCATCGACCGGATGATCCATGCCGATCGCATGGCCATCGGCATGGCCGGTGAAGCCGCGCGCCGTGCGGGGACCGTGGTGGCCGTGCTCGGGCAAGGCAGCGAACGGCCTGGAGAACCGCTAGGCGAGGCTCAGACGGTGCTGCTCGAGACGTTGCGCGCCGCCAATCCGAGAACCGTGCTTGTCACCCTGGGTTCGCGGCCCTGCGATCCCGATATCGGCGGAGAGCCGATGCCCTGCATTCTCCACGCCGGAATGCCGGGAATGCATTCGGGCCGCGCGATCGCGGAGGTGCTGAGCGGCAGATGCGAGCCGTCCGCACGCCTCCCCTATGCGATCAGAACTCGCAGCGGGGAAGTCCGCCTGCCGTTCGGCCATGGCCTGTCTTATGGCGAATTCACCCTCGGCGATCTCTCGCTCGAGCTCGGCGCGGACCGCATCCTTGCCAGCGCCCGCCTCCGCAATATCGGCGACCGGGCGAGCGAAGAGATGGTGCAAATCTACCTTCGCAGGCTCGACGGCCCCGACGCATCGCAGGAAGCCGTCCTTCGCGGATTCCAGAGAATCGCGCTCGAACCAGGCCAGAGCACGCAGGTCTCGTTCGAACTCGCTGCCGAGGCCCTCGCGCAATACGACGCGCGAGCCCGGTTCACGGTGGAGGCGGGCGACTACGAAGTGCGTCTGGGTTTCAGCGCAGCGCGGGTCAGGATTCGCGAAATCGCGCTGCCGCAGCCGGTTGCCGACGCAATGAACGGCGCGGGCAGCTCAGCGGCGCTCCCGCTACCGGGAGCGGCCAACAGCTAGGACTTCTCGGTCGGGTCGGGAATGGCCGCCGCACCGAAGCCGCCGCCGCCCGGCGTGAGGATCGTGAACCGATCGCCCGGCTGCATGTCGGCTGCCCCCGTCGCATCGAGTGTCTCACGCGTGCCGTCCGCACGGTCGACCCAGTTTGCACCCGGCTGGGCATCGCCGCCGCCGCGGATACCCCTTGGCGGCACGGACCTGCGATTGGCGAGGATGTTCGCCCGGATCGGCTCGAGAAAGGTGACGCAGCGCTCGACCCCGTCGCCACCACGATGCGCGCCCTCGCCTCCCGACCCGTGGCGGATTGCGAAGCGCTCCAGCCGCACCGGCAGGCGCGTCTCGAATATCTCCGGGTCGGTGAGCCGCGAATTCGTCATATGCGTCTGCACCGCGCTGGTGCCGTCGTGATCCGGCCCCGCTCCGGAGCCCCCGCAGATAGTCTCGTAATATTGGTTCCGCTCGTTCCCGAAGGTAAAATTGTTCATCGTCCCCTGGCTAGGTGCAAGACGTCCCGTCGCAGCAAAGAGCGCATCGGTGACGACCTGGCTGGTCTCGACATTGCCGGCGACGACTGCTGCGCCTGGCCTGGGATTGAGCATGGAACCTTCGGGCACGATCAGTTCGACCGGGCGCAGGCACCCGTCGTTCATCGGGATGGCATCGTCGATCAGTGTGCGGACGACATAGAGCGCCGCTGCCCGGGTGATCGACTTCGGGGCGTTGAAATTGTTCGGCAGTTGCGGGCTCGTGCCGGTGAAATCGAATACCGCCGAACGCGCTTCGCGGTTTATACGGATGGCCGCCTGCACCACGGCACCATTGTCCATCGGATAGGCGAATTCGCCATCGTCGAGCCGGTCGAGCAGCCGCCGCACGCTCTCTTCGGCGTTGGCAAGGACATGGCCCATGTAGGCTGACAGAACTTCCGATCCATGATCCCTTGCGGCACCCTGCAACAGCTCGGTGCCGCGCGTACAGGCGGCCAGCTGAGCGCGCAGGTCCGACAGATTACGATCCGGATTGCGCGCGGGGTATTTTGCGTTTGCCAGAGCTTCGCGCACCGCCGCTTCGCGGAAATTCCCTTCGTCGACCATCAGCAGATTGTCGATCAGCACGCCCTCCTGCTCTATGGTGCGGCTCTCGGGCGGCATGGAGCCGGGGGCGATCCCGCCGATATCGGAGTGGTGCCCGCGCGCGGCGACGAAAGCGTCCGGTTCTTCGCCGCCACCATCGGCGTAGAACACGGGGACGATCACCGTGATGTCCGGGAGGTGCGTGCCGCCGCGGAAGGGATCGTTCAGCACATAGGCATCGCCGCGCCGGAAACCGCGCCCGTCGCGCTTATTTCCGCGCGTCTCGATCACCCGCGCGATACTGTCGCCCATGCTGCCGAGGTGCACGGGAATATGCGGCGCGTTCGCAATCAATGCGCCATGCCTGTCGAACAGCGCGCAGGAGAAATCGAGCCGCTCCTTGATATTGACCGAGGTCGCGGTCGATTGCAGCACGACACCCATTTCCTCGGCGATCGCCATGAAGTGGTTGTTGAAGATTTCGAGCCGGACCGGATCGGCTTCTGTCCCCGCCACCCGGGCTCGCGCAAGCGGCTGCGCGCGGGTCAGAACTAGGCTGCCTTCGTCGGCGAGGCGTGCGCGCCATCCGTCCTCCACAACCGTGGTCGAGCCGGGATCGATGATCAGGACCGGGCCCTCGACCGCTTCGCCCTCGCCCATCGACGCGCGTTCGATGGTCCGCCAGGTCCCCAACGCCTGGACACCGACAGCCTCCGGAGCGGCCCGCGCTTCGCCGAGGCCACCGGCATTGCCGCTTGCCTCGACGCTGAGCGCTTCGACGATAATCGGCGCGGAGGCATCGGAATAGCCGAAGTGCTGGCGGTGCAGCGCACGGAAAGCCGCATCCATCGCGCCACGATCCTCGCTATCGACCGCGAGCAGGCTGTCGCTCCCTTCGAAGCGCAGCCGGGCGCGGCTTTCGAGCGCAACCGCGTCCGGTGCGATCCCCTGCTGCGTCAAAGCGCCGCGCGCCTCGTCTTGCAAGGCTGCGAGCTCGGCATCGAAATTCTCTACCAATGGCCGCACCAGGCTGACCTCGTGGATCGCCTTCACCGGCGCGAGACCGATGCCATAGGCGGAAAGAATGCCGGCGAGCGGGTGCACCAGCACCGTCTCCATGCCCAGCGCATCGGCGACCTTGCAGGCGTGCTGGCCGCCCGCACCGCCGAAGCATGCGAGCGCATAGGCGGTCACATCGTGCCCGCGCGCCACGCTGATCTTGCGAATCGCTTTGGCCATGCTGTCCACCGCAATGGCGAGGAAACCCTCGGCGATGTCCTCCAGCGGTGGCGGTTTCGGCATGGCGGCTGCCACCTCCTCCAGGCGCGCCCGCGAGGCGGCGGGATCGAGCGGTTCGTCACCGCCCCGACCGAAGACGCTCGGAAAGAAAGCCGGGTCGATCCGCCCGAGGAACAGATTGCAGTCTGTCACCGTCAGCGGGCCGCCCTTGCGATAGCAGGCGGGGCCGGGATCGGCGCCCGCGCTATCCGGCCCGACGCGAAAACGCGCACCGTCGAACTGGCAGATCGAGCCTCCGCCCGCCGCGACCGTATGGATCTGCATCATCGGCGCGGCGACGCGCACGCCCGCGACCACGCTGTCGCCGGTCAGCTCGTACTCGCCCGCGTAATGCGCGACGTCGGTGCTGGTCCCGCCCATGTCGAAGCCGATCAGTTTACGGTGGCCGAGCGCCTCGCCCGCTGCGACCATGCCGACCACGCCGCCGGCCGGACCCGAAAGGATCGCGTCCTTGCCGCGAAACGCGCCGACCTCTGCCAGCCCGCCGTTCGACTGCATGAAGCGCAATGTGCGCGTTGCGGGCAAGCTCGCCTGGAGGTTGTCGGTATAGAGCCGCAGAACCGGCGAGAGATAGGCATCGACCACCGTCGTATCGCCGCGCGGGATCAGCCGGATCAGTGGCGCGACCTCATGGCTGACGCTGACCTGCGCGAAGCCGAGCTCGCGAGCGATTGCGGCCAGCTGCTCCTCATGGTCGCGGTGTTGCCAGCCATGCATCAGCACGATGGCGATAGCGTCGAAGCCGTCTTCGCGGAGCGCTGCGAATTGCGCGCGCGCCTGATTCTCGTCCAGCGGGAGCAGTACCTCGCCATCGGCGGCCACCCGCTCGGCGATCTCGATGACCTGCGCCGGCAATTGCTCGGGCAGCACGATATGCCGAGCGAAAATATCGGGCCGCGCCTGGGTGCCGATGCGCAAGGCATCGCCGAAGCCGCGCGTGATGGCGAGCGCGAGCCGCTCCCCCTTCCGCTCGAGAAGGGCATTGGTGGCCACCGTCGTGCCGATGCGCACTTCCGCGATCGGCCCTTCGCCGTACTCCGCCATCAGGCGCCGCACGGCCTCGCTCGCTGCATCAGAATAGAAGCCAGGGTTCTCGGACAAGAGCTTGTCCGTGACGAGCCTGCCATCGGGCGTGGTGGCGACGACATCGGTGAATGTGCCGCCGCGGTCGATGGCGAAGCGCCAGCCGCCGCTCGTAATATTGCTCATAGCTAGAAGACCCTCTGAAAGTCGCGCCCGGTCGCCGCCGCAAGCTCGTCCACACGGCTAGCGTCGAGCACTGTCACGATTGCCCCGCCGAATCCACCGCCGGTCATGCGTGCGCCGCCCTGCTCTCCGATTGCGGCTGCACCTCCTCCACCACGGTGTCGACGGCCGGGTTGTCGACATTGCCGATGAACTGCTCGTGGAAATCGACCGAAGAGAGTGCCACGGTCGAGTTCAGCACCGCGCTGAAGATCGTGATCACTGCCGCCGCGACCATGGCAGTAAATGCGCCCGAGAGCCACGCCGGCAGCACCTCTGCGACCAGCCGGCCGTAGGCCGCATCGCCCACATCGCCGAACAACTTGTACGCGACCACGCCGGGGATGACCACGATCGGCGGCACCAACAGGATGCGGATGGCGGCAGCAGCAAGGACGCCCTTCTGCGCCTCTTTCGCCGTCGGTGCGGCCATCGCCTTCCGACCATCTCGAAGGCGATGCTGTTCCCGACATGACCGGCACCGATGGCCGTGTCGCCTGCTGGAAGCACGGCGAGACTCGCTGCGCCGCCTGCTGGCCGCAATGCAGCTTTATCGAACGTTTGATCGAACGCGCTGCACACGACGCAGGGCTATCCACCGATGCCCTCCCCGACCACATCCGTCGGCGCCGCTGCGGCGACAGGGTGTTCACCTTCGATTATCTCGCCGCCAGTGTATCTCACGCCGAGGGCGAGTAACCCGATCACACCGCACAGCTTTTTTGCGTTGCAATAGGCACGCGAATCCGCACATCCTGTCCGCGATGCTGCGCCAATACGAACTTGTTGAACGGGTCCAGGAATACGACCCCGACGCCGACGAGGCGCTGCTCAACCGCGCCTATGTCTATACGGTGCAGAAGCACGGCACGCAGACCCGCGCCAGCGGCGATCCCTATTTCAGCCATCCGGTCGAAGTCGCCGGTTTGATGACCGACCTGAAGCTCGATCAGGAAACGATCATGACCGCGCTGCTCCACGATACGGTGGAGGACACGCTGGCGACGATCGACGATATCGAGGCCAATTTCGGCCCCGACGTCGCGCGGCTGGTCGACGGGGTCACCAAACTCTCCAAGATCGAGCAGATGCCCGAGAACGAGCGCGCGGCGGAGAATTTGCGCAAGTTCCTGCTCGCCATGAGCGAGGATATCCGCGTGCTGCTGGTGAAGCTGGGCGATCGCCTCCACAACATGCGCACGCTCCACTTCATCAAGAAGCCGGAGAAGCGTCAGCGCATTGCGCGCGAAACGATGGATATTTACGCCCCGCTCGCCGAACGGGTAGGCATGTACGAGTATATGCGCGAGATGCAGATGCTCGCCTTCGAGCAGCTCGAACCCGAAGCGTTCGAGACCATCACCCAGCGGCTCGACCAGATCCGCAGCGAGGACGGCGGCCAGGTCGATGCCATCGCACTCGACATGAAGCATGCCTTGTCGGAGGCGGGCATCGTCACCGAAGTCTCGGGCCGCGAAAAGCACCCCTATTCGATCTGGCGCAAAATGGCCGAGCGCCACGTCAGTTTCGAGCAGGTGACCGACATCATGGCCTTCCGCGTCATCTGCGAGGATGTGGCCGATTGCTACCGCGCGCTGGGCGTCCTCCACACGACGTGGCAATTCCTGCCGGGCAAGTTCAAGGACTACATCTCCACGCCCAAGACCAATGGCTATCGCAGCCTCCACACCTCGCTGATCTACGGCAAGTCGATGCGCGTGGAGGTGCAGATCCGGACGCGCGAGATGCACAAGCTCAACGAATTCGGCTATGCCGCGCACTGGGCTTACAAGCAGGGCGAGCGGCCGGACGGGCAGGTCGGGTGGCTGCGCGACCTGATCGAGATCGTCGATGCCAGCCACGATGCCGAGGAACTGCTCGAGCATACGCGCATGGCGATCTACCAGGATCGCATCTTCGCCTTCACGCCGAAGGGCGCACTGTTCCAGCTGCCCAAGGGCGCCACCCCGGTCGATTTCGCCTTCGCCGTGCACACCGATCTCGGTGCGCAGACCGTCGGCGCGAAGATCAACGGGCGGCACATGCCGCTGCGCACCCAGCTCAACAATGGCGACGTGGTGGAGATCATCAAGAGCGCGCAAGCCGATCCGCAGATGAGCTGGCTGGGCTTTGTTGTCACCGGCAAGGCGCGTGCCTCGATCCGCCGCGCTGTCCGCCTGAAAGAGCGCGCCGAGGTGGCAGAGATCGGCAAGAAGCTGTTCGACGAAATCGCGCTCAGAGTGCCCGCCAAGATTGGCAAGAAGGCGACGCGCGACGCGCTCAAGCGGCTGGAGATGGAGGAAGAGGAAGACCTTTTCTACGCCATCGGCGCCGCCAAGATCGAGGACCGCGCGGTCATGGAAGCGCTGGTGCCGGGCTGTACCGAGGGCATGGCGGAGGAGCCCGACTGGGCGCGCGAGGGCAAGGCACTGTCGATCCGCGGCCTGACGCCCGGCGTCGGCTTCCAGCTGGCCGAATGCTGCCACCCCGTCCCCGGCGACCGCATCGTCGGCATCCGCAAACCGGGCGAAGGCGTGGAAGTGCACGCCATCGACTGCGCGCAGCTCGCCAGCGGGATCGATACCGACTGGCTCGACCTGTCGTGGAACAAGCGCTCGCGCGGGGCGGTCGGGCGGATGCAGGTGACGCTGTACGATCGGCCCGGCACGCTGGCCGAAATGGCCGGAATCTTCGCCAAGAACCACGTCAATGTAAAAAGCCTCGAGCAGACGCAGCTCGACCACCCCTTCACGACCTACGAGATAGATCTCGAAGTGCAGGATCTCGCCCACCTCACGCGCATTCTCAGCGCTTTGCGGGCCAGCGATTCCATCGCCCAAGCGGAGCGCGTGTGACGCAGCTGGCCGGGATCGACCACATCCAGCTCGCCATGCCCCGTGGCGGCGAAGCGCACGCCCGCACATTCTGGGGCGAGATCATGGAGCTGGACGAGATCGCCAAACCTCCACACCTCGCGGTCAATGGCGGGTGCTGGTTCGAAGGTGGCGGCGTCGCAATCCATTGCGGGGTGGAGGACGGCTTTCTTCCTGCCCGCCGCACGCATCCGGCGTTGCTGGTAAAGGATTTACGCGCCCTCATTGTCTGGCTCGAGCTGGCGGGTATTCCGTTCAAGCAGGGCAAGAAGCTCGACGGGTTCATCCGCGGCGATATCGCGGACCCGTTCCGCAATCGCATCGAACTGATGCAGCGGATCTAGATCACCCGTTCGGTGAAGCGGACCAGCTCGGCGCGGTGGCCGGGTCCCGACATGACCATCCTGTCGCCGTCCACGCGCATTTGCGGGCTTCCACGGGAAAAGCGGAAATAGAGCCGGTCATTGGGCTGCTCGACACACGCCTGCAGGGTGCAGATCAAACCATCTTCGCTCGTCCCGCAATAATTGCAGCCATTGTACCACTCGGACAGCTCGCCCCAACGCACCCGAACCGAATAGCCGACGCTCGAAACGTCGCTCCCGTCGATCCGCTCGAAGCGCCAGAGCCCGTTTTCCTCCGGCGCCGCAATCAGGTGCCAGAGCGTTTCGCCATGCGGCATGGTGGCGCTCGCGAGGCCGGCAACGCCCGCGATCAGCAAGCCGCCGCCGACCACCCATGCCAGTTTCGAATGATGCTGCCCGCGTCTCATAGCAATTCCAGCGCGATTTCGGCAGTATCGCCCACTACCAAATCCTCGGCTTTCAGGACCTTCTTTCCCACGAGCAGCCACCATTCGCCGAGCTTCGACGGAAACACCGAAGTCCTCCACTGCGTACCGCCGATCGCCGCCGTCACCTTGACCGATCCGAACCCGCGCCTGGCTCCGAATTCAAGCCGATGCAGCCGCTCGTGCATGGTGATCGCCTCGGCCATGTCGCCGCCGATTGTGACCATGTGATAGACTGCTTTTTCGCCTTGCCAGCGCTGGATTTCGAAGGAGCAGACGAGCGCCTCGCTCACCCGCCGACGCGGCGCACGGGCACCGGGATATTGCAGATGTCAGCTCCGCCCGCAGGCATGATGAAAAACGGATCGCGGCGATTGGCGCGCGCATCGGCATAACGGGCGAACGTCTCGCCCTCGGTGGACAGATATTCGAACGACGGCCGCTCGGCTTCCGGCAGATCATTGGCGACACGGATCGACATGATCGGCGTGCGCTTGTCCGCCTCCTCGGTTGTATAAAAGCCGAGGTCGCCTGAGCCGCGCGGCAGTGAGGAGAGGTGCTCCATCCCGTCCACGATTCGCCCGACGAGCGCGATGTTCCGGTCGAGATGGCGCGGCGCATGACCGATCACGGTGTAAAGTTCCGCACCCGATCCGGTGTCCGGCGATATCCCGCGCCCGACACCGACCATGCCGTAGCAATGGACGGGCCACGCCGTCGCGGGTTCGCCCTCCGTCGCGTCGCCGGCGTTGGTTGCCAGCGGCCAGCCATTGTCGAACAGGGCCGCCTGCGAATAGGAATCGACCAGCCCGTTAGCCAGAATGATCCCGGTCGTCTCGTCCGTGCCCGCCAGAGCGTCTCCACGCTCCAGCGCGAGATCGCGCTCGCTGTCCGCCAGCTTCACCGACAGGGCGATCGCGTCGCCATCCACGGTATAGGCGGCTTCCGGCACTGCGTTCAGCGAATCCGGGAGCGGTTTCGCTGTCCCGTCGGCCCCGGGATTGTCGTAATTCGGATCGCCCCACTGGACGACGTAATTGTCCTGCACGCGATTGATGCTGATCCCATCGTACCAGCCGGCGCGGGCAAGCGAGCGGATGTTCTCGACCCAGCCTTGCGAGAACGGCGCGGGCATCAGCTGGATCGTCACCGTACGCTCATTGCCTTCGGCGTCGCGAGCGAGCGTCATGACGAGCAGGTCGTCGGCCGGTATACCCACCCATTCTGCCGCCACTGCCTCGGCGACGAGCTCGTTGGGCGAAGGCGCAGGTTCGCTTGTCTGCGCTATCGCTTCGCTACTTGAGCGCGGATCGGGCTCCTCCTGCGCAGAAGCAGGGAGAGCCAGCGCAAGCGCGGCGACGAGCGAGATCAGCGATCTGGTCATGGCTCGGACGATGCCACACCCCTGCCGAAAGGCAAGAGCCGCGAATTCTGCCAACCTCATAAATCGAAAACCCCTTCCCGCGCGTTTTCGAGGGCGGAAAGGGGCTTCGAAACGGCGTTCGCAGGGGATGCCTGATCCGCGCAGCACCGTCGCTGATCAGCATTCTACCATTAATTTCGTAAAGCGGAATAGGCCGCCGCCACTTCGGCTTGCGATTCCCACCTGTCACCGCTAGACGCGCGCCTTCCCGGATGACCTGCCGCGCTCAATCAGCGAAGCGGTAGCGCGGACGGGAATGCGGAGCAGTGGCCGAGTGGTCGAAGGCGCACGCCTGGAAAGTGTGTATACGGTAACCCCGTATCGAGGGTTCGAATCCCTCCTGCTCCGCCACCCACAAACCATTGATAGAAAACGTTTTTCCTTGCGAAATGTGCCGCAGGTCTGCGCCGGTCGGCGTGGGAGCTCAAGCCTGCCTATCCTGATCGGAGCGACCGAATTTCGTGGGTTATTCCGGGCGAGAGAATGACGGCATGAGTGATCTTCGAAGGGATAACTGGGGCCTCCAAGCAGCAACACCGAAAGCAATCATTACAGCATCGAGCAGCAACACTGCCTTAGCAGCATCGTAGAACCACACGGCGTGTGTAAACGCACTTGCCAGAAGAGCGATACCGAAGGCTTTTCGAAACTGCTCGTCCCAGACACGCTGTGGCTGTGCCACCGAAAACAGTAGGCCAACTAACATAAGAACCCAGAATGCGCTCACCAGCGGCACGTCAGGCCCACCGACAAAGCGCAGCCAGGCCATCGCCAGCAGCGCCAGCGGGATGCCCCAGACCGTGACCGTCCAAACTGCTGCCATGCGTTCGGTCGGCAATCCCTTGCGACTTCGTTTGCGCAGCCAGAGCGTGATGCCAGTCGATGTGATGACGCATAGCGCTATGCCGAAAACGATATAGGCGACTTCGACAGGAAGCCCCGCGTAGTTACCAAAATGGAGATTGTAGGTCGAAGCTGCAGCCTGACGTCCGATTTCTCCGTCCGAGGTGCCGACCTTACCGAGGTACTCGCCAACTCCATCGAAGCTGTAGACCTCGCCGTAGATAAGGCGGCGCGGGTGTTCGGCGATGATCTGAACGAACTGTCCTTTGGTCATCGGATCGTGGACCACGACATAAGTCGGAACGGTTTCGGGAAAACGCTGCGCAACGGTTTCCATCGCGCGAGCGATATCGGCCATGGGTGCAGGCGCGGGATTATGAGCAGGCTCATCACCGAAGATGGTCGCATAGACCGGCTCGATATCTCCTCCCGTATAGGCTTGGGCGAGTGTCCCTGCCCCCGCATAGCTCAGACCAATGAAGGCGCCTGTCATCGCAATCATTAAGGCGAAGGGCAGCGTCCAGACGCCGAGCCGGTTATGCCAGTCGGCACGGGCGAGGTCGGGCTCGTGGCGAGAACGCAGGCGGAACGCATCCTTGAATATCTTCGGATGCGCGAGCACACCCGTTACCAGCAACGCGGCCAGCGCCACGCCCAGCGCGCCGACCAGGATCATGCCCCAGACGATCGGTAAGGTCAGGTGGATGTGCAATGCGGCGACGAATTCGGTCCATGTATGCGCCTCACGGCCAACGACTTCGCCCGCGCTGTCGACATACCAGGCCTTTTTGTCGGTGGTAACGACCGCTCGCGGCAGGTCCTCTGTCGGCATACGGATATAAAGATGCTCGGTCGAAGGCAGATCGCGTTCGCGGTCCAGCACATTGGGGATCGCGGCCTGCGCTGCCTCGGGAGAAAGGGTCAGGCTCTCGGCAATGTCCGGCTGCTCCCAGCGCTGCCATTTCTCCAGTACCACCACCATCGTGCCCGTCAGGGTGATGATATATACAAATGCAGCTGCGACGAGGCCCAGCGACGCGTGACCAGATAGTGCGCGCTTGACGAGCGACTGGTGCTTTGCGCCGCTCATGCGAGGCACCACAGCAAGGTACCAAGCAAGGCGACGGCAGCGGGCGGCCAGACCATTGCAGAGGGCTTTGCCTGACACATCTGCCACGCCATCAGGAGCGCCCACACCAATGGTTGCAGCATGAACGCCGTGGCCACCGAATTGGCTTCGAGCGGCCCACCGCTCTTCATCACAGCGCTCAGGCCAAAGGCCAGCCACTGCGCAGAAAGGAATGACACCGGCACGACCAGGGTAAAGACGAACAAACGACGTCCGATTGCCGGGTCCGCTGGAGCAATTGCGATCGCAGAATTCCTTGTGCCACGCCGTGCGCGGACAGGCGAGGTGGCGGCTGCGTAGAGCACTAGCGAAAGCGCAATGATGATGGCCAGCGCAAAGCCCACAGCCAGGCCCCACGCCCCCTCGAGAATAGCCAGCGAAAACAGCGAAACCGCGCCGATCGCCCACCCCGCATAAGCGACGCGAGTGTCGCCGCGCCAGCCCAGCCGCAGCAATGCGACGGCTGGAACGAGCAACGCGAGGGCAATTGCGATCACCTTAGAACCCAACATTGATCGAGCCAATGATCGAGCGCGGCGCGCCGTAGTAGCTCTGGTCGAAGGTCAGCGAAGACAGGTACTGCGCATTGGTCACGTTCCGGATATTTACGGCCAGCCCAATACTGTCGGTGAGGTCGTAACTCGCCATCAGGTCGACCAGCGCATAGTCGCCCTGTTGGATGCGGATCGGCTCGCCGGTGGTCACCGAGAAAGTGCCCGGCTCGAGGTAGAAGTCGCTCTGGTACTGGAGCGATGCGCCCAGCTTCAGCGCATCTAAAGCAACGGGAGACCATACGGCATTGAGACGTGCCGTGCGGCGCGGGACGAAGGTTCGGGCCGCTTCGCCATTCTCGCCGACAATCCGCATCGCAGTAAAGCCACCGGTCAGCTGCAGGCCCTCCATCGGGCTGCCCGCGATTTCGAATTCCAGACCTTCGGATTTCGCGTCGACTCCGGTGTAGATGGTGCGGCCCAGTGCGGCATCGAAGCCGGCGGCCTCGGCTGTATTCTTCTGGTTGGCACGGAACACGGCGGCGCTGGCGAACAGGCGACCGCCCATCCATTCGCCCTTAAGTCCTGCCTCGATATTGTCGCCGGTTACAGCATCCAGCAAAACATTGTCGGCGTCGAACTCGGTCTGCGGATTGAAGATCGTCGCGTAGCTTGCATAAGCGGAAATCGACGGCGTCAGCTCCAAGGTTACTCCGGCAAAGGGCAGGAACTTGCTCTCGTCGAAATCCTGCGGCGCGCCATAGGATACGCCCTCGCTACGAGCATGCGAATAGCTGCCGCCGAGCATGATCTTGAAAGCGTCGGCGGGGTTGACGCGGACTAACCCATAGACACTCTCGCGCGTTGAATCGATGGACAGGCTCTCTTCCAGCTCCGGAAAATCGGGACGCGGGAAACTACCGTCGAACAAATTCGACAACGGCACGGAAAGGCCGACGGTGGAGTAGTCGTAGGCTGAAGATTGCACGTAATTCTGTTTGCCGCGCACGGCACCCAACATCACGTCATGCGTACGCTCGCCGACGGCGAGCTTTCCTCCGACATGGGCGTCGAAGGTCAGATTGCGTGTCTCGCCCGAGAATTTGCCGGGATAGCTAAAAATGCCGAGTCCGGTCTCGCGGTCGGGATTGCCGTAGATGTAGAATAGCTCGTCGGCCTCGCTCGCGGCGCGACGCATTACGGTACCGCGAAAGAACCAGTCGTCGCCGAAATTATGCGTGATGTCCCCGAAGATCTGCCGGTCGATCACGCCCCATCCGGCCCAGTCCGGCCCGGTATTGTCCGAACGGTCGAACTCGACGCGGCTGCCGTCGGTATAGGTGAGCGGGACCGCACCCCATTGCGCAGCGGTGCTTTGGTGGTCCTGGTGGGCATATCCGGCGCTGGCCACCGTGTCCGGGCCGAGGTTGGCCTCGATGATCCCGTATCCGGTCCACCGTTCGAGCTGGTAGCGATCGAGGTAGCTATCTGTATCGAGATAGGCGCCCACACCGCGCACACGAATGCTGCCATCGGAGGTGAGCGGCACGCTGACATCGGCATCGAGACGCTTGTGGTCGAACGATCCGTATTGCGCACCGATATGGGCCTCGAATTCGCGATAAGGCCGCTTCCGCACGAGATTGACGAGGGCCGAAGGGTTGCCCGTGGGTGAAAGCAGGCCCGGTGCGCCGCGAACCACCTCGATACGGTCGTAGATTGCGGTGTCGATGGAACCGGTCTGGATCCCGAACGCAAACGGCAGGCCGACACCGTCTATCTGGAACGTCTGGATGTCGAAGCCGCGCGCCGAATAGTAGACGCGGTCGGTCTCCGCCGCGAGGACGCTCACACCGGGGACCGTGGTCAGCAGCTGGTTTACATCGTTGAGCTGAAAATCTTCAATTTGCGCCCGGGTCACCACGCTGACCGATTGGGGCGTTTCCTTCTGGCTCAGCGGCAGTCGCGTGGCTGTGCGCTGCTCCTCGACCGAATAGTCGTCATTTCCTTCCGAGCGCTGGCCGGTGACGACGATTTCGTCGGTAGGCGGCGCCGTCTCGTCCGAAGCCGAAGCCGTGGCAGCCGAGGCGAGAAGAAAGGCGGTGAATGGTGGCATCTGGGTGTCTCCGAATCTGATCGGAGCGCGGGATAACAACATCTGCTGCTACTGCAAATGATTCTCAGTTGCACATACGAGGCTTTCGATGTTTTGGTTCTGTTGCCTTTTGGCTCGAAATCAGGTGATCAGCGGTTGCTCCTCGGGTCACCGAACCAGACATTCACATCGAAAAGCATCTGAAGACGGCAGGATCTTGTCCCCAATATTTCCTTCCTGAAACCAAAACGCCCGCCATTCGCTGACTTGGCGAACGGAGGAGCAGATGGCGGCACGTGCGTATTGGCAGGGACAGATCAGGCTCGCCCTCGTCTCGATCCCGGTGGAAATCTATTCGGCCAGCAAGTCTGGCGCGAAAATCAGGTTCAACCAGATCCACGAACCGAGCGGAAAACGGATCAAATACGAGAAAACGGTGCCTGGCGTCGGCCCGGTAGATCGCGACGACATCATCAAGGGCTACGAGATTTCGAAGGGCGAATACGTCCTGCTCGAGGACGAAGAGATCGAGGCGGTCAAGATCGAGAGCCGCAAGACGCTCGAACTCGTCCAGTTCGTCGAGGCGTGCGAGATCGATCCGCTCTATTTCGAAAAACCCTATTATGTCGCGCCGAAAGACGAACTGGCCGAGGAGGCCTTCGTCGTGCTGCGCGAGGCCTTGCGTAAATCGAAGAAGGTGGCCTTGGGACAGCTGTCGTTGCGCGGGAGCGAGAAGCTCGTCGCGATCAAGCCGTGTGGCAAGGGGCTGCTGCTCGAAACGCTCCGTTACGCCGACGAAGTGCGTAAGGGTCAGGCCTTTTTCGACGATATCGACGAGGCGAAGCCGAAAAAGGAACTGCTCGACCTTGCGACGACGCTGATCGAAGAGAAGAGCGCCCCCTTCGATGCAAGCGAGTTCGAGGACCGGTACGTCGATGCGCTCAAGAAGCTGATCGACAAGAAGGCCAAATCGAAAACCAAGAAAGCGATCGTCGTGGACGTCGACGAGCCGGACGGCGGCGACGGAGGAAACGTCATCGACCTGATGGCCGCGCTGAAGAAGTCGGTCGGGGAGAAGAAATCGTCCAGCGGCAAGTCGGGTTCGAAGCGCAAGAAGAGCGCCTGATATGGTCGCCAAGCGCAAGACGTCGGATCCGCTCGCGACCTACAACGCCAAGCGCGACTTCGAGAAGACGCCCGAACCGTCGGGCCCGGCGCAAAGCAGCGAGAGTGGCGATCACTTCATTGTCCAGAAACACGATGCCACAAGGCTCCACTGGGATCTGCGCCTCGAAATCGATGGCGTGCTCAAGAGTTGGGCGGTGACCAAGGGACCCTCGCCCGATCCCGACATCAAGCGGCTGGCCGTGCGCACCGAGGACCACCCGATGTCCTATGCCGAATTCGAGGGGACGATCCCCAAGGGTGAATATGGCGGTGGCACAGTGATGCTGTGGGATCGCGGCAGCTGGGCCCCGATCGAAGGCAAGAGCGCGGATGACCTCGAGGAAGGGCACCTGCATTTCTGCCTCGACGGGGAGCGCATGCAGGGCGAATGGTTGCTCATTCGCCTCAAGAAAAAGCCCGGCGAAAAGCGCGAGAACTGGCTGTTGCGCAAGTTGCAGGACGACCACGCCGAGGAAGGCGATGCGCTGGTCGAACGCGAGCTGACCAGCGTGCTTACGGGGCGCTCGATGGCCGAAATCGCCGCTGACAAAAAGGGCGAATACCCGCTTGCGGGGAAGAAGGACGATGCGTTTCTCGCGCAGATGGAGAAGGCGTCGTCGCACAATGCTCGGAAGGCGAAATCCCGTAGCAGGCGCTCATCCGCGCCGCGCCCGAAATTCGCGAAGCCCCAGCTTGCAACGCTCGTCGACGTGGTGCCAGCCGGCAATGGCTGGATGCACGAGATCAAGTTCGACGGTTACCGTGCGATGATCGCGGCGAAGGGCGAGGACGTGCGCGTCTATACGCGCAGCGGCAAGGACTGGACCGACAAGTTCGCGCCGCTTGTCGTGGCGATCGCGGCGCTCGATCTTCCCGCCTGCCTGATCGACGGCGAGATCGTCGCTTACGATGCGAAGGGCAACCCCGATTTCTCGACGCTCCAGCAGGTCCTGAAGCGCGGGCACGGCAGCCAGTCCGCGCACGACGCGCTGGTGCTCCACGCCTTCGATCTGTTGTCGCTCGACGGCGAGGAGTTGACCAAGCTACCCAATATCGAGCGCAAGGAGCGACTAGAGGCGCTGCTCGCCACCGCCGAACCGCCGATTTACGTGGCCGATCACATCATCGGCGCAGGCGAGAAATTGTACGAATCCATATGCCGGGCCGGGCAGGAAGGCATCATCGCCAAGGCAATCGACGCACCCTATCGACATTCGCGAAGCAAGGCGTGGGTGAAGGTCAAATGCACTCGGCGGCAGGAATTCGTGATCGTCGGATATAAGGCGAGCAAGGCGAAGGGGCGCCCGTTCGCATCCTTGCTGATGGCCCAGCACGAAGGCGACGACCTGGTCTACAAGGGCAATGTCGGCACCGGCTTCACCAGCGACGAGCTCGACGAACTGGCGGCGAAGATGAAGCGACTGGAGCGCAAGACGCCGCCGGTCGAGACCGACACCGCAAGCGCGCGCGGCGTCACATGGCTGACCCCGAAACTCGTCGCCGAAGTGGCCTTCGCCGAATTTACCGCCGACGGGAACATCCGCCATGGCAGCTATCTCGGTCTGCGCAGCGACAAGGACGCCAGATCGGTAAAGCCCGAGGCAGCTGCAAAAGCCCCGCAACCGGCAGCCGACGTCAAAATCTCCAGCCGCGATCGCGTGGTGTTTCCCGACAGCGGGCAGACCAAGGGCGAGCTTGCCGACTACTACACCGCGATTGCTCCGCTGATGCTGCCCTTTGTCGGGCATCGACCGGTCAGTCTCGTCCGCTGTCCGCAAGGCCGGGCGAAGAAATGCTTCTTCCAGAAGCACGATAGCGGCGCGTTCGGGGACGATGTCCATCATGTCCCGATCCGCGAGAAGGATGGCGGGAGCGAGGATTACCTCTATGTCGAGGATGCGCGCGGTATCCTCCAGTGCGTGCAGATGGGCACGATCGAATTCCACGGCTGGGGCGCCCGCAGTGACGATGTCGAGGCGCCCGAGCGGATGGTGTTCGATCTCGATCCCGACGAGGGGCTGGGTTTCGACGAGGTCAAGCAGGCCGCGCGCGACATCAGGGCGCGGCTTTCCGATATCGGTCTCGTCAGCTTCGCCATGCTTTCCGGCGGCAAAGGCGTGCACGTCGTGGTACCGCTCAAAACCGGCCACTCATGGGACGAACACAAGGATTTTGCGCGCCGCTTTGCCGAAGCACTGAGTATTGCCGAACCCGATCGCTTCACGGCCACAATGAGCAAGGCGAAACGCAAGGGGAAGATCTTCATCGATTGGCTGCGCAACCAGCGCGGCAGCACCGCCGTGGTGCCCTATTCCGCCCGCGCCCGTTTCGGCGCGCCTGTGGCGGTGCCGATCGGCTGGAACGAGCTGAAAAAGATGGAAGACGCACAGCCCTTCTCCATTGACGATGCGAAACGGCTGATCGATCGCGCGCAAAGCAAGACCTTGGCCGGTTGGGGCTTCGCCGACCAGAAGCTGCCGGACATCTGATCAGCGCGGTATCTCGATCGATCACAGACGAGCGACGTCGGCTTGCCCGGTTGTGGCCCAATGCGGGCTATCTGGCTCCGGTAAGGTTCAGCGAGAACCATTGCGTCCTTCCCCCGAGTTCAAAATCACCCCTTTGGCCGTCTACGGGTGGAGTGCAAACGCTCTAGGTCGCGAGCCGTATCGACATCCGATAGTTCCCTGTCGCAATCAGGCTCGATAAGCTCCGCATCTGCCAAGTGGAGGCTCCGCGCGCCTCGGTCACCGTTGAGAGATTCGAGCAGGGGGAAGACCGAGCGCGGAAAGATCGCCGGACATCCCGCGGTACCATCGCTATAGCGAGTGAAGGCAATGCCCTGCGCTGCGATAAGCCGACCAAGATGCGCGCGCGAAACGAGTGGCATGTCGGAAAGCATGACGAGCACGCGATCGCAATCCGTCAGCGCTCGCACTCCCGCAGCGATTGAGGTACCCATTCCTTTCTCTGCTTCAGGGTTTTCGACCCATCTCCATCCCGGACGGCTGCTGATCGCGCTATTTGGCCCAACCACGAGAACACGCTCGCCAAGATCGACATTCTCTGCGGTTTGCGCGGCTGATTCCCAAAGGGGTCGTCCTCGAAAATCGGTCGTTAGCTTGTCGCCGCCGAACCGTTTCCCTTTGCCAGCCGCAAGCAAAACCACCCCTGCCCTCGCCTCAAACGATGGCACGCATCTGCTCGTAGCGGTCGACGATTTGGGACAAAGTCGACAACGCGAGAGTTCGCGGAGACTTGCAGGCTGGCATCAGTCCCACCGGACTGGTCAGTCGCGCGATCTGCTCCTCCGGGACGCCGCGTGCGGCCAACGCTAGGCTGCGGTTTGAGCGCGCCGTCTCTCCGCCCTGCGCTCCTACATAGAAAGCTTTGCTTGCCAGCGCCTGTTCGAGCAAGGCCACTTCCCATTCATGATCGTGGAAGAGCAACAGGCAGGCCGTCCAGGGATCGTATCGTGCATTCTCGGCGGCTTGGCCGAGCGAAAGGTCTTCCCTCGAAAACACTTCGACTTCGATTTGCATGGCCGAACACAGGGAACTGATCGCCTCAAGCTCCGGTCCCTCCCCCAAGACGGCGAGTTTCAGCGAAGGCAGGTAGGTGCGATTCAACAGATGCCCGCCTTCCTCGAATGTCAGCCGGGCCGGACGGCGCATCCTCAGCGCCCCGATTGCAGAGCGACAGACCGCACGATCCGGTGCGGGATCGAGCAGGATATCAAGCCCGCCTCCGCACGGGAGTCGGAAGTCGATTCTGGAAGATCCGCGTCCATAGCGCATAACCCGTCGTTCCGCGCTTTTCACCATATCGGTCGCAAGCTGGCTTTCCAGACAACTATCGGCAAGATCGCCTACGGTGGATCCGTCCGGCATGATTGCCAGTTGCGCTCCGAGAGGCCGCGAAAAGCTGCCCTCTATCCCGACGATAGTGCAAAGCCCGACGCCCGCCTGGCACGCTGCGACGAGCGCAAGGTGATCCTCGTCTCGGACGACATCGGTAGAATATTCGGCGAGCATCAATCGGGCATTGCTGCGATCACGCGGTCCGGGGTCATCGGGTAATCGTAGAGCCGCGCACCACAGGCGTTGTAGATCGCGTTGGCGATGGCTGCCGCTCCGCCGCACATGCCGAGTTCACCGATGCCCTTGGCCTGGATCGGGCTGGCCGCGCCGTCGCGTTCTTCCACCAACACGACCTCCAGATCGGGCACGTCGCGATGAACGGGCACGTGATACTCGGCAAGATCGCAATTGACGAGGTGCCCGTCCTGCGGATCGAACTCCAGCGCCTCGGTCAGCGCGACGCCGATGCTCCAGGTGATGCCACCGATGCATTGCGAGCGAGCGGTCTTGGCATTCAGTACGCGACCGAAGCCGAATGCCCCGAGCATGCGATCGACGCGGGTTTCACCGGTGTAATGGTTGACGCGCACTTCGGCGAAGAACGCACCGAAGCCGGACGCGGTGTAATCATCCTCGATATCGCCCGGCTCGTAATGCCCTTCGCGAATGAGGTCCTTCCCTTCGAGAAGGTCTGTCAGAGATTCGCCGGTAGCGGTCTTGGCTGCGCTTAGCTCGAGTTCTTCCTCGCTCGTGCCAATTTTCGCGGCCAGTTCCTCGCGGATCGCCTTGCATGCAACGTAAACAGCCGAACCGATCGAAGCCGCGCCCCAACTGCCGCCCGAACCCGGGCCGCGCGGGTGTCGCGTGTCGCCCAGTTCGACCAGAACCTGCTTCGGATCGAGTCCAAGCATCTCCCCGGCGATCTGCGCCAGGATGGTGTAGGTCCCGGTGCCGATATCGGTCATGTCGGTTTCGACGAGTGCCGTGCCATCGGCTTTCAGCGTCACCCGGGATTTGGCCTCGGAGATGTTGTGGACGCGGGCGGCACTGGCCATGCCTGTCCCAATCCACCACTCGCCCTCGCGCCGCTGGCGCGGTTTGCGTGGCCCCTTGTCCCAGCCAAAGGCCTCCGCCCCTTGTTTCAGGCACTCGGCAAGTTTGTGGGAGGAAAACGGTAAGTCTTCTTCGGGATCGTTTTCGGGTATGTTGCGCAGGCGCAGATCTACCGGATCGATACCGGCCTTTTCGGCCAGCACATCCATTGCGCCTTCGAGCGCCGGCATTCCCACCGCCTCGCCCGGAGCGCGCACCGATCCCGCAGTCATGCGATGGATGCGGGCGACATTAAGCATCAGTTCGCGGTTTTGACCGCCATACATAAAGTGCGACGATTGCAGCACAGGTTCGGCAAAAGTCTCACCGGGAAGGTTGGACACCAGCGCCTGGTGGCCGAAGCCGGTAAGCTTGGCGTTGTCGTCAGCCGCTAAGCGCAAACGCTGCGTGGTTTCGCTTCGGCGCATGACCGTCTGGAAAACCTGCTGACGCGACTGCACGACGCGGACCGGACGACCCACCTGTTTCGCAGCCAGCGCAGCAGCGACCACTTCCTCGCTGATCCCCAGCTTGGAACCGAACCCGCCACCGACAAAGCGGGATATGAGGCGGATATTGTCCTCTTCCATATCGAGCGCATCGGCCAGTTCGCTGATATTATAATTGAGCATCTGGAGCGAAGCATGGACGGTCAGCATGTCGCCGTCCCATTCGGCGATTGCAGCGTGCGGCTCCATGGCGGCGGACGCGTGACCCTTTGTAGTGTAGGTTACATCGACGCTGTGCGCGGCCTCGGCCATCGCATACACGAGATCGCCCTGGTGAACCGTCTCGTCTTCCTGCTCCTCCGGTTCGACCACGCCCGGATCGAGGGGGGCGCCCTCTTCTTCGCGATATTCGACGTTCAGGTGCTTGGCAGCGTCGCGCGCTTGTTCGAAGGTTTCGGCCACCACCAGCGCGATCGGCTGGCCCCAGTAACAGACCTGCGTCGGCCCTTGCATGGGCGCTTCGTTGGCCGTTCCCTGCGCCGCGCGGGTGCAGAGTTTTTCATCATCGACCACCGCAATCACGCCGGGCATGGACAGCACGGTTGTCCGATCGATGGCGACAACCTCGCCGCGCGTAATGGTCGAAGTGACCAGCACACCCTCGGCGCAATTTTCGACGGGATATTCGGCCGCGTAGGGCGCGGTTCCAGTGACTTTGGCCAGCCCCTCGATGCGCGGCAGGGGTTTGCCCAGAACACCCTGCTTCATTCCGTCGAGACGGTTCGAATTGTCGGGTTCGTCCTGCTTGAAATGGACCGTCATGCTGCGTCCTCCGTCGCTTGCGTCAGGACGGCGCGAAGTGTCCGCCGCGTGAGCGGTATCTTGAAATCGTTCTCGCCAAACCCGCGCGCGTCTTCGAGCAGGATGTCGGCCGCCTTGTCGAACAGCGTATCCGAAGGCGGCTGGCCCAGCAGCGCATCTCCGACACGTTGGTCGTGCCACGGCTTGTGTGCCAGACCGCCGAAGGCGAGGTCTGCGCGCGAAAACTTGCCGTCGGTCAGTTCGATTACAGCGGCGATGGATACAAGCGCGAAAGCATAGGACGAACGCTCGCGCACTTTTCGATAAATCTGCGTACCGCCCACCGGCGCCGGAAGAACGATGCCGGTGATGATTTCGCCAGGCTTGAGGACATTTTCGATCCACGGTGTATCGCCCGGCAAGCAATGGAAGTCGCGCACTGGTACGCTGCGCTCGCCCTTGTCGCCGGAAATTTCAACCGTCGCGCCAAGCGCGCTCAGCGCCACGGCCAGGTCGCCCGGATAGGTCGCGATGCACTGGTCGCTCGTGCCAAGGATCGCGTGGAGTTTCGCGATGCCTTCGATCGCTCCGCAGCCGCTACCCGGTTCGCGCTTGTTGCAGGGCTGGTCGATATTGGTGAAGTAGAAGCACCGCGTGCGCTGGCACAGATTGCCGCCATTGGTGGCTTTGTTGCGCAACTGCTGCGTCGCTCCGGCCAAGATCGCGCGCGAGAGCACCGGATAGTCGGCGCGAACGCGCGGGTGGACGGCGGTTTCGGTATTCGTGGCAAGCGCGCCGAGGCGCAGGCCGCCGTCGTCCGTGTCCTCGATCTCCGCAAAGCCCAGCCGGTTGATGTCGGCCAGCCGACCGGGCGTTTCCACCTGCAGCTTCATGAGGTCGAGCAGGTTGGTTCCGCCCGCAATGGCAAGCGCATCCTTGCCAGCGATCAGATGCGAAGCTTCGGCCAGCGAAGGCGCGCGGGTGTACTGGAAGGGCCTCATAAACGGTCTCCCGCCGCGACTTCCTCGATCGCAGCCACGATATTCGCGTAGGCCCCGCACCGGCACAGATTGCCGCTCATGCGCTCGCGTATTTCCTCGCCGGAAATAGCGACACGCCCTTCGAGGTTTTCGCTGGCGTCGCTCGGCCAGTCGGCGGCAAGTTCCTCCAGCATGGCGGTGGCCGAACAGATCTGGCCCGGAGTGCAATAACCGCACTGGAAGCCGTCATGCTCGAGAAAAGCGCGCTGGAGGGCGGAGGGCTCGTCGGGGGTGCCGAGGCCTTCAATGGTCGTCACGCTGTCGCCATCGTGCATCGCTGCCAGCGTCAGGCAGCTGTTGATACGGGTGCCGTTCACCATCACCGTACAGGCACCGCACTGGCCATGGTCGCAGCCCTTCTTCGTGCCGGTTAGGCCGATGTGTTGTCGCAGGAAATCGAGAAGACTAACCCGCGGGTCGTCCGGCATTGGGTGAGTGGTTCCGTTTACCGTGATTGAATCGACCAAGGGCACCTCCTTTCCCCTTTAAACCGTCAGGTGGTGAAAGGTGTCCGAAAACCTTTCTCAAAAATCAAAAGGCCTCGCCAACGATCGGACGAACCGAACGCAGAACGCTTGAACAAAGAGGCCGACAACGGTCGTTTGTTCACCCTTAGCGGAGACTTCAGCAGGGTGCTCCGCCTGAAATCAGGGAGTGCGTTTCTCACCAGCCGCTTGCGAGCCTATTGTGTTGAAAAAGTCGGCCCAGCCACGTCGGAGGTCAAATTCGGGCAGCAATGATTCAAAGTGAATTCGCCGCTTGAATCGTTGTTACGTTAAGCAGCGCATCAAAGCTCTATTATTGCCGGCCAAAACGGGCAGCGGAGTTTTTCAAGACAATACGCACCCCCTTCGGTCATACGAAGTTTTCAGGGCGTCACCCGAAAGCTGCCGTCTCGCTTATGAGAAGGCTCAAAGCGAACTGACTTTCAACTGCCTGATCGAGGTAGGGCTTGATGAACGCAGCATCGGCGGTTTGGATGGGTGGGTATTCTGTTGGAACAAAATACTTCGAGTCCTGGCCCTTGTAGGTGGTCACAGGTACGAATTTTCTGCGCTTTTCCAAATTGGTCGCTGCAGCCAATCGCGCAATCAGTTCCTCACGCCGGGTAACAAGCTCGAAATGCGATACCAGTGCATGCCCAGTCGCACGCGACGCCACGTCTACCCAGTTGTCGATACCCCAAAATTCTTCGTCCCACACGCTACGCCTTTCGGATCGAATGAATTCGTCGAACTCCATTTCCTTCAAACTCGGATGGGCGTGCCCGGCTTGGCATGGAGGCTGCGCAACCACTGGTCGACCTGCCGGGGATAGCGATGACGAAGACGTCGTCGTCCGGTATCTCGATGTCCGGCCAGACGAGCCAGTGCTTGAAGCCGAAATTTTCGGTAAACTCTAGCTCTTCCAAATTCCGTTCGAGAAATTCTATCAGGACTTTGGTGCCGCTGCACCGCTGGCCATAGACCTGAAAGCGCCTGAATTTCGCGATAGCCAAGACGTGTCTCCGAGTGAGCAGCGAGTTTCATACCGTGCTGCCACCCGGCTTTCCGCATGATCGATGTTAAATCGCCGCAACGCTTTATCTGCCCGAACGTCTGTATGATCATGATGGGAAAGATCGACAACTTCGGTACTGCAGCCGATGGCGAGGCTTCGCTGGCCGACGCGCTGCGCGCGCATATCGCGGGGGACGGCTTCCCCTGCGTCGGCGCGAAATCGGCTCTGGCAACCGGTAGGCTGAAAGTGCTCTCCGCCCGTTCGCTGACGAGCGGATGGAACGATATCGAAATCCACGATGCCTTGCTCGACTGGAGCGAAGATTACGCCAACGATTCAGACGGCCTGCGCAGCCTCGCCGTAGTGTTTTCCGGGCCCGACGATCTGGATGAGGCGGCTTTCGAGAAAGCAATGTGGGAGCGGCTGAATTCGCTTGCAGCCAAGGACGATTGGCGCGGGTTGGATTACGACCCGGACGTCAGCAGCGACCCGAGCGATCCGCATTTCTCTCTGAGCTTCGGCGGCGAGGCCTATTTCGTAGTCGGCATGCATCCCAATGCTTCGCGTGCCGCACGGCGAATGCCGCATCCAACTCTTGTTTTCAATCTGCACGACCAGTTCGAAGCCTTGCGCGCTTCGCAGAGATATGAGCGCATGCGCGAGACGATCCTCAAGCGCGACAAGGCGCTGGACGGGACCATCAACCCCATGCTTTCGCGGCATGGCACGACAAGCGAGGCGCGGCAATATTCCGGTCGCGTCGTCGGCGATGAATGGCGTTGCCCCTTCTCCGACCCGAGGGCCGGCAAATGACCCGTATCGAACCACGCACCGGGATCGCCATCGAATTGTCGAAAGGGCAGGTGCTGACCGTGATCGATCCAGAGGGCGGGCAAGTCAGTGACCTACTGGCCGTATCGCGGGCCGATCCAGCAGAAATCCTCTCCAACGGAAGGACGTTCGATTACGAGGAACGGATCATGCTGACGACCGGCGCGCGTCTTTGGTCGAACCGGTCGAACCCCATGCTCACCATCCTCGAAGACACCGCGCCCGCGCACGACTTCCTTCTGACGCCCTGTTCGAAGGATACGTTCCGCCACTTCTACCCGGACAAGCCGGTCCACCGCGGCTGTTTCGGAAACCTGGCCGAAGCGCTGGAGCCATATGGCATCGAGCCCGGCGATATACCCACCGCCTTCAATGTGTTCATGAATGTACCGGTCGCCAGCGACGGCACGCTTTCGGTCGATCCGCCGCAATCTCCGCCCGGCACCTTCACCCGTTTCCGGGCTGAGATGGACCTTGTGATAGGGCTCACCGCGTGCGCGGCTTACGCCTCGAACGGCGGAACGTTCAAACCCATCGATTACGACGTGAGGGGCTGAGGCGATGCTTGACGTTCTCGAATGGTACGGTGCCATCGCAGCCGTAATCGCAGCTCTGATCGTGGCGACGAATGTCAGTGCGCGCGTGACGGGGTGGGCCTTCGTACTCTTCGTCACCTCCTCGCTGGCGCTGACGGCATGGGGATTCCTCAGCGACGATGCCGACGGGATCGGCTGGCAGAATATCGCCCTGCTGCTGATTAACCTGTGGGGCGTGTATCGCTATCTCGGTCCGCAAAAAGGCGAACGGAAGCAACCCGTAAAGGATGCTGGAGAATCGGCATGAAACACACTGCCCTGCCGACCAGTTCGGCCGGCATGATCCTGCTTGTCGGGCTGGCCGGACACTTTGCTTCGGGCGCGATTTATTCCTCGCTCGAAGCGCGAGACATGATCTCGGCGCTATCCAGTCCGGCACTTTATCTCGGCAGTGCCATCGCCGGGAGTGCGGCCACGACGCTGGCCCTGATGCTGACCTTGCTCGGTCTCGTCAGGCGCGCCGATGCGGAGTTCGACCTCCAAATGTACAACCGGATCTATCGCATTGCGGTGCTGTCGACCGTCCTCCTCGGCGGCGCCGTCGTCATGCTGCTCTTGATGACCATGCCGATAGGCGAATTCGACGACGTGCCGGAAAACTGGTTTCCGATGCTTTACAAGGTTCTGTACTGGATCGTGGTGGTCCTTAGCGCTGGACTTGTCGCTATGGTCACCATGCTGTTCGGCACCGTGCGGTCGCTGATCGCCAAGCTCACGCCGCACGACGATGTTTGAAAGCGACCCTCCTTCACTCGGACGGATTTACTGACATGTTCACGCAGCTGAACCCCCCGCTTCCCGTGCACGTCATCGATCGCGGCGCTGGGCTTGCCTTCGCCGTTATCGATTACGGGATAGAGCACAACCTTATCTGGGTGACCGCGATCGATGCGACCGGCGAAATCTGGTGTGCCCCCAATCCCAAGGTTCGGCTCAGCGAGAACTGGACTGCCGATCGTATCGTGAATCCATCGCGGGATAGTGGCCGGCAGGTGGAGAAAAAGGAACAGGAATGAGCGAACGTCCACTGGCCTTTTTCGCGCACCATCAGGGCCGCGGCCATGCCAACCGGATCATGGCTATCCTCGAGCACATCCCGGAAGATCGGCCTGTCATTATCATGACGGCAGCGCCCTCGCAGTTCGACGATCGACCGCGCGATGCGACCATGGTCGAGCTGCCGAACATGATTGGCGCGCCCTCGCGCAGTCCGGCGCTGCACGACCAGCCGACTCCGGAAGTGATGCACTGCGTCCCACTCGGCGTGGAGGAAATGCGCCAGCATATGGGATTGATCGCGCAGACGCTGCGCGAAGCGGACCCGGCGCTGTTCGTCATCGACGTTTCGGCGGAGATCGCCCTGCTGTCACGCATCATGAGCGTGCCAGCCGTGACCATCAGGATGCACGGTGACCGTGAGGATGTCGGTCATGTCGCGGGCTACGAGGCCTGTGTCGCCATGCTAGCCCCGTTCGATGAGCGGATCGAACAGGCGAGCTACCCGCCGCGCCTTCGCGATCGCACATTTTACACTGGCGGCCTGTGTACCACCCGCGCGCCCCTGCGAGAGAAAGGGGAGGCGCGCGCCAAGCTCGGCTTGCCTGAAGATAAGGCCATCACGCTGGTGATTGCCGGTGGCGGAGGGTCGGGTACTCCTTACGCCCCCCTCACGGTCGCCGCGCGTGCGGAGGCGGCGACGCAATGGCTAGTCGCCGGACCTGTACATCGGGAGGGGCACGAGACCGATTTCGGAAACCTGCGCGAGCTGGGCTGGATCGACAACTTGACCGATTACCTGTGCGCCGCCGATCGCGTGATTGCTTCGGCCGGCGACAATACGGTCCACGAGATCGCACGGGCGGCCAAGCATTTTCTGTGCATCCCCGAATGGCGTTATTTCGACGAGCAGCAAGCCAAGGCCAGAGAGCTGGAGCGCCTGGGCGCGGCGACCTATCGGGAGATCTGGCCCGCCTCAATCCCCGAATGGCAGCGCGCTCTCTCTGATACCGACGCGCTTGATGCCAGTGTTCTTGCATCGCTGCATGACGATGATGCCGCGCGCAAAGCAGCGCATTGGCTGGCGGAACAGGCAACCCGCCTTTGGGCGGTCAGCTGAAAAGCACGTCGGCACCCTGCCGGGTTTCCACGATTTCGCTCGCCGTGGGCTGGCGCACAACCTCGAGGCATGCCTCGGACCGCTTCACCAGTCCGCGCCGCTCGAAATCGTCCAGCCAGTACTGCATGCACCACTCGCCCCAGCGGCTGCGGTAAAGTCGGGCGTTGCGGATGATGGTATCGAAATGCTGCAAGGGCGGCTTGTGTACGTGGTGGTGCTGGTGGAAGCAGATCGTTCCGCCCAGCCAGTACATGCGCGCGCCTGCAAGCTTCAGACGCTGGCCAAGATCTGTTTCTTCGGCGCCATAGCCGATGTAATCCTCGTCCATTCCTCCAGCCGCAGCCCAGGTCTCGGAGGACATGATGAAAGCCAGCCCCCACAATTCGCCGAAATCCGCAATTGAGTCGAAGGAGGTATCGTTCAAGGGTCGCTTGCTGGGGTGGCGCACGCCTGTGCTGGCCAGCAGGTAGTAATCAGGGGCCCCGTTCGACGCGAGCCAGCCGGCGTCGCTGCCGGGCAGGTAGCGGACTTCGGGCAGGAAAACGCCCTCTTTATCGTGAACATGAGCTTCCACCGCGCGGCGCACGAATTCCGGATCGGGAATGCAATCGACGTCGAGGAAAGCCAGAACATCGCTTTCCGCGAGTTCCGCCGCACGGTTTCGCGCGGCAGCGAGCGGCATGGGTTCGCCCGGTACCTGCACGCAGCGGACGAGGAAGCGTCCATCGGTTTCAATTCGTGGCGGCTCGTCCTGCATGTAGGCGACCACCAGTTCGTCGGGCGGGAACGTCTGGGCCTCGAGACCTGCAATCAGATGATCGAGATGCTGCTGCCGCCCGCGTACCAGCGTGAGCACCGAAACGGAACGATACGTACTCACCAACTGCCTTGCGCCTGGTAGTGCCGGACGCCTTCCAGAACGCCGGCTGCATAGCATCCTTTTGCCCAATAGGCGTGGGACAAGGACGGGTCCTGCGCCAATCCGTCGCTCGCATTGCCGACCACGATTGGAAATGGACAGGCGCGCAGCATGGTAAGGTCGTTCCCGCTATCGCCTGCGACCACAACACGCGACTGAGTCATTGAAAGCGTGTCCGCCACATGGACGACCGCCGGCCCCTTGCCAGCGCCTTCGGACAGAACATCCAGATAGCGACCATGGCTGGCCACGATCTCCACGCGCAAACCTGCTTTCCTGAACGCGTGGTCGATAACCTCGGGATCATGCTGGTCGAGGAAGAAGCTGGTTTTCCCACTGTGCTGTTCTAGCAAAGCTTGCTGCCGCAGCCCGAGTGTATCTGTAACCTCACGAACCGCATCTTCCTGCCAGGCATCCTCCACCCGGCGCCGCCAGCTCTTATCTTCCGAAAAACGGCGCTCGTTTCGGTCGTACCAATGGATGCGGGTGCCCACGCTGCTGATGATGACATCGGGTGTCGGTACGCCTTCCGCTGCAAGGATTGCTTGCGCACTATGGAAACTGCGACCCGTCGCGATCCCGAGCGCGATATGGCCTGATTGTTCGGCTTGCCAGTCGAGGAATTCGCGCAGGGCTTCCCGGTCGCCCAGCAGGGTGTTGTCGATATCGCAGATCAGGATCCGGTCCCAGTGCGGGGCTGGTTCCAGCGGGCCGATCAATTCACGCAAGAGGCGATGATACCGGTCGCGATGAGCATTCCAGTCGTAGGCCGCAACCGCTTCCACCCCCGCGGTGGCGTAACGCACCCACCTTCGCCTGTCCGTCACGATCTCCCGGCAGGCAGCGGCAATCGCCAGCGGATCGCGCGGGCAGACGAGTTCGCCATTATTGCAGCGTTCCACGATATCGTTCGGGCCGCCGCTGTCGGTTGCAACCACTGGCAGGCGCGACGCGGCCGCTTCCAGCAGCGTCAGGCCGAAAGGCTCGTTGAGTGCTGGGTTCACGAACACGCCACCGCTCTCACGGGCCAGGGCATAGTAGGCCGGGATATCGGTGGGTTCATGGTGCTTGGGATAAGCGACTTTGCCGTATAGATCATGCCGGTCGACAGCCTCGATCAGCTCCTGGATGACCTCTCGGCATTCCGTTTCCAGATCGCCGAGCAGGGAGCGGCAGCCCGCAACGATCACCAGGTTGGCGGCGTCCTGCAATTCCGGGTCCCCGGCGTAGGCCTCCACCAGTCCTAGCAGGTTCTTTTTACGAACAGGCCGGGCAATGGCGAGCAGCATGGGCTTGGCCGGATCGCGCAGGAACCGCGCCAGATCCGCGCGCACCTTGTCCGAGGGCAGCGCGCTTTCGAACCGCGTAAGGTCGCAGCCGGGCGGGATGACGCGGATGCGCCCCGCTTCGATGGAGTCGTAATGGGCGTATTGCGCCTCCGCCTCGTCACGCGAACTTGCTATCACCGCGGCGGCAAGAGCCAATGCCCGCTCTTCGACATCGATGCGCGACCGCAAGCTTGCGTCGGCGCCACCATTGACTTCGCGCTTGACCGCGCCAAGCGAGTGGCCGGTGAAGACATAGGGAATGCCAAGGTCTTCCTTGGCTTTACGGGCGAGAATACCGGCATCGGCATAATGCGCGTGGATAACGTCGGGCTTACGGTCGAGATCTTTCAGGTAAGCTAGGAACGCCTCGCACAGTTCGTCATGACGTTCGTGCAAGGCCTCTTTAGGCAGGTACGACGGGTCGCCATCATCCAGCCGGACGAGCCTTATCTTGCCCTTCGCCTCGGCGCATTGTGCTTCGAACCGCATGCCCAGCTTCGCGTCGGCAAAACCGCGGGTGACGATGTGGATACGGTCGATGGCCGGATCGTGCGCGCTCGCACAGGCCAGTTCGAGCAGATAGGTGATGTGGCCACCGGTATCCGCATTGATACCATAGGGGACATCGGACAGCGTGAGGCAGCCTTGCAGGGCAATATGACAAACAAACATCGACGGGCTCCGGATCTGCAGGTACCGATGCCCGTGACTGTCCCAAGTTCCTGACAATCAAGGTGATAAATGTTGCTTTCATGCGTATAGCCCACGTCGCACCTGTCATTCACCCGGTCCCACCCGTCACTTACGGCGGAACCGAGCGGGTGATCGCGAACCTTGCCGCGGCGCAGGTCGATGACGGTCACGAGGTCACCCTGTTCGGGTCGGCCGATCGCACGCTTGCGGGTGTGCTACAGGTGGGCGACTACCGTTCATTGTCATGGCACGAGCAGGAAGAGGGCTCCGTTCCACCGGGCCTGCGTGCGGTGCTGGAGGCGCAATTGCTGCGCGACTTGCTGACCCATGGCGGAGCGCATGATATCATTCATTTGCATGGCTCGGCCCATGCGAGCGCTGTGGCGGATGCCCTCGGCATCCCGGCGTTCCGCACGATCCACTGGCGCGCCGACGAGCCGGATCACGTGGAGCATTTTAAAGCATTCCCGCAGGAACGGATCATCGCGATTTCGCAGGCACAGGCCAAAGCGGTGCCAGGGGGCAGCTTGGCGGGGGTGGTGCATCACGGCATGCCCAAAGAGCGATATCATTTGGGCGATGGATCCGGGGGATACCTCGCATTCCTCGGCCGGATGACGGATCAGAAGAGACCGGATCGCGCAATAGAACTCGCGCGTGCAACAGGCCGGGACTTGCAGCTTGCCGGCCCCATCGATCCGGGCAACCCTGATTATTTCCAAGAGGTTGTACTGCCCGCGCTGGATAAGCGGATCAGGCATGTCGGGAGTGTCGATGATACCCAGAAGCAGGACTTTCTAAGCAAGGCAGCCGCGCTGGTGTTTCCCATCGACTGGCCCGAACCTTTCGGCTTGGTGATGATCGAGGCGATGGCATGCGGGACGCCGGTCGTAGCATGGCGCCGGGGTAGCGTACCCGAAGTGATCGAAGACGGGTTAACGGGTATTGTCGTCGATAGCGTTGCCGAAGCGATCAACAGGTTGGACGAATTGCTGCAGTTCGACCGCTCAACCATTCGCCGCCGGTTCGAAGAACGGTTTTCCGCCCAGCGAATGGCACGCGAGACGCTGGAGCTTTATCGCGAAGCCTGCTCGTCCCGGTCCTCGAAGGAATCCAGTGCCAGCGCACCTTCGCCGTAGAGATAATCCCCGCGAAACTCGCCGAGCCGTCTCAACTCGGCCTCGTCCAGTATCTCGATGCGCCCTTCGCCATGCGGTTCCAGCACGCCGCGTTCTTTCATAATCCGAAAGCTACGATTGGCATGGACGGGCGTGATACCGCACGCCTCGGCATAGTCGCGCTGGAGCAAGCAAACGGGCAGGTTGCGACCGTCATACAACCCGACGAACTTGTGCCGTTCTATAATCTCGCAAATGAGGTGGGCAATCCGCCCCTCAGCATTGAGCCGTCCGAGCCGGAAAATCCATTCACGATGCATGGCCGCGTCAAGCAAGGTGGAAAACCACAACGCGCGGGCGAGATGACTTGAGCGTTCGACCAGCTTGCCAATGGCCGAATGCGGCACCTCGGCCAGGTGGACATGTCCGACCGCCGCCGTATTATGGTCCAGCCGCTTCATCGGGAAGCCGTGCAGGTCGACGAAGTCACCAGGAATGTTCAACCCGACCAACTGCCGTTCACCCTTCCGGTCGTCGAGATGGCGGAGGACAGTACCTTCTATGATGTAATAGGAATGCTCGATCCGCTCTCCGCGTTCGACCAGAGTTTGCCGCGGCTCGAGCCGGATAGTGCGACCGACCGCTTCTTCGAGCCAGGTCTTTTCTTCTGCGGCCAGTTCGTGCCGCAGACGGCCCTTCAGAAAAAGTTCGGTGTGCAAATGCAGTTTCCAAATTCGTCGCTGAATTGTCGACTAACTAAGACGGAAGGTCCGTTCAAGTTTGGTGTGGGTTCCTACCCAAGGATAGTAGGGTCTATGCCGCCTGACCGTATGGCCTAAGAGCGTTTCTCTGGAGGATGGGATTATGCGCATAGCCTTCTTATCCGGAAGCAGCGCCCCTCGGTTGGTCTGGAATTGCTTAATGCGCCGTCAGCGATCGGCTCTATTGTGTTGAAAAACTCCGCCGCCCGTTTTGGCCGGCAATAAT
Organism: Erythrobacter sp.; assembly: GCA_029937545.1. Taxonomy (GTDB): domain Bacteria; phylum Pseudomonadota; class Alphaproteobacteria; order Sphingomonadales; family Sphingomonadaceae; genus Qipengyuania. Next base: position 124,533 of record JAPYPR010000003.1, on the reverse strand, counting down.
AGAGCTTTGATGCGTTGCTTATCGTTTCAATGATTCAAGCGGCGAATTCACTTTGAATCATTGTTGCCCGAATTTGACCTCCGACGTGGCGGGGTCGACTTTTTCAACACAATCGGTGCGCAAGGAGGACGTTCGAGCTGAGAAAAGTTGTGATGGGCTGACAGCACCGCCACCTTCGCCGTTCCGCCTTGCGATCCCGATTGCGGCACACCGAAGTCACGGGCTAGGCATCGCCCGTGGGGGACACTCTGATCTGGACACTGGCGAGCTGCGTTGCCGTGATGGCGCTGGTCGCTGGCGTGAACTGGTGGTCGGCGCGCGGCGCGTCCGGCAGCCGCCACAGCTATTTCCTCGCAGGGCGCGGGCCTGGCGCTACTTTCCCTGTGGCAGATTGTGCGCATCTTCACCGGCTTCTACAACATCCCGACCGCCGGGGTCGTAATCATCGGGCTGTTCACGCGCCGCGTGCCGCCGATCGGGGCCAAGTTGGCGATCGTCTTCCACGTCATCGCCTATGGCTTGCTGCGCTTCGTGCTCGACGATGTCGTGACGCTGCACTTCATTCACCTCGACGCGATCCTGTTCGTGATCGAGGTGGGCATCATGCTCGCCGTCGGGGCGCCGCGGCCGCGGGCCGAGCCTTACGTACCGCCGCAGGAACGGCCTATAGACACGACGCCTTGGTGCCACGGCCGTAGTACCGCTTTCACCCTGTTGAGCTGCGTCGTCGCGCTCTACGTGATCTTCTCTTCGCTCGGCCTCGCCGGCGCACAATCGACAACGCCAGCAGCAACGATCCTGACGGCGTTGCTGCTGGCGAATGTCGCGGTGTGGGCGATGCCCGGCCTGCTCAGACGACCGCGTCGCGCTTGACCGTGATCACCTGCGGGTAGGTGAATTCCTTCAGCCCGTCGATGCCGTACTCCGCGCCGAAGCCCGACTGCTTGTGCCCGCCGAAGGGCGAGAAGGGCGAAAGGTGCATGAATTCGTTGATCCACACCGTGCCTGTTTCGAGTTGCTCGGCGATCTCGACACCCTTGTCGGTATCTTTGGTCCAGACCGCACCGGCAAGGCCGTATTCCGAATTGTTCGCCCGCTCGATGGCTTCGTCGATGCTGTCGAACTTGAGCAGCGGCATGACCGGACCGAACTGTTCCTCGGCCACGATGCGCGCATCTTCGGGCGGATTGTCGAGGATGGTGATCGGCACGTAATAACCGGTGCCCGACGGATCCTTGGTGCCGCCGGTCAGGAACTTGTAGCCATTGTCTTTGGCATCCTGGATCAGCTCAAGCACGCGCTCGTACTGCTTCTTGTTCTGGATCGGGCCGACACCCGTCCCCTGCTGCGAGCCGTCGCCGACAACCACGTTTTTGGCATATTCGGCGATGGCTTTGCTGAGATCGTCGTAAATATCCTTGTGGATGTAGACGCGCTTGGCCGCGATGCAGACTTGCCCGGCGTTGGAGAAGCTGGACCAGAACAGCTGCTCCGCCACCTTCTCGACATCGGCATCGGGCAGCACGATCGAGGCATCGTTGCCGCCGAGTTCCAGCGTGATCCGCTTGAGATCGCCCGATGCGCCCTCCATGATCTTCTTACCGGTCGCGGTGGAGCCGGTGAAGGTGATTTTGTCGATATCGGGATGTTCGGTGATCATCGGGCCGAGGTTATCCTCGCCGGTGATGATGTTGACCGTGCCTGCCGGCACCACGTCCTTGATCAGCTCGGCAATGCGCAGCGTCGTCAGCGGTGTGAAGGGCGAAGGCTTGAGCACGATCGTGCAGCCAGCGACCAGCGCGGGGACGATCTTCTGGATCGCCATCATCACCGGGAAGTTCCACGGCACGATGCCGCCGACCACGCCCACGGGTACGCGGCGCGTGCGGCTGAGGCGTTGGTCGTCGTCCTGATTAACGACATCGTCCAGCGTCAGCGTCGACTGTGCTGCGGCGAGGCCCGCAGCGCCGTAGATCTCCTGTTGGGCTTGCGCGTGCGGCTTGCCCTGTTCGGTGGTGAGCAGGCGGAACAGCTCGTCCGCATTGTCCTTGATCGCGGCGGCAATGCCCTGGACGACCTTCTGGCGCTCTTCCTGCGAGGTCTTGCGCCAATCCTTGAAGGCCCGGCGGGCGGCGGCGACAGCGCGGTCGAGCTCGTCCTTTCCGCAGGCGGGCACCCGGCCGACGACCTGCTCGTTGGCCGGGTTCAGCACATCCAGCCATTCGCCATTGTCGACCATCTCGCCGTCGATGAGGTTCTTGTAATCGGTCATGGGTTCTCTCCTCAATTTGGGGGACTCGTCTCTCTTGCAGATACACTGTCGGGAATCGTTGCTCGTTGCAACGGGTCTTGCGGTGCGGCGGCAAATCGGTGAGAGAGGTGGTGAGAGGAGAATGCGTGCAGACCTTCGTCACCGAAGCCGTCGACTGGCCTGAGAGTGCGCCTGAGCTGCGAGCCAGGGTTCGCGCGCTGGTGGCCGAGCATGGCGAGCGCGATCCGGTGCGCCGGGCCAATTGCTGGACCAAGGCCGATCCGGAGTTCAGCCGGAGATTGGGCGAGGCAGGCCTCTTGGGCATGACCTGGCCGAAAGAGTATGGCGGGCACGAGCGCAGCCAGCTCGAACGCTATGTCGTGATCGAGGAATTGCTGGCCGCCGGCGCTCCGGTCGGCGCGCACTGGATCGCGGACCGGCAGAGCGGGCCGCTGCTGCTGCGGCTCGGCAACGACGAACTGAAAGAGCGCTGGGTGCCCGGCATGGCGCGAGGCGAAGTGTTCGCCTGCATCGGTCTGTCCGAGCCGAACTCGGGATCGGACCTCGCTTCGGTCAGGACATCCGCACGGCGCGATGGCAACGAGTGGGTCATCAACGGGCAGAAGGTCTGGACCACCGGGGCGCACTGGTCGCACTTCATGATCGCGCTGATCCGCTCCGAGGCAGGATCGGAGCGGCAGCAGGGCCTGTCGCAATTCGTCATTCCGATGGATGCACCGGGCGTCTCGATAAAACCCATCATCGATCTTACCGGCGCGCATGAATTCAATGAGGTGTTCTTCGAGGACGTCCGCCTGCCTGCCTCCGCTTTGCTCGGCGAGGAAGGCCAGGGCTGGCGACAGGCGACTGCGGAGTTGTCGCTGGAGCGTTCGGGGCCGGAGCGATATTTATCGTCGATGGTGCTCTTTCTCGAACTGGTGCGTCACGCGGAAAAGGATCAAGAGTCCTCGGTGCGTGACCTTGTCGGCAGGCTGGCGTCCGATGCCTGGACCTTGCGCTTGATGAGTGCATCGGTGGCCGCGAAACTCGCGCGGGGCGAAGATCACGCGCTGGAGGCGACCATGGTCAAGGATCTCGGCAATGCCTACGAACAGGCAATTCCCGAGCTGGTGCAAGGCGCAATCGAGATGGACCTGTCCAGCGACGAGCTACTCGCGAGCGTCACGGCCTATTTGCTGCAGGTCGCGCCCAGCTTCTCGTTGCGAGGCGGAACGCGCGAAATCCTCAAGGGCATCATTGCGCGGGGGCTGGGGCTAAGATGAGCGACACCCGCCGAATGCTGGCCGAAATGGCCGATCCGCTGTTTGCCGAGCTGGGGTTCGCTTCGACCGACAGCGACTGGTCTCGTCTCGATGAGCTTGGCCTACCGCTGCTGCTTGTGCCTGAAGCGGATGGCGGCTTCGGCGGGGACCATGTCGATGCGCTGACCGTGTTCCGCCTCGCCGGCTTTCACGCACTCGGCCTGCCGCTGGTAGACCGGATCGTCGCCAGCCGCGCAGAGGAAGGAACCGAGGCGCATTTCCATTTCGGCGCTTTTGCGCGCACCGCGCAGATCGCCGGCGCGCTCGATGCGGCACTGGCGATGAGCGTTGCTTACGTGAACGAGCGCCAGCAATTCGGGCGCCCGCTCGGCAAGTTCCAGGCGGTGCAACAAGAGCTGGCAACGTTCGCTTGCGAGGCAGCGGCCGCCAATTGTGCCGCAATGGGCGCCGCCGAAGCGCTCGACCGCGGCGACGCAGGGTTCGAGATCGCTGCCGCCAAGCTGCGCGCCAACCGCGCGGCGAGCGAAGGCGCACGGATTGCCCACCAGGTCCATGGCGCGATCGGCTTCACGCAGGAATATCCGCTCCACCAGTTCACCGGGCGATTGCGGCAATGGCGCAGCGACTTCGGCGGCGATGCGTATTGGAGCAAAGAGCTTGGGGAGAGCGTGATCGAACGCGGCGCAGATGCTTTCTGGCCGGACCTCACCGCGCGGACCGACTAGGCCAGCGCCAGCACTCCGGTGAGGATGTTGCGCACCAAGTCAACCTGCCCGCGCGCGCCGGTCTTTGCGTAGATCTTCTTCGAGTAGTACCGCGCCGTCTCGATGGTCAGACCGTGTTGTTCCGCCGCCTCGGCAATCGATAGGCCCTGCGATAGCGACCACGCCAGCCGTGCCTCCGCCGGCGTCAGGTCGAACAGGTCGGCCAATTGCTCGTGCCGGTCCGCACTGGAGGAGCGATCGCCGCGCAGATAGAGCATGGCGACTGCGCGGCTGTCGCCGACAAGAGTGTCGAGGTGGATGGGCGATACCAGCACCTCCACCCAGGGATCGCGGCTCAAATTGATGGCGCGAGGACGCAGATGCCGATCGGCTGCACATTCGCGTACCAGCGCGGTGAGTTGGCGATCGATTTTAGGGAAGAAGGGTGTCAGGCGATCGTACGGACCGCGTCTGAGCGCTCCCGAGCGCGCGAGAAAACGCTCTGCCTGGGGATCGCATTCGACGACGCGGCAGCGTTCGTCCAGCGCGACCCACCCGAAGTTCATCCGGGCCAACGCGTCCGCACTTAGCGAGGCCCGTGCCTTTTCGCGCTCCATGCTCGCGAGAACGCGCAAGGAGACGCGGAAATATGGCGCGAGAGCGGTGAGCAGGCGCGAATGTTCGGCATCGAGGTCACTCCCCAGAAGCGCCATCCACGCCTCGATCCCTTCGGACCCCGTCAGTCGGATGGCACGCATATCCGACTCGCCCGCCCTCGGCTCACCCAATTCGTCCGCCGAATAAACGCGGCCCTCCCGTAGACTAGCGAAAGGCAGGTCTGCCGATGCCCGTATATTCCCCTCGAGAAGATCGATCTCGTCGCGTGCGCCGGGAATACGCAGGCGGATCATCGCGCTGTCCACGCCTGCAACGCGCTTCAGACGGCGCAGAAACGTCGACCACATCGGCTGCTCGAAAATACCCTCCTGCAAGGGCACGAGCAGTTCGACTTCGCCAATATTCGGAATACGCATGCAGACTTCATAATGCCTCCCATATGGGAGGTCCATCCGATTGCTGGGCCGCTACGGCTCGCCGCCGAAAAAGGAGTTCCGATGAGCGACGCGAAAACCCTTACCCATCTCCAGCGCCTCGAGGCCGAAAGCATCCATATCATGCGCGAAGTGGCTGCCGAGGCGGAGAAGCCGGTCATGCTCTATTCGATCGGCAAGGACAGTGCGGTGATGTTGCACCTGGCGAAGAAGGCATTCTATCCCTCGCCCCCGCCCTTCCCGCTGATGCATGTCGACACGACCTGGAAGTTCCAGGACATGTACGCCCTGCGCGAGAAGAGCGCGCAGGATGCGGGGATGGAGCTGATCGTCTACCAGAACCCCGAAGCCAAGGAGCGCGGGATCAACCCGTTCGACCACGGCCCGCTGCATACCGACATGTGGAAGACCGAAGGGCTGAAGCAAGCGCTCGACAAATACGGCTTCGACGCGGCCTTCGGTGGCGCCCGCCGCGACGAGGAAAAGAGCCGCGCCAAGGAGCGCATCTTCTCGTTCCGCACCGCCAGCCATGGCTGGGACCCGAAGAACCAGCGCCCCGAACTGTGGAACCTCTACAACGCGCGGAAGAAGAAAGGCGAGAGCATCCGCGTCTTCCCGCTCTCCAATTGGACCGAGCTCGACATCTGGCAGTACATCATGGCCGAGAATATCGAGATCGTGCCGCTCTATTTCAGCGCACCGCGCCCGACCTTCGAGTATGAAGGCGGCCTGTTCATGGCCGACGACCTCGACCGGCTGGAAAAGGTCATGGGCTATCGCCCCGAGATCACCGAGAAACCGATCCGTTTCCGCACGCTGGGCTGCTTCCCGCTGACCGGCGCGGTCGAGAGCGAGGCCGCCACGCTGAGCGAGGTGGTGCAGGAAATGCTGCTCACCACCACCAGCGAGCGTCAGGGCCGCGTGATCGACAAGGACGCGGGCGACGCGTCGATGGAGAAAAAGAAGCAGGAAGGCTACTTCTAACGCTGCAACCGTAGTTCCCGTTCGCCCTGAGCTTGTCGAAGGGCCGTCCTTTTTCTGGACCGGCGGGATCGAAGAAAGTGCAGGGCTTCGACAAGCTCAGCCCGAACGGATTTGAGACCTATGACCGACCCGATTTACAAGACCGACGCCCTCATCGCCGAGGATATCGACGCCTATCTCGAGCAACACCAGAACAAGTCGATGCTGCGCTTCATCACCTGTGGTAGCGTGGACGATGGCAAGTCGACCCTGATCGGCCGCCTGCTCTACGATTCGAAGATGATCTTCGAGGACCAGCTCGCCAGCCTCGAAGCCGACAGCAAGCGCGTCGGCACGCAGGGGCAGGAAATCGATTTCGCCCTGCTGGTCGACGGCCTCGCCGCCGAGCGCGAACAGGGCATCACGATCGACGTCGCCTACCGCTTTTTCGCGACCGAGAAGCGCAAGTTCATCGTCGCCGACTGCCCGGGCCACGAGCAGTACACGCGCAACATGGTCACCGGGGCATCGACCGCGGACCTCGCCTGCATCCTGATCGATGCGCGCAAGGGCGTGCTGGTGCAGACCAAGCGCCACAGCTTCCTGTGCCACCAGCTCGGCATCAAGAACCTCGTCCTCGCCGTGAACAAGATGGATCTGATCGGTTACGACCAGGCCAAGTTCGACGCGATCGTTGCGGATTACGAGGAGTTCGCCAGGAGCATCGGGATCGAGAGCTTTACCGCCATCCCGATCTCGGGCCTCGCGGGCGACAACATCACCACATCATCGGACAATACGAGCTGGTACGACGGCCCGACGCTGGTCGATCACCTCGAAGCGGTCGAAGTGCGCAGCGCTGCCAATCTGGCCAAGCCGTTCCGCATGCCGGTGCAGTGGGTCAACCGCCCCAACCTCGATTTCCGGGGCTTCAGCGGCCTGATTTCGACCGGCAGCGTCAAGCCCGGAGACATGCTGCGCTCGCTGCCCGCGGGCAAGACGAGCAAGGTCAAATCGATCGTGACAATGTCAGGCGATCTCGACGAGGCGATTGCCGGCCAGTCGGTCACCATCACTCTGGACGACGAGATCGACTGCTCGCGCGGCGATGTGCTCGCTGCCGCCGACAATCCGCCCGAGGTGGCCGACCAGTTCGAAAGCACCATCGTGTGGATGGACGACGAAGCGCTGGTGGTCGGCCGCGCTTACTGGCTCAAGCTCGGCACGCAGATGGTCAGCGTGACTATCGCGGAGCCGAAATACGAGATCGACGTCAATACGATGGACCATCTCGCCGCGCAGACGCTGCATCTCAACCAGATCGGCGTGTGCGAGATTACCACCGACAAGCGGATCGTGTTCGACCCCTATGAGGAGAACCGCGCGCTGGGCGGCTTCATCCTGATCGACAAGATCAGCAATCGCACGGTCGGGGCCGGCATGCTGCACTTCAGCCTCCGCCGAAGCCAGAACGTGCACTGGCAGGCGACGGACATCACCCGCGATCACCACGCCGGCATGAAGAACCAGACACCACGTGTGCTGTGGTTCACCGGCCTGTCCGGCTCGGGCAAGTCGACCATTGCGAACGAGGTGGAGAAGAAGCTCGCGATAATGAATCGCCACACCTTCCTGCTCGATGGCGACAATGTCCGCCATGGTCTCAACAAGGACCTGGGCTTCACGGAAAGCGACCGGATCGAGAACATCCGCCGCATCGGCGAAGTCGCCAAGCTGATGACCGATGCGGGCCTGATCGTTTTGACGGCCTTCATCAGTCCGTTCCGGGCTGATCGCCAGCTGGTGCGCGACATGATCGACGCGGGCGAGTTCATCGAAATCCACGTCGACACGCCGCTGGAGGTCGCCGAGGCACGCGATGTGAAGGGGCTTTACAAGAAGGCCCGCGAGGGCAAGCTCAAGAACTTCACGGGTATCGACAGCCCCTATGAGGCACCCGAAGATCCCGAAATCCGGGTCAACACAGTGGAGATGAGCCCGGAAGAGGCGGCCGATTACATCATCGGCAAGATCCTGCCGCTTAAATAGCGCTGCAAACAAAAAGGGGCGCCTTACGGGGCACCCCTTTTTCAGTCTGCTTTCAAGTCGGCGGTCAGCCCGGGCTTTTCGGGCCCGATCCGTTCGTAGCTACCATAAATCTTGTTCCGAACGCGCCATCGAACGTGCGATCGATCCGACCGATGGCCCGCCAAACTCCGAACCTCGCGCAATACATGGCAAGCAAGCCTTTACTTTGAAATGGTGCTCCGGTGGCAATCAGGTGCCGTCGATCAGCATCTCGCCGCTTTCCGGCTCGACGAGGCCGAGCATGACCTTGAGCAAGGTGGATTTCCCTCCGCCCGAGGGGCCGGTGATCGCGACGTGCTCCCCCTGCTCGATCGTCAGGCTTACGCCCTGTAATACCATCGGGTCGCTCGCCGAATAGCGATAGAAGATATCACGCATCTCGATCTTGCCCTTCAGCTCGGTCACGGCATCGGTGCCGGGCTGGAAGTTCCGGTCTCCGGGCGAGAGGGCGATGTCCGACTGACGCTCAAGATGCAGGCCCAGCATCTTGAAGGCGATCGCCTGGTCGATCAGCGCGGCAGACTTGCTGATGAACTGCCCCTTGTAGGCGATATAGGCGAAGACCATGCCGACGCTGAAGCCCGCGCCGTCGATTGCCAGATTCCGATCCGCGCCAGCCGGACATTCGAATTGACCGCATCGGTCAACCGGGTCTGCCACAGCGCATGGCGCCCGAACAGGCGCAGGGTCACCATGCCGCGAACGGTCTCGATCAGGGTCGACTGTTCCTTGCCTTTGGTGATGATGCTCGCTTCCTGCGCCTCGCGCTGGAAGGAGAAACTGATCGCCCGCACCAGCGCGTAGAGGCCGAAAGCCACGAGGGCGATGAACGCCAGCATCGGTCTGTAGTAGAACATCACCGCCAGCGGCAGCAGCGCCATCACCCCGTCGACCAGCGCCTCTGTCCGTCGTCAGAACATTTGGCACACCTTGGGGCGTAGGGTTACGGATCGTGGGCCTCGTGTTGGGTGATGTTTAGGCGGCGAGCTTGCGGTGTTGCAAGCGCCGATATTCGAGTGTCTTTCGCTTGATCCTTTCTCGTCGTCTGATGATCGCGGGTGCTCTGCCGAAGTAGGCGTCGGCGGGTGTCACATTGTCGAGGCTCTCGTGGTAGCGCTGGTGATTGTAGTGCTCGACGAAGGCCTCGATCTGCTGTTCGAGATCGCCGGGCAGGAAGTAGTTCTCCAGCAGCACGCGGTTCTTGAGCGTCTGGTGCCAGCGCTCGATCTTGCCTTGGGTCTGCGGATGGAAAGGTGCGCCGCGCACATGATCCATTGCCTTCCCGTCGAGATAGTCGGCCAGTTCGCCGGCGATGTAGCTGGGGCCATTGTCGCTGGGCAGGCGCGGCCGGTGCAGCCCATTGGCATGATCGCGGCCTGAGGCGGCGAGTGCCATGTCCAGCGTGTCGGTAACGTCCTCAGCCTTTATCGTTGAGCACAGCCGCCAGGCGATGATGTAGCGCGAGTAATCGTCGAGCAGCCCACCCGATGATCTTGAAGTAGGTAAAATCCGTCTGCCACATCTCGTTTGGGCGGGTGGTCTTCGTATGGAACGCCTCTGCCGCCTTGATCACCGTGTAGACCGGGCTGGTGATCAGGTCGTGGGCCTTCAGCAGCCGGTAAACCGTGGCTTCCGAGACGAAGTAGCCCTTCTCGTCGGTGAAGCGCACGGCCAGCTTTCGCGGTGACAGCTCGGCCTGCTCCAGCGCCATCTCGACGATCTGATCCTGCACCTCGGGCACAATACGGTTCCACACCTTGCTTGGCGCCGATGGCCGGTCTGCCAGTGCTTCGGGCCCGCCTTCAAGGTAGCGGTCATACCAGCGGTAGAACGTCCGTCGTGCGATGCCGAGCGGGTCGTTCGCTAAGGATTTCGATTTTTGACTGTTAAAGTAGTGGTGCCGCTTACGTGACTCGAACACGTGACCCCATCATTACGAATGATGTGCTCTACCAACTGAGCTAAAGCGGCACATTCCCAAGGGCGGGAAGTGGAGGCCCGAGCCGGAATCGAACCGGCGTGCAAGGATTTGCAGTCCTCTGCGTAACCACTCCGCCATCGGGCCTCGCCCTTGCCTCTCGGCAAGGGAAGCGGCGCACTAGCGATTCTGCGCGGGCTTGGCAATCGCCGCGTGACACCCTTCCGTAACGTCACTCTGGACGGACGCACGCTCAACCGCAATGACAGCCCCCATGAGCCTTGCCGATCTTATCGACCCCGTCACCGCCGAAGGCGGCGCGACCCGTTTCAGCGGCCTCGACAACTGGATGCAGGGGCGCACCCTTTATGGCGGCGCCTCCGCCCTGATCGCCTATCTCGCCGCCGTGCGCGCCTTTCCCGACCTGCCGCCGCTGCGCGCTGGCCAGGTGGCATTTGTCGCACCGACCGGGCCGGAGGTGGAACTGCGGCGCGAGATCGTGCGGCAGGGGCGCAATGTGGCGCAGGTGCGCAGCGAGATCTGGTGCGAGGGCAAATGCACCCTCACCGCCTTCTGGCTGTTCGGCACAGCGCGCGAGCCTAATGCCGTGCACCCCGCCGCACCGGTCGAGAGCTGGCCCGGCGCGCCGGAAGACCAGGAACCGGCGATGAATGGCAAGGGCCTCGCCTTCATCCAGAACAATTTCGAGATCCTGCGCGCGCAGGAGATGCGCGGCCCTGGCGATCCGGTGGTGCGCCGCTGGGCGCGGCTGACCGAGCGCGAAGGCCTCGACCCCGTCAGCGAGCTCATCCTGCTCGGCGACGTCCTGCCACCCGGCGCGATGCGCGCGATGGAGCGGCAGGGCCCGATCAGCTCGATCAACTGGTCGTTCAACCTGCTCGACACCGAACCGACGACGCGCGACGGCTGGTGGCTGTCCGAGAATGCCAGCCAGCATGCCGATGCCGGCTATTCGAGCGAGCGGCTGCGCCTGTGGAACGCGGACGGCAAACAGGTGCTCGACGGAATGCAGTGCGTGGCGGTGTTCGGTTAGGGCGACACTGCGGCGACAAAGGCGACACCCTGTCGCCCATTTGTGATATGCGCTAAAACACTGTTACAAAACGCATTGATCTCTTTTTCGCAAGAGCGGCACTGCGCGGGCTGCCCCCCCCCCCCCGCACCTTACTTGCCGCTCGCCTTCTTCGCCTTCTTGCGGGCCTTGCATTCGGCATCGGCATTCGACCGCCATTGCTCTGGCCCCTGCTCCACCCGGTCGGCCAGCGCAGCGAGATCGCCGGTTTCATAGGCGGCTTCGGGCAGGAAATCGTATTTCGGCTTGCGCACGAGTTCGCGCCGCATGGCGAGCAGCGACAAGGTCAGCCGATCGTCGTATTTGCGCGAGGTGCCGATCAGCTCGCCATTGTAGAAGTGCGGGACCTCGACCCCGTTCAATGCCCGATCGAGCGCCGCTTCGGCCAGCGCGTCGAAGCGCGAGGCGAAGGCCGCCTCCCACGCGCGATCGAACGGTGTCCCGCGGAGCCGCGCGCGCAGCTTGTAGGCCGACTGCCTCCCCATCCCCACAGCTCGCGCCGCGGCGGAAACATTATGCGTCGCCCCCAGTTCGCGCAGGAACGCGGCCTGCTTGGCAGGCGTCCAGCCGTCGTGCCGCTCGGCAGTAGAGGGAGTGGCGGGGGATGCATCAAGGGTTGCAGGGAGCGTCTCGGTAGCGGAATCGCTGGCGGGCGCGAACGAGGAGGGGTGCGGTTGGTTCGTCATCCGCGAGGTTAAGGCAAATTCGGCGCGAGTAGGAAAGGGGTTTGCGTCGGCGCCTAGGAAAATCGACGGCCACTTCGCTCACGTGCGCGAACCATACGCTCGATCCACCTTTCTTTTGAACTTCCGCGCCCGTCGCTGTTTGTAAGCATATGGCACCCACTCAAGCGCAGTCATCCGGTTCGCCCACCCAGCCAACCCTTCACCGCGATATCGGCCCATGGGTACTGATGCTCTACGGTCTGGGCACAGTCGTTGGGGCAGGCATCTATGTGGTGATTGGCGATATCATCGGCCTTGCCGGAGCCTTGGCTCCGATCGCGTTCCTGTTAGCGTCCCTGGCCGCAGGTTTTACTGCGTTGTCATATGCTGAACTATGCACGCGGTTGCCTGAGAGCGGCGGAAGTGCGGCCTATGTGTCGGCGGGATTCGGGTCACGCCTTCTCACCGGCCTTGCCGGCTGGGGGATCGTCGCGACAGGTATCGTATCCGCAGCGGCGATCGTGACCGGGTTCGTCGGTTATTCGAATGTCTTCCTGTCGATTTCGAAGTGGTGGGCCGTGCCGATACTGACAGCGACGCTGACTGCTTTCGCGGTCGCGGGTATCCGGCAATCCTCGTGGTTCATGGCAATTACAACGATTGCCGGCGTGTGCGGCCTGCTCTGGGTGGTCTGGTACGGATGGGCCGACCTGGGCGATTTCCCGCGGCAATTCGCAAGTGCCTGGTCCGAGCCAGGAAAAAGTCTGGCGGGCGCCATGCTTCCGGCGGCATTCCTGGCCTTCTATGCGTATGTCGGCTTCGAGGATCTCGTTACGCTTAGTGAAGAAACCAAAGATCAGAGCACGGCCATGCCACGGGCGATCTGGTTTACCCTGATTGCTTCCCTGCTGCTCTACCTGCTTGTATCCGCAACGGCGGTAAGCGTGCTGCCCGCGGACGTTCTGCGTGAGAGCAGAGCACCGCTAGTCGATCTGGTCCGGGAGAAAGGCGGCAACGGCTACCTGCTTGGTGCGGTAAGCCTCGCAATGATCGTCAATGGCGCGATGGCGCAAATCGTCATGGCACCCAGGGTCGTGCATGACCTGAGCAGGCGAAGGAACGCCGCCCCTGACTGGCTTGCTAAAATCAACGAAAAAACGGGGACGCCAGTCGTCGCAACCCTCCTTTCGGGCCTTGCTGTCGCAATGCTGGCGCTTTTTTTCCCGACCGAACAACTGGCAGGCTGGACGAGCTATATCATCCTGAGCGTCTTTGCGGCAGCGAACCTCGCCCTCGTCAGGCTGAAACTCCGAAAGTCGGCGGACCAGGCAGCGTATACGGTCCCTATCGCGGTTCCCATCGCCGGCGCGGTGATATCCGTGGGTCTGATCGTGGGAGAGATAATGTTTTGAGGATAGACCGTTCGGGCTCTGGCTAGCTCGAACGGAAGTGTTCCCCTCCTCACGCAAACTTCGGCGCGCGTTTCTGCATCTCCGCCGTCACCGCCTCGATCTGGTCGGGCTTGCGGATGATACCTGCCTGCTCCTCGCTCTCGGCCATCAGGATCGCGTCTTCGCCCTCTTCGTGCATCACCTTGAACAGGCGCTTGGCACCGCGGATGGCGGCGGGGTTCTTGTTGGCGATGATTTCGGCCAGCGCAGTGGCGCGGGCGAGGGGATCGTCCTCCACCATGGTGGCGAAGCCGAGGTCCAGCGCCTGCGCGCCGGTGAATTCGCGGTTGGTATAGGTCAGTTCGCGCAGCACGTCGTCACGCACCAGCCCGCGCCATAAGGCATAGCCGCCCATGTCGGGCACGAGGCCCCACTTCATTTCCATCACCGCCATGCGGGTGTCGGGGTGGATCACGCGGATGTCCGCGCCGCTGGCGATCTGCAGTCCGCCGCCGAAGCATACGCCGTGGACTGCCGCGATCACCGGGACCGGGCACTTGCGCCAGGTCATCGCGACCTCTTGCGCCTGGTTGGCATTGCCGTGCGTCCGCTCGGTCAGCGGCGTGCGATCGACATCGGGTGCGGCGTTGAAGTTCGACAGGTCGAGCCCGGCGCAAAACGCCCGCCCCTCGCCAGAGAGGACCACGACGCGCAGGCCCTCCATCTCGCGCAGCGCCTCGCCCGCCTCGATGATGCCGGCGAATTGCGCCTGGTCGAGCGCGTTCATCTTGTCGCCGCGGGTGAAGCACACCTGCGCCACGCCATTGTCGCCAAGCTCGATCGAAACGCGGTCGTTGGGCTGCATACTGGATCCTTTGTGCAAGTGGTCGGGTGAGCGCGATCACAGTTGCCGATCGCAACCGGCCTGTCCAGCAACGCCTGACCGGCAATCGCCTCAGCGCGCGTGGTCGGAGAGGAACTTCTTGATGTTGCGCGCGGCCTGCCGGATGCGCTGCTCGTTCTCGACCATGGCGATGCGGACATGGCCCTCGCCCTCCTCGCCGAAACCGATGCCGGCCGCCACCGCGACACCGGCCTCCTGCAGCAGCTGTTTCGAAAATTCGAGGCTGCCCATATGCTCGAAGCCCGGCGGCAACTTGGCCCAGGTAAACATGCTGGCGGGGGGATTGGGGATCGCCCAGCCCGCGCGGCTGAAGCTTTCGACCATCACGTCGCGCCGCGACTGGTAGCGGGCGCGGTTCTGCTCGACCACGTCCTGCGGCCCGTTGAGCGCCGCGCAGGCTGCGGCCTGCACCGGAGTGAACGCGCCATAGTCGAGGTAGCTCTTCACCCGCGTGAGTGCGGCGATCAGCGTGGGATTGCCGACGCAGAAGCCGATCCGCCAGCCGGCCATGGAAAAGGTCTTGGACATGGAGGTGAATTCCACCGCGACATCTTTTGCGCCCGGCACTTCGAGGATCGAGCGAGTCGGCTTCCCGTCGTAATAAAGTTCCGAATAGGCAAGGTCGGACAGCACCCAGACCTCGTTGCGCTTGGCCCACGCGACCAGCCGCTCGTAGAAATCGAGATCGACCGTTTCGGCCGTGGGATTGCTGGGATAATTGACCACCAGCACCGTCGGGCGCGGGACCGTGTAGGCCATCGCATTGTCCAGCGCCTTCCAGTAATTCTCGTCCGGCGTCGTCGGCACGCTGCGGATCGTGGCGCCGGCGATCATGAAGCCATAGGTGTGGATCGGATAGGCCGGACTGGGTGCCAGGATCACGTCGCCCGGCGCGCTGATGGCGGTGGCCATGGAGGATAGGCCTTCCTTCGATCCCATGGTGACCACCACCTCGCGTTCCGGATCCAATTCGACCCCGAACCGCCGCTGGTAGTAATTCGCCTGGGCGCGGCGCAGGCCGGGAATGCCTTTCGACTGTGAATAGCCATGTGCGTCGGGCTTCGCCGCGACTTCGCACAGCTTGTCGATGACGTGCTGCGGCGGCGGCTGGTCGGGATTGCCCATGCCGAGGTCGATGATGTCGCGCCCTGCCTGCCGCGCCGCATGCCGCATCGCGTTGACTTCAGCGATGACATAGGGGGGCATACGCTTGATGCGGTAGAATTCTTCGGACATTCCGGCTCCGTAAGGCGTTACACGAGTTACACTGATTACCTATTCACGGTGCAGGTGCAATCGGCCTGGGTGCTTGCGGACCCGCAATATCCTATGTCGGACCCAATCCGCGCTTGCCCCAATTTGCGCTTGCCCCATTAGCGCGTGCTAAAGATCAGGAGCGACAATGACCGAGACAGGCCCCGATCCCTTCACGAACATGTACGAAGCCCCGGCCAAGCTGGCGCGGATGATGTTCGCGCCGTTTCAGGGCGCGATGGCGGGCGGCATAATGGGCGATACGCCGATGAAGCCGGAAGACGCGCAGCACTGGGCCGAGGTCGGCACGAAGCTGCAAACCATGTGGATGCAGTATCAGGCCGAACAGCTCGCCAATCCGCAGGCCATGGCGCCCTATTTCGACCCCACGCGCTGGCAGAGCATCGCTCAGGACTGGTTCCGCCAGATGCCGATCGCCGATCCGGCCCAGCAGCAGCAGCTGATGCAGGAAGGCATGCAGCTGTGGCAGCAGGTGCTGGGGCAATACGGCCTGGGCGAAATGACCGGTGTCCCTGCGGACGATCCCGAAATGCCATTGAAGGATCGCCGCTTCGCCGACCCCAAGTGGCGTGCGCATCCCGCCTTTGCGCTCATCCACCAGACCTACCTGTTCCTCGCCCAACGCGTGGGCGACATGGTCGACCAGATGGAAGGGCTGAGCGAGGACAAGCGCGAGCAGCTGCGCTTTACCACCAAGGCGATCACCGAGGCCGCCAGCCCGGCGAATTTCCCCCTCCTCAATCCGGTGGTGATGGAGCGGACGCTGGAAAGCCGCGGCGACAATCTGGTCAAGGGCATGGAGCACCTGCTGAACGATCTCAGGCGCGGCCAGCTTTCCCACACGGACACCAGCGCCTTTACGCTGGGCGAGAATATCGCCGTGACACCGGGCAAGGTGGTGCATGAAACGCCGCTCTACCAGCTGATCCAGTATTCGCCCTCTACCGACAATGTGATGGCGACGCCGCTGGTGATCTTCCCGCCCTGGATCAACCGCTTCTACATCCTCGATCTCAATGCGAAGAAGAGCTTCGTCAAATGGGCGGTCGACCAGGGCGTGACCGTGTTCATGGTCAGCTGGAAATCGGCCGATGCCAGCATGAAGGACGTGATCTGGGACGATTACGTCCGCGCCCAGATGGACGCGATGGACCACATTCGGGAGCGGCTGAACGTGCCGGCCGTCCATGCGATCGGCTATTGCGTCGCCGGGACCACGCTGGCCGCAACGCTGTCGCTGCTGCACCGCCGCGGCGAGCAGGACAAGGTGAAGAGCGCGACCTTCTTCACCGCGCAAGTGGATTTCGAGAAGGCGGGCGAACTGCTCAACTTCGTCGACGACCAGCAGCTGGGAATGGTCAAGGCAATGAGCGCGGACGGCTATCTCGACGGGCGCTATATGGCGGCGGCCTTCAACTTGCTGCGCGGCACGGATTTGATCTGGAACTATGTCGTCAACAACTACCTGCTGGGCGAGGATTATCCGGCCTTCGACCTGCTGCACTGGAACGGCGATGTCACCAACCTGCCCGCCAAGTGGCACCAGCAATATCTGCGCGATCTCTACAAGGACAACAAGCTCGTCGAACCGGGTGCGCTCAGCGTCGACAATACGCCGATCGATCTCGGGATCGTGGAAACGCCCACCTATGTGCAGGCCGGCAAGGAAGACCATATCGCCCCGGCCGAAAGTGTCTGGAAAATCACCGACCACTTCAAGGGGCCGATCAAGTTCGTTCTGGCCGGGTCCGGCCACATCGCGGGCGTGGTCAATCCGCCCGATGCGGGCAAGTACCAGTACTGGCTCAACGACGGCGAGCCGCGCACCTTGGCCGAATTCCGTGAAGGCGCGGTCGAGCATCCCGGGAGCTGGTGGCCCGACTGGATCGATTGGCTGCGCGAGCAGGATGGCGGAACCGTGCCCGCCAAGGGCAAGCGCAGGCCGGGCAGCAAGGGCGACAAAGTGATCGAAGACGCGCCGGGACGCTACGTCGCCACGCGCTAACCCTCTGACATAACGGCTTGTCGCGCTTTATTGTGCACTGCACAAAAACACTTGACTTCGCACCTGCAATGCCTATTTTGTGCACTGCAACAAAAGCGAGGTTCCCATGGCCGACAGCCAGAGCAAAATCGATGCCGCCGCCGAGAAGGCTTTCGCCGACGCGGCGGAGAAGAAGACTGCCGACGCCGCCAAGTCGAGCGTGAGCGCGAAGACCGTCGAAAAAGCTGTCGAAGCGGACACGACAGCCCCGGTAAAGACCGACAAGGTCGCCGAAGCCGTCGCCGCGCCTGCCGAGACGGCAACGCCGAAGAAGGTAACGCCCAAGAAGGTCTCTGCCGAGAAGGCTGCACCGAAAAAGGCCAAGCCGAAGAAAGCTGCCGCCAAGACCGTCGCAAAGAAGAAGGCCCCGGCCAAGACACCGGTTGCCGCGAAGACTACCGCCGCTCGCAAGAAAGCGGCTGCCACCAACACCACCCCGATTTCCAAGCTGAAGGAAAATATCATGGCCACCGCCGAGAACGCCAAGACCACCGACTACACCGCCAAGGCCAAGGAAGTTGCTGCCGACATGCAGACGCGCGCCAAGGCTGCCTACGACAAGGGCACCGAGCTGACCAAGGACACCGTCGAATTCCAGAAGGGCAATTTCGAAGCTCTCGTGGAATCGGGCAAGATCCTCGCTTCGGGCATGCAGGACATGGGCCGCACATATGTCGAAGAAGCGAAGACTGCTGCCGAGACCGTCCAGGCCGATGTCAAGAAGATGGCTGCCGTGAAGTCGCCGACCGAGCTGCTCCAGCTGCAGGGCGAAATCATGCGCCGCAACTTCGATGCGATGGTTTCGACCACCTCGAAGAACACCGAAGCCATGCTGAAGCTCGCCAACGAAGCCTTCGCACCGGTTTCGAACCGCATGAGCCTCGCCGCGGAGAAGGTCCGCAAGGCCGCCTAAGCGACATAACCAGCTTCAATCCGCCGGGCACTCTCTCCTCTCTCCCCGCCCGGCGATTGGACACCCGGGCCGGATGGCATCGCGCCATCCGGCCCCTTTTTTTCGTCCGCTCAATTTTGCGATCGCCCAGCACGGCATTTCAGCGTTTTCTTAACCCGAAACGTGGCTTGAAACGCTCGTCCGCCTTGCGATTTGGCAAAGCGTTACGATAATGGGCCTGCAATGATCGACCGCCTTCCTCCCTTTCCCGCCCGCGCCGCCGAGGGCGACGACGATGGACAAGACGGCGATGGCCAAGTCGGCGTCGCCACCAAGACGCGGACCAAGCCCAAGAAACCGAGCCAGTACAAGGTGCTGCTGCTGAACGACGATTACACGCCGATGGAGTTCGTGGTGATCGTCCTCAAGCGATTCTTCCGCATGGACATGGAAGAGGCGACGCGGGTGATGCTGCATGTCCACCAGAAGGGCGTCGGCGTGTGCGGAATCTTCCCTTACGAGGTGGCCGAGACCAAGGTGAACCAGGTGATGGATTTCGCCCGCCAGAACCAGCATCCGCTGCAATGCACGCTGGAAAAGGCCTGAGCCGATCGCTTTGTTCGGCCATCCGGACCCCGATCCGCCCGGCCCCGGGCAGGAAAGTGTCTGGGACTATCCCCGCCCCGCCATCGCCGGGCCCACGGATCGCCACATCGTCATCCGCCACCACGGCGTGACGCTCGCCGATACCCGGGCAGCATGGCGCACCCTCGAGACGAGCCACCCGCCGACCTATTATATCCCGCAGGCGGACATCGCGATGGCGCATCTGTCCCCCAATGGGCGTCGTTCGCTGTGCGAATGGAAAGGGCAGGCGCACTATTGGGATATCGAGATTGCAAGCGAGCGGATCGAAGCGGCTGGATGGTCCTATCCCGATCCCGGCTCGAGCTTCGCCGGTATCGCGGGCCACGTCGCCTTCTATCCGGAACCGTTCGACGAGGTACTGGTCGATGGCGAGCAGGTCGTGCCGCAACCCGGCGGTTTCTACGGCGGGTGGATCACGAGCGGCGAGGCGGGGCCGTTCAAGGGCATCACCGGCAGCCAGTTCCGGTAGGCGCTCGCTATTGCCCCGGCGGTGGGGGCAATTCGTCACCGGTGTACTCCCAGCCATTGTACTGCCCGATGCAGCGATCCCGTGCATCGAGCGCACTGCGGCCGCGATCGAACTGCGCGGAGATGCAGCGCCTCACGCGCTCCCATGCCTTTTGGTATGTGATATCCTTCGTATAGGCATAGTCGAGCACCCATTGCGGGTCGGGCGAGGCGAACAGGCGCTGGCTCTGCGGTTCCGCGATGTTGACAATGGAGTCGTCGCCGCATGCTTTACGCCAGCGGCGCACGTCTTCGCTATCTTCGTCGACACCGTTCGGCCCACCCCATGCGCCCGGCTCGCCGATACGATATCGGCGCTCGCCGCCGCCGGCATCGCGGACCGCCAGATAGCCTTCGCTATCGATGCCGAGATGCGATTCCCGACCGAACATGACGAGTTCCCCACGCGGCCGATTGCGCTCATCGGCCAATCGAAAGCAGCCGTCCTGCAGCACGACCGTCCCTTGGCCGAGAGCGGTGAGGCGGATCGAGGCAGCCTCGTTCTCGCGCGGAAAGAACCGCACGAGGCTCGCGATTGCGGGATCGACAAATGCAGGACCGCGAGGTTGGGCAAAGGTCACTTCGAATCGCGGATCGGCCAGGTCCCAGCCCTTCCTGCGCGCAATCGAGCGGAAATCGGGTTCGGTCAGCCCGGTCGAAATCTCGATCGAGTTGTCGCGCTCATTAGTACCGAGCAAGCCGATTGCTGCGTCTCGTTCGCGCATCCTTTCTTCCCACAGCGCTCGCAGCTCGGCGAGGGCCACTGGATCCGTATCGACCGTCCCGGCGCGAAAGGCGGGATCGGCAGTGTATTTCGCCAGCGTCGCCGATCCGTCGCGCCGGAAGGCGAATTCTCCCATCACCTGCGGATCGCGGACGAGCTGTACGGATACGAAATTGCCTGCCTCCCGCTGCTCCAGCACGCCGCGAAGGCGCTGCAGCTCCTGGTGGAAAGCCGTGTCGCAATTGGCCTCCTCCCATGCGCGGGCCTGCTTCTCCGGT
Organism: Erythrobacter sp.; assembly: GCA_029937545.1. Classification (GTDB taxonomy): domain Bacteria; phylum Pseudomonadota; class Alphaproteobacteria; order Sphingomonadales; family Sphingomonadaceae; genus Qipengyuania. The sequence continues at coordinate 103,853 of JAPYPR010000003.1, read as the reverse complement.
GAGCCGAGCGATGTCTTGCGTGCGAAGCTGTCTAGCGTTTTGGCCTGGGCGGAGCCTCCACCGGGATGTCCGTCGGCGGGACTTCGCGTATCGTCAGGTAGCCCGACGGCTCCACTCTGGCGCCCTTCGGCATCGGGACTGCGAGGTTGGCTGTCGGAGGGATCGGGGCCTCCTGCACAGCATGATCGGGGGCCGTGGCACAGGCGGAAAGCAACAGACACGACGCAAAGATAATACGCATCGTGACCACTCCTCCTTACGCAACAACGCAGCTTCCGGAAACACGCTACCGCATGAACGCAGGCAGAAGGGGCATGACCTCTCGCGCAAAGCACGCTAGGACCGGTGCGAGTAGAGAGCCAGACAACCCTTGCTGAATTTCATCCCCGCTATCGACCGCTATATCTTCCGGCTGGTCATCGTCCCGATGCTCGGCGTGTTCTTCGTCGCGGCGTCGCTGCTGACGCTGGAGAAGATGGGCAGGCTGTTCGAATTCGTCTCGGTCGAGGGCGGGCCGGTTGGCGTGGTGTTCAAGATGCTGGCCGCGCTGGTGCCCGAATATGCCAGCCTCGCCATTCCGCTCGGCCTGCTGCTCGGTGTGCTGCTCGCCTTTCGCAAACTCGCGACGACCAGCGAGCTCGACATATTCCGCGCCGTCGGCCTCGGCTACGGGCGACTGCTGCGCGTGCCCTATATCCTCACCGCGATACTGATGGCGGTGAACGTCGCGCTGGTCTTCTACGTCCAGCCGATCAGCCGGTATTACTACGAACAGCTCGAATACGACCTGCGCTCGGGCGCTCTTGGCGCCTCCATCAAGGTCGGCGAGTTCACCACGCTGGCCGATCGCATGGCGCTCAGAATCGAGCGGAGCGAGGACGAGGGACGCGAGTTGCACGGCATTTTCGCCCGCGTGTCGAACAGCAACGACCAGGTCCTCTCGATCTCCGCCAAGCAGGGCGCGTTCCTGGCCACTTCCGACGATCCCGACACGATAATTTTGCGCCTGACCGATGGGACCATCGTGCAGGACACAGGCGAGCAGACGCCGCGCGTGCTCACCTTCACCCGCCACGATTTACCCATCGACCTGCCCGCGATCGAGGCCTTTCGCGAGCGCGGCGATGCGGAACGCGAGTATATCCTGCCCGAACTGCTCCGCGTCGGCTGGAGTGACAATGCCAGCGAAGCCCAGCGCGATGCCAGCCAGGCGAGCTTCAATTTCCGGCTGGTGGAAGTGGTGATGATGGTCATGCTGCCGCTGCTGGCGGTGGCGCTGGGCATACCGCCCAAGCGATCGACCAGCGCGTTGGGCGTGTTCCTCTCGATCATCATGGTGGTCAGCTATCACAAGGTGAACCAATATGGAGAGGACGTGGCCGCCCTCGGGCGGATCGATCCGATCATCGCGCTATGGGGACCCTTCGTGATCTTCGCCGCGCTGATCGGCTGGATGTATTACCGCGTCGCCTTCGTGCCCGGCGGGCAGGCGATCGGCGCGCTGGAAGTATGGTTCGCCAAGCTTTCCAAGAAACTGGGCAAGCTGTTCCGGCGCAGGCGGGCGCGACCCGACCTCGTGGCGCAACCGGCGGAATAGAGCGCGGACATGCAATTCGATTTCTTCCCGTCCAAGACGCTGACAGTCTATCTCGCCAAGCTGTTCGTGGTACGTATCCTCGCCATGCTGTTCATGCTGGTGCTGGTACTGATGATGCTCGACCTCCTGTCCAATAGCGGCAAGATCCTCGCCGTCGAGGGCAATGGGCAGGCGCAGCTGCTGACCTATGCGGGCCTGCGCATCCCGCAGCTGATCCAGAGCTTCCTGCCCTATTCGGTGCTGCTCGCGACGCTGATCACGCTGGTTGCCCTGAACCAGAACAGCGAGGTCATCGCGATGAAGGCCGCGGGGCTTTCCGCGCACCAGGTGCTGGCGCCACTGCTGCTGACCGCCGGCATCGTCTCGCTGCTGAGCTTCGCGTTCAACGAGCAGATTACGACGCGGGCGACCGCCACTCTCAAGGCGTGGGAGGCGGTCGAGTACGGTGCCATTCCCCAAGAGACCGATGTGCGCGCCAATGTCTATCTCACCGACGGTACCGGCGTTCTCAGCGCGGCCAACCTCACCGGCTCCGGCAGCGACATCGCAATGACCGATGTCACCTGGTACAATCGCAATGCGGACGGCACGATCCTCGAGCAGGTCGATGCCGAGCGCGCGGTTTTTGCCGCCCCCGGCTGGCGGCTGGAGGACGCGACGCGCTTCAGCGTGCAGAATGCGGTTACCGAAGAGCTCGATACGCTGGTGGTCGGCGAAGGATTGACGCCGGCGCAGATCGATCTCGCCAAGGTCGATCCCGAGACCCAACCGTTCTGGGAGTTGTCGGACTCCATAGACGCCTATGAGAAAGCCGGTCGGCGCACCGCCGAATTGCGCGCCAAATGGTGGCACAAGATTTCCGGGCCGCTGTCTGCCTTCCTCATGCCGCTGCTCGGTGCGGTGGCCGCCTTCGGCCTTGCCCGTTCCGGCCAGCTGTTCGTGCGCGCGGTCATCGGTATGGCGCTGGGCTTCGCGTATTTCGTAGTCGATAATGCCGCGCTCGCCATGGGCAGCTTCGGCGGCTACCCGCCGTTCCTCGCCGCTTGGGCGCCGTTCCTGCTCTTCGTCCTGATCGGCGAGACGGTCCTCGTCCGGACGGAGGAATGAGCGGCTGGCATATCCGGCTGGCACGGGCGGAGGATGCGCAAGGGTTTCACGAGGTCGAGGAGGATGCCGCCCAGCTTCTCCGCGCAGTGCCCTCGCTGGACGGCATCCCGGTCCCACCGTCCGAAAGCGCCGATCACTACCACCGTCTGATCCGCAAAGGCCATTGCCTGACGGCCTACGAGGGTGAGGGGATCGTCGGTTTCGCCGCAGCCGCGCCCATCCGGCGGGAGTTGCACCTCGCCGAGATCAGCGTCGCGCGCACCCACCAGCGCTGCGGCATCGGGGCGACGCTGCTGGAAGCGCTGGCGATCGATGCGGCGAATTCCGGGTTCCGCGCGATCACGTTGAACACGTATATCGACATCCCCTGGAATGCGCCGTTCTATGCGCGCCATGCATTCGTCGAGTTGCAGGATTTCGATGGCCGCCCGCATTTGGCGGAATCGCTTGAGAAAGCCGTCGAATCGGGCCTGCCGCGCGAGCGGCGCTGTACGATGATCCGGTTTCTCGGCTGATCAGCCGCGCGGCGTCATCGTGCTGCGCGCGATCCGTCCCACGAGCGTCGCCATGCTTTTGTGGTTGGCGCCGTGATAGGTCGAACTCACGCCAAGCTCGCGGGAGAGCCGACGATGCGCCTCGGGCAGCGAGTGATAGGGCATCGAGGGCATCAAGTGGTGTAGCGCGTGATAGCGCAGGCCGACCGGCGCCCAGATCTCCGCCGCAAAGCCCGGCGGCGGCACGTTGACGCTGTCGAGGAATTGCGCGGTCACGGTCATCGCCTCGCCCTCGTTCTCCCACAAATGCGCGACGAGCGTGCGCAGCTGATTGAGCAGCGCCGTCACCGACAGGATCGCTCCCGCAGTCAGCAGTGGTGCCCAGCCGATCCAGAACACGCTGCCGACCAGCGCCCATGCCCACAGCATACCGCCCAGTTCCTGCCAGAAGACGCGCTTCGAGATATCGCCTTCGGGCGGGCGGCGACGGAACTCGGGATTGATCGAGAGCGAGGAAGCGCGCTGCCAGACGAACTTGCGGACCGGTGGGATAATGGCGCCGAGCGGCACGAGTAGGCCGAAGCGGATTATCAGCCCTACCGGCGCCAGCAGCGAGACCAGGACGAACAAAGGCAAGCTCCACGGCTTCATGAGCGCGAGCGGTAAATACTCCGGGTCCTCTACGGTGCCGTATTGCGTGCGCTTGTGGTGCAGCGTGTGCACGCCTTCATACATGAAGGAGGGCACCAGCACCGGAATGCCGACCAGGAGATTCCAGCCCAGCCGGAACCCCGACAGCGCATTCTTGTGAATGTGCGTCAGTTCGTGGATGAACATCAGCGCGCGGTAGAAAGCGAGCGCACCGACGATGCCGAAAGCGATCTTCGCCAGCGTTCCGCCGACCAGGATCGCGGCCGCAATCGCAGCGTAGCCAAGCAGCGCGGAGCCGATCATGTCGGGCCAGTAGATCGCGGGTCGCGCTTCGGCGATGTCCTTGGTCAGGTCGCGCGCGGCACGCAGCATCGCCTTGTCATCCGGCATCTGCGCATGCCAGCCGGCGCCCGCATCGCGGCGTGCGGCGAAATCGTCGGAAGGCATGGACTGGTGGGCGTTCATCTCTCGATTTCCTTGGAGGTCCCCTATCGCAAAAGGGACGCGGAATACAGCGGGCGCTTGCGATCATGGTGATCGGCGGGAGCGCGGGGGCCGCGGGGTCATTCCTTGACAAAGATCATCCAGCACACAACGGGCTAACGCAGACTGAACGGGAGTGTTTTGGTGTCGGCAGGCGAAATAGTGATTGAACCGGTCGAAGGCAAGAAAGGGCGCACCCGCTTCGTCGACCTCGGCCGCGCCTTCGCCGCGCGCGAACCGCATGCAGTACCGCAATTGCGTTCGGAGCAGCTGGAGCTGGTCGATCCGGGCAAGAACCCGTTTTTCGGCCATGCCAGCCACCAGCTGTTCGTCGCCATAAGGGACGGCCGCGACGTCGGGCGGATTTCCGCGCATATCGACCATCTCGCTCTCGAGTTGCCACCCGAGCAAGGCATGGGACCGGGCACGGGCATGTTCGGCTATTTCGACGCCGAAGACGAAGCTGTCGCCGGAGTACTTCTGGCGCGCGCCGAGGACTGGCTGCGCGACCAGGGCATGACGCATGTCATCGGGCCGATTTCCATGTCGGTCTGGGAAGAGCCCGGCCTGCTCGTGAAGGGGCAGGACCACGCACCGACGATCATGATGGGGCACCATCCGGCAGCCTATGCCGGATGGATCGAGAGCGCCGGTTACGAGCGTGAGAAAACGCTGCTGACCTACGATCTCGACGTCACCGAGGATTTTCCGCCGCTGATCCGACGCATCGTGCAATCCGGCCAGCGCAACGAGCGCATCCGCATCCGCCCGGTCGACAAATCGCGCTGGGCCGAAGAGGCCGAAATCGTCCTGAGCATTCTCAACGACGCGTGGTCGAAGAATTGGGGATTCGTCCCGTTCACGCCCGAAGAGATCGCCTATGCGGGCAAGAAGCTGAAGCCGATTATCCATGAGAACCTCAACATGATTGCCGCGCTGGACGGTCGTCCGGTAGCTTTCATGCTCACCTTACCCGACGTAAACGGCGTATTGAAGCAGACCGGTGGGAAGCTGCTGCCCTTCGGCTGGGTGCGCATGCTGCGCTGGCTGCGCAAGCCGACCGGCTCCGACATGCGCGTGCCCTTGATGGGTGTTCTCAGCGAACTGCACAATTCGCGCCTCGCCAGCCAGCTCGCCTTCATGATGATCAGTCAGATCCGCGTAAACGCGACCGAGGCTTATGGCGCGAAACGGGCGGAGATCGGCTGGATCCTCGACGACAACCAGGGAATGAAGGCGATAGCCGATGCGATCGACAGCTCGGTAAACCGCGAATACGTCATTTATCGCAAGCCGTTATAGCGCAGCGCGGTTGCATCGTGGACACGCCGGCGCAGGGTTTTGCGCCATGCCGGAACACACTGCGCCCCTGCACCGTTAGGCGACACACGGGCAATCGCCCGCCCAACTCGATCGCCAGACAATGCCAGACGCACCCGCAACCACGAAAACAGACCTGCCGCCCCTGCCCGACCGCGTCTTGATCGTGGAGGACGATGCGATCATCGGTCTCGCGCTCGAGGACGCGCTGGCGGGTGCGGGCGTACGGAATGTCGAGATCAGCACGACCACGGAACAGGCGCTCGATGCGTTGCGCCGCGAACGCCCCGAAGCCATCGTGCTCGACGTGCATCTCGCCGATCGCGACGATGGGTGGGCGATCGCCGAGCTTGTGAAGACCCTGGGGCCGGACAGCCCGCGGATCGTGTTTTCGACCGGGGCGCCGCAGGAAATTCCGGACGAGGTGGCCGAGATGGGCTGCGTCCTTGCGAAACCCTACGATATCGAAACGCTGATCGACCTGCTCCGCGAACCCAAGCGGCGCGGAATCATCTCCCGTTTGCGCGGTCGACTGCGCTGAATTTCGAAAGACAGCTGGAGCCACGCGACGTCGCGCTCGGGTTGCGGCTGCACGCGCCTGGCCGCGTCGCGGAGAAAGTCACTACCCACGAAAAAAGGCCTCCACTGGATTCTTCCAATGGAGGCCTTTCGGGATCGTATCACCAGCCGCTTGGACGGGAGGGGGGTCTCGGCGGTGACATAGACTAAATGACCGGCCTGAAATCCGGTTCCATGGAAAATTAAAAAATTTCCGCCTCGACAGGAAAGGCCCGAAGAACCGCAGATTCCGTCTTATATGAAGGGCCGCAAGCTGGCGTCGTCGCGATCGTACTGCGCGACGTTACATGCTGCATCCATGTCCGGAACGCAGATTTCACGCGATTTCCAGATGACCAACCCTTCACGCTCCAGCTGGCGAATGGTGCGGTTGGTGTGGACCAGCGAGAGGCCGAGCATGTCTGCTATCTGGGCCTGCTTTATCGGCAGGTGCAGCACATTGTCGCGCGCCGCGAGGCCGGTTTCGAGCGCCCGATCGACCAACCACACCGCCAGATAGGTCACGCGCTCGCGCGCGCTGCGCTGCCCGAGCGCGACGATATGGTCCTCCAGCAGGCGCTCCTCCTTCGCCGCCAGCCAGGTAATGTCGTAACCCAGACGCGGATGCTGGGAGATCAGTTCGATGAAGTCGCGGCGCTTGAACGTGCACAGGCGCGCGTTGGTGAGAGCTTCGACCGAATGACTCGCCGGCTCGTCGAACGCACCCTGAAGCCCGCTCAGGTCGCCGGGGAACATGAAGCTGACGATTTGGCGGCGTCCGTCATCGAGCTTACGGAACCGGATCAGGACTCCCTCGATCAGGGTGTAGAGGCGACTGCCCTCCTCGCCCTGTTCTAGCAGACTTTCGCCACCCTCGAGCGCAATCTCGCCTTCTTTGAACTCGCCCATATACGCCAGTTGCTGCGGCTCGAGCGGGCGCAACCCCGGCCTGCTCTGGAGCGGGCAGTTCTCGCAGCTGTACGGATTTGCAACCTCGTGCATGCATTATCCCCCTCTTCGCTACAGACGGGCTCCGAACCGCCTGCACCTGCACGTCATTCGTCCTTACTACACAAGGCGCCGCGTAAAGGAACCAAGATGGATGCAGGGCGTTCAATGCGCGCACTTAACCAAAAGGGGTCTTATGTCGCTTGGTGATCAAATTGCCCGCAACCTTCCGTATCTGCGCCGTTATGCGCGCGCACTGACCGGCTCGCAGGCCACGGGCGACGCGTTCGTACGCGCCACGCTCGAGGCGGCCTTGGCCGATGAGAGCCTCAAGGCATCGCTCGAAGGGGGGCGCGTACCGCTCTACCGGGCCTTCAACAAGGTATGGGCCAGCGCCTATATGGATGTGTCCGAGCCGGACTCCGGCGAGGGGCACGAAGGCGCCGCGCACGACCGGCTCAAATCCATTACGCCGCTCAACCGGCAGGCCCTGCTCCTGACCACGCTCGAGGATTTTTCCGTCGAGCAGGCAGGCGACATCATGGAAATGGAGCCGGAAGAGATCGAGCGACTGGTCCAGGAGGCCGTCGGCGAAATCGACAAGGAATCCGCGACCAGCGTGCTGATCATCGAAGACGAACCGCTCATTTCGATGCAGCTTGAAGATCTGGTGACCTCGCTCGGCCATGAAGTATGCGGCACAGCCGCCACGCGGACGCAGGCGCAGGAAGTCGTGGCGGAGAAAACGCCCGGCCTCGTGCTGGCCGATATCCAACTGGCCGACGGCTCGTCCGGTCTCGATGCGGTGGACGACATTCTCGCGATCAGCAGCGTACCGGTGATCTTCATCACAGCTTATCCCGAAAGACTGCTGACCGGCGACCGGCCCGAGCCGACCTATCTGGTGACCAAGCCCTTCCAGGAACAGACCGTTCGGGCTGCAATCAGTCAGGCGCTTTTCTTCGGATCGAGTAGGCCCTTGGGCTGACCGTCGACCCGACTATCGCACCATGAATTGAAAGGCCCGCCGCCCCCCGGCGGGCCTTTTTTCGTGTGGCGATTGCAGTGGAGTGAGCCCGGGCTCAGCTTTCGCTTTGCGGGGGTTGACCGTTGCCGTTCTGGTAAGCCGCGCGCAGGGCGAATTCGCTCGGCTGGCGCACCGGCACCAACAGCGTGCAACACACGCCGCGTTCGTCGAACACCAGGTCGACCGGATGGCGCAATTCATGCGCCACGATCTTCTCGATCAGCTCGGTGCCAAAGCCACGCCGCTCGGGCCTGACCACGGTCGGCCCGCCGCGTTCGGTCCACTCGACCTTGGCAAGGCGTTCATTGACCTTGGCCCAGTGAATCTCGACCCTGCCGCCGTCGACGCTCAGCGAACCGTATTTCGCTGCATTGGTAGCCAGCTCGTGGATCGCGAGGCCGAAGCTCAGCGCATCGTTGGGTGCCAGATCGACATCGGGCCCGTCGAGCACCACCTCGTGCTCGGCGTTGCGCGAATATGGCGCCAGCTCGACCTCCGCGACCGAGCGGATCGGCGTGGTGCCCCATTCGGACTGGGTCAGCAGATCATGCGTCGCCGAAAGCGCTCTGATGCGCCCGTCGATCCCTTCGGCGAATTCGTCGAGATCGCTGGCCCGGCGCCGGGTAAGGGAGACGATCGAGAGCACATTGGCGAGCGTGTTCTTGACTCGATGATTGAGCTCGCGGGTCAGCGAATCGCGGATCGAATTCTGCTGCGCGAACCAGTCGAGCGAGTGGCTGTCCTCCATTGCTTGCTGGGCCAGCAGGCGTGCTACCAGCATCAGCAGGCTGGCCACCGCCAGCCCGAACAGCAGCGTGATCATCGACATGGTGGACAGCGCATCGGCGCGCACGGGCTCGACTACCAGAAGCATGTTGCGATTGGCGATCTCGACTTCGCGTTCGACCACGTCCGCCGAATTGCGCCAACCCGGCAGCTGAGCAAGAAGAGTGCGTTCCCCGCCTTCGACATCGTATAGACGAGCGGAAAGGCCTTCGTAGCTCACCAATTCTGCTGCAGAAGTAAGAAGTTGCGGACCGTTGAAGGGGCTATATATGAAGCCCTTCAGATCTTGTCTCGATCCGCTCGCATCGAAGACCGGCATGTAGATGATAAATCCGGGCTCGTCTCCGCCGCCTTCTTGCACGAGAACGATCCGGCCGCTGGCAATCGGACGCTGTTCGCGCTCGGCCAGATCCATGGCAGCCCGGCGCACCGGCTCGGAATACATATCGTAGCCCAGCGCGCGGCGGTTCCGCAGCGTGTCGGGCTTCAGATACAGAATCGGCACCAGCGTAGGCCGCGGCCTCGCAGCCAGAGATGGCGTGATCTCCACGTCGGACACGCGGCCTTCGGATAACCGCTCTTCGAACGCAGGCACTTCCGGTGCCATGATCGATGGCGCCCAACCGATGCCTTCCGCACCACGGAAATTGGAATCGAGCCTCAGCTCTTCGACGAATCTGCGAAAGAGCGTGGAGGTCACCTCTTCCTGAGTACTCAAAAGAGCCGCACCGGCACGAAGATAGGAGGTGCTGGAAAAGGCCCGCCGCTCGATCGCCGATGCCATCGCGATAGTACGGCGGTTGATATCGGCTTCGTTCCGCTCCGCCTCTCCTCGCTCGATACCGAAAACGCTGATGACGGTGATCGCCATGACCAGCAAAAAGATGATCACCGGCGCCGCGCGCGGATATTCGGCCAGCAATCGCCGGCGGCTACCCTTTGGTTCGAATTTCTCGGTTCCCAGCGCGAACCCCTGTTATCATTTGATGGCTTGCCTCTACTATGTCGCGCTCAGCGTTTGGTTCCATGTCGCAATTCGTCGGGAACCAGAGAGCAATAACTGCGTTCCGCCTCCACACACGGGTTCGATTCTGCGCTCCCGCCTTGGTGGCAACGTGCGCAATAGGGTCGTAGAGGGAATAATTCTGGATCGATATGAATTCCGATAAGTCAGTTATGCCATCCCCCCGCGGTGGATCGGCCGCGAAGAAGGACGGCCAGGATCCCGAATGGGCAAATGGTTTGCGCAAGCTGTATGATTCTGTAGTGGACGAACCGCTGCCGGACAGCTTCAAGGATCTTCTCGAGCAACTGGATACGAAGGACTGATGGGAGGCACAGAACGAACGGCCTCCGAGAAGGCCGACTTCAAGCGGGAACTGACGGAAGTCGTTCCGCACCTGCGTGCGTTCGCGCGCGGGCTCTGCGGTCGTGCGGATATGGCCGATGACCTTGTGCAGGAAACCTTGCTCAAGGCGTGGGCCGCGCAGGAACGGTTCCAGCCGGGCACCAGCATGCGCGCATGGACCTTCGTGATCCTGCGCAACGCCTATCTCACCGACATGCGGCGCAATCGCTTCCGCGGTGAATACGACGAGACGGTGGCCGAACGCATCCTGACGGCCCCTGCCGGACAGGAAGAACCGATTCACCTGTCGGACATGCACCGGGCCTTGCTGACACTGCCACCGGAACGGCGCGAAGCCCTGTTGCTCGTCGGCGCAGGCGGCTTCTCCTACGAGGAAGCCGCCACGATCTGCGACTGCGCAGTTGGCACCATCAAGAGCCGGGTCGGGCGCGCGCGGGCAGCGCTGAATACCATGCTCAGCGACGGGTCGATTCCCAAGCGCTCGCTCCAGGACGATGCGGCGCACCGGGCGATCCTCGAAGAGCTCGACGATGTCGCCGCAGGCAACGGCATTGCCGCGCGCAGCTGACGCAGGCGCGAACCGCACTGTAATCTTGTCAGAAATTGCCGTGCGCGGCAGATAGGGCGGGATGGACGACAGCGAAGCCCCCGCACCGGTCGAACCGACGCCTGCGCGCACAGGTCGCTCGCGGCGGCTCGCTTTTGCGGAGCAGGAACTGCGGCTAATATCCTCGCTGGTCCTGTTGATCGGCCTTGGCCTGTTCTTCGCCCTGCCCTTCGTCCTGTCGATCGGCGCAGTCGTGTTCCTGCCTCTGGTGACGGCGCTGGTGCTGACCGTAATACTGTCTCCGCTGGCCGACAGACTGAATGGCTGGGGTCTGCCCAATGCGATCGCCTCGCTGGTCGCGCTGCTGATCTTCTTCGCCGTCCTGCTGCTTGCCCTTGCGCTGATCCTGCAACCGGCGGTGGCGCTGTTCGACGATGTGCCGGCGATGGCCAACCAGGTGATGGACCGGTTCGGCGAATTGCAGCGCCGGTTCGCCTGGGTTGCGCAGATCAACGAGCAATTGGCCGAGCTGATGAACCGCGAGGGCGGGCGCGAGGTGGTTCTTGCCAGCCCGAGCCTGCTGGAAGAGCTGGCTTTCGCGACGCCCGGCGTGGTTCTCGAAACCGTTCTCACCCTGCTGATGGCCTATTTCATGATCGAGGCACGGGTCCGCCTTCGTCAGCGCCTGCTGTTCGGCCGGGCGAGCTTCGGGACCAGCATCAAGGCCGCGCGGGTGCTGCGCGAGGTGCAGGAGCGCGTCGCCGCCTATATTCTGACAGTCGGCTGGATCAACGCGATGGTGGGCGTGGTGGTGGCACTCGGCGCATGGGCGCTGGGCGTGGACGCGCCGATCATGTGGGGCGGGCTTGCCGCGCTGCTGAATTTCCTGCCCTATATCGGGCCGATCGTGATGGTCACGCTGCTGGGCCTGTTCGGCATCGGTACGGCGGATACCATCCTGCTCGGCATGGTCCCGGCGGTCGCCTATCTCGCGCTGCACACGGTGGAGGCGAATGTCGTGACCCCGTCCATCCTCGGCGCGCGGTTCACCATGAACCCCGTCACGATCCTGATCGCCCTGTCCTATTTCTCGTGGATATGGGGCGTCTTCGGCGCGCTGCTTTCGGTCCCCATCCTGCTGATGCTGACCGCCCTGTTCGACCATGTCGGTAGGCCCAATCTGGTCGGCTTCGTCTTCGGCGAACCCCTGTTCGCGAGCGAGATATTCGGCGGCGAGGAAACCGAAGAAGCCATTTGAGCGCATAAGCAAAAAGCCCGCCGCGCGTGTGGCGCAGCGGGCTTTCCAATGGGTCGAAATTACTCGATCAGTTGGGATATTCCCAAGTGGTACCGCGGGCGAGGTTCTCGCTGGCGAAGCTCCAGTTGAGCTTGCCGTTCACAGCGTCGAGATAGGCGGGACGCGCGTTCTGGTGGTCGAGGTAATAGGCGTGCTCCCACAAATCGATCACGAGCAGCGGGTTCACCCCGTCCTGATCGGCCAGTGTATCGCCATCGTGCGTTTCTTCGATGGTCAGCTTGCCGCCCTTGACCGCCAGCCATACCCAGCCGTTGGCGAAATGACCGGCGCCGCGCTCGGCCAGCTTTTCCTTGAGGCCATCGACAGACCCGAAGTCGCGATCGATCATCGATTTAAGCTCGTCCGAAGCAGAGGTTTCTTCCGCCGCCATCGAATGCCAGTAAAAGCCGTGGTTCCAGCTCTGAGCCGAATTGTTGAACAGGCCCTGGTCCGACCCGCGGGCCGCGGCGATGACCTCTTCGAGGCTCTTGTCGGCATGATCGGTGCCCTCGATCGCCTTGTTGGTCTTGTCGATATAGGCCTGGTGGTGCTTGCCGTGGTGATACGACAGCGTCTTGGCCGAAACGGCCGGTTCGAGTGCAGTGTCTTCATAGGGAAGGTCGATCAGATCGAATGCCATTGGGGGTCCCCTCTAGTCTGGCGTCGGAAAGGTAAGGTTCAGGTTTGCAACGCGCGGGGAAGCGATGGGTTGCAGCCTCTCGCCAATTCCCTCCGAAAAGATCGCCGGGGGGTTCCTTTCGCCCGGCATTCGCGGCAGAGAGCCCGCGCGAAAGGCAGGAGTTTCCAACGCACATGGCACGCAAGTTCTTCGGCACCGACGGCATTCGCGGACGCACCAACGAAGGCGTAATGACGGCCGAGATCGCCATGCGCGTGGGCCAGGCGGCGGGTACGCACTTCCTGCGCGGCGACCACCGGCACCGCGTCGTGATCGGCAAGGATACGCGCTTGTCGGGCTACATGATGGAAAGCGCGCTCGTGGCCGGCTTCACCAGCGTCGGCATGGACGTGATCATGACCGGGCCATTGCCGACCCCCGCAATCGCACTGCTGACCCGCGAAATGCGCGCCGACCTGGGCGTAATGATCTCTGCCAGCCACAACCCGTTCGAGGACAATGGCATCAAGCTGTTCGGCCCGGATGGCTTCAAGCTGTCGGACGATGCGGAAGTCTCGATCGAACGATTGCTCGAACAACAGCCCTTGCTGGTCTCGGCCGACCGCATTGGCCGGGCCCGCCGAATCGATGACGCGCGCGGGCGCTATATCCACGCGATCAAGCAATCGGTGGCCAGCGACATTCGCTTCGACGATCTCGCCGTCGTGGTCGATTGCGCCCATGGTGCAGCTTACCAAGTCGCCCCCTCGGTCATCTGGGAACTGGGCGCAAAGGTGATCACGCTCGGCGTCGATCCGAACGGCACGAACATCAACGACGGCGTCGGGTCCACCTCGCTCGATGCGATCAAGGCCAAGGTCGTAGAGGAAGGCGCGGACATCGGCATTGCGCTAGACGGCGATGCGGACAGGCTGATCGTGATCGACGAGAAGGGCGAGACGGTCGATGGCGACCAGATCATGGCGCTGATAGCCTCGCGCATGCACGAGCGCGGCTCGCTGACCGGCGGCGGGGTCGTGGCGACGGTGATGTCGAACCTCGGGCTGGAGCGGTATCTGGAGGCATTAGGCCTTACGTTGGAGCGGACCAAGGTCGGCGACCGCTACGTGCTGGAACGGATGAAGGAAGGCGGCTTCAACGTCGGCGGCGAGCAGTCCGGCCATATGATCCTGCTCGATCATGCGACCACGGGCGACGGGTCTGTCGCGGCGCTGCGTGTGCTCGCCAGCCTCGTGCGTTCGGGCAGGCCGGCTAGCGAACTGCTCCATGTATTCGAACCCGTGCCACAACTGCTGAAAAACGTGCGCTATTCCGGCGGGAAGCCGCTGGACGACGAAACCGTGAAGCACGTAATTGCCGAGGCGGAAGCTGAGCTCCAAGGCAAAGGGCGGCTGGTAATCCGTCCCTCCGGAACCGAGCCGGTCATCCGTGTGATGGCGGAAGGCGACAATGCGGCCCAGGTCGAGGCCTGCGTCGACCGGATCTGCGATGCCGTGAAGGCGGCTGCCTGATGGCCCTCGAAATGCGCCCCGATTGCGAGCGTTGCGGCACCGACTTGCCCGCCGAGGTGCCCGGTGCTTTCATCTGCAGTTTCGAATGCACCTTCTGCGCGGAATGCTCCGAAGCGCTCGACGACCGCTGCCCCAATTGCGGCGGCGAGCTGATGGATCGCCCAACCCGTAGCGAGGCGCTGCAGGAGAAACTTCCCGCGTCGCAAGAGCGCAGGTTCAACGGATGAGCGCCCCTCCCCGCGTCCTCTCGATCGCCGGCTCGGACAGTTCGGGCGGGGCCGGTATCCAGGCCGACATCAAGACCATCGCCATGCTCGGCGGCTATGCGATGACCGCGATCACCGCCGTAACCGCGCAGAACACCCGCGGAGTGCAGGGCGTGGAAATCATGCATCCAGACCTCGTGCTCGACCAGGTCGATAGCTGTCTGAACGATATCGGCGCCGATGCGATAAAGATCGGCATGCTCGGCTCGCCCGAGATAGCCATGCTTCTGGCCGAACGCCTCGACAGTTTCGCCGGGCCGATCGTGTTCGATCCCGTCATTGTCGCGACCAGCGGTGCGGAGCTGGCAAGCGAAGCGACGATCGCGGCATTCGACGCGCTTATGGACATCGCCACGGTGGTTACACCCAACTTGCCCGAACTCGCCGCGCTGACGGGCCGGGACATGCTGGCGGACGAGGACATTTACGACGCGGCCGGCGAACTGGCATCGCGCCACGACACGGTCATTCTCGCCAAGGGCGGGCACGGCGAGGGGCAGGAAGCCATCGACCGCATTGTCTCCGCAGCTGGCAAGATCGGCAGCTTCGGCCATGCCCGGCTGGACACGCGGCACACCCACGGCACGGGCTGTACGCTATCAGCCGCGCTCGCCACGATGCTGGCACATCGGCAGCCGTTGACCCACGCAGTGCGCATCGCGCGTGCCTTTACCTTCGCGGCGATCGAGAGCGCGCCTGGTTTCGGCGAGGGCAACGGTCCGCTGGGCCATCAGGCCGTACGCTCGCTCTCCTCGGACTGATCCGGCCTAACGATCGAGTTCGTAGAAGGTGCTGATATGCGCCCAGGCCTCGTCGGCCGTCTCGCACCAGTGGAACAGGTCGAGGTCCTTCTTCGAGATCGTACCTTCTTCGGCGATCGCTTCGAAATTCACCACGCGGGTCCAGAAATCCTTGCCGAACAGCAGGATCGGCATCGGTTTCATCTTGCCGGTCTGGATCAGCGTCAGGAGTTCGAAGAATTCGTCGAATGTGCCGAAGCCGCCGGGGAATACGGCGACCGCCTTCGCGCGCAGCAGGAAGTGCATCTTGCGCAACGCGAAATAGTGGAAGTTGAGCGACAGGTAAGGCGTCACATAGCTGTTGGGTGCCTGCTCATGCGGCAGGATGATATTGAGTCCGATGCTCTCCCCACCTGCGTCGCTCGCGCCGCGATTGGCCGCCTCCATGATCGAGGGGCCGCCGCCCGAGCAAACGACGAACTGGCGCTTGCCGTCCTCGATGATCGACTTCTCGGTGACCAGCCGCGCCAGCTTGCGCGCTTCGCCATAATATTTGCTCTTGGCGACGAGGCTCTCGACAATTTTGCGCTCGTCCTCGGGCAGATCTTTCGCGCCGTCGAGGGCCGTCTCGACAGATTCGGGCGGCGGTATGCGCGCGCTGCCGTACATGACCATGGTCGATCCGACACCGGCCTCGTCGAGGATCATCTCGGGTTTCAGCAGCTCCAGCTGAAAACGCACCGGGCGCAATTCCTCGCGCAGCAGGAAATCCTTGTCCTGGAAGGCGAGCTTGTAGGCCGGATGCGCCGTCTGCGGCGTCTGTTTCGGCTGGGATTTCTCGAATTTGGCCTCTTCTTCGGCCGGGTAGAACTTGCGATCGGCGAGATCGCGTTTCTGCTTTTCTTCTTCTGTCATGCGCGGCGCGATAGGGCGCGGCGGGGCGCTGGACAAGTGAGGAAAAGGAAATGGCAGGGGTGACAGGATTCGAACCCGTGGCCCTCGGTTTTGGAGACCGATGCTCTACCAGCTGAGCTACACCCCTGCAGCGACGGGGCGCTCTAGTATGGGGCTGCGCGAATAGCAAGGCGCATATCATGCGTGGCGACGAGCTGATAGAACGGCTGGCGATGCACGCCCCCACTTCCCAAGTGATTCCCGTCGACCTGTTGCTGCGCGCCTATCGTGCGGGCGTGTTTCCCATGGCCGACCATCGCAGCGATCCGGAGGTCTATTGGGTCGAACCGCGCGAGCGGGCGATCATCCCGCTGGACGGGTTTCGCCTATCCGGCAGCCTGCGCAAGACGCTCCGGCAGGGCCGCTTCGAGGTGACTTGCGACCGCGCCTTCGGCGAGGTTATCGCCGCCTGTGCCGAGCCGCGCGAAGAGCATGCGGAAAGCTGGATCAGCCATCGCATCGAGGCAAGCTATCTCGCGCTTCACCGCGCCGGTCATGCGCATTCGATCGAATGCTGGCAGGACGGTGAACTGGCGGGCGGGCTCTACGGCGTCGCCTTCGACCAGGTGTTTTGCGGGGAAAGCATGTTCAGCCGCCGGACGGATGCAAGCAAGGTGGCGCTGGCCTGGCTGGTCGCCGCGATGCGGAAGGCGGGTCATCGGCTGCTCGACTGCCAGTTCATGACCGAGCATCTTGCGAGCCTGGGCGCGGTGGCGCTGCCGCAAGCAGGCTATCTCGACCTGCTGTCGGGAGCCATGGGATCGCCCGAGATGACGATCCCGGCGGCGATCCGGTTCTATTCGGAAGCCGCCTCGTCCGAGGCTTCTTCGCCCGGGAAGCTCATCGCGCAATCCTTGACCCAGACGTCGTAGATCGGGTGTTCGACGACGTTCAGGCTGGGCGAGTTCTTGAACAGCCAGCCTGAGAAGATGCGAGCGAACTGGTCCTCGCTGCCGCGCTGCCGCACCAGCACCTGGACGAAGGCGCCGGTTTCCTTCGGCATCTCCCACGGCGCGGTGCGTTCGCAGGCCTGCAGCCGCACGATCACATCGCCGGCGCGCCGCTGCTCGCCGGGCGAAAGTTCCAGCTCCTGGCTGACGTTGTTGCGCTTGTTGAGGAGGCCGATGGTGGCGACCCGCTCTGCCATGGGCGTGCCGATGCCAGCCTCGTCGGCCGGAACCTCAGGCATGTCAGCTTGCTGCAGATCTTCCGGGATTTCGGTTTCCTGCCTCGCAGGCGTTTCCGGCACCTCGTCCGAACAGCCTGCGACCAGCGCCATTGTGCCGATGAGGGCGAGTGCCCCGCGCATGCTCACGCGTCCGGCGACCAAGCTTCGTAATCTCCCACCGCGCGCGCGCGTTTGCCGCCGCGTTCGAGCGCGCCGGCGGGGCGATAAGCCCCGGCCGTGCCGGTCGCGTTCGGCGTATAGTCGGCTTCCCAGATGCGCGGGGGCGGCAGGAAGCTTTCGGGCACATCTTCGCCCGCGCCGTGCAGCCAGCCATGCCATTCGGCCGGGATGCGGCTGGCGTCATTATTGCCTTCGTAGATCACCCAGCGCCGCTCACGCTGGCCTTCGCCGCGCTTTTTCGAGCGGTAATAGGCATTGCCCTGCGCATCGGTGCCGACATGCTCGCCATTGCGCGAAGACCACAGCATGGTGCCGATGGTGGCGCCGTTCCACCAGGTGAAGATCTTGCCGAGAAAGCTCATGGCGGCGCGATTAGCGCAATCGCACGCGGGAGGGAAGCGCCCGCTTGCGCGAATTCGCTATCACCAGTCCACCTTGTGGCCGGGCTCAATCCCAAGCTCGGCCGCAAGGCCGCCGCGCAGCTCCAGCACACCGAGTACCGGGCCGACCGAGTAGACCGATTCGAGCGAATAGGGCTCGGCCATCGCGGCGATATTGCTGATCCGCCCATCCGGCCCGATGAAGATGATGTCGAGCGGCAGCGGCGTGTTCTTCATCCAGAAGCTTTGCGCCGTCGTCCCGTCATAGGGGAAGATCATCCCCGCACCGTCCGGCAACTCAGTGCGGAACATCAGTCCACGACGCTGCGCTTCGGGCGTGTCGGCAAGCTCGACATCGAACCGATGCGTGCCCGAGGCGCCGGTGACGGTTAGCGGGATGATTTCGAGGCCGGACACGGGATGCGTCGTCTCGGCCGCGACCTCCGCCGAAGGTCCGGCTTCTGCTGCCGGTTGCGCCGAACAGGCGACGAGCAGTGCCGCGGCGAGCCCTTCCAAGCCACGCGCCATCAATCGTCCTGCGCTGCTTCCGCGACCCATTCTTCAAGCTCCTCGATTGTCGCGGCCTCCAGCACGCGCCGCGCCGCGTCGAAATCATGGCCTGCACGCAGCAGCGCGGCAAGCCGCTTTTCACGCAGTTTGTGAGCGGCCTCCGCATCTGTGGGCGGCGGTTCGCCATAAGGGCCGAACCTGCGCCGCCGCGCAAGGGCGACGATCGCCGCGCGCCGCTCGGCTTCGTCGGGCGCAAGCTTGCTGCGCACCTCTTCCCCGATCTCGGCTGCACGCAGCGCCTGTTCGACCCGCCTGCCGCCATAGCCCCTGGCAAGTAGGCCCTGCGCCTTGGCGCGCCCGTATGCCGCATCGTCGACATAGCCTTTTTCCACAAAGCGGGTGACGATCCGCTCCAGCGGCGGCTCGCTATCGCCATCCCAGCCCCGCTCACGCAGTTTGCGTTTCAGATAGGCCCGCAGCTTGCCTGCGCTGGTGGAAAACCGCGCGACATAAGCCAGCGCCAGCTCCTCCAGACGGCCTGCGTCGAGGGGTTTAGGCGTGCGCTTTCTGCGCCGGGACGTTGCGTCTGCATCGGTCATCGGCCATATTCCTGCCACAGTCCCCATGAAATGGGAAAGGCTGTGCAAGCGTCCGCACCAAGACGGGCGCTTTTTGGGAATCATGAGGGTGGCCTCGGGCGCCTACGCAATCCACGGGTATCGCTACACAATTATGACCGACGCCGTATTGACGCCGACGCCGAACGATTGCGACCTACCCCGTCGCCGTTCCGATTTCGCGACCTTTACCGAGGCGGTGGACTATGCCGCCAAGAGCGCGAAAGGCATGAATTTCCACGACATGCGCGGCACATTGCAGCGGGTCTACAGCTATGCCGACATGCGCGAAGACGCGCTCAAGGTCGCGCGTCAGCTGGTCGCCGCCGGGATCGGCAAGGACGACCGCGTGGCGCTGGTCGCGGAAACCTGCGCCGAATTCGCCGCGCTGTTCTGCGGCTGCGTCTACGCCGGGGCCTGGCCCGTGCCGCTGCCGCTGCCGACCGGCTTCGGCGGCAAGGAAGGGTATATCGACCAGCTTGCCGTGCAGCTGGACAGCAGCGATCCGAAAATCCTGATCTACCCCGGTGAGATCGCCGAGATGGGCGCCGCGGCTGCCGAACGGCAGGGCTGCGAGGGGCAGAGCTGGGAAGACTTCGCGCTGCGGCCCGATCCCGAATGCGATCTGCCCGAGGCGCGCCCCGAGGACATCTGCTACCTGCAATACTCCTCCGGCTCGACCCGCTTCCCGACCGGCGTTGCGGTGACGCATGAAGCGCTGCTGCACAACCTTCAGGGCCATTCCATCTCGATGGATTTCCGCGGCAACGACCGCGTGGTCAGCTGGCTGCCATGGTATCACGACATGGGGCTCGTCGGCTGCTTCCTGTCGGTGATCGCGAACCAGGCTTCGATCGACTATCTCAAGACCGAGCATTTCGCGCGCCGTCCGTTGGCGTGGCTCGATCTCATCAGCCGCAACCAGGGCAGCACGCTCAGTTACTCGCCCACCTTCGGCTACGACATCTGCGCGCGGCGCATTTCCAGCCAGAGCAATGTCGGCGACCGGTTCGACCTGTCGCGCTGGCGGGTCGCTGGCAATGGCGCGGACATGATCCGGCCCGACGTGATGCAGAATTTCGTCAATGCCTTTGCCGAAGCGGGTTTCAAAGCCAGCGCCTTCAACCCAAGCTACGGCCTTGCCGAAGCGACATTGGCGGTGACGGTCATGCCCCCGGGAGAAGGTATAAGGGTCGAACTGGTCGAGGAAGAGCGCCTGTCGGGCCGCCCGCGCGACCTGTCTAAGCCCGCGCGTTACCGCGCCATCGTCAATTGCGGAAAGCCGATCCCCGGCATGGACGTGGAAATCCGCGACGAGAAAGGCGCGGCCAAGGGCGACCACCAGATCGGCAAGGTCTGGTGCCGGGGCAAGAGCGTGATGCACTCCTATTTCCGCAACGAGGAAGCGACGCAGGAATGCCTGATCGACGGCTGGCTCGATACCGGGGACATGGGGTACATGGCCGATGGCTATCTGTTCATCGTCGGCCGGGCGAAGGACATGATCATCATTAACGGCAAGAACCTCTGGCCGCAGGATATCGAGTGGGCGGTGGAGCAGCTGCCCGGCTTCAACCACGGCGATATCGCCGCTTTCTCGGTCGATACCGACAATGGCGAGGAAGCCCCCGCCGTGCTGGTCCACTGCCGTGTGTCCGAGCCGGAAGAGCGCATCAAGCTGCGCGACCAGATCGCCGACAAGGTTCGCGGCGTGACCGGCATGAGCTGCGTGGTCGAACTGGTCCCCCCGCGCACGCTGCCGCGTACCAGTTCCGGCAAGCTCAGCCGCGCCAAGGCGAAGCGGCTCTACCTGTCGGGCGAAATCCAGCCACTGGACCTCGCCGCCTGACGAACCCTGCCGGGACGACTACCGCCGAAAATGCTTGCCGAAAGCGGCAGAGCGCGCGCAGGATTGCGATGCCGTCTTGAAGATCGTGTCTTACGATCCTAATACAGGTGGAGAGACATCAGCGCCTGTAACCGGGAGACCCGCGCGACCATGAGCGACAGCAAGACGCAAACCGCGACTGCCACTGTGACCGAATTCGACCTGACGCCGCCCGATCCGGTGCCGCAGGTCGCGCCCGAAAAGGCAGCCGGCCTCGTCCCCGTGTCGGAAGAGACCAAGAGCAAGCTGGAAACCAAGGTCGACGGTTTTGTGCAGGATTTGATCTCCGCCGACGCCAATTCGCCTGAGTTCGGCAAGAAGGTGGACCAGCTGACCAACATGGGCCGCAAGGAAATCATGGCGGCAGCCGGCATGTCCAACCGTTTCCTCGACCGACCCGTGCGTGCGATGGACAGGGACGAAGGCGTCGGCGCCAATCTGGCCGAACTGCGCCGCGTGGTGGAAGACCTCGACCCGGGCAAGCGGGGCAAGCTGTCGGGTCCGCGCAAGATCCTCGGTATCATTCCCTTCGGCAACAAGCTGACCAATTACTTCCGCAGCTACCAGAGCGCGCAGACGCACATCCAGTCGATCCTCTCCAACCTCGCCAGCGGCAAGGATGAGCTGATCATGGACAATGCCGCGATCGACGTCGAACGGCAGAAGCTGTGGGAGGCGATGGGCAATCTGGAGCAGATGATCCACATCTCCAACACGCTCGACGCCAAGCTGGAGGAAAAGGCCGCTGAACTCGACGCGACCGATCCGGCCAAGGCCAAGGCGGTGCGCGAAACCGCGCTGTTCTATGTCCGCCAGCGCACGCAGGATCTGCTGACGCAAATGGCGGTGAGCGTGCAGGGCTATCTCGCGCTCGACCTCGTGAAGAAGAACAATGTCGAGCTGGTGAAAGGCGTCGACCGCGCCAGCACCACCACCGTCGGCGCGCTGCGGACAGCGGTTACGGTGGCGGAGGCGATGACCAACCAGCGCCTCGTGCTCGGCCAGATCACCGCGCTGAACGACACGACTGCCGGGATCATCGACAGCACCAGCACGATGCTGCGCGACCAGACCGGCAAGATCCACGAGCAGGCCGCCGCCAGCACCATCCCGCTTGAAACGCTGCAGCGCGCCTTCCAGAATATTTACGACACGATGGACGAGGTGGACGAATTCAAGATCCGCGCGCTTGATTCGATGAAGCAGACCGTCACGCTGCTGGGGCAGGAGGTCGAGAAGTCGAAGGGCTATATCGCCCGCGCCGAGGGCCAGGCGCAGGCGCAGGCGCAGGTGGCCGACTCCGGCCTGTTGAGCATCGAGAACTGAGGCCGGACACGTGAACGACCTCACCCGCGATAGCGAGCGCCTGATCGAACAGGGCCGCATCCTGCGCGACGACAATCGCGCGGGCGGCCGACATCGCCGTGCGCCATCCATCGGCGAAGGGTCGGCCAAGCTGAAGCAGAAGAACCTGTGGCTGCGGGTGCGCAATATCGTGCTGGCGGTCTTCGCCATCTGGCTGGGTGCAGGAATTGCCGGCGCCCTGTTCAGCGGTATCGGATTCTGGGGCGTCATGGCTGTCGTGGTTGCCACCGCAGTTGCAGTTGCGCTGTTTTCCAGCTTTCCGAAGGTGAAGACCCCGCGACGTGCGGACATTAACAAGGGCAACGTCCAGCAGATGGTCGGCCGCACCGAACTATGGCTGGAAGCCCAGCGCCCCGCCCTGCCCCCGCCGGCCGCGACTATCGTCAACGACATGGGCGTGCAGCTCGATGCGCTGGGACTCCAGCTCGAGGGTGTGGACCCGAACCATCCCAAGGCGCGCGAGGTCCGCAGTCTGATCGGCGAGCAATTGCCGGAGATGATCGACAGCTACCGCAAGATACCGGCGCACCTTCGCACCGAGAAGCGCGCCGGGATCACGCCCGACGAGCAGCTTACCGACAGCCTCGGCAAGATCAGCGGCGAGATCGATTCGATCACCCGCCAGCTCGCCGAAGGTTCGCTCGACGACCTGGCGATCAAGCATCGTTATCTCGATTACAAATTCGGCGCCGGCACCGAGACCAGCCCGCAACTGGAGGACAATAGCTGATGCGCGTTCCGATTGCCCACGACCTGCCGAAGGACACCGTCCGCAACCGCCTCAAATCGCGCTCGCACAAGATTCGCGAATTCGTCCCCGGCGGCATGGCCGAGGTGGAAACCAGCTGGCCGGACGAGGACTGCATGAACCTGTCGGTTTCGACCATGGGGCAGCGCGTGGACGGCAAGGTTCTGATCGAGGAAAACCAGGTCGTTTTCGAAGTGAACCTGCCCCCGGCACTCTCCTTCGTGGAGCCGATGGTCGCCAAGGCCATCGCCAGCCAGGGCCAGCGCATGTTGGCCGACAAGAGCGGAGACTGACGGCCGTCGGAAAACTGCCGACATTGAGGAACCCAAGCCTCCCTGCGCGGTTGTTTCACATCGGCAAGATCCCCCATCCCGCGCCGCAGGCGGGTTAGGCCGTCGCGGAGGGATAAGTCCGATTTTTTGGGGGACTCAGCCGTTATATGACCGAGCGAAACACGCTCCGCACCGATCTGAATGCCGCTACCCGCGCGAGGCACGACGCGCTCGATTCGAAATTGTCCCCCCTGGCCGAAGGCTCGCACTATGGGCAATTCCTGCGTATCCAGTATGCCGTGCGCGCCCCGGTCGAAAGCTGGCTGGCAGCGCATGTGACCGACCCCGTTCCGCCGATGCAGACTGCGTTGATCCGCGAGGATCTGCACGAACTCGGCGTTCAGCCGGACTGCAATTTGCCGACCTTCGATGCGGAGGACCCGCGTGAAGCCTGGGGCATCGCATGGACGCTGGCAGGTTCCTCGCTCGGCAATCGGGCTCTGCTCCACCAGCGCCGCAAGGCCGGGCTACGCGGCGCCGATCACTTTCTCGGCGACGAAGCAATGCCGCGCTACTGGACCGAGTTCCGCCCGCGCATCGAAGTACCGATGGACGATGCGACACACCAGCACGCCATTCGGGGTGCGCGCCGCGTGTTCGACATTTTCCTTGCGGTCCATCGCTCAGCGACCGAAAGGGCCGCCGCATGAAAGCCGCCAACTACGAGGTCGATCTGACGAATTGCGATCGCGAGCCGATCCACCAGTTGGGTGCGATCCAGCCATTCGGCGCGCTCATCGCATTTAACGCCGACTGGTTCGTTTCGCACTATTCGGCGAACTTCGGCGAACTTACCGGCACCGGCAAGACCATCGAGCTGGGCATGGCGCTCAAGGATATCGTCGCGCCCAACGCATTGCGGCGCCTGCGCAGTCTGGCGTCGGCGATCTCTCATGTCGATCAGGTCGAGCGGATGTTCGGCTTCTCCCTCTTCGGCGATGGAAAGAAATACGATTTAGCCGTACATTGTTCGGGCAATTTCACGATCCTCGAAGTCGAACCGCATCTCGAGGGTGAACTCGACCGCCAACTGGCCGCCCTGCGTCCGGTGCTTGGCCGGTTCGATCAATTCAACGATGTACCGGCGCTGGTCGGCGAGGCAGCGCGCCAGTTGCGGCACGGCTTCGATATCGACCGGGTCATGGTCTACAAATTCCATGACGACCTGTCCGGCGAAGTCGTCGCCGAGGCGAAGCGCGAAGACCTGGAAGGCTTCCACGGCCTGCGCTATCCGAAAACCGATATTCCCGCCCAGGCGCGCGAACTTTATGTGCGCAATCGCTTCCGAATCATCACCGACGTGAATTCCGAGCCGGTGCCGATCGAACCCGGTGTCTCTCTCGACGGCGAGCCGCTCGACCTCAGCATGAGCACGCTGCGTGCCGTTTCGCCAATCCATATCGAATATCTCAAGAACATGGGCGTCGATGCCTCGCTATCGATCTCGATTATCATCGGCGGCAAATTGTGGGGCCTGTTCGCCTGCCACCATTACAGCCCGAAGCTGCTCCCCTATTCGCAGCGCACGGGCGCGGAACTGTTTTCCGAGCTTTTCTCCCTGACGCTCGAACGTGTGATCGCCAGCGAGGAAGAAAAGGTCCGTGAAAAAGGGCGCAAGGTGCACGATCGCCTGATGCGCGACATCGCGGCGGGCCAGTCGCTCTCCGAAAGCCTGCCGACGATCGACCCGCTGATCCAGCGCATCGTCGAGCACGACGGGGCCAGCGTCTTTATCGACGATGTCTACAATGCCCGCGGCTCGGCACCGAACGAAGAAGAGTTCCGCGCCATCGTGGGTGCGCTCAACGCCGCAGCGACCAGCCGCATCTTCGCCACCAATTCCATCGCCGATCGCATTCCAAAGGCCGAGCGTTTCGTTGATCGAGCGGTCGGCGCGATGGCCATCCCGGTGTCTCGCACACCCCGTGATTATCTCGTGCTTTGGCGCAAACCTCTGAGCCAGGTCGTCACCTGGGCGGGCAAGCCTGAGAAGCCGATCGAGTACGGCCCAAACGGCGCGCGACTGACGCCACGCAAGAGCTTCGAGGCCTGGCAGGAGACGGTCGAGGGCAGGTCTTCGCCCTGGACGACTTCGGAGATGCAGATCGCCGAAGGCCTGCGCGTCACGCTGCTCGAAATCATCCTGCGCGTCACCGACGAAGCAATGCAGGAACGGGCGAAGGCTCAGGAGAAGCAGGAGCTGTTGATTGCGGAGTTGAACCACCGGGTCCGCAATATCCTGAACCTCATCCGCGGCCTGATCAACCAGTCGAAAGGCGACGCGAAAGACGTCGACAATTTCGCCGAAATCGTGGGTGGGCGGATCAGTTCGCTGGCGATGGCGCACGACAATATCACGAAGGGAAACTGGAGCTCCGCACCGCTTTCGGAACTCATCGATTCCGAAGCCCAGGCCTATCTTGCCGGCAAATGCGACCGGCTTGAGATAAATGGGCCGGAAGCCATGGTGACGCCGGAAGCGTATACGGTCCTCGCGCTGGTTATCCATGAGATGATCACCAATTCGGCGAAATATGGATCGCTCAGCGATTCGACCGGACATTTGAAAATCGATGTCCGTCGAGGTGACACCGGCGATCTCGAGATCCTGTGGCGCGAAAGCGGCGGTCCGCCTGTCAAACCGCCCAAGCGGCGCGGTTTCGGCAGCACGATCATCGAACGCTCGCTGCCCCACGAACTCGGCGGGGAGGCGAGCATCGAATACAAGCTGGAAGGCGTGCGGGCGCGGTTCTGCGTGCCGGAGCGTTTCGTCGAATGGGCATCGCGCGGAGAGACCCCAAGTCCGACCAGCGCCGCGGAACCGCAGAACGACGGACCGGGCGACCTTCCGGAGAGGGTCCTGCTTGTCGAAGACAGCATGCTGATCGCGCTGGATACCGAGGACTGCCTTCGCGATCTCGGCGTGCCGACGGTCGATGTCGAGAGCAATGTCACCGGCGCGCTCGACGCCATTCACAAGAACGCTCCCCAACTAGGGATCCTTGACTTCAACCTGGGCCAGGAGTCGAGCGAGCGTGTCGCGCAGGAGCTCGTGAAGCTCGGCATCCCGTTCTGGCTTGCGACCGGCTATGGCGAGATGCAGGAGCGGCTGGAAGAGCTCGGCGCGCATGGTGTGCTCACCAAGCCATACGGCCGCGAGGAGCTATCGCGCATCCTGTCGGAATATAAGCCTGCGGCCTGAGCGGCGCTTGATCCTGATCGGTCGAGGCTAGTTGAAGAACCGCTGCTGGTAATAGAACGGGGCGGCCACCGGCTCGCCGGCCGCATTGGTTGCCGGGCGGAAGCGCAATCGCTCCACTACCAGGCGGCAAACCGTGGCATCGGTTTCGGGAAACGGACTCGAGCGGTAGACCGAGCAATTGGTCGCGCGGCCAGTCGGCAGCACCGTCATCTTCACGATCACCGAAGTGCCGATGCGCGTCTCGCGTCCGCCCGGCGGGATGGGAAAATCGCGCGCCGAATTGAGCGCGCCGCTAACGATTTTCGGCTTGGTCACCGCTCTCCCGCCACCACGACCGGTCCCGCCATGGCCGCTGCCGGTGCCGAGCCCCGATCCAGCGGCCCCTGTCCCGTCTCCCGCTTCGGTCGCGCCGGAGGTATCCGCCATGCCGGTCGATGCGGCGCGCGGAGCGGGCCGATCCTCGCTTAACGGACGCTTCGGCGTCGGCGCGGTCACCGGTTTTGCCACCGCTTCGCGCCCGGGGTCGCCCTGATCGCCTTCTGGCTCCGGCTCCTGCACTTCCGGCTCGGGTTCGGGCGGGGCAGTGACGGTGACGGTAAAGGCGGAGACGACGCTCTCTTCGACCGTCGCAACCGCATTCGGCGCCAGGCTACGTATGAGCACGTAGAAGATGCCCAAATGAATCAGCACGATGGCGAGGATAACCCACGGATTGGGCTTTTTCCTGATCCCTGCGTAGCGCGTCGCTTCGTTTCCCATGGAGCAAAGAACGGCCCGCTTGCCCCCCCTGTTCCGCCGCGCAGCGTGGGCAGGATCGTTGATCGCTGCATGAGGACAGTATGGACCGGACCCTCGCCAACCTCTCGCTTTCCGAGGCCGAATCGTCCCGATTTGGACGCATGGTGGCGATCCACATCGGCGCCGCAATGGCTTTCTTCGCCTTGGCCTACGTCAGTATCGACTTCGCCCGCAACGACGGACGGATCGCGGCAATCTGGCTGCCGAATGCGGTGGCAGTCGCAACACTCCTGCGTTTCCGCTTCGAGCAATTCAGGTCCCTGATCGGCGCGATTTTCGTCGGTAATGTGGCGGCAAACCTCGCCTCCGGTGACCCGATCGCGCAGGCCCTCCTGCTCGCAAGTGCCAACGCAGTCGAAATCGCGATCGCGGTATGGCTGACGCGCCGCTGGTGCGGGAGGCAGCCGATCATGGAGGACATCGACGACCTCTGCCGGTTTGCCGTAGCCTCAAGCGTTATCGCGCCGGCCGCCAGCGGGCTCATCGCGGTTCTTGCGTTCGGGACGCAGCCGGCGCCCCTGCTGGCGGTCTACGGCAAGTGGGTGACATCGGATGCCTTAAGCATGCCGATCCTCGCGCCCAGCATCATGATCGCAATCGACGCATTGCGGACGCGTAGAACGTTACGAAAGCGCGAGCTGGCCGAATGGGTCGGCCTGAGCCTCGCCGGGACCGCACTTACGATCATGGTCTTCGTCCAGACGACCTATCCGCTCTTATTCCTGGTTCCGCCGGTCGTGGTCGTCCATGCCTTTCGGCTCGGCAGCCTCGGGACTGCCTTTTCGACGATCAAGGTGGCGGTGATCGCCTTGGTCTGCACCGAGCTGGGCCACGGTCCGATCAACCTCCTGACCTATCCGGAAACTGTCCGCTTCCTGATCCTCGAAGCTTTCCTTGCCTCTGCAATCCTGCTGGGCCTGCCCGTCTCCGCCGTGCTGGCTACGCGCCAAAGGTTCGCTGCAGAACTCGCCGCTCAGAAAGGCGAGCTCGCCCTCCTGGCGGAGAATGTGACCGACGCCGTCCTGCGGGTCGATGGCGATGGCATCATTTCCTATGCCTCGCCCTCGGTCACGGCGGTTCTAGGCTTTCCGCCACACGATTTCATCGGCAGGCCTGTGAGCGAGCGGGTTCACCCCGATGCCGCCAATGAAATTGCGGCGGTCGAACACCGGCTCAATTCCGGCGAGGTCGAGAAGGAACGCTTCACCTACCGCCGTTACCTCGACAACGAGGATGGCAAAGCAGTCTATATCGAAGCCGACTGTGCCGTCGCGCGCAAGGCGGAAACGGGGGAGCGGGAAGGCATCGTGGTCTCGGCGCGAGATGTGACGCACCGCGTGCTGCTCGAGAGCCAGCTGAAACGTGCACGATCCCATGCGGAGAACGCCGCGCGCGCAAAAGCGCAATTCCTCGCCAATATGAGCCACGAGATCCGCACGCCGATGAACGGCGTGCTCGGTTTCGCAGAACTATTGCAGCGCCGCGAGCTCGACGAGGAATCGTCCCGCTATGCGGAGCTGATCGAGCGGTCCGGTCGATCCATGATGATGCTGCTCAACGACATCCTCGACCTGTCGAAGATCGAGTCCGGCCAGCTCAGGGCGACCAGGGAACCGGTGGATTTGTGCCAGCTTACCGCCGATTGCGTGCAGCTTCACCAGGCGCAGGCGCAATCCGAGGGCGTCTCGCTCACCCTGACGCCAAGCGAAGGTATTCCGGATCTTGTTGCAAGCGACGCTCTGCGGCTGCGGCAAATCCTGCTCAATCTGATCGGCAACGCGGTCAAGTTCACCGAGAACGGCGGGATCGAAGTCGCTGTCGTGCGCGAGCAATCACAGCTGGCCATCTCGGTCGAAGACAGTGGCATCGGCATCGATAAGGGCCGACTGGCGGTGATTTTCGATCCCTTCATTCAGGCCGAAGGCTCGACCACACGGCGCTTTGGCGGTACCGGCCTCGGCCTCAGCATATCGCGGCAACTGGCCGAACTGCTTGGCGGATCGCTGAGCGTCGATTCCAGGCCGGGCATCGGATCGCGGTTTACCCTACGCATTCCCATCATCGAGGTGGACGCGAGCGGGATACCTTCGCGCGGCCAGCACCGGCGGGCGACGGATATCGTCCTGCGGCGCAAGGGCCGCATCCTTCTGGCCGAAGATCACGACGTCAATCGGATGCTCGTCACCGCCATGCTCGAAGATCTGGGCCAGGATGTCACGCTCGCCCACGACGGGATTGCCGCTATCGATGCCGTGATCGAGGCGCAAGGAGCCGGCGAGCCGTTCGATCTCGTCCTGATGGATATCCAGATGCCGGGCTGCGACGGATATGCCGCGACGCGCGAGATACGCGGCCACGGGATCGGGCCGGACAGACTGCCGATCGTGGCGCTTACTGCGAACGCCTATCCCGAAGATGTGGCAGCGGCCAGGATCGCCGGTATGCAGGCCCATCTGGCAAAACCGCTGGTGTTCGAAGACCTTGCCGCGGTGCTGGCCCGGTGGCTGCCGATGCGGATCGTAGGAGGTGGCGAAAACCCGGAGACCCGGATCAGACGGCCTTCCGATGTAGCCCAATTGCACAGCGCGAATGCCAAGGATGCGCTGGACGAACGGTGGAAACAGCGCCGGAGCGAGGCGATCGACGCTGTCGATGCGGCCGTTCAGTCGCGGGCGATGGAGGGCAAGGCTGTCGAAGAACTGGCGCGCGTGGTCCACAAGCTTGCCGGGACGGCCGGCATGTTCGGCGAGGAGGAACTCGGCTCGCGCGCAGCGGCGCTCGAACGGGCGTTGCGCTCCAGCGTGGCGGCGGATGTGCGGTTGAAGCTGGCCGAGGAATTGCTCGAAGCGGCCTGATCCTGCGCACGATACAAAAAGGGCGGCCTTCCCGAAAGAAAGCCGCCCCCAGTGTATATCGGCCCGGGATGAGTGCCCCGGTTCCGTTATCCCTTAGTAGCCGAGGATCAGCGACACGCTGGCTGCGCGCGGCGGCGACAGCTGCGCGAAACCGGCCCCGTCCAGATCGCCACCGAAGCCGCCAACGTAGAACTCGTCGAACAGGTTGGTGACGTTGAACTGCAGGGCTGCATCGCGGCCGTTAAAGTATTCGCCGAGGCGGATGCGCGCGTCGAGATCGACCAGCGTGTAACCGCCGACCGACAGCGTGTTGGTGTCGTTTACCCAACGTTTGCCGGTGTGCTTGACCTGAACGCCGAGTTCGACGGGGCCGAACGAGCCTTGCGCACGGCCGCCGACGGACCAGAGGGGAGTGCCACTCTCATTCTTTCCGGCAGTGGGGATGAAGTACTGTTCGCCGACAGTAGCCAGTGTGCAGTATTCCGAAGGATCCGGCTCACCATCGTCCAAGCCGCAGACGCCACCCAGCACGTCATTCTTAATCTCCGATTCGTTGATCGAACCGAACACATAGAGCAGCGTGTTGTTGGTCGGCTGGAAGGCGATCGAGCCGTCGATACCGTACTTGTCCACCTGGCCGAGGTTCCGAGAAACTGACTCATCCAGAATCGGATCGTAGGCAACGGCACGGCGGTTGCTGTACTTGGTGTACCAACCGGCGATCTGGGCCTGAACACGGCCGTTCTGATACCGCAGGCCGAGGTCGAAGCTGTCGGTCGTTTCGGAATCCGGCTGGAAATCGTCGGTCTTGTTCGAGAAGAACAGCGAGTCGTAAAGTTCGTCCGTCCCCGGGACCGAGAGGCCCTTGGCATAATTGCCGAAGATCGACGCATCGCCGAATTCGTACACGGCACCCACGTTCGGGAGCAGCTTGTCGTACTTGTAGGTGACCGAGATCGGCGGTGCCACGTTCGGATTGGCTGCTTCGTATGCAGCGGCATCCTGGTTCTCGAAGCAATCGACGAAGCCTGAAGCACTGGTCGTGTAGCAGAGCTGGTTCAGCTCGCGCTTGAAGAACGGTGCACGAAGACCGAGCACGGTGGTCAGATTACCGAAGCGACCGCGATATTCGCCCGACACCTGATGCAGGGTCGCATAGGACTGGCGGTTACGCTTGTTCAGTTCGAAGCCGTCTGCCGTGATCACCGGATCATTAACCGGGAAGACATCGGGAATCTCGCCGTCGATACGCGCGATTGCAGTCTGGCCCGTCTGACGGTGGTTCGCATCATCATAGGTGTAGCTCAGGCGAACGCGGTGGTCGGCATTGATCTCGTACGCGAGGTTCGAGATGACGCCGAAGCGGCGGGTACGGGTCTGGCTCGGGTCGAAACCGCTGATTTCGTCGAGCATGTCGCCGTCGCCGTTGAGGTCACGGCCGAAGTAATAGCCGCCGCGCAGGAAGCCGGTGTATTGCTGGCCGTTGTACTCGCGGGTACCTTCGAGCAGTTCCTCGTTACCGCCGCCGTTGGCCTTCACGTACTGGAAGCTGGGATCGACGGTAAGGATCAGGTCCGGCGTGAGGGTGAAACGCGACGACCCGCGGATGTTACCGGTGTTGGACGGATTGTAGCGACGCTCGAATTCGGCACCACAGCCATTCACGCCGTCGGGATCGATGTAATCGCCTTCGTCATCGAGGTTAGCGGGATTAACGAGATCGGCAGGGGTCTCGAACACGCCCGGCACACTGTCCACGGTGCAGGGATAGTCGATGTTGTAGAAGCGGAAGCTCTCATCGCCTGCCTCTATCGCATCGATGATGTCGGTGACGAAGAACGAGCCGAAGAAGTTGTTGCGGTTCTCGTTGTAGTGACCCGCAACTGCGACGAAATCGCCATTGCTGCCAATGTCCTGCCAGATACGGGCATTGTACTGCTGCTTTTCGACTTCGCCGTAATTGTTGAAGGGGTTGGCATAGGTCGTGTAGCTGGCCGAAGCGAACGCCTTGGTTCCCATGCCGGTGATGTCACCGGTGTCGATCATTAGGAAGCCACGACCATAGAGGCGGTCGACGCCGATATTATCGCCTTCGGGGAAGGTATCGCCAGCGGTCAGCGTCATGGTCACGCCGAACTCGTCGGCGGGTTCACGGGTGCGGATGTTGATCGTGCCGCCGACAGCCGAAGCGGTCGGGCTATCGACGTCGGTAACGCCGAGATTGACGTTGACCGATTCGAGAACTTCGGGATCGACCTGCTGGTTGGTGTAAAGCGCGTAGTTGCCCGAATCGTTCAGCGGCAGGCCATCGAGCGTCTGCGAAATACGGCTGTCGTCGAAGCCGCGGATGGTGAAGCTACCGCCCGACGAGCCCCAGGGATCGTTGTTCTGGAAGCTGACGCCCGGAACCAAGTTGACGATGTCGTTCACCGTCTGGCCGGGGCGCTGGCGACGGATGATTTCTTCGTCGAGGACCTGCTTGGCCTTGGGAGTATCGGGCACTTCGATGCCGCCCACGTCCTGGTTACGAGCGCCGGAAACGACGATCACGTCGTCTTCGAATTCGACCGAACCGGTCGACTGCGCGGCTGCCGGAGCGGCGACCATTGCGCTGGCGGTGCTGACTACGGAGGCAGCCAGGAGATACTTGAACTTCATGACAGGAGACCCCTTAAGTGTCCAAATCGAAACTGTGCTTGAGAGAAGCGAAGCCCGGTTAGTCCGGGCTGATTGCCGCAAAGCGGAGGTTTTGTGACAGAGTCAAGACAACGGTGGCCGCTCGGTTACGCTGCACCTGCGAACGCCTAATAATGCATTGCTTTTCAACGCCTTGGAGGTGTTGCGCGAATGCAACGCCGCACGAACTTTATCGTACTGCCGCAGTGCACCATCGATCAGGCGAGATTGATCTCGCGCAGGCGCTGCATCAGATAGTCGTGGCTCGATATCGCTTCCGGATGATCGCCCGGGTGCTCGGGATCGATGCATTGCGGCAGGGTTTCAATTACATAGTCCGGCCGGAAATGCAGGAAGAAAGGCATCGAATAACGCGCCCGATACGCTGCCTCGCCGCGCGGGTTGACGACGCGGTGAGTCGTCGAGCGTAGCCGGCCGTTGGTCAGCCGCTCGAGCATGTCCCCGATATTCACGACCAATGCGCCTTCGGGCGGTGCAACCGCTTTCCACTTGCCCTGCGCGGTCAGCAGTTCGAGCCCTGCTTCCTCGGCGCCCAGCAGCAGCGTGATCGTGTTGATGTCGCCATGTGCCGCCGCCCGGATCGCCCCCTCGGCTTCTTCGCCCTCCAGCGGCGGATAGCGGAGCAGGCGCATCACCGAATTGCCGTCCTCGACCGTGGCTGCGAAGAAGTCGCGATCCAGCCCCAGATGCAGGGCAATGCCTTGCAGCACCCGTGCGCCCGCTTCCTCGAAAGCGGCGTAGAGCTCGGTGAAGGTATCGCGAAACCCGCCGACTTCCTCGGGCCAGACATTGTCGGCCATATATTCCGCCAGCGCGTGCCCTTCGGGCAGCTCGCGGCCGACATGCCAGAATTCCTTCAGATCGTGGACCTCGGCATCCTTGGCCCTTTCCGTGCCGAAGGGCGTATATCCGCGCGCACCGCCACCGCCGGGGATGTGGTAAGCGCGCTTCACCTCGTCGGGCAGCGCGAAGAATTCCTTCGACAGAGCCTCTGCGCGGTCGATCAGCTCCTGCGGGATGCCATGGTCGCGAATGACGGCGAAGCCGTATTCCTCGAAACTGCGGCCCAGCTCGTCGGCAATGCTTTCGATCGGCTGTGCCAGGGACACAACCGCGATGTCGGTATTCGATTCGCTCATGCAGGCTCTCTAATACGGCAGGAAGAGTCCCGCCAGCGCCGCGCTCATCAGATTGGCGAGGCTGCCGGCGGCGAGAGCGCGGAGGCCGAGCTTGGCAATGACCGGCCGCTGGTTGGGGGCAAGCCCGCCGGTGACTGCCATCTGGATCGCGATCGAGCTGAAATTGGCAAAGCCGCACAGCGCGAAGGTCGCAATCGCGCGGCTGCGGTCCGACAGCACGCTCGCGTCCATCGCGCCCAGTTCGATGAAGGCGACGAATTCGTTGAGGACGATCTTTGTCCCGAACAGCCCGCCTGCTGCGCCTGCCTGGTCCCAGGGGATGCCGATCAGGAACATGACCGGTGCGAAGATGAAGCCGAGCAGCTGCTGGAAGCTGACATCGGGATAGCCGAACCAGCCGCCGATCCCGCCAAGGATGCCGTTGGCCAGCGCGACCAGCGCGACGAAGACCATGACCATCGCGCCCACTGCCACGGCCAGCTTCACGCCGGTCTGCGTGCCTTGGGCAGCGGCTTCGATGACGTTGGCGGGCTTGTGGCCTTCCTCGAATGTCTCTGCGACTTCGACCTCGTGCGGCTTGCCGCTCTCGGTCAAGGCAGCGGGTCCTTCGGCGCTGATGCGCGTGGTCGGAAGCTGGACCTCCGCCAGTTCTGCGGCATCGCGGGCGAGATCGCTTTCGTCGTCCGGCATGATGATCTTCGCCATCAGAATGCCGCCCGGGGCCGACATGAAAGCGGCCGCCAGCAGGAACGGCACGGCCTCGGCGCCGATGAAGCTGGCATAGGCAGCGAGGATCGTGCCTGCCACACCCGCCATGCCGACGGCCATCAGTGTAAACAGGCGGCTGGGCGTGAGCGCGGCGAGATAGGGTCGCACCACCAGTGGGCTTTCCGACTGGCCGACGAAGATGTTCGCGGCGCTGCCCAGCGCCTCGACCTTGCTGATCCCGGTGATCCAGCCGATCGCCCCGCCGACCCAGCGCACCAGCCGCTGCATGATGCCCCAGTGATAGAGGATGGAGACCAGCGCGGCGAAGAAGATAATCACCGGCAGCGCCGCGATCACGAAGGTGTTGGCGAAGGGATTGCCCTCCATCGGGCCGAAGATCGCCGTGATCCCCGCCTTGGAATAGTCGAGCAGGGCGATGACGCCGTTGGACATCGCTTGGATTGCCTCGACGCCCCAGGGCGTGCGCAGCACCAGCAGCGCCATGAGAGCTTGCAAGGCAAAGGCCGCACCGACTACGCGCAGCTTGATCCGGCGCTTGCCGGTCGACAGGAGGAATGCGATCGCCAGGATCGCGAGGATACCGGCGATATTGATCAGGATGGGCTGCACTGCGGACCCCTCTCGCGATGCGACGAATTGCGGATGAAATCGGCCGCTACCTTGCGCGGCGGGTCCGCTTAGTCAATTTTCGCATTCCAAGCCAGCATTCGCTGTCACCCGTTTTTCGAGGACGATTTTCCCCAGCATGACCGACCAGCCTGCCCATCAGGAACGCGTAGCCGCAGCCTCGATCCCGCTCGGCCTGTTCGTCTATCTCGTGCTTTACGGCGGGCTGACGGTGATCGCCGGCGTGCTGGCCTTCAAGCAGGTGCAGCCTTGGAAAATTGAGTTAAGTACAGCAGTTCCTTGGTGGGTAGAGAGGATCATTAATCCTACCGTTGAGTCGGGTATCTTCGCATTTCTCGGCTTGGTGGTAATTTCCAGCACAATCGCCCAGCTCTATGGCGAAAAGCTGGCCCGTAAGCTCGTGTGGTGGGGCTTTCTGCCACTGGGGGTTTCCGCTGGACTGATGTTCATTGTTCTCAATTTGCCAGCTTCACCTGAAATGATCTCGCAAAGAGCTGAGGATCTTGCAGCTTTCGAGCGGGTCCACGGTCAACTCTGGCGAGTTATGGCGGCCGGGCCCGCGGCTTACATCGTGTCGCTCCTGCTCAATGTCTGGATCTTCTCCCGCCTCCGCGGATCGGGCGAGGACAACACGATCGGGCTGATGGTCCGTGGCGCTATCGCCAGCGCGCTGAGCCAAGCGATCGACTCGGTGATCTTCGTGACGCTCGCCTTCTATGGCGAGTTCGACATCACACCGCTGCTGATCGGGCAGGTGATCGCCAAGGTAACCCTCAGCATCGTGCTGGTGCCGTTTCTCATTACCGGCGGCGTCGCGCTGGCCCGCCGGCTGGACAAGCGCAGCTTCTAGACCGTCAGGGGCGGTCGATCCCGTCGACGAGATCGTCGTCGAGATGGTCGCCATGCAGCACGGAGATGTCGCCGGTCGTCTCGAGGACGACGGCGCGCACTTGTCCCATGTCCAGCACATTGGCCTCACGCAGTTTCGCAATAACGTCGTCTTTCGCGACGCGCGATGTCTCGAGCGCATTGTCGATGAACTTTCCTTCCCACATCAGGAAGATCGGCCCGTTCTGGATCGCCTGTTCAAAGCTTTCCGATTGCTGGCGCAGCTTGGCGATGAGGAACTGAAGCACGAAGATCGCTGCCACACCTGCTAATGCCTGAACGAAGGCCGGCCACTTGCTCGCTTGAACAGCGCCCGCGAGGAGCGAACCCGAAGCGAGTGTGACGACGAAATCGAAATTCGTCATCTTCGACAGCGATCGCAGGCCGATCAGGCGGATCACCAGCGTGACCCAGACAATGCCGATCAACGAGAGGACGACGGCGCGAGTGGCTATATCGAGCCAGATTTCTTCGAAGAACATGCCTGCCTAATGCACGGGCCTAGGATTTCGGTCCCAAAACCGACAAAGATCAGGCCGAACAGCTGGCTCCGCCGAGCACGCAGAACCGCGCGCAGTGGGGGTGGTTGAGCGGGACGTCGCCACTTGCCTCGTCCAATGTCGCGCCGAGATCGAAGCCGGGATCGTGCGGTATCAGCGTGCAGGCCACCACGCGCGGCGCAGATTCGCCCTTCCGATGCACGACCATGCGGCTGGTGGCGCACATAATATCGGCAGGCGACTTGCCGAGGATGTCCCAGCAAGCAGTAGTAATCTCGGCAATGTCCTTGCCGGCGTCCATTTCCGGGAACAGGACCAGACGTGCGGGATCGCGGGCATCGATGGTGATGCGCTCGGCATCGAAGAGCGCAGCACAGGCCTCCCGTGCCTCGACCTCCTCCTCCTCCTCCTCCCTGGGGAGCAGCCGTCCCGCGACGGCGATCGAAAATTCGTGGACCGACAGCCAGCGAAGACCGTCCATCGCCGGCTCCCATGTCCGTGCGCCACGCTCGGCCTCGTGCACCTGCCGACTATGATGATCGAGGCTGACGCGCAGGGTAAGCTTTGACCCAAAACGTTCGCGCAGGTCGAGCAGCGCCGCTTCGTGCCGCCGCATCGGCTTCATCGCATTAGTCAGCACCAGCGCTTCGAACCCGCGCGCGAGCGTGTCTTCCAGCATCGGCAGCATGTCCGGATTCATGAACGGCTCACCGCCGGTGAAACCGATCTCGCGCGCGCCTATTGCCTGCGCCTCGTCGAGGAAGCGGGATGCGTGGTCCGCGCTCAGATAGACCAGCGCATCGTTCGTCGGGCTGCTTTCGATATAGCAGGTCGCGCAGGCGAGATTGCAGAGCGTCCCGGTGTTGAGCCACAGCGTGTCGAGCTCGATTAAAGCGACACTGGCGCGCGCCTCGCCCTTGGCAGTCCAGTTGGGATCGCTGAACTTCTCGCGCGGCAGCGGCGCAGCCTCCACAACAAAGGGAGACGGCCCGCTCGGCGCGCTGCGGCTCTTGCTGCGCGGAGCCATCAGGCGAAGGTGCGCCGCATCCTGGCAACGAAGCCGGCGTATTTCTTCGGCAGGCTGCCGAATACGGTCGGCTTCCATGCGCTGAAGGCCGCCGCCTTGGAAATTTCGCTACGAGTCGGATAGCTGATGATCGCACTACCCAGCGCGAAGGTGCTGCTCTTGCCGCTGATCGTCTGCGTGAACGGCAGCAGCAACTCGCCTGCATTCTTGCCGACGATGCCGACGCCGAGCACTTTCTTGCCCTTCAGCACCATCTTCATGTGCCCCTTGGTGTAGCCTTCCGCGATGGCTCGCTCGTTCTCGGAAAACTCTTCCTTCACGACGGTCACCGCATCGCCATGCCTCTCGCGCGCTTCTGCCTCGGTCAGACCGATCTGCGCGACTTCGGGCTCGGTATAAGTGCACCAGGGCAGCGCGCTGAAATCGACCTTGGTCGGGAGGCCGGTGACGATCTCCAGCGCCACGTTCGAACCCTCGTAGCCCGAGACGTGCGTCAGCCGCGGCCCTTCGCGGCAATCGCCGATGGCGTAGATGCCCTTGACCGACGTGCGGCGGCGCTCGTCGGTTTTGAAGCCGTTCTTGCCGGTTGCGATCCCGATGTCTTCTGCGCCGAAGCCTGCCACGCGGGCGGTCCGGCCTACGGCGACCAGCAAATGGGTGCCCGCCACCGTCTCGCCGCTGTCGGTATGAACCGTCACGCTGCCCTCGCCGGCCGCGATTTTCGCAGCCGCGCCTTTCACGAAGCGCACGCCCTCCGATGTCATTACGTCGACCACCACAGCGACCGATTCCGGATCGTCGCGGCCCATGGGCTCGTCCGGCTCGATCACGGTCACCTCGCTGCCGAGCCGGCGAAAGCTCTGCGCCATTTCCATGCCGACCACACCGCCGCCGATGATGATCAGGTGACCGGGCTGTTCGGTCAGGTCGAACAGGTTTTCATTGGTGAGATACGGGACGGTGTCGATACCCTCGATCGGCGGCACAAAGGGCGCGGAGCCGGTCGCGATCACGATACGCGGCGCGCGCAAGGTGCGTCCGCCGACCTCGACCGTCTGCTTGCCGGTGATCTGCGCATGGTCGAGAAACACTTCGCAGCCCATGTCCTCGAAGGTTTCCTTCGAATCGTGATGCTCGATCCCGGCGATGGCATCGTGGATATGCTTATGAACGCCGGTCCATTCGACTTGTGGGGCGGACAGCGTAACGCCGAAGCGTTTTTCCTCGCGCGCTTCGGCCGCACGCTTTGCTGCAGAGATCAGCGCCTTGGAGGGAACGCAGCCGTTGTTGAGACACTCGCCGCCCATCTTGTGACCTTCGATCAGCGCCACGTCGAGGCCGAACAGCGCGCAGCCACCGGCAGCGGTGAGGCCCGCGGCCCCGCCGCCGATCACGATAACGTCATGGGTGAATTTCATCGCTTGTCCCGTAACCGAATTTGGTGCCAATGCGAACACTCGTCGCGCTTTGAATCATGTTCGCCAGACAAGGGCCCTCGGTTACATGAACCTCCAAAATTCGCAGGACTATTACGGCAAGGTCCTCGCCTCCTCTGCCGATCTGAAAACCGATGCCTGCTGCACGGCCGAAGCCCCGCCGCCCGCAATTCTCGAGGCGCTGCGCAACGTACACCCGGGCGTGAAAGCGCGCTATTACGGCTGCGGCCTCGTTGCACCGCAGGCCATCGAGGGTTGCCATATCCTCGACCTCGGCTCGGGCAGTGGACAGGATGCCTATATCCTGGCGCAGCTGGTGGGTGAGGCCGGATCGGTGACCGGCGTCGATGCCACGCCCGAGCAGCTCGCCGTGGCGCGCGAGCATGAAGACTGGCATCGGGAGCGCTTCGGCTACGCCAGGTCCAACGTCCGCTTCATAGAGGGCGACATCGAACGCCTGCTCGACCTCGATTTGCCGGAGAGCTACTTCGACGTCATCGTTTCCAATTGCGTCATCAACCTCGTCGCGGACAAGCGCGCCGTGTTCGAAGCCGCTCACCGCCTGCTCAAGCCCGGCGGCGAGCTGTATTTTTCCGACGTCTATTCCGAGCGCCGTGTCCCCGAAGCGCTGCGCAGCGATCCCGTGCTGCATGGCGAATGCCTGTCCGGCGCGCTTTACTGGGGCGATTTCGTCGTGCTGGCGAAGTCCTCCGGCTTCCTCGACCCGCGCTTCGTCACCAGCCGCCCGCTTGCCATCGAAGACCGCGAGGTCGAGGCCAGGCTGGACGGGATCGCTTTTCACTCGGCGACCTACCGCCTGTTCAAGCTCGACGGCTTGGAAAACCAGTGCGAAGATTATGGGCAGGCAGTCCGCTATCTCGGGAGCGTGCCGGGGCAGGAGCGGGTATTCGAACTCGACCGTCACCATCAGATCGAGGCCGGGCGGGTGTTCCCGATTTGCGGCAACAGTTGGGCGATGCTGGCCGACACGCGCTTCGCCAGGCATTTCGAATTTTTCGGCGACTTTTCGACCCACTATGGCGTGTTTCCCGACTGCGGCGTTCCCGTGCCCTTCGGTGCGTCGGATAAGGCAAGCCCTTCGGCGGCGGCCTGTTGCTGAAGATCCTCGTAACAGGTGCTGCCGGCCTGCTTGGCGGAGCGGTCTGCGCGCGACTGATCGATGCCGGGCATCGCGTCACGGCGCTGGTCCATCGCACGCCCGAAGTGCGCGCGAACGACGGAACGGCGGTGGCCGCGAGGACGCTGACGGGGGACGTGTCGCAGCTGCGGTTCGGGTGGGACGACGAACTGTTCGAGAAGGTGGCGCAGGCGCACGACATCGTAATCCACTGCGCTGCAACGGTGCGCTTCGATCTCGACGAGGCGGACTATCGCGCCGTCAATGTCGATGGCGTGGCGTATATGCTGGAGCTTGCCGAGGCGGGAGACATGGCCGTGCTGCACGTGTCCACCGCCTATGTCTGCGGTGCGCGCGACGGCACGATCCGCGAGGACGATCCGCTGCCGGACGGCGGCTTTGCAAATGGTTACGAGGCGAGCAAGGCGGCGGGCGAGCGGCTGGTGCGCGCCAGCAATCTGCGCTGGGCGATTGCGCGCCCCTCGATCGTGGTCGGCGAACATGGCAGCGGGGCGATCCGCCAGTTCGACACGACCTATGCCGCCTTCAAGCTGATTGCCGAGGGTCGCGTTCGCCACATGCCGGCCCGCGCCGGAGCGACGCTGGATTTCGTGCCGATCGATCATGTGGCGAAGGGCATCGTGACCATCGCCGCGAGTCTCGCCGCGACATCTGGCGCGAGCAGCGGCGGGACCTTCCATCTCGTATCGGGACAACCGCTACCGGTGGCCGACTTTACCGGCGCGATCGGCGCTTATCCGCAATTCCACGAACCCGAGCTCGTCGCGCCCGAGAATTTCGATCCGGCCGGCCTTCCGGCTATCGAGCGCCGACTCTTCAAACGCATCGCGGGGCTCTATGCGAGCTACTTCCAGCGCGACCCGCATTTCGACGACAGCGCCTTTCGGAAAATTGGCGGAGAGGCCTGTCCGGCCACCGACAAGCCCTATATCCATCGCCTGATCGACTATTGCATCGAAGCAGGCTTCCTGCCGAAAGCCTAGCGCACATCCGGATAGTGCTTCGTCATCCTGTCGCGCAGACCGAAGGCCCAGAGCATGCCGACCTTGAAATAAATCCAGTTGGCCTTGAGCGGACCCCAGGCGGCAATCCTGCGATCCGACGTCTCGACCCAGCGCGGCACCAGCCTGATCCGCCCGAGGCTCGCAAACTTCACGCAAAGATCGGCTTCCTCCATCACCGCATCCCCCGGCGTGCAGCCCCCGATGCGCTGGAAATCCGCCCGCCGGAAAAACATCGCGTGATCGCCGAACAGCAGGCGTACGCCGCGCAAAAACAGGTGCGGCCGGGTGATCAGCGGCGCGTACCAGGTCTTGATCCAGTTATGCGCAGTGGTGAACCAGCGGGTCTTTTGCGGCCCCTTGATAAGCGGCGTGAAGCTGGCGAGCGCGATGCGCTTGTCGGCCAGCGTCTCCTCGATCACGGCGACCATGTCCGCAGGCGGCAGCGTGTCGGCATGGAGGATGCAGACGTAGTCCCCGATTGCTTCGGCGACCCCGAGATTGATCTGCCGCGCCCGGCCCCGCTCACCGGCGATTACCCGCCACCCTGCCGCTTCCGCGAGTTCTACCGTCGCATCGCTGCTGCCGCCGTCTACCACCACGATCTCGGCAGTCTGAGGGTCGAGGCTGGCGAGCCGCTCGACCAGCGCGGGAAGCGCCGCTTCCTCGTCCAGCAAGGGCACGACGATGCTGGTGCTCATTGGAGTTCCGGCCAGCTGGCGAGGTCTTCGGGCGTGTCGATATCCGAAAGCTCGGGCAGCACTGCCGGCCCCAGTCCGCGAGCCGCGAGCCGTGCCAGCGTGTGGGCGAAGACGGTCGGCGTGCTCCACTCCATGTCGGCAAAGAGCCAGGGCAGCTGCTCGCGAAAGCCGATCAGGTAATACCCGCCATCGGTCGCGGGGCCTATGACGACCGACCGATCGTCCAGTGCGCCCGCAGCGGCGCGGATCAGGGGCGCGGTCATCCCCGGACAGTCGCTGCCGATGACCAGCGCCGGCCCCTCCACCCGCGCCATGCGTTCGCCGAGGTCGCCCGGGCCTTGCCCCACGACTTCGACATCCTCGCCATAGAGTTCGCGGAACACTGCGCATTCGCCGCCGGTTACCCTCAGCTGGAACGGCAGGCCACTGGCTTTCGCCTCCTCCACAGTGCGATTGAGCAGCCGGGCATAGAGCCGCGCCGCGCCTTCCTTCCCAAGCGCCGGGATCAACCGCGTCTTCGCCTTTCCGGGGACCGGCAGGCGAGCGAAAATGACGAGTTTGGGCGGATGGGCCGGATCAACCACCGGAGGCAGCGTCTCGTGCCAGGATCCGCGCAAGATTGGCGCCGAAGCCCTTCACGATCGCTTCGCGCATTTCGGTGTCCATCACATCGAAAGTGATCGGGTCGCGCTGCGCACCGGAGGCATCCGTCACCAGCACATCGAGCTGCGTCGGCGATACAACGGTCGCCGCGATGCTCGTCGCCGGATCGCCACCCGTTTCCGCGAACCCTTCCATCAGCGCGGCGCACAGTTCTGCTTCATTCATTCCCGCCCGTTCGGCATTCTCGACCGTGCAGGTCGCGCGTTGCTCCGCCACTTCGTAAGCCCCTTCGCTGGCCGCGCAGCCGGTGGTCGCAAGGAGCAGGGCGAGCGGAATGGTCGTGTTCATATTGCGCATTGTCGCCGCTCGGACCTGGACTTGCAAGCCGCACCCGCAACGCTCGCGTTCTATTCGCGGAACGCGCGATCGCTGAAGCGGCGCAGCGGGGTCAGGATATATTGCAGCACCGTCCGTTTGTCGCCGAGCAGGCTGACATCCGCGACCATGCCGGTGCCGATTTCGAGGTCGCCGTCGACATTGGGGATCGAATCCATCTCGGTCCGCACGCGCACCAGGTAGAAAATCTCGCCGCTCCGCTCGTCCACGATCGAGTCCGGCGAGATGGTCACCACGCGGCCGTCGAGGCTGCCGTAGATCGTCTGGTCGAACGCCGTGATGCCGACTTTCGCCTCCTGCCCGATCCGCACGGTACCGATGTCCTGCGGGCGGATGCGCACCTCGACCAGCAGCGCATCGTCGGTCGCGGCAATCTCGACCAGCGGCTCGCCCGGAGAAACGGCGCTGCCGCGGGTATTCACCAGCACGCGATTGACCGTGCCCGTGACCGGCGAGCGCAAGGTCGTGCGCTCGAGCCGCTCTTCCAATGCCGGCAGAGTTGCGCTCCGTGCTCCCAGTTCCGCCTGCGCGGCGGCGAGTTCATTGGCCGATTGCGCAAGCCAGTCGCGTAAAGTCCGGTCCAGATTGGCCTGCGCTTCGAACACTTGCGCTTGCGCTCGCCCGATGCTGGCGCGGGCTCCGGCAAGCTGCGCCTCGGCGCTGGTGGCCTGTCCTTCTGCGCGCACCAGCGAAAGGCGCGGCTCGATACCCTGATCGACCAGCGGCCGCAGCAAATCCGCTTCGGCACGAGCCGCCTGGGCCTGGCTGGCGAGTGAATCCGACTGGCGTTCCGCTTCGGTCACCTGCTGCCGCGCCCGGGCGAGTTGCGCACGCGCGCCTGCCAGCGAACTTTGCAGGTTAGCCTGTCGCGAGGCGTAAAGCGCGCTTTCGATGCTGCGCTGGCGTGCCGCTTCCTCGTCCGCCGGTGCCGGGAAGCTCGGCGAGCGACCGGCCAGCTCGGCCTCCAGCCGCGCGACTTTCATTTCCAATGCCCCGGCCGCGGCGGAGGTGCTGCCGAGATTGGAGCCGGTCTCTGTCGGGTCCAGCCGCAGCACGGGGTCGAGTGCTTCGACCTGCTGGCCGGTGGTTACGAAAATCTCTTCGAGAACCCCGCCTTCGAGGCTGGAAACGATCTGAAGCTCGTTGCTCGATATCACCCGCCCCTGCCCGCGCACGGTGCGGTCGATCTCCGCGAGCGCCGCCCAGATGAGGAACACGACGAAAAAGACGACGATCGCCCAGAACAGCCAGCGCGAGACGCGGCGCGGTTCGAGATTGTCGATGAACCGTTCGACGCGGC
This sequence comes from Erythrobacter sp., assembly GCA_029937545.1. GTDB lineage: Bacteria > Pseudomonadota > Alphaproteobacteria > Sphingomonadales > Sphingomonadaceae > Qipengyuania. Next base: position 59,312 of record JAPYPR010000003.1, on the reverse strand, counting down.
CCTCTTCGCGCTCGGCCATCGGTTGGGGTTCGGGCTGGCCCTCGGGTGTCTCGTCCACCGGATCCTCGCGCGCGCTCATGTCGGTTTCACCGCTTTGGACGTCACAGCCGTAGTCACGTGGCCGCTGGTCGGGTTGCCCTGCTGGCGGGACCCTTCGGCGAGTTTTGCCAGCACCGCATCGCGCGGCCCGTCGGCCCGGATTTTCCCTTCATCGACGACGATGATCCGATCGACCAGCGCAAGTAGCGGCTGGCGGTGAGTCACGACCACCAGCGTCCGGTCGGCCAACTCGTCACGCAAGCGTCCGATGAGATCGGCTTCCGTCTGCGCGTCCATCGCGCTGCTGGGTTCGTCCATCACCAGCACGGGAGGTCGCCCGGCCAGCGCGCGGGCGATGGCAATCGACTGGCGCTGCCCGCCGGACAGGCCTTCGCCGCGATCGACCAGCCGCAAATCATATCCGCGCGGAATGCGGCTGGCGAAGATGTCGGTGCCAGACAGGCGGCTGGCGCGCAGCATTTCCTCGTCGTCCACATTGGGGCGGCCAAGCGCGATATTCTCGCGGATCGTCCCGGAGAACAGCGCAGGTTCCTGCAGCACCGATCCGACCGAGCGGCGCAGCGAGTTTGGGTCGAGCTGGGCGATGTCGATCCCGTCGAACAGGACCATGCCGTCCTGCGGTGGATAAAGGCCCAGCATCATGCGCGCGAGCGTCGACTTGCCCGAACCCACACGGCCAAGCAGCGCCACCTTCTCGCCCGGCCTGATCGTCAGGCTGACCCCGTCGAGCGCCTTGGTGGCGGCGCCGGGGTATTGGAAACTTACATTGCGCAGCTCCAGTTCGCCGCGCGTGCGGTCGATCACGATGGCATCGCTGCCCGGCCCTTCCGGCGGCCGCTCCATCAGCGAGCGGATCTGGCGATAGGCGGTACGGGTTGCCGTCAGCCGCGAAACGAGTTGCGAAATCTGCGCCAACGGCGCGATGGCCCGACCGGCGAGGATCGAACAGGCGATCAGGCCGCCCATCGTCAGGCGGTTATCAGCCACGGAAAACACGCCGACGATCACGACGCCGGCATAGGAGATCGTACCCGCCGACGTGGCGAAGGTGGTCCCGATGCTGGAGATCAGGCGCTGCTGGAGCGAAATATGCGCGTGGTCGCCCAGGGCCCTCGTCCAGCGGTCCTCGAACAGGTTGCGCGCCCCGGCAGTCTTTACCGCTTCGATACTGCCGATCGTTTCGACCAGCACCGATTGTTTCAGCAGCCCCTCGTCCATCGCCCTCGCCGCCAGGCGCTGCTGCGTGGGATGCACGGCGAGGCCGACGAGGATCACCAGCGGGACCATCAGTGCGGGCACCAGTACCACCCAGCCGCCGATCAGCGCGACCACGGTTAGCGTGATGAAGATGAACGGCACGTCGACCACTGCCGCCAGCGTTGCCGAGGCGAAGAAATCGCGCAGCGTTTCCAGTTCCCGCATCAGCCCGGTCAGCTGGCCGGTCGAACCCTTGCGCAGCTCCAGCCGCATTTCGATGAGTCGTTCGAAGACCGTCTCGCCGACATCCTTGTCGATATTGGTGCCTGCGTGATCGACGAAATAGGCACGAAGCAGCTTGAGCGCGAAATCGAAGATGACGATGATCGCGAGACCGATCGACAGCGCCGCCAGCGAGGTGAAGGCGCTGTTGGGAATCACGCGGTCGTACACCGTCATCGTGAACAGCGCGGTGACGAGGCCGAAGACGTTGATCAACGTCGCGGCAATGGCGACTTTGGAATAGGTCCGCCAATTCGCCTTGATCGGCTCCATGATCCAGTCGGCGAGGCGCTTTTGCGGGAGGTCGACGATCCGCTCTTCGCTCATGGCTGGCCCTCCATGTCGAACTGTTCGAGCAGGCGTCCGGTCCGCGCCAGCAGGACATAGCGCGAGGCGTCGAGCTGGGTCAGCCCTTCGATATAGGCGATGGCTGCAGACAGATAGGCGCTTTGCGCGTCGGCCACGTCGAACAGCGTGCCACGCAGCGCGGCGAAGCGGCGGAAGACGACGTCGCGGGTCTGGCGGGCGGAAACATAGGCAGCTTCGAGCGCGACCAGCTGCTGCTCCAGCGCCTGCACATCGGCCCAGATGATCGCGGCATCGCGCTCGCTTTCCTGCCGGATGCGGTCGGCCGTCGCCTCTGCGGCCGTGGCCCGGGCGCGCGCCTGATCGTCACGCGCCAGCGCGCCGCCGAACAGGCGATAGCGCAGGTTCAGACTGCCGCGAACGTCGTAATCTTCCTGGTCCTCGAACACGCCATAACGGCCGGCATCTACTCGCGCAGTCAGCTTGGGTGCCTGGCTGGCCCAGCTGTTGCGCACATCGATCCGCGCGGCTTCGGCAGCGGCTTCAGCGCTCTTGACCGCAGGTGTCTCGCTGGCCGCCATTACGGCGTAGTCACGGCTGGTCCGCATGTCGGAGAGAACCGGCGGGCGCTGCAACATGGGCGGCGGCGGCACGCCGGTGAGCTGGGCAAAGCGCGCCTCTGCCGAGGCCAGCCGCCGCTCGAATTGCGCCAGGCGGATTTGCCCGTCGGCCCGCAGGGTTTCAACGCGTGCCCGGTCGGCGGGAGCATTGACGCCCTGTGCGATGCGCTTGTCGAGCGCCTCGTCGATCCCGGCCTGCGCGTCGAGATAGCCCTCGGCGAGACGGGTCAGTGACTGGTAGGCGAAAACGCTGTACCAATTGGTCACGACATCGTTGACCAGACCCGTGAGCGCTGCATCGCGCTCGTATCCCGCCGCCCGCAGACGCGCTTGCGCGGCGAGGATGGCACCGTTTACGGCACCCCAGTCGAAAATCGTGTACTCCACGGCCGCAGTCGCATCGGAGCGTTCGCGGGGGCGCGAGCGTTCGAGCAGGTTGAAGGGATCGTCGCCGAAATTGCGTGCGATGGTCTTATAGGTCGTGAAGTTGAGATCGACCGTCGGGAAGTGTCCGGCTTCAGCCTCGTCCACCTGGGCTTCGGCCAGATCGACCTGGGCCTCGACCTCGCGGCGCGAGGCATTGGCCTGCAGCGACGACGCCACTATCCGCCGGAAAAGCTCGGGATCCGCCGCACTGTCGGCGAGACCGAGAATAGGGTCGGCACTGAAATCGAGCTGGAGCGGGCTCTCGCCGGGTTCGGGAAGTTCGGTCGCGCCCGTGACGGTGGGCAGGCTTCCGCTCGGTTCGGGCAATTCCGCAACATCCTGGACGGTTGGCAAACCCTCTTCCTGCTGTGAGGCAAGCGCAGGCGAGGCGCTCGCCATCAAGGCAAGCGAGACCCCGGCCAAAATCCGGCCCTTCAGATACTTAACTCCGTCCACGGCCAAGCTCTTTAGCACCGGATGGATGGAAGAACACCCGAAACTCCGCCACGCGAAATCGGTCGTGCGCCATGCAACGCGCGATCTTCCACTGGTGCGAGAGAATGCAAGGTGGTGAGCCGTGCTGGGTTCGAACCAGCGACCTACTGATTAAAAGTCAGTTGCTCTACCGACTGAGCTAACGGCCCGACCACGGTGGGGCACCTAGGCATGCGGCGGTGGGGGGTCAAGCGGCTCTTGTATTTCTCTACGAGCATAGACGACCCGACCGATCCTACCTCTAGCTGTAATTACGACCGATCACCTTGGGTCGGCGCTGCTGGGTCGCGGCGGAGGCTTTCGTCGGCCCGGGAGTGGGCATGGGCGACGGTGCCGCCCTCGCTGCGCGGGACGCGCTGTTCGAGGATGCGGACAGCTGGACCGACTATCGCGGCAATCCGGCCACCGCAATCAAACTGCGCGCGCTGCGAGCTGGCGCAGAGTAAGTCCGGTCAGCGGGTCGCGCCAGCGGGGTGCGACGAGCGCTGCCGGGGTGAGCACGAAGGGCCGCTCGCGAAAGGCCGGATGCGGGATCGCCAGGTCCGGCGACACCCAGATTCCCCCGCTCCACAGCACTATGTCGAGATCCAGTGTGCGGGCCCGCCAGGGTTGGCCCCGCCGCTTCCGGCCGAACTCTCGTTCGACTGCCTGCAGCAGCGCCAGCATGTCTGGCGGAGAAAGCGGGCTCGAAACCAGCCCCGCCGCATTGGCATAGCGCCGCTGCGACGGGCCGACCGGCTCGCTTGCGATGGTCTGAGAAACCGCCAGCACGTCCATCTCGCTGTCCGCCAGGCTTTCGATCGCCGCCCCGAGCACCGCGCGCGGCCCGCCCACGCCGGATAGCCGCATGTTCGACCCCAGCGCCACGATATAGCGATGTCCGCTTGCCTCGCTCATGCCCCCGCCCTAGCGTCGTGCACCGGCAATGGGAACGGGCCGGGTCGAAGGGGAGACAGGCGATGCGTAAACTGATGCTGGCACTTGCAACGGGAGCGGCGATCTGCGGCCCCATCGCCGCACAGGATACCGACACGGGCGAACAGCGCACCGAGCATCAGCAGATGATGCGCGCGCTTTATGCCGACATCATCGCCTTTCGCACCGCGCGCGGCCATCAGCAGATGGACGAGATGGTGGCCTATCTGGTCGGGCGTCTGTCCGAAGTGGGCTTCGCGGCCGAGGACCTCATGGTCACCGATTACGATAGCGAGGGCGAGCTGACGCAGGGGCTGATCGTGCGCTATCCCGGCAATGGCGCGTCGGGCAAGAAGCCGATCGTGATGCTCGCCCATATGGACGTGGTCGATGCGCTGCCCAAGGATTGGGAGCGTGCACCGTTCACGCTGACCGAGGAAGACGGGTATTTCTACGCCCGCGGCACGCAGGACAACAAATACGGCGTCGCCAACCTGACCGGCACCTTCATGAAGCTGAAGCAGGAAGGCTGGGTGCCGAACCGCGATCTCTACCTCGTCTTTTCGGGCGACGAGGAAACCGGGATGATCTCCACCCGCGCGCAGGCGAAGTGGGTCGCCGAGAATGTCGATCCGGCCTATGTCCTCAATTCGGACGCAGGTGGCATCGGGCTGGCCGACGATTTCTCACCACTGGCGCAGCAGGTGCAGCTGGCCGAAAAAACATACGTTACTTTCGACCTCACGGTAACCAATACGGGCGGCCACTCATCTCGCCCCCGCAGCGACAATGCGATTTACGAGCTGGCTTCAGCACTGGCGAAAATCGCCGACCATCGTTTTCCCGTGCGCGAAAGCGAACTCACCCGCAGCTATTTCGCGGCATTGGGCCAGAGCGTGCCCGGTGCGCTTGGCGATGCGATGACGCGTTTCGCTGCGGACCCGAGCGATACCGAGGCCATCGAGATCATCCGCGCCGATCCCGGCTTCGTCGGCACGCTGGGCACGACCTGCGTCGCAACCATGCTGGAGGCCGGGCATGCGGAGAACGCACTGCCGCAATCGGCCACCGCGGCAGTCAATTGCCGGGTCTGGCCGGGCGAGGGGGTGGACAGCGTGAAAGCGGTGCTGGCGGAGGTCATCGGCAATCCGGACGTCACGATCACCCAGCGCGCCGAGGCAACCGAAAGCGGCATGAGCAGCTTTCCCGACGAAGTCCGCGCGGCGCTGGCAAAATCGCTCAAGGCGCGCTTCGGGCGAGAAATCCCGATGATCCCGAACATGTCGTCGGGCGGCACGGACGGGATGCATTACCGGACGCTGGGCTACGACACGATCGCCATTGGCGCGGGGGCCAGCCGGCCGCAGGACATCTATGCCCACGGCCTCAACGAGCGCATGCGGGTGGATGCTTTCTACGATGGGCTCGACCACTGGTCGATCATCCTGAAAGAACTGGCGGGCGGCTAGAACACGTCGTTGGCTACGGTGTCGCCCGAGATTTCGCCGAGCGAGAGGCGACGACGACGCTTCACGAAGCCTTTGCGCTCGATATCGAACGGCACGGCGATGTCTTTCGCATAGTCCGGCGCGCGCAGGCGGACCGACATGCGCCGGTCGCCGCCGCCTTGCAGGACGATCGCCGAGGCGACGATCGTCCCCTCGTTCGCTCGGCTTCGCAACATCGCCGCCAGTCTCTCGAGCACGTCAGCGGTGCCGTCGACCGGCGCGGTCTCGAGCATGGCCATATTGTGGATCATGCCGTTGGCGCGCATCTCAAAGACCAGCGGGAAAAAGTGTCCGTCCTTTTCCATCCTGGCGACGGCTGCTTCCAGCGCGGCGGTAAAAAGCCGGTCGAGTGCGTCTTGAGTGATCCCTTCCGTCACGAGCTTGCTCAGATGTCCTCGACGATGCGCCCGTAGAGCTGCGGTCGCCGGTCGCGGAAGAAGCCCATGCCCGCGCGATGGATCGCCGCCTGGTCGAGATCGAGCGTGGCGACCAGTACGCCGTCCTCCTCGCGGCCGAATTCCACCAGCTTGTCGCCCCACTCGTTGGTGATGAAGCTATGACCGTAGAAATCGGCATCACCTTCCTTGCCGATCCGGTTTGCCGCGATAACCGGCATGCAATTCGACACGCTATGCCCCTGCATCGCCCGCTGCCACATGCGGCTGGTGTCGAATTCGGCGTCATAGGGTTCGGAGCCGATGGCGGTCGGGTAGAACAATAGCTCGGCCCCCATCAGCGCCATCACGCGTGCCGCTTCGGGATACCACTGGTCCCAACATACGCCGACACCGATGCGCGTTGCGCCGCTGGTAGTTGGCACGTCCCAGACCTTGAACCCGTCGTTGCCAGGGCGGAAATAGTATTTCTCCTCATATCCCGGCCCGTCGGGAATGTGGCTCTTGCGATAGGTGCCCATGATCTCGCCGTCGGGGCCGATCATGGCGAGCGTGTTGTAATAGTGATGGCCGTCGCGCTCGAAGAAGCTGGTCGGGATGGCGACCTTCAGCCTGGCCGCCAGCTTGCGCATCGCGATGACGGAGGGATGCTCCGCCGTCGGCCGCGCGCGGGCGAACAGCGCCTCGTCCTCGACCTGGCAGAAATAGGGGCCGGCAAAAAGCTCTGGCGGCAGGACGATTTCGGCCCCGCGCGCGGCGGCCTGTTCGACCCTCTCGCCGACCGCGGCGATATTGGTCTGCTCGTCGTCGCTGCCGAGCGGCAGCTGGAGGGCGGCGACGGTGATGTCTCTCATGCGGAAGGGACTATTTCTCCCGTAGCGCGAAGTCCACCTGGATGTAGACATTGCTGCGCGTGGTGCCGACCATCATGCCGCCTTCCTCCGGGCGCGGCCCCATGTTCACCGGTGGCGGGGGCGGCGCGACATTCGAGGTGCGCTGGACCATCGCCTCGTTCATTGCGTCCGCACCGCGCACCGGATGAATGCCAGCTTACAGGTTTGGCAAGCCGGTCAGTCGCGCTTGCGGAACAGCAGCGTCATGCGGTCGCTTTCGCCCAGGTCGCGGGTTTGCGCGTCCATCGCATCGTCACCGCCGAGCGAGGGCGGCATCATCCATACGCCGCCTTCCCAGTTTGCCGGATCGCGTGGATTGGCATTGACCTCGCTACTGTCGACCAGTTCGAAACCCAGCGCTTCGACGAAACCGATCACATCGTCCTGCCGCAGGTAACCTTTCGACCCGTTCGCATAGTCCGCGCTGGCATCCGCCGGTGCGCGGTGCTGGACGATACCGAGCATGCCGCCGGGCTTCAGCAGGTCGCGCATTGTCTTCAGCTCGCTGTCGGCATTGTTCCAGCGCATGAGATTATGCATCATGCGAACCACCAGCACCCGGTCGAGCGTCCCCGCTTCGCCTTCCGGAACCGCATCGAGCGTCATCGCGGAGAAGTTTTCTGTCGGAAGACCTGTAAATTCGGCGGCCTCCGCCGAAAAGCCTGCCGCACCGGCGCGAATGCGCTGCTGGGCTTCTTCGTTGAAGGCTCCGCCGGTGGGATCGGAATAGAGGCCGACCAGCTGCCCTTCGCCGCCCAGATAATGGCCCAGCACGCGCGTGTACCAGCCGCCGCCGGGGGCGTACTCGCCGACCTTCATGTCGGGTTCGACACGGAAGAAGGCGAGCGTTTCGGCCGGGTGGCGGAACTGGTCGCGCGCGCGGTCGTCGGCACGGCTCGGATGATTGATCGCGCCCGAGATGGCCTCGGCATGGGTTGCCGCGAAAGCTTCCGCATCGGCCAATTCGTGATGATCGGCAGCGGCCGGAACAGCCAAGGCAAAAGCGGCGGCGGTAGCAAGCAGGATACGCATACGGTCTCTCCCGGAAACTCGACGAGCGCTTCCTGCACCGGCTGCCGGTGGATGACAAGGCGTGAGCCGCTCCCTATCTCTGGCGCAAAGGAGATTACGATGAGCGAGACACAACAGGCGATCGTGGCGGGCGGATGCTTCTGGTGCACCGAGGCGGTGATGAAGGACGTCATCGGCGTGCACGAGGTCGAGAGCGGCTATATCGGCGGCGATGTGCCCGATCCGACCTACAAGCAGGTCTGCACCGGCAGCACCGGCCATGCCGAGGGCGTGCGCGTGACGTTCGATCCCGACGCGATCAGCCTCGGCCAGCTCTACGACGTGTTTCTCGGCACGCATGATCCGACCCAGCTCAACCGGCAGGGGGGCGACGTCGGCACGCAATATCGCAGCGCGATCTTCCCGCTCGACGACACCCAGCGCGCCGAGGCCGAAGCGGCTATCGAGCGCTGGAACGCCGACCACGGGGGCCAGAGCGCGGTGACGACCATCGAGACCGGCGACTGGTATCCGGCCGAAGACTACCACCAGGAATACTGGGAAGGCGAAGGCCAGCGGAACCCCTACTGCCAGGCGGTGATCCCGCCCAAGCTGATGAAGCTGCGCAAGAGCTTCCAGAAATACCTCAAGGAAGACGCCTGAGCGACAGGCCCGATGCCCGGACCGAATGGCAAGGCGTTTACCAGCGACCATGTCGTCCACGACGACGGCAGCGTAGAGTTCGCCTGCTCGCAGGATCTGGCCGCCTGGCCATGGGCGGCGCTCCACCCGCATCATCCCGGCTCGATCCAGGCGCTGAGCTATTGGGTGAGTGTGGAATGCGCCGCCGCGCTCGGCAGCTGGGACCTGAACAAATGGTCGGCGCTGACCTGGACGCGCTGGGAATGCGGCGATCCCGATGTCGGGGCCTATGCCAGCGGCACCTATCGTCGCACGACCATCAAAGGGAAGGAAAGCTTCTCGATCGACTTTGCGGATGAGCAAGGTCGCCATATCTGTCGCCTCGACGGGCGCGGCGTGGTTTTTCGCACCCGCGACTTCGAGGAGTGGCGCAAGGGTGAAAAGGCGATCGCACCGCAGACCAGCTCCAACGAATTCGCCTATGCGGATGCACCGCTTCTCGGCCTCTCTCGGGATGAACGCCCATTCCTCGGTCCGGTCAAAAATGGCACCGCGCTGGGCCTGCTCGATGCTGCCAACAGCATGCCCCCGAACCATCCCTGGCTCGACGGCTCGGGCGACCATGTTAACTCGGCGCACCTCGCGGAGGTGGCGCGGCAATTCGTCAGTCTTCTGCGCGACGGCGATCCATTTCGCGTGGTCAGCGCAGAAATGCGCTTCCGCCATTATGTAGAGCTAGGCAGTCCGTTTGCGATCCAACGGGTTGGCGACAACGGCGACACGGTCGGTATGGTTGTGCGCCAGTCCGGTAGGGATTGCACCCAGATCAGCTATCGCATGCATCGCAAAGAGGAAACTGCGAATTAGCCTGGTCAAAGCCAACCTGTGCTCCGCAATGACCGCAGTTAATTTGGGGCGTGAATTCTTGGTCCCGCCCGGCCTTTCGATCGGCGTGCCATTTCCGCTTTTCTTCTTCCGTGAAAGCCATTCGGTACTCCTGAGCTTGCTCATTCTATGCTGGCGCGAACTTTGGAGCATTTAAGTTTACGAACGGCTAACATACGCTTTCCACCGCCCAATGAAGAACCCGTCCAGCCCGCCCTGATCCTCCAGCATGCCGGGATCGGTCCGAAGCCATCCTTCGACGCTCGGCGCTAGGCCCGAAGGCAGTTCGTCGGCGCGGATCGCGTCGGGGGCCAGCGTCATCGCTGATGCCTGCGCCTCGCCTTCCTCCCGCTCCAGCGAGCAGGTCGCGTAAACCAGCGTGCCGCCGGGCTTCAGCCAGCCCTCTGCGCGTTCGAGCAGCGCCCTTTGCAGCTCCGCCATCTCTCCGATCTGCCGCGCGCCGATGCGGTGGAGAACGTCGGGATGGCGGCGGGCGGTGCCGGTCGCCGTGCAGGGAGCGTCCAGCAGGATAGCGTCGAAACTGTGCTTCGGCTCCCATTTCAGCGCATCGGCGCGAACGATGCTTGCCTTCAGGCCCGTGCGCTTGAGATTTGCGCGCAGTAGTTCGAGGCGGCGCTTCGAGATGTCGAGCGAGGTCACCTGCCAGCCCTGCGCGGCCAGTTGCAGCGATTTTCCGCCGGGCGCGGCGCAGAGGTCGAGCACGTGACGCGCGTTACTGTCTTTGGGCCCAGCCCCCAGCAGGCGCGCGGGCAGCGAGGCGGCGAGGTCCTGCACCCACCATGCCCCTTCCGCAAAGCCCGGCAGCTGCTCGACATTGCCGCCGCGCGGCAGGCGCAGATGACCGGGCATGAGGCTGTCGGCAGAAAGCTGGTTCTTCCAGTGCGCGGTCTGCTCCGGGTCGCGTAAGGTCAGGTCGAGCGGCGGCGGCTCGGCGAGACCGGCTGCTATCGACGGAGCCCGCTCGCCCCAGCGCGTCGCGACATCGGCAGGCAGGGTCGGCGCATCCGGCAATTGCGCTTCCCGCTTCGTCAGGGTCGAGAACACGCCATGCGCCAGCCTGCGCGGCCCGCCCGACAGCAGGTCCAACCCGGTCGCGACAACGGCGTGCGGCGGCGTTTCGAGCCGCAGCCACTGCGCCAGCATCAGCCGCAGCACCATGCGCGCCTTGGCATCATCGTGCAGCAGCTTTTTCGTCGCACTGTCGATCAGGGCATCGAGATCGACCAGCCAGCGCAAGCTCTCGCTGGCGATCGCGCGGGCAAGCGCCTTATCCTCGAACTTGCGCACGTCCTTGGTCGCAGCAGCGAAGGCGATGTCGAGCGTCTCGCCCCGGCGCAATACGGCATCGAGCAGGCGAAGCGCGGCGCGGCGCGCGTGGATACCGGTGGGTTGGGCCATCGCCCGCGCCTCTACCCGTGGTTGAAACTTAGCGCCAGTGCGCGCATTTCTACTGCATGGCAGATCGCGCAACCAAGAGACCCGAGGGCTTCGAAAAGCCGTCCCACTGGACGAACGATCCTCCGCCCGAACCCCAAAGGGTCGAAAACGACGAGGACCTCAGCCCCACCCGCTATGGCGACTGGGTCAAGGACGGCATCGCGATCGATTTCAGCTAAAGAGAAACCAGCCTGATCTTCAGCCCGTCCTTGGGCTTGGGGATCGGCCACGGCTGCCACTCCGGCTCGCCATCGGCCAGTTCGATGCGATAGCGGGGCAGCAGCTGCGCCAGCAGGATCTTGATCTGCATGTAAGCGAAATGCAGGCCCAGGCACATATGCGCGCCGCCGCCGAAGGGGATCCAGGCGTATTTATGCCGTTCCTTCACCTTCTCGGGCGTGAAGTGCAGCGGCTCGAAATCATGCGGGCGATCCCAGTGCTCTTCCATATGGTGCACGTAATGCGCGTTGATGCCGACATGCGCGCCGGCCGGGATGGCATAGCCGCCGAACTCGAATTCACGCAGCGCCCGGCGCGGAGTCGAGGGGACCGGCGGGATCATCCGCAGCGCTTCCTTGAACGCCATTTCGGTCAGCTCGAGCTTGCCCAGATCCTCGTACGCGAGGTCGCGCGGCTTGCCGTTTGCATCGACGCCGCCGGTCACCGCCTCGATCTCCTGGCGCAGCTTGTCCTGCCAGTCCTGGTGCTTGGCGAGCTGCATGACCAGCGAGGTGCCGGACGAGGTAATCGTGTCGTGCGCGGCCATCATCAGGAAGTTCATGTGGTCGACCACCTCGTCGACCGGCATCAGGCTGCCGTCGTCATGCGTGGCGGTGGCGAACTGGCTGAACATGTCCTGCCCGCCGCCTTGGGCGCGGCGGCGATGGGTTTCCTTGGTGAACCAGTCGACCAGGAAGGCGCGCCCGTCGGTCCCGCGCTTCATCTGCGTGAACGGCAGCGACTTGCGAACCGGGGCGACGCTCGCCTGCACCATGTCGATGAAGGCGGTGTTGATCTTGTCCGCTTCCGGACCCCATTCGATGCCGATGAAGCTGTCGGCGGCCAGATCCAGCGTCAGTTCCTTGATGGCCGGATAGAAGGTCATCTCGCCTGCACCCCAGGCATCGACCTGCCGCGCGATGCCGCGATTGAGGCTGCCCGAATAATGCCGCATCGGGCCCGGCTTGAAGGCGATCGAGAGCGCCCGGCGGTCGGCGCGATGGTGATCGAAATCGAGCAGCATGAGGCCGCGCGGAAACAGCTTGTCAAGGATCGGGCCCCAGCCCTGCTCGGAGGAGAAATTGCGGTTGCGGTCGAACAGCATCAGCTCGTTCGCATCCGCGCCGATCATGGCGATCTGCCAGCCGCCGAAGGCCTTGGTGCGATAGACGTGGCCATATTGCTCCACCATGCGGCGAGTGAAGCCGTGCGGATCGGCCAGCATGCGGAAGGTGTTGCCGACCAGCGGCAGGCCTCCGTCACCGGGGATATGAGCGAGGTCCCGCTCGCCGAGGCGGCCGTCGGACCAGTGGGTGAGTTCGGCGGGTCGATGCGGTGCGAGGGTGGCCAAGGTCTTTTCCTGCTACTTACCGTGATGTCAGTAGCCTATCGAAACCCATCTTTCCAGTCTGCTAACACCAGCCGGAAAGTTCGCGGCGCAGCAATGTTTCGAGCATGTCGAGCCCTGCGTGGGAAGTGTTAAGGCAGGATAAGGCAGCGAATTTCTCGCCGCCGCCCTGGATAAATGTCTCCCGCCCCTCCATCGCGATTTCCTCCAGCGTTTCGAGGCAATCGGCGGAAAAGCCGGGCATCGCCACCGCCAGGCGTTTCGTGCCGGCGGCGGCCTCTTTCTCGAGCGTGTCGTCCGTTGCCGGTTCGAGCCACTTGGCCGGTCCAAAGCGTGACTGGAAGGTGGTCACGAAACGCAGGTTCGGGCGCGCCATCGCCTCCTCGAGCAGCCGCGAAGTCTTCTGGCACTGACAATGATAGGGATCGCCGAGATGCAAGGTGCGTTCCGGCATGCCGTGAAAGCTGAGCATGAGCACTTCGGGCTCGAAATCGAGCGCATCGAGCTGGCGCGAAATATCCTTGGCCAGCGCATCGATATGCGCCGGATCGTCGTAATAGGGCGGCATGGTCCGCATCGCGGGCTGCCAGCGCATTGCGCGCAAGGTATCGCCGATCTTGTCAGCCACGGTGGCGGTCGTCGCGCCGCTATATTGGGGGTACATGGGGGCGAGTACGATCCGCTCGCAACCTGCCTCCATCATCGCCTGCAGGCGCTCCGGGATCGACGGCGTGCCGTAACGCATCGCCCAGTCGACGCGGACGCCTTCGCCGAGCCGGGCTTGCATCGCTTCAGCCTGCTGGCGGGTGATGACCGCGAGCGGCGAGCCGTCTTCGGTCCAGACCTTCTGATAGGCCGCAGCACTCTTCTTCGGCCTCGTGTTGAGGATGATCCCGCGCAGGATTGGCTGCCAGACGACGCCGGGGATTTCGACCACGCGCTTGTCGGACAGGAATTCGCCGAGATAGCGTTTCACCGAGGCGGTGTCGGGCGCATCGGGCGTGCCGAGATTGACCAACAGCACGCCCACCCCGCCCGAGCGGACGGGCGGGTGTTCGGGGGGCAGCTGCTGCTCGCGCCAGGTCAACGGGCTCTCCTTACAGGCCTTCCGACAGGAGCGGCAGGCGGCGGAAGCGCATGCCGGTAGCAGAATAGAGGGCATTGGCAATCGCGGGCGCGGCAACGGCGGTTCCGAGTTCGCCCGGGTCGAAGGGTTCGGCATCGCTCGGCACGAAGGCGACCTCGATCTCCGGACTATCGGCCAGCGTCGGCAGGCCGAGCGCGGCAAGACGCTTGGGCGAGGGCTTCCCCTCGATGTAATTCACGCTCGAGCCGGTCGCCAGCGAGAGGCCGAATAGCAGGCCGCCTTCGATCTGCTGCCGGGCGATGTCGAGATTGACGATCCGCCCGATGTCGACCGCCGCATGAAGCCGCGTCACGCGCAGCCCCCCTTCGCCGAGCGAGGTTTGCGCGACGCAGGCAATGCGCCCGATCGTGCCGCCGATCGCGTCCATGCGGACCATCGCGAGACCCTGCCCGGTGCCTCGCCGCCCGCCGTCCCAATTCGCCATCTGCGTCGCGCGCCGCAGGACATCGGCCATGCGCGGAGACTGGCCGAGCATGTCCATCCGGTAAAGCAACGGATCGCGCCCCGCCTTTTCGGCCAGCTCGTCCATGAAGCATTCGGTGAAGAAAGCAGTATAGGCGGCAGAGTTGCCGCGCATGGGGCCGGTCGGCAGGTTGATGCGAACGGGCAGGTGCTCCACTGCGACATTGGCAATGCCGTAAGGCGGCACCGCGCCACGGCAGGCGAGCGGATCGGCCTGGCTCGCCGCCTCGCGCATGGCAGCTTCCGGAACGAGGTTGTCGAACAGGCGATACCCCGTCTCACGCATGGTCGCGGGCATGGCGAGCTGGGTACGCCAGGCAGCGATCCGTCCGCCGGTCGCCGGCTGGAACGCGGCTGCGAGCTCTGCGACCACCGGCGTGCGCGGCGGAACGGCCTGGAACTCCTGCACCCTCGGCCACATCAGCTGGACGGGGCGGCCCACGGCTTTGGCGATTTGTACCACCTCGATCGCGTGTCGCTTGTCGAGCCGCGCATCGAAGCTGCCCCCGGCGGCGGTGGGGTAGAGCACGACCTCGCGCTCCGACAGGCCTGCCGCCTTTGCCGCAGCGCGCCGGGTGAGTTCGGGCGCCTGCGAGGCGATCCATAGTTCGAGCTTGCCGTCCTCCAACCGCGCCGTTGCCGTCGCCGTCTCGATGCTGGCGTGCGCGGCCGGTGCGATTGAGTAGCGCGCTTCGAGGTCGGGCTTGGCGAGCAGGCCGTTTGCATCACCGATGCTCGTTATCGCTTCCGGCTCGACGACCCCGAAAGCCTCGTCCAGCAGCGCCTCCGCCTCGGCGCTTTCCACCGGAGGCGGGCCGCTGAACACCGGGGCGAGCCGCTTCAGCGCCTGTTCGGCGATCCACCAGCTTTCGCCCACCGCCGCGAGATAGCGCTTCGACCGCACCACGCCGACCAGCCCGCGCATGCCCGCGACCGCGTCCTCGGCGAAGCGACTGAGCTCCTGCGAGCCGATCGGCGCGTGGCGGATAGAGGCATAGACCAGGCCCGGCAGGCGGATATCGCCGGCGAAGAGGAAGCTGCCGTCGACCTTGGCCGGCAGGTCGAGCCGGGGGAAGGCAAGCGGGGTCTCGGAATCGATCTCGGCAGGCACCTCTGCGGTCGGGTCGACGCGCAGGGGAGCCGGATCAGGCGGGTCGAAATCGGCGGCCTCCAGCACCAATTCGCCGAAGCTGGCGGTGTTCTCGCCATAGCGCACGAGGCCGCCTTCGACTTCGCATTCCTCCCACCCGGCGTCCCAGCGCTCGGCAGCGGCCATGGCCAGCATCGCCCGCGCGCTGGCCGCTGCTTCGCGTAACGGCAGCTCGAATGCCGCCAGCGAGGTTCCCCCGGCGGTGGCGATGAAGCGATTGCCGCGCGCGAAATTCTCCGCGAGCAGGCTACCCGGTTCATCTGCGAGTGACGGCAGGTTGGACCACATCTCCGCCCATTCGGCAGCGAGCGGGACGTTGGCGTAAAGCCCGGCCGGCGGCACCGGCTCCACGCCCATCTGGCGCCAGTCCGCGCCCAGTTCCACCGCGACCACCTGCGCCAGCAGCGTGGTGACGCCCTGACCCATTTCGAGTTGCGGCACGGCCACGGTGACGACGCCGTCGGTCCCGATCGTCAGCCAGCCGCCGAAATCACGTTCTCCCCGGCCGGGAGTGAGCGGACTGCCGTAATGCCGCGGCCACAGCCACCAGGCGACGGCAAGCCCGCCACCGACCGCCGCCCCGGCCACCAACTGGCGCCGAGTGACGGGCAGCTCGCTCAGCTTTTCGCGCCAATCCATGCGTCGAGCTTCGCGGCAATATCGTGGAAGGGCTGGGCCAGCGGATCGTCGGTCGCTGCCGGCGGCGTACCGCTATCCCCGCCTTCGCGAATGGCGAGGTCGAGCGGGATGCGGCCGAGGAACGGCAATTCGAGCCGTCCGGCAGCCTCTTCCACTCCGCCCTTGCCGAACGGGTCGGACACTTCGCCGCAATGCGGGCAGGCATAGCCCGCCATATTCTCGACGAGGCCGATGACCGGGACGCCCGCCTGATCGAACAACTGACCGGCGCGCGCAGCGTCGATCAGCGCCAGGTCCTGCGGCGTCGAAACCAGCACCGCTCCGGCAGGCTTGAACTTTTGCAGCATGGTGAGCTGCACATCGCCCGTCCCCGGTGGCAGATCGACCAGCAGGAGCTCGGTATCGCCCCAATGCGCATCGACCAGCTGGGTCAGCGCGCCGCCCGCCATCGGCCCGCGCCACGCGATCGCGCGGCCCGGCTCGACGAGGTGACCCATCGACAGCACCGGCACGCCGTACCGGCTCGGCACCGGCTCCAGCTTCTCCTCGCGCGCCACCGGTTTCTGCCCCTGATTGCCGAGGATGACCGGCTGCGAAGGTCCGTAGATGTCCGCATCGACCAGCCCGACCTTGCGCCCCCTACGGGCGAGCGCGATGGCCAGGTTGGCAGTCAGCGTCGACTTGCCGACCCCGCCCTTGCCGCTTCCCACGGCGATCAGCTTGCGCGCGGTGCGCTCCGCCATCATCGCGACACGCACTTCCGTCACGTCGTCCCGTTTTTCCAATACTTCGCGGATGTCTGCTTCAAGCGCCTCGCGCTCGCCTTCGCCCAGCCCGGCGGCATCGACGATGGCGATGGCGCGGCTTTTGGCGATGGCAAGGGAAGATACACGTGCTGCAATCGCTTCGGGAAACAGCGCTTTCGGATCGGTCGAGCTCATGGGCAGCGCTGCTGTATCATCAAAAAGCGCCGTTCAACCCTGTTTTTCCGCCAAACCACACCTATAAAGAATGACATGAGAACATTGGACGGGTTCACCAACAGGATTTGGCTGGCAATGGCGGGCAAGAAGAGTCCGTGGGGCGACAAGGATGGCGGTCCGGGCCGAGGCTCTAACGAGCCGACGGGAGATGGCGACGGCAAGAGCGGGGACAAGACCCGCGGACCGCGCAATCCGTGGCTTCCGCCCGGCTCCGGCGGCAATGACGGCCGCCGATCGCCCAACATCGAGGACATTTTCAAGAACCGCGGCCCCGAAGGCCCGCGTCGCAGCGGCGGCGGAGGCCCCGGCGGGCCCAATTTCCGCTTCCCCCAGCGCTCCGGCGGTAAGAGCTGGTTCCCGATCGCGGTTATCGGCATCATCGCGCTCGGCCTGATCGCGACCAGCGTGCACCTTGTCGGGCCGCAGCAGCAGGCCGTGGTGAAGACGCTGGGCAATTTCACCCGGACGATGGATCCCGGCCTGAATTTCTCCGCCCCATTCCCGATCGAAATCGTGGATGTGGAAGACGTGCAGGGCGTGCGGACCGAACGCATTCCGGGCAGCGACAGCCAGGTAAAGCTGATCCTGACGGGCGACCAGAACCTCGTCGACCTGAGTTATATTGTCCGCTGGAACATCAGTGATCTCGCGGCCTTCAAGTTCAACGTGGTCGACCCGGTGGAAACTGTGAAGGAAGCCGCCGAAGCCGCAATGCGCGCTTCGGTTGCAGAGACCGAGCTCGACGAGACCTTCTCCGGCCAGGGCCGTGCTGCCATCGAGCTGGACGTGCGCGAACGCATGCAGCGAACGCTCGATGGATACCGCGCAGGCGTGCGCGTGCTGGGTGTCGAGATCGAGAAGGCCGACCCGCCCGCACAGGTGGTCGATGCCTTCCGCGACGTGCAGGTCGCCGAACAGAATGCCGACGCCAATCGCAACCAGGCACGCGGTTACGCGCAGCAGGTGCTGGCGCAAGCGCAGGGCGAAGCCGAAGCCTTCGACAAGGTGTACGAGGAATATCGCCTCGCGCCCGAAGTGACGCGCCAGCGCCTCTATTACGAAACCATGGAGCGGGTCCTGAGCCAGACGCCCAAGACCATCGTGGAAACGGACAATGTGACGCCGTATCTCCCGCTTCCCGAAATCCGTCGCCGGGCCGACCAGTCGCAGCAGCAGCGGTCCTCGACCACCGTGACCGCGCCGGAGGGCCAGTAAGATGAGCACTTTCGTGCAAGACCATCGCAACACGCTGATCGTGATCGGGTTAGCGATCATCGCCCTGATGCTCAGCGCCTATGTGGTGCCGGAGGAAGAGCAGGCCGTCGTGATCCGCACCGGTGAACCGATCGGCACTGTCAATACGCCCAACGGCTCCAGCAATGCGGGCATCTACCTGCGCGTGCCCTTCGTCGATTCGGTGCGCCGGATCGAAAAGCGACTGCTCGACCTCGAAATGAACGACGAGGAAGTTTTGAGTGCCGATCAGCAGCGCCTGCTGGTCAATGCCTATGCCCGCTTCCGCATCGTCGATCCGGTCCGCATGGTGGAACGTGCCGGCACCACCGATGGCGTGCGAAACGCGCTGGAACCGATCCTAAACTCGGTCCTGCGGCAGGAACTGGGCCGCCGCACTTTCCAGTCGATGCTGACGGCGGAACGCGGCTCCGCGCTCGCCAATGTGCGGACGAATCTCGACCGCCAGGCGCGCCAGTACGGCGCCGAGGTGGTGGACGTGAAGATCATGCGCACCGACCTGCCCGAAGCGCCGCTACAGTCTGCCTTCCGCCGCATGGAATCGGACCGTGAACGCGAAGCGCGCACCATTCGCGCGCAAGGTTCGCGCGACGCGCGGATCATTCGCGCCGATGCCGATGCGGAAAGCGCGGCCATCTACGCCGATGCTTTCGGCAAGGATCCGGAGTTCTACGATTTCTATCGCGCCATGCAGAGCTACGACGCCACTTTCGCCGCCGAGAACGGCGGGGCGGAAAGCAACATCATCCTGTCGCCCGACAACGAGTATCTGCGGCAGTTCCGCGGACGTCGTTGACCGTTCGTCGAGCGTGCCTCGCGCCGTTCAAACGGCATTCAGCGCCGCAGCGCAGTCTGGCAGGCAGGAACCCGCAGCCCGCTGCTCGGTAAGTTCACCGAGCGGACGCGCCGCGCGACAGAAGTGAAGAGGATTTGAAGGACGTGAAGCCTGTGCGATATGCCTATTCCGTAACGAGTGCCCTGTTGGTCGGAGGAGCCGCGATCACGCTCGCGACCGGCTATCCGGCAGGTGCCCAGGTGGCCCAGAACGACGATGCGCAGATGGCCCGCGTGGTCCCGCGCGCAGGGGCTCCCGAGAGCTTTGCCGAACTGACCGCGCAGCTGCAGCCTGCCGTGGTCAACATCTCGACCCGCCAGCGGATCGAAGTGCAGCAGAATGCCAACCCCTTCGCCGGCACACCCTTCGAAGGTCTGTTCGGGCGTCGCGGCCAGCAGCAGCCGGACGAGCCGCAATATCGCGAAGGCCAGTCGCTCGGCTCGGGCTTCGTCATTTCGGCTGACGGCTATGTCGTTACCAACAACCACGTCGTCAGCCCGACCGGGCGCGGCACGGTAGAAGAAATCACCGTGACCATGCCCGACGGCACCGAATACGAAGCGGATCTCGTCGGCACCGATGCGCAGTCCGACCTTGCCGTGCTCAAGGTGAACCGGCGCGAGGCCTTCCCCTATGTCGAATTCGGCGACAGCCGCCAGGCGCGCCCGGGCGACTGGGTGGTCGCGATCGGCAATCCCTTCGGATTGGGCGGAACCGTGACCAGCGGGATCGTCTCCGCGATCCAGCGCAACACCGGGCAGGGCGGCGCCTACGACCGCTACATCCAGACCGATGCCGCCATCAATCGCGGCAATTCGGGCGGCCCGCTGTTCGACATGCAGGGCAATGTGATCGGCATCAACAATGCGATCTTCTCACCCTCTGGCGGCAGCGTCGGCATCGGCTTTGCCATTCCGGCGGAAATCGCCGCACCGATCGTGCAGAAGCTGCGCGACGGGGTGGAGATCGAACGCGGCTATCTCGGCGTGAACATCGCGCCGGTCAGCGATGACGTTGCCGACTCCCTTGGCCTCGACCGCAATCGCGGCGAAATCGTCCAGTCGGTCCAGTCGGGTCAGGCTGCCGATCGCGCAGGCCTCGAAGCCGGCGATATCGTCACACGCGTCAACAACCGCGAAGTGACGCCCGAACAGACCCTGTCGTTCCTCGTCGCCAATATCGCACCGGGCACGACCGTTCCGATCGAGTTGATCCGCAATGGCGAACGCCGCCGGGTCAATGTGACCGTCGGCAAGCGCCCGAGCGAAGACGAGTTGCGTCAGCAGCAGATGTTCGATCCGGACATGGACGACGAAGAGGAGATGCAGCCGGGCGAGAACGAGGTGATCGAAGAGCGTCTCGGCCTCCAGTTGCTGCCGATCACGGCGCAGATCGCTCGCCAGCTGGGTGTGAGCGCGGATACGCAGGGTCTTGCCGTCGCCGGCGTGAACCCCAACTCCGACGCCGCCCGCAAGGGCCTCCAGCGCCGCGACATCATTCTGTCGGCCAACTATCGCCCGGTCGCAACGCTCTCGCAGCTCGAGGGCATCGTGAACGAAGCCGAGCGCGAGGGCCGCGAAGCCGTGCTGCTGCGGGTGCAGCGCAGTGGTCGTCCGCCGCAATATGTCGCGGTGCGGCTGCGCTAAGACACCTCACGATCTGAAAAACAAAAGGGCCTCCCGCCGGTATGGTGGGAGGCCCTTTTGCTCTCTGCTTTACCTATTGCGGCCGAGTTACCGTTACCGTCGAGCTGGGAGAGGGCCGCGGCTGTGCACGCGAAGCACCACCCGTAGCCTCGTCGAGGAAGTCGTCGCCCACCGCTTGCGGTGCGCCATCGGCGCCGCGCCCGGGCTGTTGTGGCGCTTGCGGCTGGCGCGGACGGTCGCCGTCGCCGGGCTGCGGGAAGGCATCGCCGAAGGGATCGCGCCGCTCGCCATCCTCGCGGCCGGGCTCGATCAGATTGCCCTGTTCGTCGATAAAATAGTAATCGTCCGGATCGCCGAGCATGTATTCATCGTCGGGCTCCAGCTGCCATTCGGGCAATTGCAGGTCGGTGTCGAATTCCTCGACCGGCCGATCCTTCACGGCATAGCGCATGTAGGCGGCGAAGGCGCGCGCAGGCGCGGTGCCTCCCTGCAAGCCTGCTACCCGCGCGTTGTCGTCCCGCCCCATCCATACGCCGGTGGTGATTCCGCTCGAGAAGCCCACGAAATAGCCGTCCTTGTTCGAGCTGGTCGTGCCGGTCTTGCCTGCCACCGGTCGGCCGATCTGAGCCGCGCGGCCGGTGCCGGTGTTGACGGCGGTCTGCAGCAGGTCGGTAATACCCGCCGCAACATAGTCCGCTACCAGCTGGCTGCGCCGCGCATTCTGGTGCTGGTAGAGCAATTCGCCCTCGGCCGTCGTCACCTTGACGATGCCATAGGGTTCGACCGACTGCCCCTCGGCCGAAATCGCCGCGAAGGCGCGCGTCATGTCGAGCAGGCGCACCTCGTTCGATCCCAGCACCATGGAGGGATAGGTATTGATCGGCGTCGTCACGCCGAAGCGCCGAGCCATCGAGGCGACCGTGCCGAAGCCGACTTCATTGCCCAGCTGCGCCGCGACCGTATTGATCGAATATGCGAACGCTGTGCGCAAATCGATCTCGCCGACATTCCGCCCGCTGGAGTTGCGCGGGCTCCAGCCATCGATGGTGACCGGCGTATCGACCACCCGGTCGCCCGGCGTGTAGCCCGCTTCCAGCGCGGCCAGATAGACGAACAGCTTCCAGCTGGACCCCGGCTGGCGCAGTGCATCGGTAGCTCGGTTGAAGCTGGTCTCGACATAATCGGTGCCGCCCACCAGTGCGAGGATAGCCCCGTCGCGGTCGAGGCTGACGAGCGCACCCTGCGCGCCGCCGGGCGTATTGCCCTGGATCGCGGCGGTCGCCGCCCGCTGCATGCCGACATCGAGCGTCGTCCAGACCTCTATCGGCTCGAAAGTCTCCGGCAGCAGCATGTCGAGCTGCGGCAGCGCCCAGTCGGTGAAGTAGCGGACCGAGTTCTGGCCCTTCTCTTCCTTCAGCCTGACCGCCGAGGGATCGACCGTGACGTTGGACGGTATGCGACCCTGCTCCTTCATCAGCCGCAGCACCACGCTGGCCCGACCGACGGCGGCATCGACATCGGCGGTGGGCGAATAGCGGCTCGGTGCCTTCACGAGGCCGGCGATGATCGCGGCCTCGGCTACCGAGAGATCGGTCGCCGGATGGCTGAAGAACTTGCGGCTGGCGCTATCGACGCCATAGGCCCCGCCGCCGAAATAGACCTTGTTGAGATAGAGCTCTAGGATCTGCTCCTTCGAGAATTTCCATTCCAGCGCCAGCGCCAGGATCGCCTCGCGCGCCTTGCGGTCGAGCGAGCGGTTGTTGTTGAGGAAGACGTTGCGCGCCAACTGCTGCGTGATGGTCGAAGTCGCCGAGATCCGGTCGTCGCCGGTGACGCCTTCGTAGACCGCGCGGGTCAGGCCATAGGGGTCGATCCCGAAATGCGAGTAATAGCGGCGATCTTCGACCGAGATCATCGCATCCTTCATGACCTGCGGGATTTCGTCATGGGTAAGCCACTGGCCGAAAGACGGGCCGAGCTCGACGATTTCGGTGCCGTCGCGCGCGCGAACGACGATCGTCTGGGCATTCTGCGTTGCCTTGAGCTGATAATAGCTCGGCATGGACCGCACTGCGAAGGCGACGGCAAGGCCGATGAACAAGGCGCCGAGCAGCGCCAGCGCCCCTCCCCACACGGCCAGCCGCTTTATCCACCAGCCGAAGCGGCCCTGCGGCTTGTCGGCTGCGGCGCGACGGGCCGTTTCGCTGCGCGCCGCCTTGCTCCTGCGGCTATCTTTCTTTTTCATCAGTCGCGGGGGCCTTTTCGCTGTGTCCAGCATCCTTTAGGGCGCTATATCCATGGCACCGTTGCAACGCGAGGTCTAACTCAGACTGAACGTCCAAGAAATGCCGATCAGTACAACGACGAGGAGACCGCCGCGAAGTGGTCCACAAGTCATCAAAGACTGTCCCAAAATGGACACGTCTCGCCTCTTCCCCGACCAGCGGGCGTTGCACGTTCACCGTTCCGAACAGAGAATGACGATGGGGTCGTAATAGACGCGAGAATAATTGATCGCGACCGACAAGGACTACAGTTTAAGACAATGCGTGCTTACGAAACTTCTCTTCGTGCGGGCTTCCGCGCGAGAGCTCCACTGTGCTCAATCATGGCCCTTGCCATTGTCTCCTGCGGCGGTGAGGATCAGGCGACCGGTTCAGTGGCAAGCCCCGCACCGACACCTACAGCGACCCCAACGCCTGCGCCGACACCAACGCCTGCGCCGACACCAACGCCTACCCCATCCGGCTACGATCAAGCAAAGCTTCCGAACGGTGCACAGCGTGCCTTCCCGACAGCCGAGGGCTTTGGTGCAAGCTCAGTTGGCGGCCGCCGGGGGGAAGTCTTCCATGTGACCAACCTGAATGACTCGGGCAGCGGATCACTGCGCGCATGTATGGAAGCGAGCGGAGCCCGAACTTGCATTTTTAGGGTCGGTGGGACCATCGAACTGTTGTCGCAAATCAAGGTCACATCAGGAAAGTTGACCGTCGCGGGCCAGACCGCACCGGGCGACGGTATCGCGCTACGCAACTCCCCCAACAATCTTACCGGCTCTCCCATCTACCTCAATGCGCCAGATGTCATCATGCGTCATGTGCGGGTACGCCCGGGACCAACCTCGGGCGCGAAACAGGATACGACCGACGCGATAACAGTCGACGGAAAGGCCAAGCGGACAATAATCGATCACGTATCCATGTCGTGGGCAACGGACGAAATATTTAACTCCACGAAGGCGGCCGAGGATGTCACTTTACAATGGTCACTCGCGTACGAGGGGCTGAGCAGATCGACGCACAAACAGGGCGAACATTCCAAGGGAGTTTTCGTCGAAGGCAGCCGAATTTCGCTTCACCACGTGCTGATTGCCCACGCTACCGATCGCATGCCTAATGCCGGCACAGGTGACAGAATCGATATCGTGAACACGATTTCCTACGACATGCGCAGCAAAGCCCATCAGTATTTTTCGAATTTACGGAGACAATCCAATCCCAGTAGCGGCCTCACCCGCCAGGCGAATATCGTTGGGAACTGGGTGTCATTCGGACCCAGCACCCTCAACGGTTCTGAAATATACGGTGGGGACTACGACGAGGAATACTCGACCAATCCCGGCAATGCCGAACTCTATCTATATGGGAATATCGACGGCAGACGGACTTCGTCGTCCAAGCAGGAGCGCGAGTTCCTCGACCCGGATGACTGGGAATACATCGAGGCGAGCCCGATCGGTTCGCTTTCGATCCAGCTTTTCACCGATGCCGCTCAAGCGGTACGCGATGTAATGAAGTTTGCCGGTGCCTTCCCGCGTGACGCATCGGACGAGCGTGCCGTGTCCAATTTTGCCAGGTGCAGGGGCGAGATCATTGACAATCCGTCGCAAGTCGGCGGATGGCCGAGGCTTTCTAACGGGACACCATACGCCGATGCGGACAAAGACGGAATGGACGATGATTGGGAGGCTTCTACCGGTCTGACTGACCCCGATGGCGATCACGACCAAGATGGTTACACCAATCTCGAAGAGTTCCTAAATGAGCTCGCTGGTGACCAAGATCGTTCTGGCAATCTGATCAACCCCGTTGGCGCTGCCACAGCGAACATCCCGCAAGTGAATTGTGGCTACCAGGTCTAGTTGTTCGTCCGACGATCGGAACAAGTGGCGCGTGCGCGAACCTCGCCGTCCAAGTGATTCCGGAGCCGTTCGCCAAGCACGATGACCCCAAGCGTGCGTGCGAAAATCGAAGCATCAAGCCAGAACGAGCGTTGTTTGACATACCAAAGGTCCAGCGCGATCTTCTCGTCGAGGTCGAGCAATGTATTGCCGCTAATTTGGGAATAGCCCGTTAGCCCCGGGCGCACTCTGCAGCGTTCACGGCCCCGCTCACCGAGATCGCGGATGGTCGGCGGCAGCAAAGGCCGAGGGCCGATCCAGTTCATTTCGCCCCGTGCTACGTTCCAGAGCCCCGGAACTTCGTCGAGGCGGGAACGGCGAAGGAACGCGCCAATCCGTGTTGTCCGATCGGCATCGGGCAGGAGCAGCCCTGCACCGTCCCGGGTATCCTGCATCGAACGGAATTTGATGAGGGTAAATGTTTTGCCGTGCTGCCCCGACCTAGCTTGGCGAAAAAGGATCGGCCGACCTTGGCCGACGAGGATGAGACCCGCCAGTGCCGCCAAGACGGGCGATGCAGCAACCAGAACGAGCGCAGCAGTAATCTGTCCCAACCGCATGATTACACAACCAAGGCATTATATTCTTGGGACGCGTCCTCGATGACGCTCGCGACAATTTGCTCAATAGGCGTCGGTCGATAGCCGAAGGCAGCCAGCTTGGTGCAGTCGACCGCGGCATAGCCATTTTCGCCACCCGGTCCCGGATCGCCCGGAAGGTCTGGAGTAATCCCGGTCACCTTTCCCAGCGCGATCATCTCCAGCTCACCTAGCGTCACTCGCCGCCCTGACCCCAAATTGAACACGCCATTCAGCTTCGTTTGGCACGCCAGAAGAAGCCCTGAGACTACATCGTCGAGCGCCACGAAATCCGCGCCGTAAGAAGGCGATTGGATACCCGCCGGCTGGCCCAGACCGACATTGCGCACGATACGACTGAAAATATCGTCGCCAGTCTGCACGACGCTCGAAATGCGTATGGTCGCATGCGCGATGCCAGCCACCCGGCAACGCTCTGCCGCGACAAACTCCTGCGCCGCTTTCGATCCTAGGTATAGTGACCGGCGATCGGCGCGTACGGCACTGTCCTCGTCCGCAATACCTGAAGCGGGATCGTAAAGATTCGCTGTCGATGCGATAACCAGATGGTCAACGCCCTGTTTCTCCATGGCCGCAATAAGCGCGCCGGTGCCTAGCACATTGATTTGCCACAGGCGCTCCGCTTCGGCTCGGTCTTGCGGATCGACGATGACAGCTGCAGCGAGGTGCACCAAGGTATCCACTCCGCGCAAAGCCTTAGGGTCACAGCAGGGCTCGCTTAGTAGATCGATAGTTGCGCATGGCAGGTCCATACCGCTTGGGGGCCCATCCCTGACCAGTGGCAGGACGTCGTGCCCCTTGGCGCAAGCCGTCCTGACGAAAGCGCGTCCGATAGTGCCTGTAGCCCCGGAAACCGCAATCCGCATCAGCCCGCTGCCCTCAAGCGTTCCACGGCATCGTTGGTCACCAGCTGCTCCTCCAAATAGCGCAAAACGATGCCTTGGGTTACCGCAGGCTGCTCGACCGGTTGGCCGTCGGTTAGATACCGAAGAGCCATGTCGACCTCGTTGAAACCAAGCAGCGCACGCATCGGGGTGGTACCCGAGAAACGCGCGTTTATCTCAAACAGCTTGAATTCGCCGCTGGCGTGCCGACGGAACTGGAAATTCGCCGGACCATGGGGTTTCAATGCCTCGCCGACACGACGGACATAGTCCTCGCAGCCCGGGAAATCGCCGGAGAAGGCGCGATAGGTATTGCCGTCGCGAAGGTCGCGTCGAAGGACGATCTGGGCCTTCACAGCGCCGTCGAAATAAAGGATGCCGGCCGTGTATTCCTCGCCTTCGGGTCCGGCGTATTGCTGGACGATCTGATCGGTTCCCGGGACGATGGCGTTATCGAGGCTCGTGCGATCGTGAATGAGGCAGACGCCAACCGAACGCGCACCACGGCGCGGTTTCACAATGACTGGGAAGCCGCAATTCTCAACCAGCGCAGCCACCGCTGCCCGGTCGTCAGCAAGGGCTGTCTCCGGATAAGGCAGGCCATTAGCGTGCAACCATTCTACAGTCTGATACTTATCATCGGCCACTTCGATGATCTCGGGCGGGCTGACCAGGATGTGCGTGTCGAAACGCTGTTCCCATGCAGCCCGCCGTTCGGCAAAGATGGCGAGTTCGACATCGGTTCCAACGAGCACCACTGCGGGCCTTACACGCTCGAGCGCCTGCTCGACGCGAGCGGCATAGCTTGCATCATTCGCCAGCGGCAGCAGTCCGGCTTGGCTTGTCCAATGCAGGCCGACAGATAATGGGTTGGGATCGAAGGAGTGCACAGTGTATCGATCGCCCGCCCGAGCGAGTGATTTAAGGATGCCCTGACCAAGCACGGCCCCGGCGCCAGTGACCAGTACCCTCGTCATAGGTAGAAGCCGCAAAGCTTGGTTTTGGTCTCGTGCGAGAGGTTGGGCACCATACGAATCTGTTCACGCACGCGCTCGCGATCGAAGGGAATGGAGCGGGTCTGGATATCAATCCTTGCCTTGCCAACATCGACAAGGGTCCAGGAAGTGCGGCAGAAGCCCTTGCGACGTGGCTGGCCAGTTGAATCGACAATGTGGACCAACGTGCCGAGGTCGTCGCGATAGGTCGCCTCGCGATGGAGATGTCCGAAGATTCCAGCGCGGAAACCACGCTCGCGTAGCACCCGAGCAGCTTCCGCCAGCAATGCAGGAGAGGAAAGATATGTCCAGTTCCCGAACCCGAATGGATTGGCATGGGCGAGCAACAGACCGTCCCACGCCCATTCCTGAATAGTTTCGAGTCGCCGAGGCCATTTCTCACCAAGTTGCGACCACGTCCACTGGGCTGATTCCATGATCCAATCCGGCAGGCGGTCGTAATAGGCTGAACAGCTGCTTTCCAGATCGAGATAGAGCTTGTCGTGATTGCCCGCGATTAGCAGCGCGTCGTCGCGTTCCACCGCATCACTTGCAAGATCGGCACATTCGACCGGATCCACTCCGTAGGTGAAAAGATCGCCGAGGATGACCATTTGGTCGAACCCGACAGACCGCGCATCCTCCAGCGCACTGCGAAAGGTATCGGCTACGGAATGGACGTCGCTGATGACGGCTATGCGCATGTTTCAGCCCCTGACCTCTTATCTCGCGTAGCGGCTATAGCTACGGCCCAGGCCGAAAGCGCGTGATACTCGTGTCTTCCAACTTGGGCGCAGCGGATGCTTACCGCTGAAGTAAGAGGCCGACTCTTGATAGAACTGGACCGAGTCCCCGTAGCGGCGACGGGCGTGTTCGGCGTAATCGACCTGATCGAACACACAGCCGGCAATCCGCCCAGACCCCAACATTTCCAACGTCGCCCGCATCTGGTCGATTGTAGTGTAACCCCAGCGCGCCACTACCAACGCATCATCGGTATAGTCGCACATCGAACGCGCATCGCGTACGGCCAGAGTTGCCGGGGCGTTGACCACCACAAGGTCGTAGCGATCCTTCAGCTCTTCGATCAGACGCTGAAAGCGGGAGGAGCCGAGCACGGCCGAAGGTTCCTCTACCGGCTTGGAAGTACTGATTAGCGCGAACCGGGAGAGGAGTTCGTCGACTTCGGATTGTTCGACGAGCTTGCGTCCTTCGGCTTCGCCAAATTCGCCTACATCGGCCTCGTCGTCAAATTCGCGGATTGCGGGGGCTGGACCGGAAACATTCTCGATGTCGACATCGCCCTGTACGAAATCCATCAGCTCGGGCGCATTGATATCTTGCTGAATGCGCTGGAGGATGCCCGAACGCCGCAAATCAAGGTCAAGGACGACGGCACGTTTGCCCATTGCAACCGCAGCCGCGGCAAGGGTAAGCGCAACTACCGATTTGCCGTCGCCGGGCAGTGGGGAAGTGATAAGAATGCTCTGCGAGGTCGATCCTGGCCGCAGTGCGCGGATTTCGGAATAGATCGACCGCGCCACTTCCGCGAATAAAGATTGCGGCTCCGCAAACACAGGGCTTTCGCGTAGCTTCTCGCTGACACCATTTTCCAGCATCGGCAGCATGCCGAGCGTCGGCAGGCCGAAATACTTGCTGATTTGGCGTACGGTTCGCAGGCGATCGTCCAGCATATCGATCGTGAAAGCGAGAAAAATGCCAAGGATGCCGGAGCCGATCAGCGCTATGAGGGTGAACTTGAGCGGTGACGGAGAAACCGGCTCGCGGTTCTCTACAGCCGGAGAGATGATGCTGGAACTCACGCCCTGCACCATCTTTTCCGATCTGACTCGAGTGATCCGTTCGCTGATTTCCGATACGGCGGCAGCCGCCGCGACCGCCTCGTTCTCAAGTTGGCTGAGCAGCGGCGAATTCTGTACATTGCGATATGCATCTGCCGTCAGGCTCGAGACAACAGCTTGGAGTTGACCGGCGCGGGCGGCATCGCCCGATGCTTGGGCACGCGCGGTTTCGCGCATGCGGGCGCTGTCCGCGGCTGCAACCTGCTGTGCCGCTACGCGCGCTTGGCGCTGTTCGCGGGCGAGCGCGGTCTGAACGCTCGATAATTCGCTACGCACCCGGGCTAGTTCGGGATAACCGGGCCCGTAAGTCTGGCTAAGGCGCGCAACATTTGCCGAAAGCTCGGCTTCCTGCCGCTGCAGGTTCTGCACCGCTGCATTGGTCGCATCGGCAGTCGAGTGCATCGACGCCGCACGCGCCATGCCGGCGCTCTGTGCGGCCGAACCTGCCCCCAGCGCGCTGGCGGATGCAGCTTCGGTGAAGATGCGATTGAGCTGCGCGAGATCCTCTGCCCCGCCGGAACCCACGAGCATGCGGTTATTCACCCGGAATTCGGCCAGCTCCTCGGCGCTTTTGCGCGCGACGTCCATGCGGTCGGAGCGCTCGGCCTCGAGCTCTTCGATCAGTGCCTCGCGGCGACGCTCGTTCTTGCGTCCCTTCATCTGGCGCACCGCCTCGGGAAAGGCATTCGCAATCTTTGCCGAAAGCTCGGGCGAGCGCGAGGTGACCGTGATGTTGATGAGGTCGGAACCGTCTTCCGCCTGGACGCGCGTCATTTCGAGCAGCTGCGAGGTCGCAGCGTTGATGCGAGTACGATCGTCGGCCGGGACTTCGCCGCCCATCTCGCGAACGAAAGCCGGATCGTTCGTGAGGTCCAAATCGGTAACGACCCGTTCGGCCGAACTGCGCGAGCGATAGAGCTTCACCTCGTTGGCGATGCGCTGGACATTGCGGGCGAGAACGTCAGCCTGATTGGTGCCGAGATCGTCGATCAACTCGACCTGCACGTTCACGCTCGAACGGTAGAGATTGGGTGAGAGCACCTGCCAGACCAGCGTGCCCAGCGTGACGGCCGCAATGAGCGACAATATGATGACCTTGTGGCGCAGAATGACCCTGACCAGGTCCCGCAGCCCGACCTGTTCGCTGCCGTCCGCGCCACTGGGTGCGTAGACTGCTCCCGGATAGTCGTCATAATTGGCAGGAACTGCGCCATGCGGGTTGGGTACGGCGAGATTGTTCACGTCTGCTCTCCACACTTCGGACCACGGCGGCCGGATGACCCGGCGGATTTGGAGGCAGCACAGGACAGCGCCGCAGCCAGTTTGGTCACGTTGGCGAAGCTAACAAAAACACCCGCGTCAATGGCCGACTATTGCGGAGCGCGCGCTCACCTATTCTGGCTAATCCTTTTGGCGCATCTCGCATTCAGGCGGCACACCCGGTGATCTCGCGATACATCTGAAGATGCTTTTGCGCGGTTGCCTCCACCGAATATTCGCGACTCCGCGCCAGAGCATTGCCGGACATGGTTCGGTAGGCGGCGGGGTCGGAAAGGACCCGTTCGAGCATGAACGCGAAGTCCTGCGGATCGTCGAGGCTTGCGCGAAAGCCGTTGTATCCCTCGTCGACCAGTTCCCGATTGCCCGGCACATCGCTGGCGATGATCGGGAGGCCGGACGCCATGGCTTCCAGCAGGGTGAGCGGCATGCCCTCGTAGAGCGAGGTATTGAGGTAGAGATCGGCTTCGCGCATGCGCGCCGGAACGTCCGACCGTTCGCCCAGGAACACCACCGTTTCGGTCAGTCCCTCGTTCGCGACCTTCTCGCGCATGGCGAACAGATCCTCACCGCCCCCGACCACGTGGAAAACCGGTATTGTGTCCCCGCGAAAGATGGCGCGACACTGTCTTGCGATCTCCAGCACGAGGCCGTAATTCTTCTGCCCCGAAATCGCGCCAACCGAGAGGACCTGCGGCTTTTCTGCGCGCGGTTTGTCCCGCTGCAGCCCGCCGGCGAAATTGCGGCCGGCGCAATTGGCGATGGGGACGATCGGTTTTCCGACATGACGGGTCAGAATGCCTTCGACATCACGACCGATTGCGACGTAAGCGTCGGTCATTCGGTCGAAGGCGCGAAACAGGATCGGCGGAAACCCGATGCGCGTGTTGTGATGGGTAAACGCGACCCGCGCCGAGTTTCGGGCCAGCGCCAGCAGCGGCAGCGCACGCGCTGTATGAGCGTGGACGACATCGGGACGGAAGTCCTGCAGCAGCGACCGCATCCTGCTGCGTCCCTCGAAGGGATTGCGCGCCGCAGACAGGCCGAGGGATGCGAAGCGAACCCCGGTACGCTCGAATTCCCGGTGCATGCGCGCTTCGGTCTCGGCCGAATTGCCCACGCTTTCCGCATCGGTCAGCGCGACCACCAGCACCTCGTGTCCCTGCGCGGTGAACTCTTCCGACAGGGCCTTCACGAGTATCTCCGCGCCACCCGTCGTCAGGCTGGTGATGACGGCGGCGATCCTCATGCGGCGGCGCTGCTGCGCGCGATGCGATAGCCGGAGGTGGCATAGGCGCGGCGCGCAGGATCGCTCAGCACGCGATCGAGAATGGCGTCGATCCGCTCCAGTTCGCGCGGGCCCAGATAGTCGAGATAGCCTGAAACCTTGCCGCGCCGCACGCGCGATGCATCGGCATCGCTGCGATCGTAAGAGTGGCCGGGAATGCCCTCGCTCTTTTCCTTCTTGCGCATCTTGTCGAACCGGGCCTGCCGGATCGCGTGTTCCAGCGCGGGCTCGTCGATCGGCACGTCAAGGAAGCCCAGCACCCTGCGGACCGTTGAGTCGGTATCCGCGCTCAGTTCCTCGTAGCTGATCACGATGTGGCGCTGTCCGCGCAAACCATCGAGCCAGCGATTGTGAAACGCGCCGATCGAGCCGACACCATAATCGGCATCGTCGATGAAATCGGGTAATTCGCCATCAAAGCGATGCTTATGGCGCGTCTGGTGGAAATAGGACGATACCAGCACGTCGCGCGGGTCGCGTATCAGGAAGATTGTCGGCTTTCCGGCAAACAGATCCGGGTCCCAATCACGGTGGCTTGCCGCGACAAGTTGGCAGTCGTGCTGCACTATCCCTTCGGCGGCAGGCAATCCCCGCGTCGCGTCGAGATCGTAATTCGGCACGACCTGGAAAGTCGTGCGCAGATCGGGGGCGAGGCCCAGATCGAAGACCTGCGCGAAATAGATCGACAGGAGGTAGCGCAGCCATGTGCGTCCGCTCTTCGGATAGGAAACCAGCAGCGCGTCCACCGATCCGCGCACCTGTTTGAGCTGACGATCGTGCTGCGCCCGCCTGAAGTTCGCCAATCCTGCTTTAAGTCCGGCAATCATCGGGCATTCTCCAGTTCCAGTTCCAGTTCAACAAATATCTGTTCGATCACCGCTTCCCATTCCTGACCGATACGTTCGGGTTCGAAGCGACGCGACGAGGCCTTGGCAGCACTCGCCAGTCGCTCGCGCAGGTCTGCATCGCCCATGACTTGCGACAGACTTGCCGCAAGATCGGCCACGTCGCCATCGCGCGCGAGCAAACCGTCGGCCCCTTGCGTCACCATATCCTCGGGCCCGAACGGGCAGGCGAACGAAACGCAGGGCAGCCCTGCCGCCATCGCTTCACCAAGGACGAGACCCCATCCTTCGAATCGCGAACTCAGCACGAAAGCATCGCTGGTTTCGATCCACTGCCCGGGGCGCTCCGTCACGCCAGGCAGTTCGACCCGGCCGGCCAGCCCTACGGCTCCGACCTGCGCTTCGAGTTGCTGGCGATCGGGGCCCTCGCCCCAGATGCGCAAGGTCCAGTCTGGATGGCGGTTCGCGATGCGCGAGAACGCCTCGATCAAGAGGTCGAAACCCTTCTGATGAGTCAGCCTGCCGACCGCCGTCATAACCGGTCCACCTGCATGGGGCTGCGGTTCGAAATGGGCAAAGTCCGCCATGTTCGGAATGACCCAGCCGCGCTTGCGCGACTTTTTCGGGAAGCAATCCAGTGCGCCGCGTGTCATCGTGATAAGGCCCGCAGCCCGGGGATAAGCTACCTTGCGCAGCAGCCGCCAGACGAAGCCGGGATCCTGGCGTACCGGATTGTTGCGCTCTGACACGACCACCGGCACCCTGCGCCCGCGCATGGCAGCGAGCGTTTGGACATTGGTGCGGGTGAGGAAGCTGAGCACAAGATCGGGCGCGATCTCGTCGAGCACGCGGCGCAGATCGGCAATCCGCCGGACCATTGCCACGGCCCCGGCGACGCGGCCGCGTCGAACAACCGGGCGACCGACATAACGGATCGCTACCCGCTCGTCGGTCGGGTAATAGGGCGGCTGCTCGCCGGTTTCGAAATTCACGATGCTGACATCGTAACCGAGACGAACAAGCCTGGAGGCGAGGAAGCTCACAACATGTTCGGACCCTCCGGCGCGAAGGCCCGGCAGTACGATGGCTATTCGCCGTCCTTCGCGCGGTACATTTTCTTGCTCGTCAACCGATATGCGCTCGATCCGGGTCACTGCTCGCCCTCCTCGACCTGGCGCTGGCGCCGCAGGAGACGTGGCCAGAACACCACATCAAGCGCCACGGCAGTAAACAGGGCAAAGGCGATATGCGCGAAGTTCGCGCCGATCGGCCCGAACGCGGGGATGGCCACGCTTGCGACACCGAAAAAAAGTGCGGTCGATACCAGCGCGATCATCAGCACAGTGCCAGGATGGTTCATCGCCAGCATGGCCGACCGCGGGGTCGAGGCATGCAGGATCAGCGCGACCGCGATCACCTGCGTGAAGACCAGCGCAAGCAGCCCCGCGTAATCCTCGCCCAGCAGGAGCGCGATTAGCGGTTCTCCGAAAAACCAGGTCACGCCCAGCGCGAGGATCGCGAATGCCGCAAGAAAGCACTGCACCTTGATTACGATCATGCCGAACATCCTGACCTCGTCCTTCGCCCAAAGGCGCGCGAAATCGGGGTACAGAACGGACTGGATATGTTGCCCGACCTGTTGGGCCATCTTCGCCAACCGCTTGGCGAGATGATAGAGGCCAGCTCCGGCGGTTCCGGTCAGCGCACCAACCAGCAGTACGTCGGCCTCCTGGGTCAAAGTGCGCAGGGTGCTAGATGCATTGGTCGACCAGGCGAAGCCCATGAACCCGGGAAAAGCCCGCTTGAGCTCGCCGGGACTGCTGTCGAAGACCAGGTGCACGCCGATGGTTTTCAGCGAACGTCGGGCGAGCCATGCGAAGATGGCCGTATCGACCAGCTGCGCGACGGTCCAGATGGCCAAGAACTCTGCCACGCCTGCGCCCCATGCCCAAGCAACACCCGCAAGTGCGAGGCGCAGGACCGCTGACAGGGACTGGAAATAGGCCAATGTCCGGAAATGGCCGGCCAGCCGCAAGGCAGCCGTCGGCACGCCGCGAATATTGAAGGCTATCGCCGGCGCAAAGATCAGCAGCAGATAGTATTGCGAATGGTCGAGGCCGATAAGAGGCAGGAGCAAATAGCCTGCCAGGACCAGAGCCAGAGCCGCCGCGGCGGCGCAGGCGAGATCCAGCATCAGGCCAAGGACGAATAGCCTGCCCATGTGAACGGGATCGGCCTCCGTATCAGGCTGGCTGGCAAAACGGATCAGCGGCTGCCAGCTCTCGAACCGGATCAGCCGCTCGCATATCCGGCCCATGGTTAGGACCAGCGCAAGCACACCATACATCTCCGGACCGAGCGCGCGAGCGGCGATGATCGTGCTCAGCGCCATGAGGCCGGTGACCGCAATCGTGCCGGAGAAGAGGTGCGCGATGCTACCGATGCGCGAGAGAATGTACTCGCGCGGCAGCTTGAGCCCCGTCAGTCCGGGTGCTGTGGGATAGCGATTGTTCTCAGGCACTGTCGGCGCCAGCCTGCAAAACGGTGCGGTCTGCCGGCTCCTGCACGGGCACGTCGCGGCGGGGCACCGGCCGGAAAGGCATATCGGCGCTTCGAAAGGCGATCAGCGCGAGCAGAACCGGGGGAAACCAGATCCGCGTGTACATGTGGGGAATGGCAAGGCTGAAGACCGCCAGCACGACCACCATCGCCAGCATGACCGCCCCGCTCGACCGCTCTTCCCCGAGCCGCAACAGCGCCATGGCGAACATGGCCAGAAACATGCCAATTACCGCGATAGCCGCCAGCAGTCCACCTTCGGTCAGGGCCAGCAGGGGGAAATTATGGACCGGCGCGCCATCGCTGCTGAGGATGCGATACTGGTCGACACCCAGACCCACGAGGAGGGTATCGTCCGCGATCTCCCAAGATTCGGCGATAAGTCGCGATCGGTCGGCGAAGGTGCCCGCCTGTTCGAGCGAGCCGCTGGCCAGCGCGCCCGCCACGCGCTGCTCGAAAATCTCGGGCAAGGGAAAGCCGAACCCGACATAGATCGCGGGCACGGCCACCACCAGCAGCACCCATCCCGCCACGGAACGACCCCCGCGGGCTAGGATAAGGGTCGCGATCCCGGTGACGGTGGCCAGCAAACCGGTGACGCTGCCGGTTTCTGGCAAGGCCCAGCACAGCACCGCGAGGCACGCGAGGCCAGCGATCCAGTTGAGCGATCGCGTTAGCGTAAAATGCATGATTACCACCATGCCAAAGCCGATCATCGCGCCGTTCCAATTGCCTTCCCCAGCCATCGCGCCAATGCGTTCGTTGGGCAGCACCAGCTTGTCCGGCAGTACATCGCCCACCGATAGCGGAAGCGCGTATTTCGCCGCCAGGCCGAGGAGCTGCGAGGCCACGATACCGAATGCGAACCATAGCAGGCAGCGCTGCAGGAATACCTTGGTGAAGCTGCCGAACAGCATTGGCAGGATGACCAGCGAAAAGACGTATTGTGGCGCAACGATGACCCACCGGCCCGGGCCGTAGTTCGCCACGCTGCTCATCAATAGCGCGCCGAGAAACGCCAGAACACACAGGATCCAGATGTAACTCATCGTGCCGAGCGGCCTGATCGACAGGCGATAGCGCACCAGGACGACCAGGGTCGCAGCCGCAAGCAACACGTCGGAGATGGTGAGGTTCACTTCCGGCACGCGGAGCAGGTGCCATGACATCAAGCCGCATCCTGCCAGCATGAGCATGATCTGCAGCCGCAGGGCCGGACTGATCGTCGGCGCGCGATGGGGGCGCACGAACGCCCCATTCCACCCGAAGGTCGATCCCGCCGACCTGATTGCGCGCTGCGTCATGCCCTGCAGTCTGCGCGAGCGGCCGGACCCACGCAAATGTTCGTCGGGGGGGGCGGTTATGCAATGGTCGTAGGCCGCGCGACGCTTGGGGGGTGGCGCGGCCTATCCGAAAGATACGTTGTCCGGCGACGCCCCGCAGCTATCTTTCCAATGATGAGCGCGCGCCCGTTCCCAAGCCGGCCCGGAAATTCGAGGCCCTTGCGACCATGATCTGGCCGACCGCCTGTCTTGCCCTGCTGTCGGCAAGCCTTTTTGCCTGTTCGGCAAGTTCGGCTCCTGGCGAAACGGCTCTCAACAAGCGCGAACGCAGCGCCGAAAGCCCGGCTCACGCCGCCGCTTCGCGCGTCGAGCGGAGCGGCAAACCCGCCTTTCCCGGCGCAACCGGCTATGGTGCGCAAGCGAAAGGCGGCCGTGGCGGACGGATAATCAAGGTGACGACCCTCTCGGATCGCGAGCCGGGATCGCTGCGCGAATGCTTGGTCGCGAAGGGGCCGCGTGTCTGCGTGTTCGACGTCGCGGGGACGGTTCGTTTCGTGGGCGAACCGCCGGTCGTGCGCGAGCCCTTCCTCACGATAGCTGGCGAAACTGCCCCCGGCATGGGCATCACCCTTGCCCATTCCGGGGGGCCGGAAGCGCGCAGTCCGCTGCTCATCAAGAACACACATGATGTCGTCGTGCGCCATATCCGCGTGCGCAACGATCGTGAGGGCGAGTATCGCGAGGCCGAGGATGCGATTACCATCGAAGCCAGCGAGTATGTGATCGTCGACCATGTCAGCGCGAGCTGGGCGCGCGACGAAATCGTGAACGGCTATGCCGATAACGACTGGATCACGATTTCCAATTCGATCTTTGCCTTCGGCCTGCCACGCCACGACAAATGCGCGTTGCTGGCCAGCGACCCAAATGATGCGCAGCACATGAGCTTCGTGATGAATATCTGCGCGCACAGCGGCGATCGCAATCCAGATATCAATTTCCCCCCCGGGTCGTGCGTCGAGGTCACCAATAATGTATTCTTCAATGCCCAGTCCGAATTCGCCGAGATATGGGAAACCTATGGCGGAACGCCGGTGTCGCTCGTCGGCAATTGGTTCATCGGCGGACCGAGTACCAGCGATGCGGCCGTGGGCATCTTGCGCCAGCAGGTCGGCAGTCGCGGACCGGCGCAGCTCTACGAGAAAGACAACCGGTTCGATGGCGCATTCCGCGAGCGCTCGGCCGGTCTTTCCCAGATCATCGTCGATGCACCGCCCTGCGACCTCGTGACCGAGCCGCAGCCTGCCATGCAGGCATTCGCCGCGGTTCTGGCAAGTAGCGGCGCCTGGCCGCGAGATGCCATCGATGCGCAGGTCGTCGCCAATATTCGCGAGAAGAATGGCCGTATCGTGAAAACTCCCGGTCGGATCCCGGACGTGCGCCACGGCGCAGCTCCCGGTCCGCAGGACAGTGATCGCGACGGCATGCCCGACGATTGGGAAACGCGTCATGGCAGCGATCCGCGCGCAGCCGACAGTTGGTTAGATTTCGACGGCGACGGCTGGGCGAACCTCGAGAACTATCTTGCCGATCGCGCGTCAGTACGCAGGGCGGGATAGGCGGACATGGCCACCCACGCGATCGACAGCGGCGCGATGATCGGACCCGCAAAAGCCTTCACCGGCCCGAGGATCATCGCCTTTCCGATGGTCGGCAACACGCTGGGCGGCAGTCACGAATCGACAATCGGCCTCTTGCGCAATCTCGATCCCGACCGGTTCCTGCCCGTCGTCATTCACGAGCGCGGCGCCAACCGGATCGGCGATTTTTTCCGGGACTTCCGGACCTGTGTCGCGCCGGGCTTCGAGACCAGGGAGCGGGCGGGACAGAGAATGTCCGTGCCGCGCGCGCTCAACGCGTTGCGTCACACGCGGCAACGGCGCGCGTTGCTTGCGTCTATCAGAGCAGACATCGTCCATACTAATGATGGCCGTAGCCATGCCGTATGGGGTCCGGCTGCGTGGCTGGCGGGCCTGCCGCTTATCTGGCACCATCGTGCCGATCCCGATGCGCGCGGACTGAATTACGTGGCGCCACTATTGGCGTCTCGCGTCCTTTCGGTATCGCGCTTCGCGCTGCCCGCCGATCCGAACAGCCGCGTATTGTCCAAGGCACAGGTCATCCACAGCCCGTTCGATACATCGCTCGCGCCCGACCGCCCCGCAATGCGCGAGCGTCTCGTCACCAAGCTCGGTCTTCGCACCGATACTCTGATTTGCGGATATTTCGGCCTTCTGATCGAACGAAAGCGGCCACTGAAGTTCGTCGAGGCAATCGCGCATCTGCGCGAAATCGCACACCGGCCGGTTGCTGGTGTCATATTCGGCGAACCTGCCGAGGAAGGCTTGGCGGAGAACGTCAACAGCAAGGCTGAAGCGCTGGGGGTCGAGGCGAACATTCATGTCATGGGGTTTCGGCGACCCGGGCATGACTGGATAGCGGCCTGCGATTACCTACTCGTCACCGCCGTGCGCGAGCCGCTCGGCAGGACGCTGGTAGAGGCCAATCTGGTGGGCACTCCGGTCGTCGCGACCCGCTCGGGCGGCAATGTCGAAGCACTTGCCGGAGGTTCGGGAATCCTCGTCGAACCCGACAATCCGCGGGCAATGGCCGAGGCCGTTGCAGAGGCGGAAAGGGATCAGGCAGCGCTCGCTACGATGATCCGGCACGCGAGAGAAGCCGCATTGCGGCGCTTCGGCATGGAGTGCCACGCTGACAGCGTTATGGACGTCTACGAGAGTGTCCTTGCCGAAGCGAAGAGCTAAATCCGCAGGCGGACAGTCAGCCCGGCGCGGAATCGCTCGAAATCGTCGAACGGATCGTCGCTCGACCGATTGCGATAGCTCGCGTCGGCTATCAGCGAGAGATTGCGGCTGAACAGATATTCGACCGCTACGTTCGGCCCATAGGTCTCTTCACTGATCCCGCTTCCGACGAAGGTCGACTCGCGCCAGGCCACGCCATAGCGCGCAAACAGATTATGGCGCATTTCCTGCTGTACCGTCAGCGCCAGGCGCGTGTCGGTGCGGGCAGAGGCCCCCTGCCGGAAGGTCGCGACATCGCCGCGAAATCCATCGAGCACGACCGCGATCCGTCTGGTGGGCAAGGTGGAAACCGACGCAGCGACCGACAGGCCGGTCCGCGCATCGAGGCGCGCATCTTCCGGGTCGAAGCGGAACAGGCCGACCGCGATGCTGCCGCGGATCGGGCCCTCGCCGATCCAGCGCACGCCCAGGCGCCCGCCATAGGTCACAGCGTCGCGATCTGGTTCAAGCGCAGTCCCTTCGAGCCGGAAGTCGCGCTTGTTCACGAAACCGCCTACGGTGGCGTAGAGCGCGCCGCCGACGCGATAACCCACGACAGCCCGGCCGGAATAGGAAACGAAATCCCGCTCCCGATCTATCGCGGACACGGCATCGAATTCGCGAAACTCTGCATCGATATCGAGCAAAATTCGTCCATCCTCCTTGCGGTATCCCGCATTGGCGAAAACCGTGTCGATCAGTCTCGGACCGGGGCCGACCAATTCGCGCGCTTCCGGATCGCCGCGATCTTCGGCCAGCCGTGCGAAACCGGCGCCGGCCGTGATTGAGGTGCCCGTGCTTGGCGAGAACAGGCTCGCTAACGAGATGCCATAGGTGTCCGAGTTCTCGGTCGTCAGATCGGCAAAGCGCGAAAGCTGGACATAGCCTTCCACCCGCATCCGCGCTGTTTCGTTGCCGACGCCGGCTGCCAGTTCCGGACGAAGGATGAATTCGAGATCCTCGATCTCGTTGGCCTCGTCCGCCAGAACATTGGAGTCATAGACCGCTTGGGCGAGCAGTTGCGGTTCGAGGCGAAACGGTCCCGCGGCGATCGGCTCGATCTGAAATTCCGGGTCATCGCCGGCAACGATCGGCGCGATGGTGGTCTGGGCGTGAAGAGCGCCGGGAAGGGCGATCAGCGACAAAACGGTTGCCAGGGCGAGCAGCGACCTCGCAGGTTCGCCCGCCTGCATCAGAACCACCGCTCGTGCACCATTATCCGGTCGCCGGGCCGGATCGGCGTATCGGCGGTGGCAGTGCCGGTCACGGTACGGCCGTTATGCGTGCGCGTCACTGCTACCTCGGCCTGATTGGCGCGATAGGTATATCCGCCGGCAACCGAAATCGCGGCGAAGACCGTCATACCCTGCCGATAGGAGACCTCGCCCGGGCGGTTGACTTCGCCCATGACATAGACGGGGCGCAGCTCAAGGGGCTGAATGCTTACGGTCGGTTCGAGCAGCACCTGCTGGCTCACCAGTGCCTGTTCGACTGCGCGTTCGGTTTCGCGATAGCCCAGGCCGGCGACGCGCACGTCCTTGATCATCGGCAGCGATATCGTGCCGGCATCGTCGACGGTGTATTCACCGTCCATGGCCGGCAGGTCCTGAACGCTGACCCGCAGCTTGTCCCCCGGCGCCACAGTCATTTCGGGCGCCGCAATCGCGCTTATCGGCGAAAGACCCGATACGCCGGACGCGCAACCCGGGGCGATGAGCATGGTCGATGCGGCCAGCAGGGCCGCGGCGATTGAGCGAGGTGTTTTCATTGTCCTTCCCTCCCTAATGGTCAGTTCACGCCCATGAGGCGCATGGTGTCAAGCCGCGTTGCTGCGCGCGGCGGGTTGAAGCCAGTGTGAAAGATCGCGCCCGATGAGGCGCTCGAGCGCTTGGATGTCGGCGCGATAGAAATCCTGAAGCCGCAACCGCAGATCACGGTCGAGCGGCGGATAATCGATCTCGCGTGCGAACAGGCCGCGCGTCCGTTCGAACAGCGAATACCCACGCAGGGGCTTGGCGATCGGCTTGAGCGGCGCGAGCACTCGCCGGATCGGCAGCGGCAGGAAACGCTCGCTGCTGTCGTTTTGCAGGCGTGCAGCAAGGTCCCCGTTGTATTGCGGCGCAATGCCGAGATGCTGGCAGGTTTGTAAAAGTGTGCCCTGCGGATCGCGCTTCACGTCCTCAAACAGTAACACTAGCATCTGCCGGCAGTCGAATTCGTCGAGCCAGCGGGTCAGGTGATGCGCGTAGAGGCCGTTGTTCAAGAAGCGGGGCATTTCGGTCTGTTGCGCATCGAGATAGGTTGCGACGTCGCTGGTCACATGGCCGCGACGAAATAGCATCTTGTAGTCCGAATAGGCCCGGTCGACCGGATTACGAAATTTTACGATCAGCTTGGTATTGGGATAAGCGGCGGCAATCCGGGCAGCCGCCTTTGGGTTGGCCAGATAGTCTGCGGTCTTCTCGCCCCACAGAACGCCCATTTCCTTCAGATCCGGAAAGAGGCCGCGATACCATTCCCAACCTTTGCCATGGTCGCGCGAAAAGAAGTGCGGCTCGATGTCGGGCATGAATGCCTGCGGATGATGCTGTAACTGAACCTGCAACCAGGTCGTCGCAGCCTTGATCGCGCCGATGACAATAAAGTCGAGCGGTGGGCGAGTGGCTTCAGTCATCCTGCGCTCTCCAACCGCTCGATGACCTCGACTAGGCGGGTGCCGATGGCACGCGATCCTTCTTCGTCTAGCGTGTGATCAACGGGGAACATGATCGTGCGCTGGCCAAGATCGCGCGCCATCGGCAACTCGCCA
Source organism: Erythrobacter sp. (assembly GCA_029937545.1). Classification (GTDB taxonomy): domain Bacteria; phylum Pseudomonadota; class Alphaproteobacteria; order Sphingomonadales; family Sphingomonadaceae; genus Qipengyuania. The sequence goes on along the minus strand of JAPYPR010000003.1, from coordinate 17,090 downwards.
TCCTTTCGCACGGCTACGTCGGCAAAGGCGCCCTCGCGGCTCATGTCAGGGCAGGAACCGCTACCGCAGGTGATGCCGTCGGCATGTAGAATGGCGAGAATCGCGGGCCGATTCATCGATTGAGGAAAAGCATCAGGCTCAAGCCGCAGATAGCATTTGTAATAGGCGTGTTCGGCCTTAGCGGGCAGGTGCATGCGCGTGATAGCCGGATGCCGGGAGGCCGCTTCAATCAGGGCCTGCGCATTACGACGGCGCTGCTCGAGCCAGACGGGCAGCTTGCGCAATTGTGCCCGCCCGATTGCCGCCTGCATTTCCGTCATGCGAAAATTGCTGCCGAAGGAAGAGTGACAAAAGCGAAATTCACCCGCCGGCGCCGGGCTTGCCTGGGCCAGTCCGATCGGATCCTTGCCGTGATCCTTGTAGGCCCAGGCGCGGCGCCAGACAGCTTCGTCGCGAAGCACCACCATACCGCCCTCGCCCCCGGTTGACATGATCTTGTCAGTGCAGAAAGAAAAGCACCCCGCGTCACCGAACGAGCCGACCGCGCGACTATTCCAGCACGCGCCGTGAGCTTGCGCACAATCCTCCACCAAGAGAAGGTCGTGCTCGTCGCAGACAGCGGTCAATCCATCCATGTCGCACGGCTGGCCTGCTAAATGCACGCACACGACCGCGCGGGTTTCGGGACCTATCACCCTGGCGACCGACCGCGGGTCTATATTTTGCGAGTCGGATTCGACGTCCGCGAAGACCGGCTTGGCCCCAATGGCGACGACGGCACTGGCTGTTGCGAAGAAGCTGCGTGCGGGAATGACGACTTCGTCACCCGGTTCGATCCCAAGCGCGCGCAAGGACAGTTCAAGCGCAAGGGTGCCATTGGCGACGGCGATTGCAAACGGCATCCCGACGAAGTCCGCGAACTCCTGTTCGAATGCTTTAGTTTCCTCGCCATGCACCAGCGAGTTGGTGCGACCTTCCGCTAACACCGCGACGACAGCTTCCAGTTCATCGGATTCATGGCGCGGCCAGTGGGAGCGCGCGAATCCCGAAACGCTGCGCAATTTCGGCTGGGTCAAATTTGGAGCAGTTGGGGGTGACGCTGCCATCAGGCTTCCTCCACCATGCGCAGATTGGTGCTTCTCAGGCTGCCATTCTTGCTGAAGACAAAATTAGCAGCGACTTCGGCGTGGTTTGGCAACTTGATAAGATTATGCGTGATCTGGCGAACCGTATCCTCGTTCCCGACGGCCACCTCATGCGCGAGCAGTTCGATCGCCCTGGTGATGAGCGGCAGTGGCACCGAGTTCGAATGCGCCTCGAAGACGCCCGGAATGCCCGAATCGATCTGCGCCTCGCAGCTGTCGAACAGCTCCTCGTAAAGCTTTTCGCCGGGACGCAGGCCGGTGAAGCGGATAGTGATATCAATTTCGGGTTCCAGGCCGTAGAGGCGGATCATCCGGTTCGCGAGGTCGACGATCTTCACCGGCGTACCCATGTCCAGCACGAAGATGCGACCGCGCCTCGTGTCTTCCTGAAGCGCATGGGTCGATCCTTCGAGGATGAGCTGGACTGCTTCCGACACGGTCATGAAGAACCGCTCGATCTCGGGATGGGTGATGGTGAGCGGGCCGCCGGCAAGAAGCTGTTCCCGAAACAGCGGGACCACCGAACCGGAAGAACCGAGGACGTTGCCGAAGCGCACGGTCATGAAGCGCGGGGCATCTGCATCGTCAACACCGCACAGATCTAGCGATTGCGCGTAGAGTTCGCCGACCCTTTTCGTCGCGCCCATCAGCCCCACCGGGTTGACCGCCTTGTCGGTGCTCACTTGGACCATCGCCCGCGACCCGTATTCGCACACCGCATCGGCGACGTTCTTGGTGCCGAGGATATTGGTGTGCGCCCCGGCGCAGGGGTTGGCCTCAACCATGGGCACGTGCTTCAGCGCAGCGGCGTGATAGACGATGCCGGGACGGTGCTTTTCGAAGACGCGGCGTACTTCCGAACTGTTGCGGATGTTGCACAGAGCCACGGTGAGCTTCTGCTGCGGGAAGGCATCTCGGATGCGCTTCTCGATCGCGTAGAGATTGTATTCGCTGTGGTCGAGCAGCACGATCTTTACCGGATTGAAACTGGCCAACTGCCATACCAGTTCGCCGCCGATCGTCCCTCCCGCACCAGTTACGAGAATGGTCTCGCCAGCGAGTTGGCGCACGACAGTTTCATCGCGAAACCGCAACTCCTCGCGCCCGAGCAGCTCGGCAGTAGAAATTGTATCGTTATCTGCGCCGCCGGAACTGTCGAGCAACTGGGCCCAGTCATTGCCGACCTTGGTAAGCTTCAATTGCAAGTCACGCGCTTGCCGGGTCATCGTGGCGATCTGGCGAGTGCTCAAATTGATTCCGTCGTCGCAGACCACGACTCCATCGGGGCGCATGCCGCGCTGCTCGAGCAAGGCAGTTGCTGTCACGAGGCCGCTGGGCACACCGAGAACCGGGACACCTCGTAACTGCAAGATGGGTCCGTCCGACCCGGGAAGCAGAATTCCGCAGATATCAACAGGTGATGCCGGATGAACCCGCGTCATGTCGATTATCGAAGCAGCCCATTCCGCACGGCCGCACAAGATGACGCGCGACGCGCCCTCGCCGAGGGTCCTTTTCGCAATGCGGGGAAAGCCGAAACGGCGCAGTTTGCGAAAACCCCTGCGCGCCATACGCATCATCTGCATTGCGAGAAAACTCAGGCAGAAATGCAGCAGGGCCAGTACGGGCAATCTGTCGGAGAGTGAACCGAGCGGTTCGAGGAAAGCAATCAGGGACCAGCCTGCCAAAAGGCCTATTCCAACCGCCACGCCCATGATCGCGCAGTCAGCGAAGGAAACGAAGCGCCAGCTGCGACGATAAAGGCCGAAAAGGTATAGCGTCGCCACGGCCGCGCCACCGGCAAGCGCAATTGTCGATAGAGGGAGGATCGTGGCCGGCTGACCTGGCGGCGTGTTCAGGATCGGAACGAGAAACAGCAGAGCGCCACTAATTGCTAGAAAATCCAGCGTCATCACACCAGCAAGACGAATTGTCTTGCGCAACGGCAGGCTTCGCCCCGAATGGTCTGCTACGGTGAATGCGGACAGTTGGCGTCGACGGCGAGCGACGGGTTTTGCTGGTGATTCTTTCTCACTCTGCATTCCGTTTGGATCGCCCATGCCTTTCTCCTTCTCGAAACGCCGAAGCGACGGAGCCGGTGATCAGCCATTAAAATCGGATCATCGTACCCGAGCTCAGTCCTACCTTGAGGGTGATCGGCATGCATTTGCTCTTCAATCGATACGTCGGAAGGGGAGCAGCGTCGCGTTGGTCTATGAAGAGTACCGACTTAGTCAGCCGTTTGGCGCGGTCCTTTGCTGTCCCGGCTGAGAAGCCCAGCGCTACCGAGGTAGGGTCGCTAATCCAAAAGACTGACAGCCGGTCATTTGGCTATCCCCCGGATTCGCGCTCCATTCATGCCACGGCATCCGTAGTCTGGCGTCCATGATCCATCCGGAGACTGCGATGAAGCATGTGTGGAAAAGGGGGCGTGGCCGATGAAGATAGCGGTCTTCTCCAGCCTCGCCTTCTCGTTGATCAACTTTCGCGGCAAACTGCTGCAGGACCTGCGACAAGCAGGGCACGAGGTCATCGCCGTCGCACCAGACCACGATGCTGCTGTGGAAGCGCAGCTATCCGAATGGGGCATTGGCTTCACCAAAGTCCCGATGGCGCGCGCAGGGACGAACTTGCTATCGGACTTGGGCACGCTCGCGGCATACATCAGGCTCTTACGTCGGCATCGGCCCGGGGCCGTCATCGCATACACTCAAAAGCCCATCATCTACGGCGGGATTGCTGCCCGGCTGTGTGGCATCGACCGGTTCTACGCACTGATGTCGGGCTTGGGCTATCTGTTCAGCGACGCTGCGAGAAGCCGCCGTATTCTCAAGGCAGCATTCTGCCGACTTTATCGCGAAGGCCTGCGAGGCGCGAAGCGCATTTTTGTCTTCAACTCGGATGATCGCCCCGACATGCTGGCTGCGGAGATGATCTCCAACTCTAGCCCCGTCGTGCAAGTGCCTGGATCGGGTGTCGATATTGAACGTTTCGCGCAAGCCCCCCTTCCCGAAGGGCCGATTCATTTCTTGATGATTGGGCGGCTGATGCGCGACAAGGGAGTGTGGGAATATGCCGAAGCTGCGCGGCAGGTTCGGGCATTACACCCAGAAGCCCGTTTCAGCCTGATCGGCCGGCCCGAGCCAAGCAATCCGACTGGGCTCGACGACAGCGACATAGTGCGCCTCACACGCGATTATCCCGTCGAACGGATTCCCGAGACCAACGAAATCCCTCGCTATCTGACGAACGCGCACGTGTTTGTTTTGCCGTCCTATTACCGCGAGGGCCTGCCACGGACGATCTTGGAAGCACTGGCGGTGGGACGGCCCGTCATTACCACCGATAGGGCGGGTTGCCGCGATGCCGTCTATGATGGGGAGAACGGCTTGCTCGTTCAAGCACGCGACGCGGATGCGCTTGCTGACGCGATGCTCCGGCTCGCCGGGGACCGTCGGCTGATACACGACATGGCGGCTAAGTCCCGCGAGCTGGCCGAAAATGTTTACGACGTGCATAAGGTCAATGCGCTTCTCTTACGTGAAATGGACCTCGACAGGATCTGCCCGGTGCCGGATCACGACGGTGTAAGAGCAAAGCCGGAATCCACACAGACCTCCTCGATGGCGAAGGGATATGACTGAACCGATGCGCATCGTTCTGGTTGGCGCGGTCGAAAGCACACGCGTGGCTTTGAAGGCCCTGCGCGAGAGCGCTTGTGACGTGGCAATGGTGGTCACTTTACACCCCACCTTGGCCGGTCGTCATTCGGATTTCGTGGACCTGGCGCCGGAAGCTCGCGCTACTGGAGCTGACTTGCTTGCCATCCGCAAGACGAATGACTCAGAAACGCTGAAAGCAATCGCGGACGCGGAGCCCGATATTATCTTCGTCATTGGCTGGTCCCAAATTTGCGGCTCCGATTTTTTGGCGATCGCACCTAACAGGACCTTTGGCTATCATCCCTCGCCACTGCCGCGCATGCGCGGGCGAGCGGTGATCCCATGGACGATCCTGGCCGATGAGAAAATTACCGGCTCGAGCCTTTTTTGGATGGACGCAGGGGTCGACACAGGATCGCTGCTCGTGCAGGAATTCTTTCACGTGTCCCCGCGCGAAACTGCAGCGAGCTTGTACGACAAGCACATGGTGGCGCTTGACAAGATTGTCAGGCAGGCCGTCGCGACATTAGCCGACGGCAGCGCGCGTGAGATTTATCAAGACGAAAGCTGTGCGACTTATTGCGCGCGCCGTCGTCCCGCAGATGGAGAGATCGACTGGGGGCGTCCTGCCGAGGAAATCGACCGTCTGATCCGAGCGGTCGGCCGCCCCTATGCCGGCGCTTTCACCCATTGTGACCAAAGCCGGCTGACCGTGTGGTCGAGTTCTCTTGCACGATCGAGCAGGCACAATGCTTCCCCGGGTCAGATTGTAGAGGTCGATGACGAAGCATTTGTGGTCCAGACCGGATTGGGGACGATCAGGATCGATGAGTGGAGCATGGCAGACAACAAACGCCCGCGAATGCACGCGATGCTGAGCCGTGTCACATGATGGAAATTCCCCATCTGGACCACTTCGGGCGCATACTCGTTATCGCGCCGCATCCCGATGACGAGGTGCTGGGTTGTGGTGGAACCATTGCCCGCTTGCGCGACCATGGCCACGACGTGCATGTGGCAATCGTGACGACCGGCAAACCGCCGCAATTCCCAACCAGCTTAGTGACACAGATCCGCAATGAACTGGATGCCGCGCATGAGGTTTTGGGTGGAACCACAAAGCATTACCTCGATCTGCCTGCAGCGGCGCTCGACACGATTGGTGCCGCACAGATCAACGACTCGGTGGCGGAAGTCATCGACAGAGTTGAACCCACCACGGTTTTCACGCCCTTCTTCGGGGACTTGCACGTCGATCATCAGCTCGTCTTCAACGCCACCCTGGTTGCATGCCGACCGCGCTCTGCGGCAACGCCACGAATAGTCCTTGCTTACGAGACTTTGTCAGAGACGAACTGGGCAGCGCCGCCAATCACGCCTGGATTCCAGCCGAACGTCTTTGTTGACATAAGCGATTCTCTCGAACGCAAGTTGGGGGCCTTCTCGAAGTTCGCAAGCCAGTTGAAGCTATTCCCAGACGAGCGTTCGCTGGACACAATCAGGGCGCTAGCCCAATTACGTGGGTCGACCGTTTTTCGACCGGCTGCCGAAGCGTACATGCTTCTAAGAACAATCATATAGTTCGCGCGGGCAAATCTGCCCCACTCTGGCACAACGGAATGGTTAATCTTCGCTTTAGACTCGACTCATCCCTTCCGGAGATATATCTAGCGAATTAATGAATTCAGATTGATGTTCCTTCGGGTCGAGACGGAGGGCGAATTATGTATTCTGACCAAGCTATACCTTTGGCGATCATCAGCCGAAATACTCTCGCCAGAGAGGGTATGCGCCGCATTCTTCACGGTGAAACGTTTGAGGTCGTAACATCGAGCGGCACAAGCTCGTGTTTGTCCGAAGAGAACGATGGCGTTTCCCCCCGCCTCGTGCTGCTGGATGATAATGACGAGTGCTGTGTCGAGACGGAAGTCGACCAGATCCGGAAATACTGCAGTGACACGCGTGTTGTCGTTCTGACCAAAAAATACTGTTTCGAATCAATGGTCGAGGCATTCCGGTCTGGTATTTATGGCTATATCGTCAAATCGATCGATTGTGATCCGCTCATAGAATCGCTGAAGCTAGTGCATCTTGGTGAGAAAGTCATGCCAAGCGAACTCGCCAATCGATTTCCACAACACTGGATTGACGAAACCGGCGCTAATGTTTCTCACAGTGACAAGCTGGACCAGTTGTCTGATCGCGAGCTTGAAACATTAGGCTTTCTGGTCGTCGGAGCCCCGAATAAGGTCATCGCGCGTAATCTTGAAATAAGCGAGGCGACGGTGAAGGTGCATGTGAAAGCAATATTGCGGAAGCTGGATGTGCAAAACCGCACCCAGGCTGCAATCTGGGCGGTGCGCAACGGTATAAATACGCAGCAGGTGCAGACGGAAGACGCCCCGAATCAGGTAGAAGAAGCCGCTTTGGCGGTCTGACAAAACCTCAGCAATAGGCCCGTTGATCTGCTCGAGCAGCATCGCGAATGACGGGTGGGCGAACGATACTCACCTATATCTTCCTATCTCTGCGACTCTTCGTTGTACGCGCCAGCACGCTTGGGCGAGGGAGAGACCGTCACCTATCGATTTTCGCCTTCCGGTTCGAACGTCAGCGCGGCGCTGTTGATACAATACCGCATGCCGCCGCGATCGCGCGGCCCGTCGGGGAAGACATGGCCGAGATGGCCATCGCAATTGGAACAGGTGACCTCGGTGCGGATCATGCCGTGACTGGTATCGCGATGCTCGTCCACCGCGTCGCCTTCCGTCGGCGCAACGAAGGCCGGCCAGCCGCAGCCGCTGTTGTATTTGTCCTCGCTCTCGAACAGCTTCTGTCCGCAGGCGGCGCAGTAATACTCGCCCTCGTCGTAATGCTTGTCGTACTTGCCGGTGAAGGCGCGTTCGGTGCCGGCTTCGCGCAACACGTGATACTGTTCTGGCGTCAGCTTCTCGCGCCATTCGGCATCGCTGCGGATCGTTTTTTCTGTCACTCGAGTCTTTCCTTCTCTTCAATCGCTCTTATCTAGGCAAACAGACGGGACAAACCAGCGTTCCGCCGCAGCCTGACATGCGTCAAGCAATTGCTTGACGATTCGGGGGAGCGGCGCTAAGTGCGCCGCTTTCCGGCGGCCCATGGGCTGCCTTTTCGAAACGCCCAGCCGAAATTTTCCGCCGCGCAGAGATTCGGCGCGGCCTGACGAGGACAGATATGGCCAATACGCCACAAGCCAAGAAGCGCATCCGCCGCAACGAACGCCGTGCCGAAATCAACGGCGCCCGCATGAGCCGCATTCGCAACTATGTGAAGAAGGTCGAAGTTGCGATCGAAGGCGGCGACAAGTCGGCTGCGCAGGACGCGCTCAAAACAATGCAGCCAGAGCTCGCGCGCGGCGTGGCCCGCGGCGTGATGCACAAGAATACTGCCGCTCGTAAAATGAGCCGCCTCAGCAAGCGCGTCGCCGCGCTCTGATTCGCCGGCCTCCGGGCCTGCTTAGTAGAAATTCGAGAGGGGTCCGCCGCATCGCGCGCGGACCCCTTGTTGCATTCCAGTCACGTTGTATCGCAGCACCGCAATCGAACCGTCATGCAAGGCTAGAGATTCCCGCGATTCGCCTGCGGCGATGAGGCCAAACGGAGGTAAATCAGGGGGTTGAACGGCCGCCTGCGGGCTAGGGGCGAGTCAACAAGATTATTTCCGATTTATTGCAGTTATCCCCCTTGCGACTCATTCGCCCGCCTGCCTAAAACATCTTCACCGGCACGGGACGGGACAGCCTGCGCCTCACATTCGAACTGCAAGAGGGGAACCTCCGGAAGACACCGATTCCGGGGTGGGGCGAAGCTTTGTCCGCTCCCTTTTACGCGACGGGAACTGTTGGATCGCGGAGGCCAATGCGCTTCCGCGCTTGGGGGAAGTTTGTGACTATGGGCAAGGGTGCCGACGCGACAAAAGCAAAACAGAAAAATCAGGACGATTTCATGGAAGATAGCGAAGCTGTAAATCTGGCGGCCGACTGGTCGGATATTAGCCAGGGCCTGCGCAAGGATCTCGGGCATCAGCTTCACAGCCAGTGGATCAAACCGATCCAGGTTGGCGGCATCGACAAGCAAACCGGCACACTGGACCTGTTCCTGCCGACCGAATTCAGTGCCAATTGGGTCAAGGACCGCTTCGCCGACCGGCTGAGCCTCGCCTGGAAGATCGCGTGCAGCGAAGTGCGTCACGTCAATATCCAGGTGCACCCGGGCCGTCGCCAGGTTGCGGACCTGCGCCTGCCCTCCAACGGTCGCCGCCCGGCCAATGACGGTGCCGACAGTTCGATGATGGCGATCAGCGCCGACACGCTGGGCGACCGCGGCTTCACCTCCAGCGTCGGCCTCGACCCCTCGCTGACCTTCGCCGCCTTCATCACCGGCGAGGCCAATATTCTCGCCTTCAACGCAGCCCAGCGCATGAGCGCGACGGAAAAGCCGCAGTTCAGCCCGCTCTACCTCAAGGGCGCGACCGGCCAGGGCAAAACACATCTGCTTCACGCCATCGGCCACACCTTCCTGCAGGCCCATCCGCGCAGCCGCATCTTCTACTGCAGTGCCGAACGCTTCATGGTGGAGTTCGTGCAGGCATTGAAAGCCAACCAGATGCTGGAGTTCAAGGCGCGCCTGCGGAGCTTCGACCTGCTGCTGGTGGACGACATCCAGTTCATCATCGGCAAGGCTTCGGCGCAGGAAGAGCTGCTCTATACGATCGATGCGCTGCTGGCCGAAGGCAAGCGGCTGGTCTTCGCCGCCGACCGAGCGCCGCAGGCCCTCGACGGGGTCGAGCCGCGTCTGCTCTCGCGTCTCTCGATGGGTCTCGTAGCCGATATCCAGGCTGCCGATATCGAGCTGCGCAAGAAGATTCTGCACTCCAAGCTCACCAAATTTGCGCCGCTGCAGGTGCCCGAGGACGTGCTCGACTTCCTCGCCCGCACGATCACGCGCAATGTGCGCGAGCTCGTCGGCGGTCTCAACAAGCTGATCGCCTATGCCCAGCTGACGGGACAGGAAGTCTCGCTCCAGCTGGCCGAGGAACAGTTGACCGATATCCTGTCGGCCAATCGCCGCCGGATCACGATCGACGAAATCCAGCGGACCGTGTGCCAGTTCTATCGCATCGACCGCTCCGAAATGAGCAGCAAGCGCCGCGCCCGCGCCGTGGTTCGTCCGCGGCAAGTGGCGATGTATCTCTCCAAAGTGCTGACCCCGCGCAGCTATCCCGAGATCGGGCGCAAGTTCGGCGGGCGCGACCATTCGACCGTCATCCATGCCGTGCGGCTGATCGAGGACCTGCGCCAGCGCGATGCCGATATGGACGGCGATGTGCGCAGCCTCCTGCGCCAGTTGGAGAGCTGATCGCTCCACCGCTTACCAACTGCCGAACAACGCCTGATCGACAGCCCCATGCACAGGGTTGTCGACAGCGCGCGTTTGAGCGGCCAAAGGGCGTGCATGGCCTCCGACCTTTCGCGCTACGCCCTGCCTGCTTCCTTCGCCGAAACGCTCTGGCGTGGGGCGCGCTGCCGTTGCCCGCGCTGTGGTGAGGGTGCGCTGTTCCGCAAATGGCTCAAGCCGGTCGATGACTGCGCGCACTGCAAGCTCGACATTTCGGGTCAACGGGCGGACGATTTCCCGGCCTATATCGCCCTGTTCGTGACCGGCCACCTGCTGGCACCGGTGCTGATCTTCCTCGTCGCGGAACTGGCGCTGGGTGCGATCGCGATCGTCGCGATCATCATCCCGCTGGCCGTCGTAATGCTGGTCGCCCTGCTCCAGCCGTCGAAAGGCGCGGTGATCGGCATGCAATGGTGGAACGGGATGCACGGTTTTCGGAAAGAGCGCCTGCCCGAAGCCGATGAGGACGCGGCCGGATGAGCCTGTCGGAAGATCGTCTCGACCGCTTCGCCCGCCATATCGTGCTGCCCGAGATCGGCGGCGCGGGGCAGGTGGCACTGGCGAACAAGCACCTCGTGCTCGTCGGACTTGGCGGCATTGGCTCTCCGGCGTTGCAATATCTCGCCGCGGCGGGGATCGGCAAGCTGACGCTGGTCGACGATGACAAGGTCGAGGCAAGCAATCTCCAGCGGCAGACGCTGTTCAACACGCGCGACATCGGGCACGGCAAGGCCGTCGTCGCCAAGCGCTGGGTCAGCACTTTCGACCCGGCGCTCGACGTGACAATCAGCGACCGGCGCATCACCACCGAAAATGCACACCGCCTCGTCGTCGGTGCCGATCTGGTGCTCGACGGGACGGACAATTTCGCGACCCGCTTGGCGATTTCCGACGCCTGCGTGGCCGAGCGTGTGCCGCTGCTATCCGCTGCAGTCGGTCGCTTCCAGGGCCAGGTCGGCGCGTTCGCGGGGCACCTGCCGAATGAGGCCTGCTATCGCTGTTTCGTCGGCGATGCCTTCGATGCGGAGGACTGCGATACCTGCGCCGAGGAAGGCATGCTCGGCGCTATGGCCGGCTGGGCGGCGACTTTCGCCGCGCTGCAGGCGGTTCGAGCGCTGCTAGGGCCGTCGGGCAACCTGCCGGATATCGACTGGGGCCGGGTCTACCTGCTCGACGGGCTCAAGCCCGACATGCGCAGCTTCGCCATTGCCAAGGACCCCGCCTGCAAGGGCTGTTGCTGAAACGCAGGCAATGAGATTGCTTCCGGCGTCGAAGGCGGAGCGCCTGCCGATCCTATTGATCGGGGCAGGCGACGTAGGTCTGGCTTTCCCCGCCGCCCTGACGGATGCGGATACGGTCCTCAGTTTCGCGGGCGAAATAGACCACGCGTTTTTCGGTTTCGCCATTCGGATTCTCGAAGGGATAGGTTACGGCGAGCGCATTGCCGTTGACGCGAATGTCGCTGGCAAAGCCGCCGTCCTCGAAGAAAATCACCCGGTCGTCCTGCACCGTCACGCGGTAGAAGCTGCGCGCGGAGCAGTTTGCGGGAGAGGTCGCCCATGTCCCGCGAAAGGCTGCCGGGATCGCGTGCACTTCGCTGCGCGAGCTGGCGTTTGCCGTTGGACCAGTCGGGGCCGAAGCCGCGTTGTCCAACGATCCATCGGTGGCATCGTCGCGCTCCATTGCATCCATGGCAGCGTCCGCATCCTCGGCGGACATGTCCTCCATAGCGCTGTCGCGTACCGAGGCGGTCGGCGGCGCGCGGGCGATATTGGCTTCGGGCTCGCTCGCCGACTCCTGACGCGAACAGGCGGCGAGCATCAGGACGAATGCGGTAGCGCTAGCAATCAGCTTTATGTCGCTCGAATGCGGGATCCGCTCGGGCGTTCCGCCAGACCTCAACTGTCCAACAGCGTGTCGACCCACTCGGGCACCAGCTCGCTGGCCCTGCCCTGCCTGCTTTCGTCGAACCAGCCCGAGCCCTGGCTGCGATCGAGATTGAGCTCCAGCGTGTGCGCACCCAGGCTGCGCGCATCGCGCACGAAACCCGCGGCGGGATAGACCGCGCCGGAGGTGCCGATACTGACGAAGAGGTCCGCCGTGCGCAGGGCGGCATAGATGCGCTCCATTTCATAGGGCATTTCGCCGAACCAGACGACGTCGGGCCGCAGCGCGCTCTGCCCGCAGTCGGGACACGGCGGGCGGTCCGCCAGCGTGCCGGTCCACGGGTTCTTCACATCGCAGGCGGTACACCAGGCGTTGAGATGGGTGCCATGCATGTGCAGCACCCGCTTCGCCCCGGCGCGTTCGTGCAGATCGTCGACATTCTGGGTGACGATCAGGAGGTTGCCTTCCCAATGCTCGTCCAGCCGGGCGAGCGCGTCATGCGCAGGATTGGGCTGCTTCGTCTGGATCGCCTCGCGTCGCATGTCGTAAAAGCGCAGCACCAGGTCCGGATCGCGCGCGAAGCCTTCGGGCGTGGCGACGTCCTCTACCCGGTGCTGTTCCCACAGCCCGCCCTCGGCGCGGAAGGTGTCGATGCCGCTTTCGGCCGAAATTCCCGCGCCGGTCAGGATCACGATGTTGCGTATTTCAGCCATTCCTCTCAAGTAGCGAAGGCAGTGAGGGGATCAACCGCCCTCAAGCAGCGAAGCGGTAGGGCGACAAGGACGAATGGCGAATATCGGCGTAATCGGCAGCAAGGGCGCCATGGGCGAAGCGCTGCGGCGCGTGATCGAGGCCTCGGGCAATGATTATGCCGGCGGCGTCGACAAGGGCGACGACGTGGGTGATTTGGCCGATGTGAGCGACGTGCTGGTCGACTTCTCCGCCCCGGCAGCGCTGCAGGCGAACCTCCATGCCGCCATCGGAGCGGGCGTGCCGATCGTGATCGGGACCACCGGGTTGGAGTCGAGTCATCACGAAGCGATCGACCATGCCGCGCGGGCCGTACCGGTGCTGCAGACAGGCAATACCTCGCTCGGCGTCACGCTGCTCGCACACCTGGTGCAGGAGGCCGCCACGCGGCTCGGCCCGGACTGGGACATCGAGATCGTCGAGATGCACCATCGCCGCAAGGTCGATGCACCCAGCGGTACCGCGATCCTGCTGGGCGAGGCGGCGGCGCGAGGGCGCGGGATCGATCTCGCTACGAACCGGGAGAGCGGTCGCGATGGCCAGACCGGCGCGCGCGAACGTGGCGCTATCGGCTTCGCGGCCCTGCGCGGCGGGACCGTGGCGGGCGAACACAGCGTTATCCTGGCCGGCGAGCAGGAGCGCATCGCCCTCTCGCACAGCGCCGAGAATCGCGAGATCTTCGCGCGCGGCGCGGTCAAGGCAGCCGACTGGCTGAGGGGCCGCGAACCGGGACGTTATACGATGGAGCAGGTGCTGGGGCTTTGAAGGGTTTCGCCATCGGCTGTGGCCTCGCACTGGCCATCCTCTTCAGCGCGATCGGTTACGTGATGAGCATACCGGAAGCAGGCGTGGTATATTCCTGGCCACTATGGGGGGGTCTGGCATCGGTGATCGGGCTGCCGGCAGGGTACGCCTCGCTGGTGCGGACTCCGGCACCATGGCAACTCGGGCTGCTCGGCTTCGCAGTGATGCTCGCCATCCTCGTCGCCCTGGCGCTGCCGTTCCTGTCGAACCCGGAGCTGCAAGCGGCCCATGGCGGCCGGATGATGGTCTGGGGCGTGTTGTGGAGCGTCGCGGCCTTTCCCTTTATCCGAACGGCCAGCAAGCGATGACCAAGGAGCAGATCTTCGAATTCTTCCACCGGCTCGCCGAGGACAATCCCTCCCCCGAGACCGAGCTGGAATATGGCAATTGCTACCAGCTGGTGGTGGCCGTGGCGCTCTCCGCGCAGGCGACCGACGTAGGCGTGAACAAGGCCACCCGCGCGCTGTTTCGCGAGGTCGAGACGCCCGGGCAGATGCTGGAACTGGGCGAAGACGGCCTGAAAGAGCACATCAAGACCATCGGCTTGTTCAATTCCAAGGCGAAGAACGTCATCGCGCTCAGCCAGTTGCTGGTCGACGACTATGGCGGCGAGGTGCCCGACACGCGCGAAGACCTCGTCCGGCTACCCGGCGTGGGCCGCAAGACCGCCAATGTCGTGCTCAACTGCTGGTTCGGGCAGGAGACTTTCGCGGTCGACACGCATATCCTGCGCGTCGGCAACCGCACCGGCCTCGCCAAGGGTAAGACACCCGAACAGGTCGAGGCCAAGCTTGAAAAGCGCGTCCCCCAGCCCTTCCGCTTGGGGGCGCATCACTGGCTAATCCTGCACGGGCGGTATGTCTGCAAGGCCCGCACGCCGGAATGCTGGCGCTGCCCGGTGGTGGAATTGTGCAGCTATCGGAAGAAGGTGCTGGAGAAGCCGAAGGGGCGGTGATTTAGTTGCACTCAGAAGTCGGACGTGGCTGATCAGACATCAATCGCTGGTCAGATAGGTGATAAATGCCGTCATCTGTAGGACTTAATACAAACATGAATGTTCGGTCCTCACGAAGATAGGTGTGTCCAAAGTATCTGACTGGAACCTTCTTCTCCACTGCCGGCCCCGCCACCGGCCTGTGCACACTTATCGCTCCGGTCATCCAGCCGTGACCGAGGATATCGCCATCAATTTCGACGTGCTCGTAGTCGCGATTATTATTTAGACGACCGATAACGACGATATCGTTGCAGTCAAAAGTAAGCGTCCGGTCCTCCTCCGCCGTATCATCGATCGTGGCGCAAGATGTACACGCTAGCGAAATGATAAAGGCGGCAAACCACAAGCCTTTGCACGTCATCAAACATCGTCCGCCGAGACCATCTCACGCGTGTCGATCTCGCCCGTCATCACTGCCACCGTCGTTGCCACTGCGGCGTCGCCGCTGACGTTGGTCGTGGTGCGCATCATATCCATGATCCGGTCCACCCCGGCGACAAAGGCGATCGTTTCCAGCGGCACGCCGACCGCGCCGAAGACCAGCGCCATCATGATGAGGCCCGCGCCCGGGATGCCCGCCGCGCCGACCGCGCCGAGCGTCGCGAGGATCGAGATCAGGAAATAGTCGCCCATCGACAGGTCGACGCCGAAGATCTGCGCGCCGAACAAGGTGGCCAACCCGAGATACATCGCCGTGCCGTTCATGTTGATCGTCGCGCCGAGGCTGATCACGAAAGCCGCGACCGAGTTCGAGACGCCGAGATTGCGCTCCGCACAGCGCAGCGTCACCGGCAGCGTCGCATTGGAGCTGGCGGTGGAATAGCTCACCGCCATCGCGTCCACGATGCCGCGGAAGAAATCGCGCACCGGCAGCTTGGCGAGGAACTTGATCATCCCGCCATAGATGAAAGCGATGATCAGCAGGCAGCCGAGGTAGTTGAGGCCCACCAGCTTGGCGAGGCTGACCAGCGCATCCAGCCCCAGCGTGCCTGCCACCCAGGCCATCAGCGCGAAGACGCCGAAGGGTGTAAGCTCCATCACGACCATGGTGACCTTCTGCATGATCACCGCGCCGCTATCGAAGACCTTCTGGACCGGAACGCCCTCTTCCTTGGCCATCAGAATGCCGATTCCGATCAGGAGCGAGAAGACGATCAGCGGCAGCACCGCGACGTCTGCCATCACCTGCACCGGGCTTTCGGGCACGATGGAGAGAATCATGTCGACCGCCGTGGTTTCGTTGGGCACAGGCGTCTCGCCGCGCTGGATAGCGCTGGTATCGACGCCCGCCCCCGGCGCGAGCACCGTGCCGAGGCCGAGGCCCAGCCACACTGCTATCTGGCCGGTCACGACGAACAGGATCATCGCCCGCCCGCCGACTGCGCCGAGTTTGCGCAAATCGCCGATCGCCGCCACGCCGCTGACGAGGCTGAAGAAGATCAGCGGCACGACCAGCATCTTGATCGCCTTGATGAAGAAATCGCCGATCCACTTGATGCTTTCCGCATCCGGCCCCCAGGCCCATCCGGTCAACACCCCCAGGATGAGCGCGGTGATGACCCGCTGCCACAGCGGAATTTCGAACCAGGTTCTGAGCATTGCGGTGGTGTCTCCCTAATTGGGGACAGGGCTACGGTAAGCGAGGCAGGTTGGGAAGGACCAACCCCGCCCACCCCACAACCGTCATCTCCGCGCAGGCGGGGATCCCGCTGGCTCGCTGTCGTCCGCTAACGCCGGGTAAGCGGGACCCCCGCCTGCGCGGGGGGTGACGAAATTGGTCAGTGAGCGAGGCAATCCCGCGCGATCCGCGCATATATTCGGCTGAGCGCCCCGAGATCCGCCACGGCCACCGCCTCGTCGCGCTTGTGCATGGTCGCATTGCAGAGGCCGAATTCGATCACCGGACAGATCGCCCGAAGGAATCGCGCATCGGAGGTGCCGCCAGTGGTGGAGGGTTCGGGGTCGATCCCCGTCTCCGCGTTGACCGCAGCTGCAATGATGTCGCTGAACTCGCCCGGCGGCGTCAGGAACGGCTCGCCCGAGATGATCGGCAGCGCGGTGCCGCCGTGCTTCTCCGCAATGGCACCGATTTTCTCGGACAGCGAAGTGCCCGAATGGGTGTCGTTGAAGCGGATCGAAATGCGTGCCTTGGCCTTTGCCGGGATCACGTTGTGCGCGTTGTTGGGAATATCGATCTCGGTGATTTCGAGATTGCTCGGCTGGAACCAGTCGGTGCCTTCGTCCAGCACCAGCGCCTCGAGTTCGGCCAGCATGGCGACCAGCTTGGGGATCGGATTGTCGGCGTGGTGGGGATAGGCGACATGGCCCTGCGTCCCCTCGACCTCCAGCCAGATATTCACCGATCCGCGCCGCCCGATCTTCATCATGTCGCCGAGCCGGTTCACGGATGTGG
>JAPYPR010000041.1:2471-8658 GCA_029937545.1 Erythrobacter sp. | reverse complement strand
ACGGCGAGCAGGGCGCCCTGTCGGTCTATTATTCCTCGTTCAAGAAGACCGAGACGGACGCCGCGAGCGGTGAGGCCGTGGAACGCAGCATCCGCTTCCTGCGCCATTACATCGTCTTCAACGCCGACCAGATCGATGGCCTGCCCGGCTATTATTACCCGCCCGAGGTGCCGGCCGCGCCGCTGACCCCCTCTTTGCGGCAAGCGGCGATCGACAGCTTCTTCGCGGCAATTCCCGCCGATGTCCGTCATGGCGGCAACGGCGCCTTCTACTCGCCGACGTTCGACTATATCCAGATGCCCAAGCGCTCGAGCTTCATCTCGATGGACCATTATGCGAGCGTTAGGGTCCATGAAACGGGGCATTGGACCGGCCATGGCGACCGGCTCGCGCGCACCTTCGGCAAACGCTTCGGCGACAAAGCCTACGCATTCGAGGAACTTGTCGCCTTATCTGGACAGTCTGCGCCGTCCGCAACATTGCAGTAAGGTCGGCGATGGACGCCCACGGTAGGCAGTAATCAGGCTGGCCGTAGCGCTGACCCAAGAGCTGGCGGAGGCCAGCCTGATAGCTGCCGGGCCATAGCGCGCATCGGTGTGAAGGTCAGCTTCCGGGTGGGGGGTCCGGGGGGAGGGCTTCGCGCCGGTGTCGATCATTACTGTTTGCGAGCGTCGCGAGGCCAGGGGCCTCGATGCGCATGTGCCGCTGATCCAGCGCGACGACGCGCTCTACGATCCCGATCTGGATCGCTTCTTTCTCGACCTGCCGCTGTCGGGCGTCCGCTCGCGGCACTCGCTTCGCGCCTACGCCTATGATGTCGTAGTCTGGCTTCGTTTTCTCGATGCCTGCGGCAAGACCGTGTGGGCTGCGACCCGCGACGATGTCGACGCCTATCATCGTGAGCGACGCCGCGACGATGCCGATCACCGGATAACGGCGGCAAGCTGGAACCGCGCCGTCGCCAGCCTCGATCGCCTTTACCGTTGGGGCGAGCAGCAAGGGTTGATCGCCGACGCGCCGTTCAGCCGCCGCGCCGTGTGGCGACCGGCGCAAGGTGGCCGTCGCGGCATGATCGCGGCGCGCAACGATGCCTATGAACGTGTCGCCAGGCGATCGGATGTCCGTTTCGTCACGATGGATGACTACCGCATTTTCCGCGAGGTCGGCCTGCGCGGCCTTACCCCTGACGGCACGGAGCGCCCCGGCGCTCGCGATCGTAACGGGCTGCGCAATGCGCTGTTCGCCGATCTTCTCGTCACCACCGGCCTGCGCCTCGAAGAGGCGTCGGGCTTGCTCACCGTCGAGCTCGCGGCGATCGACCGCGAGGACGGTGACGTCCAACAACTTTGGTTGCCCCTTCCGCCGCCGCTCACCAAGGGCGACCGCGGACGCAGCGTTCTGGTCCCACGCCGGCTGCTTCGTCAGATCGCCGCCTATGTCGCGGTCGAGCGCGCCGCGGGCGTGGCCAAGTTCGCCGCGCGCGACGGTGCGGCCAGCTTCGACCGACCGATCCCTGTCACCCGCGCCGGTCTCGACCGCATGCGCGATATCTGCACCCCGGAGGAACGATGCCGCCTGATCCTGTGCGACGAGGATGGAACGCCCCGCGAGCCGGCGGCGCTATGGCTGACCGAGGTCGGCCAGCCTGTCCGCCCCAACTCGTGGGAGGTGATCTTCACCCGCGCCTGCAAGCGGTGCGCACAGAACGGCTTCCCGCTGTCGATCAGCCCGCACCAGCTTCGCCACGCCTTCGCAGTCCATATGCTCGCCTTGCTGATCCAGCAGCGGCTGCGCGAAGCGGCATTGCCGGTGGGGCCGGTGGAGAGCTATCGGCTGATCCTGGGCGACCCGCTGCAACAGGTGCAACGCCTGCTTGGCCACGCCAGCCTCACCACCACCTATATCTACCTCGACCATATCGCGACCCGCGCCGATACGGTGGACGCGGCCGTCGAGGAGCTGCTGGCGTTACTGCCGGGGCCGCAAGGCGTATGAGCGGGCGTCCCCGCAAGGGCCGGCCTGTCGCCTTTGCGCCGATCACGCCGGAGCGATCGCAGCCCGATCCTGTGCTCGGCCTCAAGTTCACCATCGAGGCGCGGCATGGCGGAACGGTCCTAGTCGATATGACCGGGCTCGATCCTCGCCCACTCGCCATCGCTTTCGCCGGTGCGCTGCGTCGATCGGCGGCGCTCGGCGGCCCCATCGGTGCGGCCAGCGTCATCAAGCAGTATGTTCAGGTCTATCGCCACTTCTTCGCCTGGCTTGGCGATGATGCGCCGGAGGTGACCGGCGTCAACGACCTGCGCGCAGTCCATATCGATGGCTTTGCGTCCGCGCTCGAACGGCGTGGGATGGGCGCGATCCACCGGCACATAACGGTCGGCAAGGTCATCAACACGCTGCGCGCGATCGAGGCAGACCGGCCCGATCGGATCGCGCCCGACCTGCATGAGCGGCTGCGCTACACGCTGGCCACTTCGGCGGGCCGCTCGACCCCGCGCGATGCCTATAGCCCCTTCGTCGCCCGCGCGCTGCGCGACGCCGCGAGGGCCGATATCGAAGCGATGCTTCGCCGCCTCGGCGCCGACGACCGCACTGATGAGGGCGACCCTGTCGTCGCCAGGGCGCGCGCCGATGTCGAAGCGATCATCGCGCGGCAGGGCTTTATCGTCGCAGACCAGCCCGCGCTGAAGCGCCTCTATTTCATGCGCATGCGGCGCGGATTGCCGATCAGCACGCTCATCGACGACCTGCATGGCCGCCATCATCTGCTCGCGCGCGATCTGCCGGCGCTGCTCGTGCTGCTCACGCTCGATACCGGCCTCGAGCCGGAGTGCCTGAAGACGCTGACCGTGGATTGTCTCACCAACCCGCATGCCGGCACGGTGGAGCTGCGCTATCTGAAGCGCCGCGCCCGCGGTGCCGAGCACAAGAGCATGCGGGTCCGCGATGGTGGTAGCGGCACACCCGGCGGCCTCATGCGTCGCCTGATCGACGTCACCGCCGTCGCACGCGAGCATCTGACCGACGATTGCCTCTGGCTCTATCACAACGTTGGCGGCCTTCGCGCCGGCATCGTCGATCCCAAGTTCCAACTCGCCGCCTGGGCTCGTCGCCATGGTATCGCCGGCGATGATGGGAAGCCGCTCCATCTGCTGCTTTCCCGGCTGCGCAAGACCCACAAGGCGTTATGGTACACCAAGACCGAGGGGCATATGGCCCGCTTCGCGGTCGGTCACACCCGCGAGGTTGCGGCGCGCCACTATGCCGATCTGCCGTCGCTCCGGCCGTTGCACGAGGCGGCCGTCGCCGATGCCTTCCGCGCAGCGGTCGCTGCGGCGATGCCGACCGTGCTTCCACCCACCGCCGAGCAGGCGCTGCGCGAAGCGCCCGAACAGGTCGCGTCGCTGATGTCGGCTGATACGGTGGGTCCGGTGCTCGACGGCGAACAGGATGTCTGGCTCGCCGCCTGCGCGGGCTTCCATAGCAGTCCTTTCGCCGAGCCCGGTTCGCCCTGCGCGCAGCCCTTCTGGGGCTGCCTCGATTGTCCCAACGCCGTCATCACCGCGCGCAAGCTCCCCGCGATCCTCGCCTTTCTCGCGTTCGTCGAAGAGCAGCGATGCAGCCTGCCGGCGAGCGACTGGGCCGCCAAGTTCGGCCGCGTCCACACCCGGATCACGGTCCAGGTCCTGCCGGTCTTCTCCGATGCCGTTATCGCCGAAGCGCGCCGGCAGATGGGGAGCGAACGGCTCTATCTGCCGCCGGAGGCACGCGCATGACCACGCCCGTCCATGCCCTCGTGCCCGCGTTCGACGATCGCCCTGTGCTGGCGAGCGCGCCGCTCAAGGCGGGCCATGCCCGCGAGGAGCTGTCGCACGTCGGCGACCCGACCTGGGATCTCGGTCCCGCCGTCTTCCGCGAGAACGCTCGGCGCTGCCACGTCACCGTGCATTTCGACGTGCTCGAACATGCCGATGTGCAGGCGGCAATGCGCGCCTATCTCTACGCCCGCCTCAACGTCGGTCTTCCCGGCTACCACCCGAAGCTGCCGCCCGCCAGCATCCGACAGGCATTCAACCGGGCTCGCCGGTTCTTCGCCTTCGCGCGCGAGCGGCTTGGGCGGCTCGACCTGGGCCGCATCGATCAGGCGCTGATCGACGCTTATGCGCGCCACCTGCGGGATGATTCAGCGCGGCGCCCCGTCATCGTCGGCCAGCTCTTGCAGGTGGTCACCGATCTCTACCATCTCCGGGATCACCTGCCTGGAGGCGGTTTCGGGTTCGAGCCGTGGGCCGGGCAAGCGGCTGCGCGCGTCGCCGGATATCGGCATGTGCGCGAGAACCGCACCCCACGCATGCCGGAGGAGATTGTCACGCCGCTGCTCGCCTGGTCGCTGCGCTATGTCACGACCTTCGCGACCGATATTCTGGCGGCTCGGGTCGCGCTCGATCGGCTCGAGGCAGTCCGCGCTCGGCTGCTCGCCGCCGAACGCGGACTGCCTGATGCAGAGCGCCGCCTGCGGCAGCGCGCGCGCCTCGAGCGCTATCTCGCGCGCCGAGCCCGGCAAGGACGCGGCGTGCCCATCTGGACGACGGCACACAACGGCGCCACGCGCATCGATCCCCTCACCGGGGATGCAACCCCGCCGATCAACGCCCATCTCCTCCATTTGCATGCCGGCATCGATGCCGTCGCCGAGCCGGCCATGCATCTCATGCTCACTACCGGCGCACCGGATGTCATTCGCGAAGCGGTTGCATCGCTTGGTACCGAGGTCGGCGGCATGGACACGCCGATCTCGATCGCTCCCGAGAGCGGTCGGCCATGGCGTGCCCGCTTCGACGTGAAGACCCTAGCGATCGAGGAGCGGATGCTGCAGGCCGCCGCCTATATCGTATGCGCCTATCTGACCGGCATGCGCGACTGCGAGGTCCAGGCGATGCGGCGCGGCTGCCTCTCGATCGCGCGCAGCGAAGACGGCCTGATCGAGCGGCAACGCGTCCGATCGACCCTCTACAAGCGCCGATCGAGCGCCGGTGAGTCGGCGAGCTGGGTGACGATCGAACCGGTGGCCGAGGCGATCACGGTGCTCGAACGGCTGTCGGAACACGCGGCACGGAAGACTGGAAGCGACACGCTCTGGCCGGTGCTTCGTCCCCGCGCTGTCACCAAGACGCATCTGTCGAGCGAGGTGGTCCGCCAGCTCAACGCCTTCCGCGACCACCTCAACACCGTCTTCGGCAGCCCCGATGCGCCGGTCATCCCACCCGGCCCCGATGGCAAGCCGTGGCGCATCACGACGCGGCAGTTCCGGCGCACCATCGCGTGGCACATCGCCAACCGTCCGTTCGGCACCATCGCCGGCATGATCCAGTACAAGCATGCCTCGGTCGCCGCTTTCGAGGGCTATGCCGGGACCAGTGGATCGGGGTTTCGCGCAGAGGTCGAGGCGCAGCGCCGGCTCGGTCAGATTGACGATCTGCTGGACTATTTCGACCGGCGGCAGGGCGGCGCATCACTCGGCGGACCGGCGGGACCACGCATCGCGCGGACCCTCGACGATGCCGCCGTTAAGCTCGGGCCACTGCCCGCCATGATCGCCGATCGGGCCCGCCTGCGCGTCATGCTCGCCAGCGTCGCGCGCACCTTCCATGTCGGCCCGCTCGCGGATTGCTTCTTTGATCCCGCGACCGCGCTCTGCCTCAAGCGCGTGACGACCCCCGATCCCGCGCAGCCGCTCACCGCCCTGTGCGAGCCGACCCGCTGTCCCAACGCCTGCATCACCGCCCGCCACAGGCCGGCTTGGGAACGCGCGGCGGCCGATGCCAGCGAGCATCTACGCGAACGGCGTATCTCCGATCTCCAGCGTCAGGCTCTCCAGCGCGAGCTGGATCGCCTGACCGCGGTGATTGCCGGGATCGACCCTCCCGCGCCGTAGACCACCCCGGCTGTTGGCGGAGTCCTGCGCCGGTCGGCGCGCCCGCGCAACGGCTTCGCCGTCCTTCGCTTCGCTGCGGCCCTGACGGGTGCGCGAGCCCCCCTGTGCCCGGCGCGAACGGGCCTCCGCCGCCGGGGATGGTCCCCGGCGCGAGAACGGAGAACATATCATGTCAGCCTCACCACGCTCAGACGTCTACGCTCGCGTCACGCAAGCGATCGTCGACGCCATCGAAGCCGGCACCGGCAC
>JAPYPR010000041.1:0-2371 GCA_029937545.1 Erythrobacter sp. | reverse complement strand
CGACGGCTTTTCGCCAAGGCGTTCAGCCTGTTCAACGCCGATCAGGTCGATGGCTACGCGCCCGAACCGGCGCCGGACCTGCCTGAGAGCGAACGCCTCGCCGCCGCCGAAGCCTTCATCGCCGCGCTCGGCATCGATACTGTCTACGGCTCGGCCAGCGCCTATTATCATATCGCCGAAGACCGCATTCACATGCCGGATTTCAGCGCCTTCCACGATGCCCACGGCTTCTACGCCACCCACATTCACGAAGCGGCTCATGCCAGTGGCGCAGCCCATCGGCTTGACCGGGATTTCAGCGCCAAGTGGACCAGGCACGCGCTCGCCATGGAGGAAGCGACCGCCGAACTGACCGCATCGTTCCTGCTCGCCGATCTTGGGATCGCGCACGAACCGCGACCCGATCATGCGGCCTACATCGCCTCCTGGCTGCAACTGCTCAAGGACGAGCCTCGGGCGATCTTCACCGCGGCGAGCAAGGCGCAGGCGGCAGCCGACTGGATGCACGCCCGACAGCCGTAATGCTCACGCGACCCGCACTTCGGCGCCAAGTGTGTCGAGCAGCGGACAGCCCGGATCCCGACCGGCATCGCAGGCGCGCACCGAGTCGGCCAGAACCCGTTCCATCCGCTTGAGGTCCGCGATCCGCGCGCGTACGTCCTTCAGGTGCGACGCCGCGAGCTCGCGCACCTCGGCGCAGGAGGCCTGACCGCCAACCGCGAGTCCGAGCAAG
Organism: Erythrobacter sp.; assembly: GCA_029937545.1. GTDB lineage: Bacteria > Pseudomonadota > Alphaproteobacteria > Sphingomonadales > Sphingomonadaceae > Qipengyuania. Next base: position 1,638 of record JAPYPR010000041.1, on the reverse strand, counting down.
GCGCGTACCTCGTCCAGGGTAAAGCCCAGCTCCCTCGCGCGGCGCACGAAGCCCAGGCGAGCCACGTCCTCCCGGCCATAGCTGCGGTAGCGGCCCCGCCGCGGCGGAGCGGGCAGCAGCCCGATCCGCTCGTAATAGCGGATCGTCTCGATGTTGCATCCGGTGCGGCGTGAGAGTTCGCCGATCTGGATCGCGCCGGTTGCGGCCATCCCCAAAATACCTCTTGAGTCTGTAGTCGCTACAGATGTTAGGACAGCTCAATGCCCGCCACAAGGAGTCGCCCGTGACCCAGACGCCAAGCCCGCCTAAGGGGATCGGCACCGCCACGCTCACGCTGGCGGGGATCGCTGCGGCGTTCGGCGTCGCCGCCTGCTGTGCGCTGCCGATCCTCTTCGCATCCGCCGGGATCGGCGCAGCTTGGCTCGGCGGCGTGGCCATTGTCGCCGCGCCGTATCGCACGCCGCTTCTCCTCATTGGCGCATTGTGCCTGCTTGCCGGCGCGGCGCTGCTGTTGCGCCAGCAAGTTACGGCGGCGCGCTGTGGGCCGGGCGGCATATGCACGCCGCGCTGGATGCGTGTTCTCACGCTCATCGGATTGCTGCTCGGTGCGGCCCTGCTCTGGGCAGGCTATCGCTATGTCTGATGCCACCCCCGAGCTGCGCTCGACGCTGACCTGTCCCCACTGCGGTCATCGGGCGACGGAGACCATGCCGACCAATGCCTGCCAGTATTTCTACGACTGCCGGGGTTGCGGCGCGGTCCTCAAGCCCAAGCCGGGCGATTGCTGCGTCTATTGCTCCTACGGCGACGTGCCCTGTCCGCCGATCCAGGAGAGCGGCGGCAAGGCGTGCTGCGGCTGAGGAGGGCGGGCGATGGCGCGCGCATCATCCGCTGAAGCCGCCTTTGGATCGACGGTTACATTTCCCGGCGGTGCCGTTGTCCCGGACTGGAGCGCAGTCACAACACCCAGCGCCCGCGCAGCCCTGACGGCACTGTTCGCGGCGTTCATCGGTTCGAAGTGGCGCGGGATGGACGGCGTCGAGGAGCGGGTCCGGCGCGCCGTGCTTCAAGCCTATGCTGCCGATGGTCGCTCGCCGGTGCCGGCACAGATCGCCGCCGCATCGGGACTCCCCTCCGGCGAGGTCGGCTCGGCCCTGCAGCGGCTCGCCGGGCGCGATCTCGTGGTCCTCGACGGCGCGGGCCGGGTGACCGGCGCCTATCCGTTCACCGACGGCCCCAGCGAACATCAAGTCGAAGTCAGCGGAGTGACCATGAGCGCCATGTGCGCCATCGACGCGTTGGGGATCGGCGCCATGCTGGAGCGGGACTGCATGATCCGCTCGGCCTGCCGCCAGTGCCGGCGCACGCTCGCCATCCATACCCCCAGCCGCGGCCGCGAGCTGGAAGAGGTTGAGCCGGGCGCGATCGTCGTCTGGTCCGGCCGTCGCTATGCCAGTGGCTGCGCGGCATCGTCGCTCTGCACCTTGCAGGCCTTCTTCTGCGATGACGATCATCTGGCGGCCTGGTGCGCGAGCGGTCCGGTCGGAGCCGATGACGGCATTCGTCTGTGCCTGGCCGAAGCGCTCGAGGTTGGGCGCGCGATTTTTGCGCCGATGCGGATGGAGATGCGACCATGGC
>JAPYPR010000092.1 GCA_029937545.1 Erythrobacter sp. | reverse complement strand
ATGCTGATGAACTTCCCGCGCTTCAACAAGATGAAGGGCATGGGCCAGATCGTCAGCTGGTCGGTCCGCGACGAAAGCCTGCATTGCGAAGGCATCATCCGCCTGTTCCACGAATTCGTGCGCGAGCGCGATTGCTACACCAAGGCGGTGAAGGAAGACATCATCGACATCTGCCAGAAGTCGGTGCGGCTGGAGGATAACTTCATCGACCTCGCCTTCGAAATGGGCCCGGTCAGCGGGATGACGCCGAAGGAAATCAAGAAGTACATCCGCTACATCGCGGACTGGCGGCTGGGCCAGCTCGGCCTCCAGCCGATCTACATGGTGGACGACCACCCGCTGCCCTGGCTCGCCCCGCTGCTCAACGGCGTGGAGCACGCCAACTTCTTCGAACAGCGCGCGACCGAATATTCCAAGGGCGCGACCAAGGGCGACTGGAATACCGTGTGGTCCAGCTTCGACAAGCGCAACAAGGCCAAGGCCGCGAACGAGGAAGAGGCCGCCGGCGAAGACGGCCCGGGCCTGTTCGGCGACGAGGCTGCGGGGAGCGTGGCGGCGGAGTGAAACCTTGATCTTCAAGCTTTTTTCACAGCGAGAACGGGAGAAAGCGCAATCCGGCCAAGAGGACGTATATCAATATGATAATGTCCCTAACAAGCTCCGCGTCCAAGTTCAGCAGCTTCTCGAAGACGCGATCGGTCCCGAATACTATCTGGGCCCGTACTCTACTGGAAGGCCGAGTCACAATCCCCGCGACTGGCGGGAAATTCAGAAAATCCTCTGTCGAGAATTCGGAAAACATCAATTAACGCATGGGCGTGCCCAAACGGCGTATGAGGACGTGCTTAACTTTATTGGGCAGTGCGAAACAGCTGAATTTATTGATACTTTAGAAGTTGCCTGTCGTTGGATCGATTTGGTAATTTCCAAGTACGGCGAATACGATCGTAGCAGCCGCGGAATTGTGGTCGAGTCAGTCGAAGCAATAGATGAGATTAACTATCGCTTCCGCAAGTCGAGCCTAGGCTTCTCCTACGCTGAGGGCCAAGTGTTCCGGATCGACTCCGACTATACGCACGACGAAATTGTAAAACCTGCTTTAAAGTTAACTTCAGGTGAAAACTTTCATGGGGCGCAAGATGAATTTCTCCAAGCCCACGCCCACTATCGTTCTGGTGAATACGAGCAGGCGGTGATTCTCGCCGGCCGAGCTTTGGAAAGTGCGCTTAAAGGTGCGTGCGAAACTAAAGGTTGGCCCTACCCGCAGGGGGCACGGGTGTCCGACTTGCTAAAAATTGTAAGGAGCAATGGCTTGTGGCCTGACTATCTGGATGGTTCTTTCGATCAACTGATTGCCACATTAAATACCGGCCTCCCAAAGGTTCGAAACGATGCTGGCGCTCATGGCCAAGGGTCGATTAAGAGGACGGTGCCTGCATATGTTGCCCGTTATGCTCTAAATCTGTGTGCGACTAAGATTTCGATGATTTCAGAGGCAGTAAACTAGCTGCTCCAGCGCTCCCATCTCCGGAATTGCGCTAATTCCGAATGCGACATGCCACGCTTGAAGAACTATTCCAAAGTCGCATTCGGCCCAGCTCGCCTAAGAGCGAGACGTTAGTCGGCTTGGTAATCATATCCTAGTCAAAGCCTTGCGGCCTTGTCGCTTCAACACCACCCCCCTCTCCATCCGCCCCAATAGCCCC
>JAPYPR010000091.1 GCA_029937545.1 Erythrobacter sp. | reverse complement strand
CCCACCCCCCCCTTCCGCCCACCTCGCTTAACCTCACCGCCACTCCTACCTACCAACTTCAATAATTAATTATTTTTTAATTCTCTAATCAATTGTCTTCAAATTAGAGATATGAATTGTTTACATGATGAAGCCTCATTACACTGAGTATGACGTCATGTGCGCTTTAGAAGAAGTCGCAAATGGCAAGTCTTTGCGAAAGGCATGCTTAGAGTGGGGTATTCCGAGGTCTACTCTACGTGATCGCAACGCAACAACTCAGACACGTAGAGAGGCCGCCGACCACTTGCAAAGGCTACCTACGGTAATTGAAGATCGATTGACCAATTGGATTTTGAATCAGGAGGCCCTTGGCTGTGGAGTTACACACGCACAGATTCGGGTTTTTGGAGAGAGGCTTTTAGCTCTCCAAGGGGACCACTTACCTCTCGGAAAACACTGGATGACGCGATTTTTGGCTCGGAATCCTATTCTTAAGACTAAGAGGCAAATATACGTCGATTCCGTACGTGTCAACAACGCTTGTTCTGAAGTTATTCGGCCTTGGTTCCAAAAATTGGACATTCCAGCAATCAGAGCTATTCCAGCCAACCAACGATGGAATATGGATGAGACAGGCGTTATGGAAGGTTACGGTCTTAATGGTCTAGTCGTAGGCCACGCTGAAAAGCGTAAGATTCAAGGGAAACAGCCAGGTTCACGTGCTTGGACGTCAATTATTGAATGTATCTCTGCAACTGGAGCTTCCACACTACCTCTTGTAATTTACAAGGGCAAATCGGTTCAACAACAATGGTTTCCAGCTCAGTTAGATATATTCGACGATTGGCATTTCACAGCCACTAAAAATGGGTGGACTACCGATGCTACGGCTGTAGAGTGGCTGGAAAAGGTGTTTATCCCTCAGACGGAACCACGTGACCATTCAGCAAGACTCCTCATTCTAGACGGCCATGGGAGCCACGAAACTACGGATTTCCTTTGGAAGTGCCTTGAGCACAATATCTACCTCTTATTCTTACCTCCACATACGTCACACATCTTGCAACCTCTCGATTTGACAGTTTTCTCTTCGCTCAAGCGTGCTTACCGAAAAGAGCTGCAAAAATTGAATTCTTTGATCGATTCTACTCCAATTTGCAAGCGTAACTTTCTTGTTTCTTATTATAAAGCACATCAAGAAAGTGTTACGCCTTCTAATATCAAATCGGGTTGGAGAACTACAGGCTTATGGCCGGTATCTGTCGCTAAGCCACTGATGAGCCCTTTGCTGTTAGAAAACAGTAATAAATCGACGAATCTAACGCTTTCAAAGCCTCAAGAAACGCCAATACAACCTCCGAAGGTTTTCAATACTTCAATTGAGTTGCAAACTCCAAAGGTGCGGAAAGATCTGTATTTACAGATTCGTTCTCTAGCAAGCGGGTCACATGATCAAGTTCCGACGCAGCGTCTACTTTTTAGGAAGGTAATAAAAGGGATTGATGAGAAGGAATACGAACTAGGGAAGGCAAATATCAAGATCAAAGAGCTGGAAGAGAAGTTAGAACACTTGAGGCCGAAGAAAAAGAGGAAGGTTCAAACCAGTCCAAATTCCAAGTTTGCGACGATTCGTGCTATCAGAGAGGCTCAAATTGCAGCTGGAGAGCGCCAAATTGAATCTGTCGAATCAGAATCAGAAGGAGAATCAGAATCTACAGTATCTTGTATTGAAGTTGACGCAGAATAGAGTTATTAAGTCTTGAATAGGAAGTGTTGGAATTAAGCGAGGTGGGCGGAAGGGGGGGGTGGG
>JAPYPR010000040.1 GCA_029937545.1 Erythrobacter sp. | reverse complement strand
TGCTGGAGAACAGATTCGGGGCGTCGAGCTACCTCAAGGACCGCTTCGCCAAGCTGTCGAGTTATTGATGCAGATGGCGGGCCTGTCTAGCGCGGGTCCGCCAACATTCCTTCGGACAGGATCGAAAGGTAGGTCCGGATCGCCTCGTCGCGATCCGCGAACCGCTGTGCCCAATGACGCGCGTCATAGGCCGAGTTCACCGTCGACATGATTACCTGCCCCGCGATCAGCGGATCGACCGGGCGCACCGAGCCATCGGCGACGCCGTCCATCAGCATGCCTGAAAAGCGCCGTGCGAGCCGGTTTGAGCGGGTGACCACATCCTCTTTTTGGTCAGCCTCCAGCGCCTGCAGCGCCGTGGTCCTCAACAAGGGTGTCGCGTCGAAAAACTGCACATCGATCAGCTCGCGCAGCACGCTGCAAATCCGCGCCCAGTAATCCGCATCCAGCTCCAGCCCGGCGATCTGCGCAGCCGAAAGCCGGTCGTAGCTTTGCTGGAAACAGGCGAGCACCAGATCGTCCTTGGCCTGGTGATGGTGATAAAAACTGCCCTTGGTGACGTTGAGGCTTTCGGCGATCCGGTTGACCGATGCGCCGCGATAGCCAAGCCGATTGATCATCACCGTCGCCGCGCGCAGAAAGGCTTCGTTCTGGCCGCCCTCCTCATCCTCGCGGGTGCGCCAGTCGCCGGAAAGTTCCTGCGGCGCAAAACGCCCGCGCTGCGACGGCAGGCCATTGGCGAGGACATCGAACAGCCGCGCCTCGATCCGGTCGAAATCGCGCACCGAATAACGCAGCGACCAGATCGGCCACCACATCATCGCCTCGAGCAGGATATGCGCCCGCGCAGAGAACAGCGCGCGCTGCTCGTTACTGCTCCATTCGCCGAAAAAGCGCCGCACGATATCCACGACCCGCAAATAGTGCGCCATCAGCGTGTCGTAGGCTTCGGTGTCCAGCGTGCGGATCTCGGAGAGCGCCGTCGTCAGCCCGCGCTCGCCCGCACGGATTCGCTTGCGCAGGGCGATCTGCCCGGCGATGAAATGCCGCAGTCGCGCCGCCGGATCGGGCTGCTCCAGCGCTGCCTGCGCCATTTCCTCCATCAGCGTCAGCGTCTCGTCGTACACCGCGACGACAAGCTTTTCCTTGCGCGGGAAATAATAGGTAACGCTGGTGGCGTTCAGACCGATTGCCCGGGCGACTTCGGCCAGCGTCGTTGCCTGCACCCCGACCTCGTTGATCAGCACCGAAGCGGCCTGGATGATCGCCTCGCGCTTCTCGTCGAACTTGCGGGTGGAAGCGGGCGCGCTCACGCGAAGAATGTCCCAAGGTCGCGCTTCAGGATCTTGCCATTGGCATTGCGCGGCAGCGTATCCTCTACAAAAGCGACGCGCACCGGCACCTTGAATTTGGCCAATCGGGCCGCAACCCATTCGCGCAATTCCTCCTCGGTCGCGGACATCCCGGGGGCGAGATGGACGACGGCAGCGGGCTCTTCGCCCAGCGTCTTGTGAGGGATGCCGATGAGCGCCGCATCGGTCACTGCGGGGTGGTCGTAGAGCACGTTCTCGACCTCGGAGGAGTAGATGTTCTCGCCGCCGCGGATGATCATGTCCTTGGCCCGGTCGACGATGTAGCAGAAGCCGTCCCCGTCGAGCTTCGCGAGGTCGCCGGTGCGTACCCAGCCATCGATAAAGGTTTCGGCGGTCGCCTCGGGCCGGTTCCAGTAGCCTTTCACCACCATCGGCCCGCGCGCCCACAGTTCGCCGACTTCGCCCACTGGCACTTCCCGCGAGCCGTCCTCTGCGATGATCCTCAAGTCGGCTACGGGCACCGGCGGACCGCAGCTTTCCGGGCGATTGAGGTAGTCTTCGGAGTTGTTTCCGGTGACTGTCGCCATGGTCTCGGTCATGCCCCAGCCGTTGTGCGGGAGCGCGCCGAAGGTCTCGTAGATCTTGCGGACCAGCTCGGGCGCGGCGGGCGCACCGCCGTAGGAGATCGTCTCGAGGCTGGAGAGATCGAATTTGTCGCGCTCCGGATGCTCGATCAACTGCCAGGCGATCGTCGGGACGCCGCCCGTCGTATTGACCCCCTCCCGCTGGATCAGTCCGAATGCCTCCACCGGATGCCATTTGTGCATCATCACGATGGTGTGCCCGGCAACCACCGCGCCCATCAGTCCCGCCGAACAGGCAGTGACGTGGAACAGCGGAATGACGAGCAGCGTCACTTTCTGCGCCGGTTCGGGCGGCTCGTCTCCGCGGCGCAGGGCCGCCATGGCGATGCTCCACCCGCCCGACAGGATGTTGGTGGCGAGATTGCGATGCGTGCCCAAGGCGCCTTTGGGCTGGCCGGTCGTGCCGCTGGTGTAGAAGATCGTCGCTTCGTCGTCGGGCGCGATCTCGACCTCGGGCAGCTCGGCGGCGGGCAGATCGGCGAAGGCACCCGGCTTGCCGATAATATCTTCCAGACGCTCGGCCCTGGCTGGATCGGCATCGCAGCGTGACACGAAGACCGTCGCAAGATCGGGCATTTGGGCGCGGTGCCCTGCGATCCGCCCCCAGCGCTCGGCATCGCAGACCAGCAGCTTCGATCCCGAATTGGCGAGGCCGAAAGCCAGCTCCGGTCCGGTCCACCAAGCATTCAGCGGCACGCAAATCGCGCCGATGCAGGTCGCGGCGAAGAAGGCCACCGGCCACTCTGGCAGGTTGCGCATCGCCAACGCCACCCGGTCGCCCTTCCCCACACCGCGCTCGCGGAACTCGGAAGCCAGCCGCGCGACGGCCCGGAACCACGCATCGTAGGTGACCCGTTCGTCCTCGTAGATCGTGAACAAACGCTCGCCATGGGTACGCCCGACCTCGGCGATCGAGCGCAGGTTCGGCGGCGCGTTTTTCCAAACGCGAGTGGATACCCCGCGAATATCGACCGTATCCATTTCGAAGCGCTGGCCCTGCGCGGTAAGTCGCGCGGTGGCATCCTCCCGGGTCATCGCCGGCCAGCCCGCTGGCGTGGTCCAGCCGATCGCGGTCGCGAGATCGTTCATGGCATCCCTCTCGTTCGCCCCGTCTTCTGCGCGACTCCCTGTCCAAGGCATCTTACTAAACCTGCGCACCCTTCCGACGCAAGCGCGGTTCGAAGCTCAGGTATGAGGGTGGCAAGAGAGAACAGAATCGCTATGCGAACAAAACGGAAGCATAGGTATGCACCGAGAGGAGAGGCGCATGTTCGATCTGACCGAGGCCGGTTCGCTGGGATTCGATGCCGGCAGGCTGGAGCGGATACCCGAATTCCTGAAACAAACCTATATCGACAATGGGCGCTTGCCGAATGCCCAGCTGGTTGTCGCGCGTGGCGGCAAGCCGGCCCACTATACGCGGCTGGGCGCGATGGGCGAGGACGGGCGCGAACTGCCCGACGATGCGCTGTTCCGCATCGCCAGCATGACCAAGCCGGTCACTTCGATCGCGTTCATGCAACTGGTCGAGCGGTGCGAGGTCGCGCTGGAAGACCCGGTGACGAAGGTCTTCCCGGAATTTGCCGACCTCGAGGTCTATGCCGGGGGAGGCGGTTCGATACCCTTCGCGCCGGGTGTCCCGGCCTCTCCGATGCGCTTTGTCGACCTGCTGACACATATGTCGGGCTTCACCTACGGTTTGCAAAACCGCAACAATCTCGACGCCGCCTATCGCGAGCACAATTTCGATTTCGCCCGCGACCACCTCGATAGCGACGAGTTTGTTGGCCGACTCTCTAAGCTGCCGCTCGAATTCGCGCCGGGACAAGGCTGGAACTACTCGGTTTCGACCGACGTGCTTGGCATTGCGGTGGAGCGGATCAGCGGGATGCGGCTGGGCGAGTATTTCGAAAAGCACATCTTCGCCCCTCTCGGCATGACCGACACGCGGTTCGGCGTGAAGGAAGCCGACCTCGACCGTCTGGTCGATGCCTATGCCTATCGCCCCGGCCAGTCGCCGCGGATGATCAGCGCGGGCAAGACCAGTAAGCTCGCGCAGCCCGGCACGTTCGACAGCGGCGGCGGTGGGCTGGTCGGCTCGATCGTCGATTACCACCGCTTCGCCACCATGTTGCTGAACGGCGGCGCGCTCGACGGCGCGCGCATCGTCAGCCCCAAGACGCTGCGGCTGATGCGGACCAACCACCTGCCGAACAATGCCGACCTCACCGAAATGTCGAGCAGCCTGTTCTCCGAAGCCAACAATGCCGGGACCGGTTTCGGCCTCGGCTTCGCCATGGTGATCGATCCGGCGAAGACGCTGATGCCCAGCAGCCTTGGCGAGTTCTACTGGGGCGGCGCTTATTCGACTGCCTTCTTCGTCGACCCGGTCGAGCAGATCACGTGTGTTTTCATGACACAGGTCTATCCCTCGTCCACCTACCCGATCCGCCGCCAGCTCAAAACGCTGATCTATTCCGCCCTTACCGAAACCTATGCCTGAGGAGACCCGCATGACCTCCCCCATCCGCACCGAACGCCGCGACAACGTACTCGTGGTCATTTCCGACAATCCGCCGGTCAATGCGCTTGGCCAGGCCGTGCGTGCCGGGCTCAAGGACGCGATCGAAAAGGCATTGTCCGACGAAGCAGTCGAAGCGGTCGTCATCCGCTGCGACGGGCGCACTTTCTTCGCCGGAGCGGACATCACCGAATTCGGCAAGCCGCCGGTTGGCCCCAACCTGCCTGAAACGCTCGATGCAATGGAGGCGAGCGACAAGCCGGTGGTCGCGGCGATTCACGGGACGGCGCTGGGCGGAGGCTGCGAAGTCGCGCTTGCCTGCCACTACCGCGTTGCAGTGCCGAGCGCGAAGCTGGGACTGCCCGAAGTGAAACTCGGCCTTATCCCGGGCGCAGCCGGAACGCAGCGCCTGCCGCGTCTGGTCGGCGCCGAAGCCGCCCTGCCTCTCGTGGTCGGCGGCAATCCGATATCGGCGAAGAAAGCGCAAGGCATCGGACTGGTCGACGAGATCGTCGGCGAGGACAGTCTGGAAGCCGATGCGATTGCGTTCGCCAAAAGCAAAATCGGCCAGCCGGTCCCCCGCGCCTCTGAAGGCACGGCGAATGAAGACGGCGTGCGCGATCCCGACTTGTTCGACCGCTTCCGCGCCAGCCAGGCACGCAAGATCCGCGGCTTCGATGCGCCCAATGCCGCGATCGAGGCCGTCAAGGCGGCCGGCACCATGTCCTATGCCGAGGGCGTGAAGAAGGAACGCGAACTTTTTACCGAATTGATGTCGGGCACGCAGAGCGCGGCGATGCGCCACTATTTCTTCGCCGAACGGGCTGCCAACAAGATCGACGATGTGCCCAGGGACACACCGCTAATCCCGATCAGGAAGGTAGGGGTGATCGGGGCCGGTACGATGGGCGGCGGCATTTCGATGAACTTTCTCTCTGCAGGCATCCCGGTGACAATCCTCGAGATGAACCAGGACGCGCTCGACCGTGGCACCGGGACGATGCGCAAGAATTACGAGAACACCGCCAAGAAGGGCCGCATGACGGCCGATCAGGTCGAGCAGGCGATGGGCCTTTTGACGCCGACGCTTTCCTATGACGAACTTGCCGATTGCGACCTCGTGATCGAGGCAGTTTATGAAAGCATTGACGTCAAGAAAGAGGTGTTCGGCAAGCTCGACAAGGTGGTCAAGCAGGGCGCGATCCTGGCCTCCAACACCAGCTATCTCGACATGAACGAGATCGCGGCAGCGACCCAGCGGCCAGGCTACGTGCTGGGCATGCACTTCTTCTCGCCTGCGAATATCATGAAGCTGCTGGAGGTCGTGCGCGGTGAAAAGACCCGCGACGACGTGCTCGCCACGGTGATGAAACTGTCCAAGACGATCGGCAAGGTGGCAGCAGTGTCCGGCGTATGCCCGGGCTTCATCGGCAACCGGATGCTGTCGAAGCGGCAGGAACAGGCCAATGCGCTGATCATGGAGGGCGCGAATTATTGGGAGGTCGACGAGGTCCTGCTCGATTTCGGCTTTCCTATGGGCCCGTTCCAGATGGGCGATCTCGCCGGGATCGACATCGGCTGGCACCGCGACCCGAGCAAAGTCGCGACCGTGCGTGAGGCGCTGTGCGCCGTCGGCCGCTTCGGACAGAAGGCCGGCAAGGGTTATTACGATTACGACGAAGCACGTCAGCGCACGCCATCGAACGAAGTGAAACAGATCATTGCCGACTTTGCGGCAAAGGAAGGCAAGGAGCACCGCGAGATTTCGAAGGACGAAATTCGCGAGCGCCTGCTCTATCCGATGGTCAACGAGGGAGCGAAAATACTCGAGGAAGGCATGGCCCAGCGCGCCAGCGACATCGATGTGGTTTGGATCAATGGGTATGGCTGGCCGCTCTACACCGGCGGGCCGATGTTTTGGGCGCAGACCATCGGCCTCGACACGGTTGTCGAGGGGCTGGGAAAGCACGGCTTGCCGGTCAGCAACTATTTGCGCGAGCGCGCCGCCGACTCCGGCAAATTCGACTAGCGACAAGGCAATTCTGCGCCATTCTTGAAACGCTGGTACGTAAATCGGTCGAGGGATAACGCCGTTCGTACGACTTTCGTTGACATCACCGGCGAAGGAAGCTTTTCACCCACGAGAGAGCGGCGCGCTCGCCTGCATGCCCGCTGCTGCGCTGGCGCAGGAAGTTGCAACCATCAGCACAGCTGATGCCGACCTTGTCGACAATGCAGATGTCGGGGATGGCAATGTCATCATCGTAACCGCGCAGGGGCGCCAGCAGGTCCTGTCCGACGTGCCGGTCGCGGTGTCCGCCGAAACGCTCGAGCGCTCCGGAGTGGCCGACATTCGCGACCTCAACCAGGTCGCGCCCTCGCTGCTGGTTTCTTCGACCGGTAACGAAGCGAACGGTTCGGCGCGTATCCGCGGTATCGGCACCGTCGGCGACAACCCCGGCCTCGAAAGCTCGGTCGCTGTCTTTGTCGACGGCGTATATCGTTCGCGCTCGGGTTCGCGACTTGGGCAGCACCGGCGATGTATACAATCAGACCAGCGAAAACTTCGCCGTCTTCACACACAACATCTTCCACATCACCGATCGCCTCGATCTGACCTTAGGCCTTCGGTATACGAACGAAACCAAGGATTTCGATGCCGCGTTCAGCAACGACAATATCATCTGTCCGCAGAACCGAGCGCTGCTCAGCGGTCTTCTCGCAACCCCGCTGGCAGGCCTCGCAGGCGGCTTGATTTCGCTAAGCTGTCAGGGCAACTCGACGGCGTGACGCTCAGCGATACGCGCGACGAGGACTATCGAAATGGGCCCGGGGCGCAACGCCTCGGGCCCTTTGTTTTGCTGGTCTACGCTATGGCGCTCAGGGCAAATCGCTGCCGCCTAGCGCCTGCCACAGCAGCACCCGCGCTCGCCGGACCCGTCCCGCAGCCGCTACGGCGCGCTCTCCGCTCGCATCGGCGGCGCGGCGGGCCTCCAGCACGGTGAGAAAGTCCGACAGACCAGCTTCGTAGTGCGTATTTGCGAGGCGCGCGGCACGGGTCAGTTCCGCCGCCTCGCGCGCCGCCGCTTCGGCCTCGGCGCCCGCGCCCGATATTACGCCATAGCCCCCTCGGCATCGCCCAGCGCCGTATAGACCGCGCCGCGATAGGCCTGGAACGCGACCTGCTTTTCCGCTGCGGCAGCGTCGATCTCCGCCTCGATCCTGCCGAAGTCCAACAGCGGCCCCGCCACGGAGCCCACCAGCGAACCGACCAGTGAGTCCTCGTCGAACAGATCGGCGAAGTTGAACGTTAGGAGGCCGATAACGGCGGACAGGTCGAATGTCGGAAATCGCCGCCGCGCGGTCGCAGCGAATTCGGCATCTTCCGCCGCCAGGGCAGAAGCGGCTGCGAGGACATCCGGCCGATTAATGAGGAGGCTGGACGGGAGGCTGGCCGGCACAGCGCTAATGCCGGGAGGTGGTGCTGCCTGAACAAGTACGGCGCGGACTTGCTGCGCACTCTGCGCGGTCAGCGTCACCAAACGTCCGACAAGCCGGCTCCGTTCGCCTGCCAGCGCGGCGAGTCGGCTTCGCGAAGCGCTGGCAGCGCTTTCCGCGCGGACGCGGTCGAAGCCCGGTGCGATGCCTGCCCTCTCGCGAACGCCTGCCAACCGGGCCAATTCCTCGGCGGCGGTAAGGTCGGACCGGATCGCTTCCTCGCGGCCCGACAACGTGCGCCAGTCGATAACGCTCGCCGCAATCTCCGCCAACAGCGCATTGCGAACACCGCGCGCCGAGGCGGTGGCGGCATCCACACGCGCCAGAGCTGCACGCTCCTGCGCCCGCAAGCGGCCGAAAATGTCGGGCTCCCAGCGCGCGGTCAGATTGGCTGCATAGGACACCCGCTCGGTATCGAAAGCGATGCCTTGCGGAAGGTTGCCACCGAATTTCGAGGGATTGGTGCGCTGCACGGTGACCGAGCCGTTAGTGCCGATCAATGGAAGACGCTCTGCCCCGGCGCGGTCGGCCCCTGCGCGTGCCTGACCGATCCGCGCCGCAGCCTCGCCCAGCGTCGGCGAGCCTGCCAGGGCCTGCGCCGCCAGCGTATCGAAAGCCGGATCGTTGACCGGCAGTAATGCGGAGAGCGCGACTTCGGTCGTCGCGTCCGGCGCATAGAAATAGGCTTCGGGCAGGACCGGAGCGGGCGTCGCGACCTCCGGCGGCGGTCCCGCCACGCAACCTGTCAACGCGAGCGCGCCGACCGCGCACAGGAGTGTGCGGCGGATCATTCCCGGTCACCCTGTTCGCCGGTGCCAGCAGGAATATAGGCATCGACCTGCTGGCCGACGCGGAAAAGGCCATCGCTCTCCGGCAGTTCGTAAAGCACCTGCAGCACGCGCACATCGACCCGTTCCTGCACCGAATTGGTGAGCGAGCGCTTGGGAACGACCAGCGGCTCGGCACGAACGAAGCTTGCCTTCACCCGGCGCTTGGCCGTGCCGCGCGGGCTGACGATCGCATCGGCACCCATGGCGACGCGCGCCGCCTGCTCCTCGTCGATGTCGATGCGGACGTAGAGCGGCTACGTCTGACCCATTTCGATGAAGGGCTGCGCATTGCCGCCGCCCATCGTGGAGACATATTCACCCTTGCGAATGTTCACCGCGAGTATCTCGCCGGCGATCGGTGCGCGGACGGTCAGGCGGCCGATTTCGGTCTGTGCCGAATTGGCGCGGGCTAGCGCTGCCTCCAGCCGTGCGCGAGCCAGCCGCAGGCGCTCGTTCGCCGACGCCGCCTCGCCCTCGACTCGGATCACTTCCGCACGGCTGACGGCAGCCGGATCGTCGATATTCCGATAGAGCGCAAGCTGGCGGCTC
>JAPYPR010000002.1:221563-287681 GCA_029937545.1 Erythrobacter sp. | reverse complement strand
GAAGGGCATGATCCCGAGCGAGCAGGGCCGAATCCCGATGTCCGATGGCGCGGGTTTGGTGACTGCAATCGGAGACGGCGTGAGCGAATTCGCCGTCGGTGATGATGTCGTCTCGACCTTCTTCCCCGACTGGCCCGCCGGCCCGCCTCCGCAGAGCGCATTCACGCGCGTACCCGGCGACGGGATCGACGGCTATGCGCGCGAAGCGATCACCGCGCCGACGCACTGGTTTACCCGGGGCGCCCGCCGGTTTCAGCCATGCCGAAGCGGCGACATTGACCTGCGCCGGCCTGACCGCATGGCGCGCGCTGTTCGTGGACTATGCGGTGAAGCCCGGCGACACCGTGCTTGTGCAAGGCACCGGCGGCGTGTCAGTATTTGCGCTACAGTTCGCGAAGGCGGCGGTCGCGACAGTGATCGCCACTATTTCCTCCGACGAGAAGCTGGAGCGGGTCAAGAGCATGGGCGCAGACCACCTCATCAATTATAAGGAGGTCGAGGCCTGGGGGCCAAAAGCGCTCGAATTGACCGGCGGGCGCGGGGTCGATTGCGTCGTCGAGATCGGCGGCGCGGGCACGCTCGACCAGTCGATGCTGGCGACGTGGGTCGGCGGGCACTTGGCGCTGATCGGCGCGCTCGCGGGCTTTACCGTGCCGGTGCAGACCGCCCTGCCCTTCTCCAAGAATCTGACGGTCCAGCGCCTCACAGTCGGTCGCCGGAGCATGCAGCAGGACATGATCGCCGCAATCGAAGCGAACGGGATCAAGCCGGTCATCAGCGACACGTTCGCGCTGGCCGGCCTCGCAGATGCGTTCCGCCACCAGGAAAGCGGCAGCCACTTCGGCAAGATGGCGTTGGAGATCTGACCCTAGGGCTCGATCACGATCCCCTTGGCGGGGTCGATATCGCCGCCGAGCATGGCGACGAAGGTATCGCGTGCGGCCTCAAGCCCCTGCTTGCGCTCGATGTCGATGCTGTCGCCGGCGTCCTCGAGGAAGCCGTGCCAGCTATCGGCCATCTGCCGCCCGGCTTCTTCCGGCCCGACCGACTTGAACAAGGCAACCGCATGATCTGGCGCGAAGAAAAGCGTCGGGGTCGGCCCGGGGATGCCGTCGGCGCTGCTGCCGTGTTCATCTACGTGAGTCGCACCGACGAGGCATGAGTATTCGAGCGCATCGCCCAGATGCTCATGCAGGCGGCGCAGCACGCTCGCATTGCCGGCGAAGTCGACCGAAATGCTCTCGGTGCCCTCGATATCGCCGATGTCGTCGTATGACAGCGCGCGGTCGTAGAGGCCGCTTGCCTCCACGAAGGCTAGATTGCCGGCAGATGTCAGGCCCACGCGGCGCACGTTGGGCGAGCGGCGCCTGGTCACGCTTGCCAGTCCCATCGCGGTCTTGGAGGAGGCGCTGGTGAGGATCACCTGGCTGGCGCCGAACCATGCCTCGGAGCGCATGAAATATTCGATGAGGAAGCCGGTCTTGAATAGCGGCCCGAAGATCATGCGCTCGCCCTCGCGGGCAGGGTCGTGCTCGGGATCGGCCGCAAGCCGCGAGTATTGATTGTAGATCGGGCTCATGGGCTGGCGATGGTCGGCCATGTCGGTGAAGCCGCTGGCCGAAACCTTGTCCGGCACGACATCAAGATGCGTGCCCATGGGAAGATAGCCATAGACCCGCTCGCCCCCGGCGAAATCGGGATGGTTGCTCTGGGCGACCCGCGCATGGCCCCACATCGGCACGATGCCGTGTCCGTCGGGGGCTGGGAAGAAATTCCAATAGCCGAAACCGTCTCCGACGACGGCATATGTGACGTTGTTGGCCGTGACCGAGAAGCTTTCGATCTCGAGCCGGACGGCGTCCTCAGCCAGGTCGGCGAGTTCGCGTTCCGCGATATGAGTTTTCGTCAGATCGGCCTTGTCGACATGGACTTCTCGCATCGCATCTCTCCCTTTTTCAGGGAGTGACGCTAGCGCGAGTTTCAGCCCCCGGCGAGGGTCAAACCCGCATCGGCATCAGCACGTAGAGCGCGGGCGCATTCTCGTCCTTGCGGATCAACGTCGGTGCGCCCGCATCTGCGAGGTGGATCTCCACCACATCGCTGTCTATCTGGCTGAGAATGTCCTTCAGATAGCCTGCGTTGAAGCCGATCTCGAACCCGTCGGAGCTGTATTCGGCGGGCACTTCTTCCGAGGCCACGCCATTGTCGGGCGAGGTCACGGTCAGCGTGATCTTGTCCTTGTCGAGGCCCATCTTCACCGCGCGGGTCTTCTCGGTCGCGATGGTCGCGACACGGTCGACACCGGCGAAGAAGCTCTTCGGATCGAGCTTGAGAAGCTTGTCGTTACCCGTTGGAATGACGCGGGAATAATCGGGGAAGGTGCCATCGATCAGCTTGCTGGTCAGCACCACCCCGCCCTCGCCGCCGAGGGTGAAGCGCACCTTGCTGGCCGAGAGATCGATCTGGACATTCCCGTCCATCGATTCCTCCAGCAGCTTGCGCAGCTCGGCCACGGCTTTGCGCGGGACGATCACGTCGGGCATGCCGTCGGCGCCTTCGGGCCGCGCAATCGTGAAGCGCGCGAGGCGGTGACCATCTGTCGCCGCGGCCTTCAGCACCGGCTGGTCTTCATCCGAGACGTGGAAGAAAATGCCGTTGAGATAGTAGCGCGTTTCCTCCGTCGAGATCGCGAAGCGCGTGCGGTCGATCAGCTCGGCAAGCGTCTTGGCCGGTAGTTCGAAGCTGGTCGGCAGATCGCCTTCCACGATCACCGGGAAATCGTCGCGCGGCAGGGTCGGCAGCGAGAAACGGCTGCGTCCGGCCTTCACCGTCATACGGTTTTCTGCGGTTTCGAGGCTTACCTGGCTGCCTTCGGGCAGCTTGCGGGCGATGTCGAACAGGAGGTGGGCGGATACGGTGATCGCTCCGGCATCTTCTACGCTCGCGTCCATATGCTCGACCACCTGCAAGTCGAGGTCGGTCGCCATGACCTTGAGCGAGCTGTCGCCTTCCGCCTCGATCAGGACGTTCGAGAGAATGGGGATCGTGTTGCGGCGCTCGACGACCGACTGCACGTGGGAAAGACAGCGCAGCAGCGTCGCGCGTTCGATGGTGGCCTTCATGGTCCTACTTTCGTCCCTGCTGGGCACATCGAGGGCCGGAATCGCCCCTCGCGCGCCGGAATACGGATAGCGACCTTAGCGGGGCGGTATGTGGGGGCAAGGTTGCGTCCGCCGCGAAGGTGATTCCTTGGGGAAAAGTGGGAGGTTTTATGTAGTGGGCCTTCGACATCCGTCGAAGGCTTGCGGCTGTTCCGTCCGCACGCAACCAAAAAAACTCCTACCCCATCATCGCCATGCCGCCGTTCACGTGCAGCGTCTGTCCGGTCACATAGGCCGCGTCGTCGCTTGCGAGGTAGGCGACCGCAGCGCCGACCTCGTCGCCCTCGCCCATGCGGCCCATCGGGATGCGGGCATTGATGGCGGATTTCTGGTCGTCGGTCAGCGCATCGGTCATCGCCGTGCGGATGAAGCCCGGGGCAACGCAGTTCACGGTAATGTTCCGGCTGGCGAGTTCCTGCGCAAGGCTTTTGCTCATGCCGGTCAGCCCCGCCTTGGCCGCGACGTAGTTCATCTGGCCCGGATTGCCCGTGTGGCCAACCACGCTGGTGATCGAGATGATCCGCCCGCCCTTGGCCTTCATCATCGGCCGCGCACTAGCGCGCATCAGGCGGAAGCTGGCTTCGAGGTTGATGCGGATCACCTGGTCCCACTCCTCGTCCTTCATCCGCATGGCGAGATTGTCGCGCGTGATGCCGGCATTGTTGACGAGGATGTCCATGCTGCCGAGCGTGTCGACCGTGGCCGGGATCAGCTCCTCGACCTGCCCGGGGTTCGACAGGTCGCAGGTGATCTCGACATGATCGTGGCCGAATTCGTCGTTGAGCTGTTCGCGAAAGGCCCGCAACTTGGCAGCGTTTGAGCCGGACAGCGCCAGCCGCGCCCCCTGCTTAGCCAGGGCATAGGCGATCGACGATCCGATCCCACCGCTGGCACCGGTGACGAGGGCGGTCTTGCCTTCCAGTGAAAACATCATTCTTCTCCGCATTCCGGTTTCACGCGGAGACGCGGAGACGCGGAGGGTCTCTGTGGCTGCCGGTGATCGTTTACGACACGGCGAATACCTTCCTTCATGGTAGCGCCGACAAAATTCAGAAGCAGCCCTACGGGCTGATGCGTCAAACGCAAATAGGTGAGCAATTGCTTCAAATGAGCATTATTCAAACGCTCAACTGACTTGATTTCAAGTATGACCCGATCGTCGACCTCGGCGGTTATCATGTCGATATCCGCCAGATTCTCTCCGCGTCTCTGCGTCTCCGCGTGAATCTCAGACTCCCTTCGCGAAATTCTCGAGGTCTTCCATGGTGACGAGGCTGACTGTCGCGGCATCCTTGGCGATCCGGCCCACCATCGGGCCGAGGACCTTGCCGCCAAGCTCGACGAAGCGCTCGACGCCTGCCTCCTGCATCGCGAGAACGCTTTCGCGCCAGCGCACGCGGCCGGTGATCTGGTCGACCAGCAGCGCCTGTTCCTCCGCCGGATCGGTGACGCGCGCCGCGGTGACATTGGCATAAAGCGGTACGGTGAAGGCCGACGGGGGCGTCTCGCCAAGCGCGGTCTTCATGCGCAGCGCGGCGGGCTGCATCAGCGAGCAGTGGAAAGGAGCGGACACCGGCAGCTTGATGCCCCGCTTGATGCCGCGCTCCTTGGCCATTTGAATCGCCCGGTCGATCGCTTCCGCATGGCCGGAGATGACCACCTGCGTCGGATCGTTATCGTTGGCGACTTCGCACACCTGCCCCTCGGCCGCCGCCGCGGCCAGCGCCGTCGCCTTCTCGATATCCGCGCCGAGCAGGGCTGCCATTGCACCCTCGCCGATGGGGACCGCGTCCTGCATGGCGATACCGCGGAGGCGCAGCAGCTTGGCGGTGTCGGCCAGCGAAAAGGCCCCGGCAGCGCACAAAGCACTGTATTCGCCCAGCGAGTGGCCCGCGACGCAGTCTGCCTTATCCGCCAGCGCAACGCCGAATTCTTTCTCCAGCACCCGCGCGGTCGCGACCGAATTGGCCATGATCGCGGGCTGGGCATTGGCGGTCATGGTGAGCTCGCTCTCGGGGCCGCCGGTCATCAGGCCGAACAGGTCCTGCTTGAGCGCCTCGTTCACTTCCTCGAACACCTCGCGGGCATGCGCGCTGGCGTCGGCGAGATCGGCGCCCATGCCGACCTTCTGGCTTCCCTGGCCGGGAAAGATGAATGCAGTCATAGAATTCTCCTCTTGAGGAGCGCGCCTAGGCGCGTGGGCGGCGCGCCTCAAGCCCGAAGGGGACAATCCTGTTGGCGGCATCATGAGCGATATCGGCGCGCCCGAGATAGGGGATGGCGCTGCGCGCGCACCATTCCGTGGCGATCTGCACCTCGTCCTTGCCGAAGGGGCGGTCATTCTCCGGCACATCGGTGATGCGGCCGAGGCGCAGGCCGGCGATGCCCGGGAGGTGTTGGGTCACATGGAAGAACAGCCGGTCGATAGCGTAGTGGTACTCGGCGACTTCCTCGACCATGACGACATGGTCGGAGAGGTCCGGCGCAAGTTCGGTTCCAACCAGCATGGCGAGCGTCGTCAGATTAAACGCGACAGCAGGGCGATTATCGAGGTGCGGCTCAAGACCGCTGCCTTCGCCGGTCAGCCAGCCGAGCGCGCGGTCGATAGCGGCCTCTCCGCCTTCGCGCCGGATGTCCCCGGCGAGCGGTCCGTGGGCAACGCGTCCGATGCCATGCTTGTAGAGCGCCGCGAGTAAGAAACCACAGTCGGAGTAGCCGAGATAGCTCTTGGCGCGGGCATGCTCGTTCATCGCGGCTATGGCCTGCGCGGCAATGCGGTTGGAGCCATAGCCCCCCATGGCGAACCACACGGCGTCGAAAGCGGGATCGTTGGCGCAGTCCAGCAGCGCATCGAGGCGGACTTCGTCGGACCCGGCGAAATGGCCCTCCTTCGTGAAGCATTGATCATGGAAATGCAGCTCGATGTCCTCGCGCCCGGCGACATGCGCCAGCACCGCATCGGCCCTTGCGCGCTTGAGCGGTTTTCCCGGAGCACAGATAGCGATTTTCACCATGCGCTCTGCTAGCGCGCTTGTATCGCGCGGCACAACTCAATAGCTGCGAGGGCATGACCGATATGCCCAGCCCCGACGAGCTTTTCGCGCGACCGTTCTTCTTCTGCGGGATCGGCGGGTCCGGCATGCAGCCGCTTGCGCAGATCCTGAAGGGGCGCGGGTGCACGGTCGAGGGGTCGGATCGGAGCTTCGACCAGGGGCATACTCCGGAGAAATTCGCCGCGCTGGAGCGACAGGGCTTCGACTTGCATCCGCAGGACGGCAGCGGGATCGTGTCGAAGGACCAGATCCTTGTTGCCAGCGCGGCGGTCGAAGACAGCGTGCCTGATGCGAAACGCGCGAAGGAACTGGGTTGCCTGCGCCTGACCCGCGCCGAGCTCAATTCCATCCTGTTCAATACCAGTGGTGCCGGGCTGGCCGTTGCCGGGACCAGCGGTAAATCGACCGTCACCGGCATGCTCGGCTGGATCCTCCACGCCGTCGGCCGCGAGCCGACGATCATGAACGGCGCGGTGATGAAGGATTTCGTCTCGCCCGAATGCCCCTTCGCCAGCGCAGTGGTCGGCGGGCAATCGCTTTATGTCAGCGAAGTGGACGAAAGCGACGGCTCGATCGCGCTCTATCGTCCGGCGGTCGGCGTGCTGCTGAACGTCAGCCTCGATCACAAGAGCATGGAGGAATTGCGTCAGCTGTTCGGCGACTATCTCTCGCGCAGCCGCATCGGCGTGATCAATGCCGACGACGAGGAAGCGCTTGCCCTGCTCCCGCATGCGAAGGAGGTCATCACCTTCGGCATCGAGCAGGAGAAGGCGCAGATCGGCATCGTGCCGGGCACTATCGCGGAGGGCCCGTTGCGGCAAGCCGCCATGGTGGTCGACCGCCACGACGGGAGCGAGCACGCGCTGCGCCTGAATGTGCCGGGGCGGCACAACCTCTCGAACGCTCTCGCCGCCATCGCGGCGGCGGTCGCGGCGGGTATCCCGGTGGCAAACGCGGTCGAGGCGCTGGCAGGCTTCGAGGGGCTCGCGCGCCGGTTCGACATTGTCGGGACCACAGCCTCTAGCATTACCGTGATCGACGACTTCGGACATAATCCGGAGAAATGCGCCGCGACCCTACGCACCCTGAAATCCCATCCCGGCCGGGTAATCGCCTTCTTCCAGCCGCATGGCTACGGCCCGTTGCGCCAGATGGGCGACGAGTTGGCCGAAACATTCGCCCGCGAACTCGACCGCGGCGACCTCACGATTTTTAGCGATCCGGTCTATTTCGGCGGCACAGTTGATCGCAGCGAGGGCAGCGAGCGGATCGTCCGGCTGATCGAAGGGCTCGGCGGCGACACGGACTATGTTCCGAAGCGCAAAGCCGTGTCCGACCGCATCGTCTCGCTGGCTAAGCCGGGCGACCGTATCGTGATCATGGGCGCTCGCGACGATACGCTGAGCGAATTCGCCCGGGAACTGTTCCAGCGCCTTTCCTGACGGTCGAAGGTCAGTGCGCTTCGGCGTGGGCCTCGTCGTCATGGCCCAGGCCAAGGACCTTGTGCAGCAGAAAAACGATCACCGCGCCGAGAACGAGACCGGTAAGCGCCGATAATCCTGCAAAGGTGAGCCAGCCGAGGACGCCGCCCGCGCGGCCCGCGATTTCGCTGACGCCGTGCTGGATACCCTCTATCCAGTGCTCGGGTCCGGCGACGCCAAGCTCGGCGAGGCCGTGCAGGATGATACCACCGCCCACCCACAGCATGGCGATCGTCCCGATGAAACTCAGTGCGATGAGCAGCTTCGGCATGAATGCGACCAGCTCCCCGCCAAAGCTCTGCGCAAAGGCGCTGTCTTTCTTCGCGAAGTGCAGGCCGATGTCGTCCATCTTCACGATCAGGCCGACAACCCCGTAAACGCCGACCGTCACAGCAATACCTACGATTGCCAGCACGCCCGCGCGGGTAATCAGGTCCTCTGCAGCGACTTCGTTCAGAGTGATTGCCATGATCTCCGCTGACAGGATCAGGTCTGTTCGAATGGCCCCTGCGATACGCTGCTTCTCAAATGCAACGGGATCGGTGATCTCGTCGTCCACGGTCTTGCCGTGCTTCGCGCCACCGAGCTTCTCGATAACCTTTTCAGCGCCCTCGTAGGAAAGGTAGCAGCCACCTAGCATAAGAATGAAAACGATCGCTGCAGGCAGAAATTCGCTGAGCAGCAACGCACCCGGCAACAGGATGAGGAGCTTGTTCTTCAGGCTGCCCTTGGTAATCGCCCAGATGATCGGCAACTCGCGCGCCGGGCTGAGGCCCGTGACATAGCTCGGCGTAACCGCCGCATCGTCGATCACCACGCCGGCCGTTTTCGACCCCGCACGGCCTGCAGCAGCGGCAATATCGTCGACCGAGGCCGCCGCGGTGCGCGCAATGATCGATACGTCGTCGAGCAGGGCTACCAATCCACCGGGCACGCGTGTCTCCTTCGTCTCAAACCCAATGCCGCCCTGCCCGCCCCGTTCCCTGCCCGCAAGCCTTGCGTTTTGCGCCATTCCCGCTATGTGCGCGCATCCCTTTGGTCCGCCGGGGGATTCGAAGAAAGCCGGAGGGGCCCCGCAATCCCGCGGATCAGCCAGCGATCGGCCAGACGTGAAAGGACAAGAGCATGGCTCTCTACGAGCATGTATTCTTGGCGCGACAGGACCTGAGCCAGGCTCAGGTGGACCAGCTCGCCGCCACCGCTACCGAGATTGTCGAGAAGAACGACGGCAAGGTCACCAAGACGGAGACCTGGGGCCTCAAGAACCTCGCCTACAAGATCGACCGCAACCGCAAGGCGCATTTCGTGCTGCTCAACATCGAGGGCCCCGGCTCCGTCGTTGCTGAGCTCGAGCGCCAGACCCGCATCAACGAAGATGTGATCCGTTATATGACCATCGCCGTCGACGAGCACGAAAGCGGCCCGTCGGTGATGATGCGCAAGAACGAGCGCGATTCCAAGAAGCGCCGTGAACGTGAGGAGCGCGACTGATGGCCCGCCCGTTTTTCCGCCGCCGCAAGTCCTGCCCCTTCTCGGGCAAGAACGCACCCGCGATCGACTACAAGGACGTCCGCCTGCTGCAGGGCTTCATGTCCGAACGTGGCAAGATCGTCCCCAGCCGCATCACCGCCGTCAGCGCGAAGAAGCAGCGTGAACTGGCCAAGGCCATCAAGCGCGCGCGCCATATCGGCCTGCTGCCGTACATCGTGAAGTAAGGGGAATACCGATGGATATCATTCTCCTTCAGAGGATCGAAAAGCTTGGCTCGATCGGTGACGTCGTCACCGTGAAGGACGGCTATGCCCGTAACTTCCTGCTTCCGCAGAAGAAGGCCCTGCGCGCCAACGAAGCCAACAAGAAGGTCTTCGAAGCGAACCGCGATCGCCTGGAAAAGGAAAACGCCGAGCGTCGTACCGAGGCCGAAAAGGCCGGCGAAAAGGTCGATGGCGAGGAAATCATCCTGATCCGCGCTTCGTCGAACACGGGCCAGCTCTACGGCTCGGTAAATGTTCGCGACATCGCTGCCGCCCTGAACGACAAGGGCCACGACATCGACAAGAAGCAGGTCATCATGGGTGATCCGATCAAGACGATCGGCATGCATGAAGTCCGCATCGACCTTCACCCCGAAGTCTCGATCAGCATCAAGGCCAACGTCGCCCGTTCGGACGACGAAGCCGAACTGCAGAGCCAGGGCATCGACGTGATGGCGCAGATGTTCGAGGACGAGCAGCGCGAAATCGAGGAGCAGGCCGAAGCAAACCGCACCGACCCGAACCTCGAACCCGGCGAAATCCCGGCAGACATGCTCGAAGACGGCGTAAGCACGCCCGACGACATGACCGTGACGGAAGCCACGATCGCCGCGACTGCGCCCGAAGGTGCGGACGAGGACGAGCAGGCCTGATCGGACGCTCACGACACAATCAGGGCGCGGCGGCTTCGGCCCCCGCGCCCTTTTTGTAAGAAGCGCCTGCACACTCTATGTGTGGCGGCGACGCGAAATCGAAAACAACAAGAGGCAGGAGAAACGCCCATGGATAGCATCCCCCAGATCCTCGACCGGATCGAGACCATTTACGACGCCGCCGTGGAGCGGCTGCGCGAAGACGTGATGGCCTTCGGCGCCACGCGCGAATTGCCCGCGCCCGAGCGCCGCAGCGATGGCAGTTATGCCTATCCCGAACTGCGCCTGCGCTTTCGCGGCGGCGATCAGCCCGAAGACCGCAATCGCGCCTTCGGGCGGCTGAATGCGCCTGGGCTCTACACCACTACCGTCACACGCCCGCGCCTGTTTCGCGATTACCTGCGGGAACAACTCGAACTGATATCTTCCAATTATGAAGTCGAGGTCGTGGTCGGATCCTCGACGCAGGAAATCCCGTTTCCTTACGTTCTCGACGGCGACGCAGGTTCGGTTCTCGCTGGCGTCGATCCCAATGCGATCGCGCGCTATTTCCCGTCTACGGAACTCGCCGATATCGGTGACGAACTGGCAGACGGGATCGTGCTCGACAGCGTCGACGATCCGATCCCGCTGTCCCTGTTCGACGGGCTGCGCACGGACTTCAGCCTTGCCCGCCTGGCCCACTATACCGGTACCGATCCCGAGCACTTCCAGCGCTTCATCCTGTTCACGAACTATCACCGCTATGTCGATGAATTTGTTGACTGGGCAGGCTCGCAACTGGGCAAGGGTGGGTATACTGCGCTTGCCGGTGCAGGCGGTCTCATGCTCACCGAGCAGACCGACGATGCACGCGGCCAGTTGTCCGACACCGCATGGCGCCGCCACCAGATGCCCGCGTATCACCTGGTCGGCGAGAACCGGGGCGGGATCACACTGGTGAACATCGGCGTCGGTCCGTCCAATGCGAAGACGATTTGCGACCACCTGGCCGTGCTGCGGCCCGAGGCGTGGCTGATGATCGGCCATTGCGGCGGCCTGCGCCCGAGCCAGAAGATCGGCGATTACGTGCTCGCCCACGCTTACCTGCGCGACGATCACGTGCTTGACCCGGTCCTCCCGCCCGAGATTCCCCTGCCCGCGATCGCAGAGGTCCAGCAGGCCCTCGCCGCCGCCGCCGAGGAAGTCTCCGGCGAGCATGGCGCAGACCTCAAAAAACGCATGCGCACCGGGACTGTCGTCACCACCGACGACCGCAACTGGGAGCTGCGCTTTACCCAATCGGCCAGGCGCATGTCGCTCAGCCGCGCGGTAGGTGTCGACATGGAAAGCGCGACTATCGCCGGCCAAGGCTATCGCTTCCGCGTGCCCTACGGCACGCTGTTGTGCGTTTCCGACAAGCCGCTCCATGGCGAAATCAAGCTGCCGGGACAGGCGAACCAGTTCTACGAGGAGGCCATCGCGGCCCACCTCCAGATTGGCGTCACCACTTGCCGCCTGCTGCGCCAGGAGGGCCCGCGCCTACATAGCCGCAAGCTGCGCGCTTTCAACGAGCCGCCGTTCCGCTAAGGTCGCTCCCGATTGGGGAGAGACACATGACCGACACGCCGAATCGCTCGCGCTCGATTGCAGGCCGCGTGGCCATCGTTACGGGGGCCGCGAGTGGCATGGGAGCGGCGACGGCGAAACTGTTCGCCGCCGAGGGCGCGAGAGTGGCGGTGACCGATCTCGACCTGAGGGCTTGCGAAGTCGTCGCATCGGAGTGCGGCGCAGATGCTCGCGCCTATGCGCTCGATGTAGCGGACAAGGACGTTATCGCGCAGGTCGACGCGACCATCGCCGTCGATTTCGGCAAGATCGACATCCTGGCGAACAACGCGAAGACTATGAGGATGTCTGGCACCGGGCGCTCGCCGTTATGCTGACCGCGCACCGGCGCATGGTCCGCGCCGCCCTGCCCCGCCTGCGTCGCAGCGACGCCGCGCGCATCGTCAATATCGCCAGCACCGAGGGCCTTGGCGCAACGCCCGGAGACACACCCTACGTGGCCGCCAAGACCGGCGTGACCGGTCTCACCCACGGACTTGCAGTCGATCTCGGCCCGGAGGGGATTACGGTAAACTGCATCTGCCCCGGTCCCATCCGCGACGCGATGACCGACGCCGTTCCCGACGAGCACAAGACAATCTTCGCCAAGCGCCGCACTGCGCGCAAGCGGTACGGCGATCCTGAAGAAGTCGCGCATGTCACGCTTTCGCTCGTACGGGCCACAGCTAGTTACATCACCGGCGCCATCATCCCGGTCGATGGCTGGCTGATGGCGCGCAACGCCTGACCGCGCGGCGCTACCCCTTCCCCTTCGTCTTCGTCTTCCCGTCCTTCGCGTTCTTCGCGATGTAATCGACGATCAACCCGGCGATGTCCTTCCCGGTCGCGTTCTCGATCCCCTCGAGACCGGGAGAACTATTCACTTCCATGATCACCGGGCCGTGGTTGCTCCGCAGCATGTCCACGCCGCACACGTTCAGCCCCATGTGCTTGGCCGCGCGCACGGCGGTGCTGCGTTCTTCGGGCGTGATCTTGATCAGCTGGGCGCTGCCACCGCGGTGGAGGTTGCTGCGAAAGTCGTCTGCCGCGCCGGTGCGCTTCATCGCCGCGACGACCTTGCCGCCGACCACCAGCGCGCGGATGTCGGTGCCGCCGGCCTCCTTGATGAACTCCTGCACCAGGATGTTGACGTTCGCCCCGCGAAACGCCTCGATCACCGACTTGGCCGATGACATCGTTTCCGCCAACACCACGCCGATGCCCTGCGTGCCTTCGAGCAGCTTGATGACCACCGGCGGGCCCTTGACCGCCTTGATGATTTCCTCCGCCTGCTTGGGATCGTTGGCATAGGCGGTCAGCGGCAGGCCAATGCCGTATTTTGCGAGGATCTGCATGCTGCGCAGCTTGTCGCGGCTGCGGCCGATGGCGACGCTCTCGTTCAAGGGCCAGCAGCCGCGCATTTCGAACTGGCGCAGGATCGACAGGCCGTAATTGGTGATCGAGGCCCCGATGCGCGGGATGACCGCATCGTAGCCCACGCAAGGCTCGCCATTGTAATAGACCTCGGGCCGGTGACTGGCGATATGCACCGTGCAGCGCGTGGTGTTGAGGATGTCGAGCTCGTGCCCGCGCTCTTCCGCCGCCTCTTTGAGCCGCTTGTGCGAATAGAGGTTCGGATTGCGTGCCAGCATGACGATTTTCATGGTTTGTGGCCTTTCTTGACCTTCATTTCCGGCGTCTGCAGCCAGGAATAGCCGCTGTCCACGACAAAGCGGCGACGCAACGAAGATCGACCGATGAGCATGGGGAACTTCATGTCGCTGCGGTCGGCGAGGCTGATTTCGGCGCGGAATTCAACATCGCCGATCTTCAGCGGCGTCTTGATCACATAGCGATACTGCGTCTCGCCGTTGGAGCTGGTGATCCCGCGCACGTCGACATGCACCGCCTCGCACACCTGGCGCACATGCTGCTGCTGAAAATCGACCGCGAAGCGGACGAACTTCTCTCCGTCGCGCTCGAATTCATCCAGCACCTCCCCATGCAGGGAGGAGGTACGTGCGCCGGTATCGATCTTGGCGGGAACGCCATGCAGCCCGAGGTCGGGCAGATGCACCAGCTCACGCCAGCCGACCGCTGGAAGGAGCCTGCGCTTTGCCGTCATTCGATGATCGCAATTCCGTCGCCGCCGCCGGTCCCCGGCAGCCGACGCAGGACTTCGCCGCTGGCAAAATCGACTTCGGCGATGGTGTTGGCGCGTGTCTCGGCGACATAGATGCGCTCACCGTCGGGCGACCAGAGGATCGTGACCTGCATCCGCTCCTGCGCGCCGTCCGGCCCGGCCACCGGGATCGAGCGCACGGCCCCGCCGGTCGCAGTGTCGATCACCGTCAACCCGCCATCGGCAAGATCGCTGGTCACGGCAAAGTCGCCTTGCGGCCGCACGGCGATGCGGAGCGGGAAAGCGCCTGTCGCGATCTCCTGCCGCACCTCCAGCGTCATCGGGTCGAGCGCGAAGGCCCGGTCCGATCCGCGCGCGCTGACCCATAAGGTCTCGCCATCGGGCGAGAGCGCGATGCCCTCCGGCTCCTCACCTAACTCGATCGAGCGCGGGGCGCGGCGAGTCTTGAGATCGACCAGCGTCACGGTCTTGCTGCCGAGATCGGTGGTCCAGGCGTGATTGCCGCTGGGTGCAACTGCGATCATGTGGCTGCCCTGTTTGCCGGTCGCATATTCGAATGTCTCGGCGGCGCCGAGAGGCTCGCGGATCCAGAAGACCGACTGGCGTCCCTCGGCCGTGGCATAAAGGCCGCCATTCGCGTGCCACACGATCCCGTGCGGTCGCGCGTTCTCGCCTAGGTCGATACTCCGTGCGCGGACGAGATCCTCAGCGCGAAAGATATCGACCGTCTGCCCGCCATAGCAGGCAAGCGCGACGTATCGGTCATCGGGCGATGTCGCGAGTTCGTGCGGATTGGCGCAGCTCTCGACGATCAGCACCTGCTTGCCACTGGACAAATCAACCTTCGCCAGCGTGTTCCCGAATTTGCCCGCGACGAACAGCGCGCCATCCGCCGCCGGATCGACGAGGAAGCCGGGGTTCGGCTCCCGCGCCTGCGGTGCACAAGCGGACAGCGCCAGAACACCGCCGAGCACGATCGCCGGTTTCAGCCTCACCACCCTTGCGGCTTCCCTTCGTTCTGCTCTTCCAGCCAATCCATCAGCGGGGCAAAATATTCGACCATCGCCGTGCCGCTCATCTGACGCTCGCCGGTAAAGGCTTCGAGCGCATCAGGCCACGGCTTGCTGGCGCCCATTTCGAGCATGGCGTTGAGGTTCTTGCCGACTTCCTCATTGCCGTAGAACGAGCAGCGGTGCAGCGGCCCTTCCCAGCCGGCCTGGTCGCAGGCGGCCTTGAAGAACTGGAACTGCAGGATGCGCGCGAGGAAATAGCGGGTGTACGGGACATTCCCAGGGATGTGGTACTTCGCGCCCGCATCGAACTTGCTCTCGTCACGCGCGACCGGCGGGACGATGCCTTGATATTCCAGCCGCAGGTCGTTCCAGCCCTTGTTCAGCTGGTCCGCCGGGATAGTGCCGTCGAACAGCTGCCAGCGATAGCGATCGACCATCAGGCCGAAGGGCAGGAAGGCGACCTTATCCATCGCCTCGCGCAGCAGCAGGCCGATGTCCTTGTCCGCGCTCGGCACCTGGCTGCGGTCGAGCATGTCGATTTGTACGAGATATTCGGGCGTGATCGACAGGGCGATCATGTCGCCGATGGCCTCGTGAAAGCCGTCGTTCGCGCCGTTGAGATGCAGATAGTCCTGCTGGTTGTAGGCGCGCTGGTAATAGTTGTGGCCAAGCTCGTGGTGGATGACCTTGAAGTCGTCGGCATTGCGCTTGATGCACATCTTGATGCGGAGATCGTCGACATTGTCCACATCCCAGGCGCTGGCGTGGCAGACCACCTCGCGGTCCTGCGGCTTCACGAACTGGCTCCGCTCCCAGAAGGTCTCGGGCAGCGGATCGAAGCCGAGCGAGGAGAAGAACGCCTCGCCCACGCGGACCATGCCGACTTCGTCATACTGCTTTTCGGCGATCAGCTCTGTCAGGTCGTAGCCGATATCGCCCGCCCCTTCAGGCGCGACCAGCGGGTAGATATTGCCCCACTCCTGCGCCCACATATTGCCGAGCAAATCGGCGCGGATCGGGCCGGTCGCCGGCTGGACCTCGGCCCCGTATTCCTCGTTCAGCTTGCTGCGGACATAGGTGTGCAGCGCCATGTATAGCGGCTTCACTTCCTGCCACATCCGCTCGGTCTCGGCGGCGAACTGGTCGGGGTCCATATCGTAATTGGAGCGCCACATGGCGCCGAGATCGGCAAAGCCCAGCTCGCTCGCGCCTTCGCCTGCGATGGCGATCATGCGCTGGTAGTCTTGGCGCATCGGAGCGCCGACATTGTCGTGCCAGCTGGTCCACATCTCCGCCTTTTCGGCAGGCGTGCGTTCGAGGTTACCCATCTCCGCCTCGATGTCCGAGCCGTTGATCTCCTCGCCGTTAAGCGTGCCTTTGCCCTTGCCGTACTGGCTGTTGAGGCTGGTCGCGATTTCGTTGAGCTCCGTCGCCGCACCGTCGCGCACAGGAGCGGGCATCACGATGCCGTTGCGCAGGATGTCGAGCTTGCGGGCAACCTCGGGGTCGAGCCCGGCGACGCGCGCATATTCGGCGGCCTTGTTGGCATAGGCGACGGATTTCTCGGTCGCCTCTGCGCCATATTTCGCGGCCAGCTGGTCGCTGTCATGCACGATGTATGTCGAGTTGATCCACAGCACGCGGCCGTATTCGACGCTGAAGTCGAACATGTCCTCTTCGACCATAGCCACCCAGTCGGCCGCGCCCTGCGGTGTCATCGGGAACTGGGCCGTAGCCTCCATGTCGTTGGACATATGGTCGTCGGCTAAGGCGGGAGCGGCGCTGGCGATGGCCAGGGCGGCGAGCGAAGTGCAGAGGAGTTTCATAGGCTTTCTCTCAGACAGTATTGCGACTGGTTTCATCGGCTACCGGATTGCACCTGTGCCCGCGCTTAATCAAGCGGGATCGCCGAGCCATTCGGCGATCGCGAGGCCGAGGTCGGGCTTGGTGACGCTGCTCATGTGCGTGCCGGGCACCTCGACGAAAGTGGCATTGGGCAGGAGACTGGCGAGTTCCTCGGCCGAGCCATTGTCGCGGTCCTCGTCGCCGCACACAACCAGCGCGGGTATTGCCACCCGGCCGAGCATGGCGAGATCGAGATCAGGCATGGTATCGAGCAATAGCCGTGCCGCGATCCGGTCGACGCCCTGCGACTTCAAAAACTGCATCGAGAAATAGGCCGGATCGCCCTTGGGGATGGCTTCGAATTCGTCGATCACGCGGCGGAAGAAGGCCGCGCGCTTATCCCACTCGCCAAGCCCCGCCGTGCCCATCCCGCCGACGACGATCCGCTGCGGCTCCAGCACGCCATGCGCCACCGCGTGCAGAGTAGTCCGCGCACCGAGCGAGAAGCCGCCGAGATCGTACTCCTCCAGCCCGAGATGCTCGACCAGCGCGGCGACATCGCGCACCAGCACGTTCTGCGGATATTTCTCCGGTTCGTGCGGCGCTGCGCTCTCGCCATGCACGCGGAAGTCGAGCATGAGCACTTCATAACCCTTGGCCGCGATGGCGAGGTGGTGGCCCCACTTGATCCAGTTCATCTCGGCGCTGGAGAAGAGCCCGTGCAGCAACACGAAGGGCCGCCCCTCGCCATGGCGATGGAGGGCCAGTTCGGTGCCGTCGAAGCTGGAGAAACGCTCGGTTCGCAGCTCGCTCATGCGATGCCCACCTGTTGGATCCACTCCTCGTTCGTGCGCGGCTGCTCGTCCATCGTTTTCGCCCCCTCCGGCAGACCGATCCAGGGCTGTTTACTGCGCACCCAAAGGTGGACGACCGGGACCACCGAGGCGCTGTTGTCGAGCGTGCCGCAGCGCAGGCTGGCCATGCCTTCACGGGTATTGTTCACCGCGTAGATGCGCGCCTTGCAGGTCGCGCAGCCGAAGATCTCCGATTGCGCGCCGCTCGGCTGGGTGTAGCGGGCGACGTCGAGATCGCCGTTTATCTCCAGGTCGGCGAGCATGAACAGCATATGCTCGCTGAATGCGCTGCCGGTGCGGGTCTGGCATTCGGTGCAATGGCAGGCGTAAGGGTTCATCCGAAAGCCTTCCCGAAGCGTATAAGTCACCGCGCTACAGAGACATTTGCCCGTCAGTTCGCCCTTCATCGCTTCGCCAATCCCTTCTGCTCCATCCGCCATTTCGCCATCTCGAGCCGGTCCTGCCCGAAGAAGGGCTCGCCGTCGAACACCAGCGTCGGCACACCCCAGTGGCCGGCGGCCTCCAGCGCCTTCTGATTGGCGGCGATCTCGTCGTCGAGCGCAGTTGGATCTCCCTCGCTTTCCTCCTCGATTTCGATCGGATCGAGCCCGGCAGCCTCCAATGCTTTTGCCAGATGCTCGCCCTCGTGCCAGTTTTCCTGCCCGCCCCAGATCATGCGCCCTGCTTCGGCGGCGAAGACCAGGCCGGCGGCGCGCCGGGCGGCAGCCTGCCCCATGCGCGTGACGCGGCGGATGTAGGGCTGATCTGCGGCGATCTTGCGGGTCGCGACATCCTGAATAATCGGATCAGGCTTCGGAGCGCCGAAGGGAATGCCATGAAACTGCGCCACCCGCAGCATGTCGCGCATGGTGTAGCCGAGCCAGTTGGGGTGATTGCGCTCGAAGAAATCGGGCTGGCGAACCGCGAGCGGCCAAACTGGGCGCAGCGCGATGTCGAGATCATAGTCCTCCGTCATCGCGCGATAGCGCCCGATGGAAAGATAGCTGTAGGGCGAACGAAAGCTGAAATAGAGCTCTGCGGTGAGGGTCATGACGCCCTTATACAGACGCGCAGGGCTAGCGGAAGAAGCAGCTCACCCCGGCCTGCACGGCGTCGATATTGCCTGCTTCGTCGGCGAAACCCGTGATCGTCCCGTAATCGGCGGTGGTGTACTGAAACTCGCCTTCGAGGGTCGTGTCGAGCTCCTGCACTTGGCGCTCGCCCTTCAGCGCATCGAGCGTCGAGACGCCGGGCCGTACGCCGTCGGAAGTCGCGACAGCCTCGCCTTCGCGCAGGAACCAGCCAGCGAACTTCCCGTCGAGAAACGCGAGTTGCAGCGGCCCGTACTGGCTAAAATCCATCGGCCCCGCCCCGCATTCCTCGTTCGAGCTCTCTTCGGCATCGGAACCGAAAGTCTCGGCGGCCATGGCATCCACTTCCTCGCGCATCGCTCCGAAGCGGATCGGATCGCTGCCCCTCGCCCCCACACCGTCGGCGGATACAACAAGCTTGGCATCGGCAAGCCGTTCGTCAGCGGATGCTACGTCAGCCACCGGCTCGCCGGAGTCCTCGCGGCCGCCACAAGCTACGAGCGCGAACGGCAAGGCGATCAGGAGGGCTCTTTTTATCATCCCTTCTTAAGGCATTCGCGCCCGAGCAGTTCCGCGATCTGCACGGCGTTCAACGCCGCGCCCTTGCGAAGATTGTCGGACACGCACCACAGGTTGAGGCCGTTCTCCACCGTCGGGTCCTCGCGCACGCGGCTGATGTAGGTGGCGCTGTCACCCGCCGCCTCGACCGGGGTGATGTATCCGTCGTCCTCGCGCTTGTCGACGAGCATGCAGCCCGGTGCCTCGCGCAGGATTTCCTGAGCTTGCTCGGCGGAGATTTCCTTCTCGAACTCGATGCTGACGGCTTCCGAATGGCCGACGAAGACCGGCACGCGCACGCAGGTGGCGGTCAGCTTGATCTTGGGATCGAGGATCTTCTTGGTCTCGACAACCATCTTCCACTCTTCCTTGGTCGAGCCATCGTCCAGGAAGACGTCGATGTGCGGGATCACGTTGAAGGCGATCTGCTTGGTGAACTTCACCGGCTGCACCGGATCGCCGACGAAGATGTTGCGGCTCTGCTCGAACAGCTCGTCCATGCCCGCCTTGCCCGCGCCGGAAACCGACTGGTAGGTCGAAACGACGACGCGCTTGATCGTCGCCGCATCGTGCAGCGGCTTGAGCGCAACGACCAGCTGCGCGGTCGAGCAGTTCGGGTTGGCGATGATATTCCGCTTCGAATAATCGTGGATCGCATCCGGGTTCACCTCGGGCACGATCAGCGGCACGTCGGGGTCCATGCGGTAAAGCGAGCTGTTGTCGATCACCACGCAGCCGGCAGCCGCCGCTTTGGGCGCGTATTCCTTGGCCGGACCACTCCCGGCAGCGAACAGGGCGATGTCCCAGCCCGACCAGTCGAAATGCTCGATATTCTTGCACTTCAGCATCTTGCCGGTGTCGCCGAATTCGACCTCCGAACCCTGCGAGCGGCTGGAGGCGACGGCGGCAATCTCGTCGATCGGAAACTCGCGCTCGGCAAGAACCTGCATGACTTCGCGCCCGACATTCCCGGTCGCGCCGACGACGACAACACGATAACCCAAATTACTTCTCCAGAAACTGTTCGCCGCCGAAATAGCGACTGCTGGCGTGCCCGCAACCGCACATTCGATTGCGCGGGGTAAAGCGCTATTCCGACGGCGTCACGCCGTGATGCTCTAGGAAGCGGAATACGGTGTTGTACCGGTGCGGGCTGATCTGCTCGCCCGATACGCGGTGGGTGTATCCGGGATAGAGCATCATCTGGAACGGCACATTGCCTTCCTGCATCTTGGATATGATCTCGGTCGCATTCTCGAAGACCACATTGTCGTCCGCCATGCCGTGGATGATGAGCAGCGGATCGCTGATTGCGGTTGCATTCGGGATCGCACTGGCAGCCTCATACGCCGCGCCGTCGGCCTGCGGGGTGCCCATATACCGTTCGGTGTAATGCGTGTCGTACAGCTCCCATTTCGTCACCGGAGCGCCGCTGATGCCCGCCGCATAAAGCCCGGGATCGGCCTGGAGCTGCTTCAGCGTCATGTAGCCGCCATATGACCAGCCATCGATCGCGATCTTGTCCGGATCGACAAAATCAAGCGTTTTGAGGTACTCCGCCCCCGCCTTCTGGTCGCGAACTTCGACCCCGCCCATCGCGCGATAGATCGGCTGTTCGAAGGCTACGCCGCGATTGGCGGAGCCGCGATTGTCGAGGGCGAACCAGATATAGCCCTTGTCCACGATCGCCTGCCGCAGCGCGCCGTTCCAGCCGCGATTGACGATTTGCGGGCCGGGTCCACCGTAGTGGTAGAAATAGACCGGATAGCGCTTGCCCGGCTCCATCTGGGGCGTGACCATTTCCCAGTAGAGCGACGTGCCGTCCTCGGCAGGAATGGTGCCGTATTGCGTCGGGCGATGGCTAGCGATGAACTGCGCATAGGGATGATCGGCGTCCAGCGCGTTTTCCTCGACCCATGCGAGCCGCTCGCCCGCTTGATCGGCGAGGTAAATCTGCGGCGGCGTATCGTCGCTGGACCGCGTGATCAGCAGCGTCTGGCCCTGCGAGTCCATCGTTGCGGAATGTGTGAAACCGTCCTCGGTCAATCTGGTCGCCAGTGGGTTTTCCCCCACCCCGAAATCGGCCGCATAGATATGCTGGGCCAACGGGTCCTCGGCGCTGGTCGCCTGGAAGAACAACCGCCGCTGCCGCTGATCGACGCCGACGAGCTTGGTCACGACGAAGTCGCCGCTGGTGATCTGCTGCCACGCCTGATCGTCCGGATCGCGGAAGTAGAGATGCCCGAAACCGTCGCGTTCGGACCACCAGATGAGCGAGCCATCGTCGAGCCACTTGTAGTCGTCGCCGAGATTGATCCAGTACTCGGGCACAGCCGCGCGCTCGGTGAAGAGCACCTCGCTCTCGCCGGTGCGTGGCGACACCTCGAGAATATCGAGCACGGTCTGCTCGCGGTTCTGGCGCTGGACGTAGAGCGTATTGCCGTCCGCCGCCCAGTCGACGCGGGCGAGATAGATGTCGGGATCGTCCCCGAGATCGACCTTGACCCGCTCGCTCCCGTCCGGATTCATCACGAACAGTTCCACGACCGCATTCGCGCTGCCCGCGACGGGATAGCGCTGGTCGAATACCTCGGTCCCCTTGGCGCCAATGGCGGCGCGGGTGACGATGCCGACCATGCTTTCGTCGAAGCGCTGCACCGCGATGCGGCTGTCGTCGGGGCTCCACCAATATCCGGTGAGCCGCCCCATTTCCTCTTGCGCGACGAATTCCGCTTCGCCCCAGCGGATCGCTTCGTCTTCTTTCGGCGTGATCGGGGCGGCTTCCTCGCCCACCTTGCCGACCCACAACTGCCGATCGCGCACGAAACTGACATACTCGCCCGTCCCGCTAAGCGAAGGGTTGAGTTCGCTCTCTTCGGTATCGGTCAGCTGTACCACCTCGCCGCCGATGCGCGCCAGGTAGAGATCGCCGTCGAGGGGGACGAGGACGCCCTCGCCATCCTTGGTCCACTGGTAGCTGATGATGCCCTTGAGATTGCCGACACGGGCGCGCTCGCGCTGCATCTTCTCGTCTTCCGACAGCTCGCGCCCGGTGCCGAGCGCTTCGCTGTCCACCAGCATCGACCATTCGCCGCTCTCGCGATCGTAGCCCCACAGATCGTAGCGTTCGCGGTCGTCCTCGCGGTTGCGCAGCAGGGTGAGGTAGCGGCCGTCCGGCGAGAGCTTCGCCTGGCGCGGCGCCGGGCCATCGAGGTCGGGCGAGGCGAAGACGCGTTCGAAGGTCAGCTCCACGGGCGCGGTCTCCTCTGACAATGGGGCAGTCTGGGCGGCGAGCGGCGCGGCGAGGCAGGTGCCAAGCGCCAGCGCGGCGGCGAAGGTAATTGAGCGCAATCGATCTCTCCCGGCAGTCGGCGCCGGTGATGGCGAGCGCGGCAGATCGGCGCAAGCCCCATGCGTCTGCAACTCATGCCTAATTTCGCCTTAAGCGCGCTTCCTTAAATCCCGTTAAGGGGTCGACCGCCAGATAGGCATGGACGTCGCGGGGCCGAATTTCCGGCTCACAGGCCCCGCGGCGGCAACATCGAAGGGAGGCCAAGTCCGGCCTCCTCTTATGATCCCCACGCAAAAGGGCGGCCCCCGTCTTCGGGAGCCGCCCTTTATTCGTTTCGCTGTTCGCGGTGAGTCGCGCTTACGCCTTCGGCGCGTTGTCGCGACGCTCGGCGATACGGGCGCGCTTACCGGTGCGGCCACGCAGATAGTAGAGCTTCGCGCGACGCACGATGCCGCGGCGGACCACGGTGATGCTGTCGACGATCGGGCTGTAGAGCGGGAACACGCGTTCCACGCCTTCGCCGAAGCTCATCTTGCGCACGGTGAAGTTGCTGCCCATGCCGCGGTTGGAGCGGGCGATGACCACGCCTTCGAAATTCTGGACACGCTCGCGGGTGCCTTCGACGACTTTCACGCCGACGCGGACGGTATCGCCTGCGCGGAATTCGGGAATGTCCTTGCCGAGGTTTTCGATCGCTTCGGTTTCGAGCTGCTGGATCAGGTTCATGGCCTGTATTTCCTACTTCTTTTGCCGCGCGCCAGAGGCAGGTCGGTCCCGAGCGTCACTGTAACGCTCCCAAAGGTCCGGCCTGCGTAACCGTGTATCGTCCTCGCTCCTGGCCTTGCGCCATGCAGCGATTTTCGCATGATCCCCCGATCGCAGCACTTCAGGGATCGTGCGCCCTTCCCATTCCTGAGGTCGGGTATATTGCGGGTATTCCAGGAGGCCGTCCTCGAACGACTCCTCATGCCCGCTGTCGGGCGCGCCCATTACTCCGGGAAGCAGGCGAATGCAAGCGTCGAGAATCGCCAGCGCGGCAGGCTCTCCGCCGGACAAGACGATGTCGGCGAGGCTGACCTGCTCGATCTGCGGATAATGCTCGAACAGGCGCTCGTCGAAGCCTTCGAACCGGCCGCAAATTATGGCGACGCCAGGCCCCGCCGCGATCTCGTGAATGCGCTGCTGGGTGATGGGTTTCCCACGCGGCGTCATTGCGAGGATGGGAAAATCCTCCCCCACCGAGGGAGGGGGACCATCCGCAGGATGGTGGAGGGGATTTGCCGATAAAGCGGAGCTTGAAGGCACCTCCCCTCCACCGTCTTCGACGGTTCGCCTCCCCGTTCCGGGGAGGATGCTTTGCAGCGCGCGCCCCAGCACATCCGGCTTAAGCACCATGCCCGCCCCGCCGCCCGCGGGCGTATCGTCGACCGTGCGATGCTTGTCATGCGCGAAATCGCGGATCTGGACGGTTTCGCACGACCAGTCCCCTCGGCTTAGCGCCTTGCCCGCCAGCGACACGCCTAGCGGTCCGGGAAACATCTCGGGATAGAGGGTCAGGATAGTGGCGGTAAAGGTCATCGGGCGGGTTCCTAACGCCGCGGGCACCGCTTTGCCATCCCGCGCGTTGCGGCTGCATGGATGTGGACGATTGCATTATCGTGGGCGCCGGCCCGGCCGGGCTGACTGCCGCGATCTATCTCGCGCGCTATCACCTTTCGATCCGCATGTTCGATTGCGGCACCAGCCGCGCCAGCTGGATACCCACCAGCCACAACCACGCCGGCTTTCCCGACGGCATCCACGGCGAGGAATTGCTCGAGCGCATGCGCGAACAGGCGGCGAAATACGGCGCGCTGCGCGAACCGAAACGCGTTTCCGACCTGGCGAAGGACGGCGAAACCTTCATCGTCACCTGCGACGACTTGACCTATCGCGCGCGCTCGGTTCTGCTTGCCACAGGCGTGGTGAACAACCGCCCCGAGGGCATCGACGAGCATCTGCACGACGAGGCGTTGTCACGCGGCCTTATCCGCTATTGCCCGGTCTGCGACGGCTACGAGGTCACCGACAAGCGCGTCGGCGTGATCGGCACCGGGGACCACGGCACCGCCGAAGCGCAATTCCTGCGCGGCTATACCGCCGACCTGACACTTATCTCTCCCCATGGCGACCATGATCTGTCGGACGAATGCTCTGCAGCGCTGGACGACGCCGGGATCGCGCGGGTCGCAGGGCCATGTGGTGGCTTCGCTATCGTGGGCGACAAGTTCGTGCTGGAAACGGCTAAGGGGAGGATGGAGTTCGATTCCGTCTACCCTGCCCTCGGTTCCGTGGTCCGCTCCGGCCTTGCGAAATCATGCGGAGCGGAAGTGACCGACAAGGATTGCATCATCGTCGGCGATCACATGGAAACCAGCGTGCCGGGCCTGTTCGCCGCAGGCGATGTCGTCCTCGGTCTCGACCAGATCAGCCATGCGATGGGTCAGGCCGGCGTCGCTGCGACGACCATCCGCAATCACTTGGCCGACGAGAAGCCGCTCCGGCGCTAGCCGCATCTGACGAAAACGACGCCGTCACCCGCTATCGATGCGGAGCCGATCGTCAGGGGGTCGTAGGCTGCGTCGGACGCCGGACGCAGGATTGCGACACCGTCAGGTCCGCGCGCTTCCATCGGCAGGTCCTGCCGCGGCTCGTCCAGATCGAGCCGGGGGTAGTCACCGAGGAAGATGGCCGCATCATTGTCATGCCCGTCGATTTCCGCCTCGAGGACCAGCGCGCCTGGGCTTCGACGGATGGCGAAATCCGGACTGGCGCAATCCGCGTCGACGCCTTTCGCAACCCAATCTTCAATGAGATAGTCGGCGGTCAGCGCAATTCCGCCAGCCCTCGCCGGATCGCGGTCGCGTGCGGGAGGCTCGGCCTCGGTTATGTCCTGCACGATGAGCGACCCCTGCCCTTGCTGGCAGAAGCTGGCATCGGCAATCTCGCCGGTGATGGACACATAGTCGCCCGCTGCGAAGTCGGCGTCTACCATTGAGAACGACCAGGGCTCGCCGTCGGGAGTGGTCAGGGTCGCGCATTCGACCCCGTCACCGATGCGGCCCTGTTTGGTCACGAGCGCCGGCTGGCCGGACGGCCGGGTGCCGGCGGCCGGATTGCCGGTATCGTCACTTATTTCAGGGGGAGACGCCGAATCCGGTTCGCCCGCGCCAGTGCAGGCTGCGAGGGAAAGGGAATTGAGCCCTGCCGTCCTCGCTACCCCGTCGTTCAAGGCGGCCAACGAGGCCTATATGCAGGACGTCACAGCTCGCCTGCCGGGAGCTCAGGCAGAACTGCTCGAGCAGCTGAAAATTTATTTCCAGTCGCAAGAGCGGAGCAAGAGCGAGCCGAGCTAGAGGCTGCTCGCGATGGAAAACCTCAAAGCCGCTGGCGTCTATACCTACGCCGACTACGACGAGAAACCCTAGCCCAGCCACCGCCCCATGTACTTGGCGGCGGTGCTTTATGCACCCAGCGAGCTCCCCGAAGGTGCACGCGTTCTCGATGCCGGGTGCGGCGGCGGGGATTTCGCCATCGGGCTTCGCGAGGCAGGTTACGAGGTTCTCGGCAGCGATGCTTCTGAGAGCGCGATCCGCACAGCGCGGGAACGTGGGATCGGTCGTTTCGAGCAAGCCTCCCTTCATGATAACCTGTTGGCACCCTTCGGCCATCGGGACATTGCGACAATCGTTTCTGTCGAGGACTTTGAGCATCTCTACAGCCCGCCGACTTTCGTGTGCCGCGCGCATGAGGCGCTGTCTGATAGCGGTCTGCTGATGATCACAACGCCCTATTGGGGTTGGCTGGAATGTCGCGCTGGCGGTCACAGATCGGATGGACCGGTCGCTCACAGCGATATGGGAGGGCGGCCATATCAAGCATTTCTCGCGTCGGACGCTGAGCCAGCAGATGGAAGAAAACGGTTTCGAAACGATCGCATTCAAGGGCGCGGGCGAAACCGCCGGACAGCGCCATATTCCTTACCTCTGGAGCGGGATGGTGATGACATTCCGCAAATTTCCGACAGATGACCGCACAGCCGCGGGAAAACCAAGCAAGCGCGGTAGAAACTGCAGGCGCAATCGCCTATGTGCGCCGCATGCGTATCGCCATTGCCTCCGACCATGCCGCCATCGACCTGAAGACCGAGCTGCGCGACTGGTTGATCGAGCAGGGCCACGAGGTCGCAGACCTCGGCCCGGAGACCAACGACAGCGTGGATTATCCCGATTTCGGATACAAGCTCGCCAGCGTAATCGCCGATGGCACGGCCGAGCGCGGCGTGGCGCTTTGCGGATCGGGCCTCGGTATTTCGATGAGCGCCAACCGCAACCCTGCCGTGCGATGCGCGCTTGTTTCCGAGCCACTTTCCGCAAGCCTAGCCCGCGAGCATAATGACGCAAATTGCATCGCCATGGGCGCACGCCTGACCGGCAGCGACATGGCCAAGGCTTGCCTTACCGCCTTCCTGCAAACCGAATTCGCCGATTCTCTTCCAGATGGCACGGGTCGCCACCAGCGCCGCGTCGACAAGCTCTCAAACCCGGAATTCTGATCATGGCTACCCAGGCAAAAGACACCACGCGCGAACAGTCTCGCTCCCCTGGGGACCGCTTCTGGCACGACACGCTGGCCGAGGCAGACCCCGAGATTCACTCAGCGATCCGCAACGAACTCGCGCGCCAGCAGGACAAGATCGAGCTGATCGCGAGCGAGAACATCGCCTCGACCGCCGTGCTCGAAGCGACCGGCAGCGTGTTCACCAACAAATACGCCGAGGGTTATCCGGGCAAGCGCTACTACGGCGGCTGCGATTATGCCGACGTGGTCGAGACGCTGGCGATCGAGCGTGCGAAAGAGCTGTTCGGCTGCAATTTCGCCAATGTGCAGCCCAATTCGGGCAGCCAGATGAACCAGGCCGTGTTCCTCGCCCTGCTCGAGCCGGGCGATACGTTCATGGGACTCGACCTCAATTCGGGCGGTCACCTGACGCATGGCTCGCCGGTCAACATGAGCGGCAAGTGGTTCAATCCGGTCAGCTACGGCGTGCGGCAAGACGATGAGCTGATCGACATGGACGCCGTGATGGCGACTGCGAAGGAGCACAAGCCCAAGCTCATTATCGCCGGCGGCACCGCCTATTCGCGCGTCTGGGACTGGGAGGCCTTCCGCAAGGTCGCGGACGAAGTCGGCGCCTACCTGATGGTGGACATGAGCCACATTTCCGGCCTCGTCGCCGGCGGCGCGCACCCTTCGCCTTTCCCGCATGCCGATATCGTGACCACGACGACTCACAAGAGCCTGCGCGGCCCGCGGTCCGGCGTTATCCTGTGGAATGACGAGAAATACACCAAGCCGATCAACATGGCCGTCTTCCCCGGTATGCAGGGCGGCCCGCTGATGCATGTCGT
Source organism: Erythrobacter sp. (assembly GCA_029937545.1). Lineage (GTDB taxonomy): Bacteria > Pseudomonadota > Alphaproteobacteria > Sphingomonadales > Sphingomonadaceae > Qipengyuania. Next base: position 259,746 of record JAPYPR010000002.1, on the reverse strand, counting down.
CGCCGCGAAAGCCGTGGCTTTCGGCGAGGCGCTGCGGCCGGACTTCAAGGATTATGCCCAGCGCGTGGTCGACAACGCCCGCGCGCTGGCGAAAAGCATCGAGGCGAACGGCCTGCGCGTCGTTTCCGGCGGCACGGACAACCACTCCATGCTGGTCGACCTCACCGCCAAGGATGTGACCGGCAAGGCGGCCGAAGCCGGGCTCGATCGTGCCTGGCTGACTTGCAACAAGAACGGCATTCCGTTCGATACGCGCAGCCCCTTCGTCACCAGCGGCGTCCGCCTCGGCACGCCGGCGGGCACGACGCGCGGCTTCGGGCCAGCGGAATTCGAGCAGATCGGCAAGCTTATAACGGAAGTCGTCGACGGCTTGTCGAATAACGGTCCCGAAGGCGACGCGCAGGTGGAAGAAAGCGTCCGCAATCGCGTGAGCGAGCTGTGCGCGAAATTCCCCGTCTATCCCGGAAGGTAAACCGATGAACCAGGACGATTACGACAAGGGTTACGATCTGGGCGAGCGCGCCCGGACCGAGGCGAAGGCCATGGCGAAGGAAGGCATGAGCCACCCTTCGACCAAGCCTGTGCTGACCGGGGCGGCCGTCGGCGTCGTCGCTGCGGCGCTGCTGCCGGTAGTCACCTGGCCGATTGGCCTGGCAGCCGGTGCGGGATTCGCATTCTACACCAGGATCAAGAAGTAACCACCTGAATGCGATGCCCTTTTTGCGCCCATGACGACAGCCAGGTAAAGGACAGTCGTCCGACCGAGGATTCGACCTCCATCCGTCGCCGCCGCCAGTGTTCGAGCTGCGGCGCGCGCTTCACCACGTTCGAGCGGGTGCAGTTGCGCGAAGTGACGGTGGTCAAATCCGGTGATCGCCGCCAGCCCTTCGACCGCGCAAAACTGGAGCAGTCGATCACCCTCGCCTGCCGCAAGCGCGACGTTCCGCAGGAGCGGATCGACCAGCTGGCGAGCGGGATCCAGCGGCAGGTCGAAACCGCAGGCGAGGCCGAGATCGCCTCGCAGCGGATCGGCGAGATGGTGATGGACGGCCTGCGCCAGATCGACAGCGTCGCCTATATCCGCTTCGCCAGCGTCTATCGCGATTTCAGCGAAGCCCGCGATTTCGAGGAGTTCGCCAGCACGGTGCAGGACGCGGCGAATGAGCGAAGCTGACACGCGCGAGCCGGTGGTCGTGCTCGTCCGGCCGCAGCTTGGCGAGAATATCGGCAAGGCGGCGAGGGCGATGCTCAATTTCGGGCTGACCGACTTGCGCCTGGTCGAGCCCCGCGATGGCTGGCCGAACCCTTCGGCAGGTCCGGCCGCTGCGGGTGCCGATACCGTGCTCGAACGAGCTCAAGTCTACGCCACTACCGCAGAAGCCGTGGCCGATTGCGCGCATGTCTACGCCACCACGGTCCGCAAGCGCGGCGTCACCAAACCAGTCTTTACGCCGGAGGAAGCCGCGCGCGAGATGGCCGGGAACGTCGGCCGCAGCGCCTTCCTGTTCGGCCCCGAACGCTCGGGTCTAGAAACAGACGACGTCGCCCTCGCTCGCGCGATCCTGACCGTGCCAATCAATCCGGACTTCGGCTCGCTCAACCTGGCGCAGGCAGTGATCTTGTGCGCTTACGAATGGTCGAAGCACGAAACGCTGGTTCAGCCAACACAGGAAGATCTGCTGCCGCCTGCGCCGCAAGACGAGCTCGAAGGTCTGATAGACCATCTCGACCGTATGCTGGAACCGAAGGGCTATTTCCTCCCGGAAAGCCGGGCGGAAGCGACGCGGAGGACCTTGCGCGGCGTACTCACAAAGCCGGGTTGGAACCACCTCGAGGTTCGCACCCTACGCGGCGTGCTGTCATCGCTCCAGCGCGAGCCTAAGCCCTGATCCGGTCCCATTCCTCGAGTTCATAAGCAATCGAGGTTTCCACAAGAAGCTCCCAGATTTCGGCTATTTTCTCGGACGGAATCTCGCGTGAAACTGCGTCCGTCACAGCATTGCCGATGACTTCCGCCTTTCGCGTTTCATCGCGCACGACATTGCGGTCGGTCTTGATGCGGGCGGCTGCACGCATGTAGCCAAAGCGGCGGCCGAGCAATTCCATCAGCTGCCGGTCGGTCGTATCGACCCCGACCCGCACTTCGCGCATGTCGGTGCAGTCTTCGGGGAGCTTGAATGTGTCGTCCATGGCGGTGCGCACTGCCTTCCCCGCACCGCTTTGTCGAGCGCCTATCTCGGCGCTTGACGATTGGCGCAAAACTGCTATTCGCGCGCCTCGCTAATTGGCCTCGCACCCCGGTGAAGCGGTGGCCGCGCCGGACCCATGTGGTCCGACGGTGCGATGCCGGGTTGGATGGCGGGCACAAGGTCCGCTCAGCAAATCGAAGGAAAGACTTATGTCGAAGCGCAAGAGCGCCAAGCACAAACTCGACCGCCGGATGGGTGAAAACATCTGGGGGCGCCCGAATTCCCCGGTCAACAAGCGTTCCTATGGCCCCGGCCAGCATGGCCAGCGCCGCAAGGGAAAGATGTCCGACTTCGGCCTGCAGCTGCGCGCCAAGCAGAAGCTGAAGGGCTATTACGGCGACGTGACCGAGAAGCAGTTCAAGCGCACCTATACCGAAGCGTCCAAGATGAAGGGCGACACCGGCCAGAACCTGATCGGCCTGCTCGAGCAGCGCCTCGACATGGTCGTCTATCGTGCCAAGTTCGCGCCGACCATCTTCGCCGCACGCCAGATCGTGAGCCACGGCCACATTTACCTGAACGGCGTGAAGACCAATGTCGCCTCGGCCCGCGTCAAGGTCGGCGACGTCGTCAGCCTCGGCAAGAAGGCCCAGGACATGGCGCTGGTCATCGAAGCCCAGAGCCTGCCCGAGCGTGAGATTCCCGACTACGTCGCGCCCGACGGCACCGACAAGGTGACCTTCACCCGCGTGCCGAAGCTCGACGAAGTGCCCTATCCGGTCACCATGGAACCGAACCTCGTGGTCGAGTTCTATTCGCGCTAAGAGACGATGATCTCGTTACGAAAGGGGCGGTCCTCCAGGGCCGCCCTTTTTCGTTTCAATTCGTCGCGTTTTCAGGGGGTTGGCCGGAACCGGCCTCCCCTTTGCGAATTTCGATGATACTATGACACAATATCGCTTCGTGACGCCGAACCGGCGCGGGAAATGGTACGATAACCTGCGCGACGCCCAGTCTTTCGCCAATGCGATAGGTGCCGGCTTTCTCGACGCGGCGGGCCGCTTCGTGCCCTATCGCGGCACGATCCTCGAGATGCGCGAAAAGTCGGCGGCCTGAGGGATTATCGACGAGACGCGACCCTGAGTGCACCTAAGATGATTGCTACGGCTGTGGCGGTAATCAGACCGCCCCACACCCAATAGGGCAGAAGCAGCGCCTCCTCGATTGCGCCGGTGTCGGAGGTGATGAATTCACCGCCGACATATCCGCCGTCGCTGAAGAGATAGCCCAGATCACGCCAAAGGCTGATCGCCGCCTGCACGCCCAGCAATTCTATCGCGAAGCGCTGGGCCTTGCGACTGCCCCAAATGGCGACTCCGACACATATCGCGGCGAAGGCGGGTAAAACGATCCACCCGGCAAGTGATCGCACCCAGATGATCGTCGATAGGACGAGGATTAATCCAAGCGCCGCGAGCAACAGGCGAGTAGCGGCGGGACTGCGCGAGCCAACGATGAGCAGCGATCCTGCAACCGAAGGCCCCAGCAAGCCGACCGCCGCTGTCAACGCGCGGGACAGCCGCGGGGGTTCGCCCGGCCACGACGACAGCGCGTAGCCCGACCCGTTCGGGAAGATCACCAGTTCGTCGAACCGCGCGCCCAGCGCCATCGAGGTCAGGCCATGGCCCATCTCGTGAAACCAGGTGGCGAGCAGCGAGAACGGGTACAGCACCATTTGACCCAATGGCACCTGCCACAACACAACCGTGATGATGGCGATCACAAGCAAATAGCTTTCCTGCCGCGCAGTGGCTTTCTCCTGCGGCAGCGACCATGTCGCAGCTGTGGGAACCGATCGGCTTTCGCGGCGGGAGAACAGGGCCATCCCGCCTAGCTAGGAACTACCGGCCAGATAGTCACGCCGGAAGTCGCTGGCGAACGCAGCGAAGCGCCCTTCCCCGATCGCATCGCGCATCGCCTGCATCAGCTGCTGGTAGAACGCGATGTTGTGCTCGGTCATTAGCATCGCGCCAAGGATTTCCTGCGAGCGGACGAGGTGATGGATATAGGCCCGCGAGTAAGTACCACAGGTGTCGCAGGCACAGCGGCTGTCGAGCGGCTCCTGATCTTCCGAAAAGCGCGCGTTACGCAGGTTGATCGGGCCGTTCCAGGTGAAGGCCTGCCCGTTGCGGCCCGACCGGCTCGGCAGCACGCAATCGAACATGTCGACCCCGCGGTCGACCGCACCGACGAGGTCGTCGGGCTTACCGACGCCCATCAGGTAGCGCGGGCGGTCCTTCGGCAACTGGCCGGGCGCAAAATCCAGTGTCGCGAACATCGCCTCCTGCCCCTCGCCCACGGCAAGCCCGCCGATGGCGAATCCGTCGAAGCCGATCTCGGTGAGTTTCTCCGCGCTGATCTTGCGCAATTCCTCATCGAGTGCGCCCTGCTGGATGCCGAACAGGGCCGAGCACGCGGCGTGCTCTCCACCGCTGTCGAAGCCATCACGGCTGCGCCTGGCCCAGCGCATCGACATCTCCATACTCGCCGCGATCTCGTCGCGCGGGCGATCGGCCCGCGGGCATTCGTCGAAGGCCATGACGATATCGCTGCCGAGCAGCCGCTGGATCTCCATCGATCGTTCGGGGGTGAGCATGTGCTTGGATCCGTCGAGATGGCTGCGAAATTCGACGCCCTCTTCGGTCAGCTTGCGCAGGTCGGACAGGCTCATCACCTGATAGCCGCCGCTGTCGGTCAGGATCGGGCGGTCCCAGTTCATGAACTTGTGCAGCCCGCCGAGCCGCGCGACCCGCTCCGCACCCGGCCGCAGCATCAGGTGGTAGGTGTTGCCGAGAATGATATCGGCGCCGGTCTTGCGGACCGTCTCGGGCTTCATCGCTTTGACCGTCGCCGCGGTACCAACGGGCATAAAGGCCGGCGTCCGGATCTCTCCGCGATGCATGGCGATTGCGCCCGTGCGCGCCGCGCCGTCGGTCGCGTGGATGGTGAAAGCGAACCGCTCGCCCATGATCAGAAGCCGTAGATCAGCGTGGCGCGGGTCAGCGTGTCGGTCGACACTTTCCCGGCCGGTGGATTGCTGTCGTAATCGAACTGGTACGACATCCGCGCGCGCAGGCTGTCGCTGACTTTGAAATCCAGCCCGGTGATCAGGTTGAGCGTGGTGTTCGATCCATCGACGATGACCAGCGCCTCGCCACCTGTTTCGGCCACGGCATTCGCATCCTGCGTGAGCGTCAGCCGCTCGAAGATCTGCCAGTCGAAATCGAAGCCTGTGAGGCCTGCGAGGCGGCTTTCGCTGCGCCCGTCGGTATATTTCGTCACGCGATAAGCCGGGCCGGCCTTCACCGACAGGCTCAGCCCCTCGCGGTCGAACACCTTGTAGCCGAGGCCGCCTGAGATCGCATAGCGTGCATCGACCCCCTGAATCTGGTCGCGTTCGTATTGCGCGAGGCCATAGGCGAACACGTTCTCGCCGAACTGCCAGCGCGGTTCGTATGCTGCAAGCAATTGCTCGCGACTGGTGACGCTGTTCTGGCGCTGGTAATCGAACCGGGCCCGCAGGCGATGCGACCAGTCGATTCCTTCGCGCTTGAGCTTCAGCCCGGCGGAGATACCGACGGTGTCGCTGTTGCCGCTCGACTGGAATCCGCCCAACTCGCCCTCGCCGCTCCAGCGATCGAGCAGGCCTGCGGAACGAATGGCTTCCTCTTCCGCCTTGGCGGCGGCAGCGGCACGTTCGGCCTTGGCCGCCTGCCATTCGCTCTCGATCAGCGCGATCTCGCCAGCCTCGTCGGGCCAGGTGGTCCGTGCGAGTTCGAGCACCGTCGCGATCTTGGTATCGTCGCCGCTCGCGAGCGCGGCATCGATCATCTGTCGTGCGCCGTCCGGCAGCTGGGCGTACGCTGGCGTCGCAGTGGCGAGCGCCGTCAGGATGGAAAGGGTAAAGAGGCGAATTCGGAGCATGGGCGAGCGCCTAGCGTGCTCGGCGCGACCTCGCCACCCCGTATAGGAACAAGGCCGGCTCCCTCGCGGAAGCCGGCGTCATCGAGCAGTCTGGCAGAGGCAATCAGAAGCGCAGGCCGATGCCGACCGTCGCGCGCATCGTGTCGAAGCTGATCGTGTCGAGATTGCCGCGCACGAAAGCCCGACCGACCGGCACGTCCGCGCCGATGCCGACAAGGTAGTCGCTCTCGGTATCGTCGATGCCGTCGAAATCGATCGAGTCGTCGTTGATGATTTTGTTGTAATCGACCTCGATCGCCTGGATGCCGGCGCGGCCATAGATCTTCGCACCACCCGGGACGCTGAAGCCGAGACGGGCATTGGCACCGTAATCGCCGTCCAGCGCGTCGGTGCCAAAGTTGTAGTTCGCTTCCGCGCCAATGAAGAGCGCAGGGCCGACGGGGAAGTCGTAGCCGGCAAAGACACCGAAGATGGGGCTCGAATCGTCTAGCTCGAGGCCCGGGCCGATATCTTCCAGCTCGTCGTCGAGGCCGAGGTCGTGCACACCGGCCTGAACGCCGATGAAACCGTTACCCGGCACCACGTCCTGCGCCTGCGCGGCGCTCGGCAGCGCGATAGCTGCTGCTGCGGCGGCGGTGATGAATGCGACATTCTTCATTTTCCATCCTTGAAACTGTAGCGCCGTTTCCCGTGGCGCACCGGCGCAATTGCGCCCGCCCGGCTGTCCGGATTCTGAACGCGGAAAAAGCCTGTCAGAAAGGTTTGGCGATCACGCCCGGAGGCGCCAACCTGTCTTGAAGATGTAGGTGATCACCGCAATGCACGCAGCGAGAAACGTAAGCGTGATGCCGAAGCTGATCCAGATGTTGACATCGCTGCTGCCGTAGAATGTCCAGCGCAGGCCGCTGACGAGATAGACGATGGGATTGGCCAGCGCGATCGTGTCCCAAGGGCTCGGCAGCATGTCGATCGAGTAGAATGTCCCGCCGAGGAAGGTTAGCGGGGTGAGGAACAGCATCGGGATAATGCCTAGCTTCTCGAAATTGTCCGCCCAGACGCCGAGGATGAAGCCGAACAGGCTGAAAGCCGCCGCGACGAGCATGATGTAGAGCACGGCGAACAGCGGATGGGCGATGCTGTAATCGACGAAGAAACGCGCGGTCGCGAGGATGATGGCGGCCAGGATCAGGCTCTTCGTCATCGCCGCACCGACGAAGCCGATCAGCGTTTCGGCTACCCCGACGGGCGCGCTGAGCAGTTCGTAGATCGTGCCGGTGAACCGCGGCATGTAGATGCCGAAGCTCGAGTTGCTGGTGGTCTCGCCGAGTAGGGTCAGCATCAATAGGCCCGGTATGATGAAAGCGCCGTAGTCCACCCCGCCAAGGTCGGGCATGCGCCCGCCGATGGCCGCGCCGAAGACGATGAAATAGAGCGTCGTCGTCAGCACGGGCGCGAGGACGGACTGGAAGGCGGTCCGCAGGAAGCGCGACAATTCGCGCTTGTAGATCGACCAGGTCGAGCGCCAGGCGATCATTGGGCGTTCTCCCCGAGCAGCGAGACGAAGATGTCTTCGAGACTGCTCTCGCGCGTTTCTATGCCGACATAATCGATGCCGGCGTGGGTGAGCGCCTTGGTAAGATCCGCCACCTCGGCCTTCCCGCGACCGGTGCCGTCACCGCCGCGGTAGCAGAGCGACATACCGCCCTGCTCGATCCCGATCGGGAATTGCGCGATCGCTGGCGGCAATGTCTGCATCGGCAGAGCCAGTGCGATATGCGCCTCGGTGCGGCCCAGCTTCGCCATCAGCGCCTCTTTTTCGTCCACCGCGATGATCTGCCCGTTGCGGATCACGCCAACGCGGTCCGCCATTTCCTCGGCTTCCTCGATATAGTGGGTCGTCAATATGATGGTGACGCCGCGCGCGCGCATCTGGTCGATGATCGCCCACATGCCCTTGCGCAACTCCACATCGACGCCTGCCGTCGGCTCGTCGAGGAACAGCAGGTCAGGCTCGTGCGCCAGCGCCTTGGCGATAAGGACGCGGCGCTTCATCCCTCCCGACAGCGCCATAATCCGCTCGTCGCGCTTGTCCCATAGGCTCAGGCTGCGCAGGATTTCCTCGATCCGCGCGGGGTCGGGCGGGAGGCCGAAGAGGCCTCGCGAGTAGCTGACCGCGCGTTTCACCGGCTCGAACATATCGGTGCTGAGTTCCTGCGGAACGAGGCCGATACGCGCGCGCGCCCTGCGCCAGTCGCAGGCGAGATCATGGCCGAAAGCGCGCATCGTGCCCCCGCTCGGCCGCACCAACCCGCAGACCGCGCCAATCAGCGTGGTTTTGCCCGCCCCGTTCGGCCCGAGCAGCGCGAAGATCTCGCCCTTGCGGATAGTGAGATCGACATCGTCGAGCGCCTTGAGCCCGCCGGGATAGACCTTGGTCAGGCCGCTGAGTTCGAGAATCGGCTCCACTCAGCCGTGGCTAGCGGCAATCCAGTTCCCGTGAAAGCCCGGGGGAATAAGATGTGGGATATGGACGGACGCGACCGGCTCCAGCGTGATCGCTTCGAGGATTTCGAGCGTGCTGGTGTTCTCGTTGCGATCGATGACATAGCCCATGATCCAGCCATCACCCTCGGGGGCATCCTCGCTGCGCGGCACGAACACGAATTCGCCGGGGATGCGGCCTTCGCCGAAGCTGTGCTCGATCCGTTCGCCGGTTTGCAGGTCGTGGCGATAGATCGGGAGGGCGGAGAAGAACTCCAGGTCGCCGTCCAGCGCATCGCTCCAGAGGTAGCGGTAGGGTTTGGTGAAATAGCGTTCGTCCGGGCGCGGAAACTCCTGACCGGCGGCATCGAGCGTCCTCCGCTCGACCTGCACGGCAGCCGGATCGACTGTCCATCGTTCCAGCCCGAGCGACTTGCCGTATGGCCCCGGCATATCGCCGTCGAAGATCGTTTCGTAGGCGCACAGATCGATCACGACCTTGCCGTCGGCCTCGAAGCTGTTGCCGACGTGGAAGACGTAACAGGGATCGACATCGCACCACACGATGTCTTCCGCCGCCCCGGTACGCGGCAGCAGTCCGACGCGCGCGCGGTGTTCGCGGTTCCAGCGATACGGGAAACGCTGGCCTGCGAGGAGGGCTTTCATCGAAAAGGTCACCGGCAGGTCGAGGATGACGACGTAGTTCTCGGTCAGAGCGCAATCATGGATGGAGGGTCCGTTGACGACCGGGATTGCGATTTCGCGCAGGACTTCGCCCTGCTCGTTCAATGCGACGTGCCAGATCCTGTTGGGCTTGTCCGCCTGATAGCAAATCGCGTGATGCTCTCCGGTCCGCGGGCACTGGTGCGGATGGGCAGTGAAGGATCCCGCAAGACCTCCCCCGAAATCGCTGTAGGCCACGCTTTCGAGATTATCGTCCAGCTGGACAGGATAGGAATTCGCTTCGACCAACGCCATGATCGTACCGCCGATCCCCATGACATTGGTATTGACGGTGTCGCTATATCCGCGACGCGGACCGCCGATGCCTTTCGGGCCACCCTTGGCCTGAAGCTCGTGCGAGCGGATGAAGCGATTGCGGTACCACTCGGCCGCGCGGCCCTTCAGCCGCACGCCGTGGACCATGCCGTCGCCGATGAACCAGTGATGCCCCTTGCCTTCGTCACCGAAGGGATTGGGGCCGATCCGGACATAGCGACCATCGAGTTCGGGGGGAATCGTGCCGGTCACCGACAGATTCTCGATCGTCTTCTCTTCCGTCATCGGCATGTGCACGCCATTGAGAAACGGATTTTCCGACGGTTCGGCCAAGCGCGTACGGTTGATGCTGGCGAGGGCCTGGATCGCCGGGGTCACAGCCTTGCGGATGGTTTTCTCGATGACGCTTGCCATGTACGAATCGCCTTGCCTAAAGTGAACACCGTAAACATAGAGGTAATGATAACAGTGTCAACATCGACTGAGAATTACCACCATGGCAGTCTGCGCGATGCGCTTCTGAAGGAGGGGATCGCAGCGCTGGAGGGCGACAAGGGCAAAGAGCCTTCGCTGCGCGAATTGGCCCGGCGCGTGGGGGTGTCCGCCACAGCCGTCTATCGCCACTTCCCGGACAAGCAGGCCTTGAACCGGGCCCTCGCCCGCGAAGGCTCCAAACTGCTTGGCAACGCGCAGAAGAAGGCCGCCGATACGGCTCCCGATCTTCCGACGAAGTTCGCCCTGACCGGACGAGCCTATGTGCGCTTCGCCCTTGCCCATCCCGTGCTGTTTCGCCTGATGTTCACGCAAGGGGAGCCGGTCGAGTCTGGCGAAGAAGGTCCGGACCCGGCACGCGAATTGCTGACCGACATTACGTGCAAATTATCCGCCACCCGCGAAGAGGCGGAGCGCCTTGCCTTACAAGCCTGGTCGATCGCGCATGGAATCGCCATGCTCATGCTCGATGGCCGTATTCCGGCGGACGACAAGTTCATCGACCACCTTCTCGACACCGGCAGCCTGTTCCCGTTTCAGGGCAGGAGCAGCGAGGAATCCCCGTAGCTGTAGAAGCGGTAGTCACTGGCGATCGCGTGATCGTAGGCCGCCAACATCCGCTCCCGCCCCATCAGGGCGCTGACCAGCATCATCAGCGTCGATTTGGGCAGATGGAAATTGGTCATCAGCCCGTCCACCGCGCGAAAGCGGTATCCGGGTGTGATAAAGATGTCGGTATCACCGGCGAAGGGCCGAATTACGCCATCTTCGCCCGTCGCGCTTTCGAGCAGGCGCAGGCTGGTAGTGCCTACGGCGACAATCCGCCCGCCCGCTGCCCGCGCCGCATTCAGGCGCTCGGCTGTTTCGGGTTCGATCCGCCCCCATTCGGAGTGCATCGCATGATCGTCGGTGTCGTCGGCCTTGACCGGGAGAAAAGTCCCCGCCCCGACATGCAGCGTCAGCGTCTCGCGCGCGACGCCCGCCGCATCCAGCGCGTCCATCAGTCGCGGCGTGAAATGCAGCGCGGCAGTCGGCGCGGCGACAGCACCGTCCTCGCGCGCGAATATGGTCTGGTAGTCTTCGCGGTCCTGCGCATCCGTCGCGCGCTTACCCGCGATATAGGGCGGCAGGGGCATGCGCCCGGCCCGCTCGAGCAAGACCTCGACCGGCTCTTCACCATGAAACGCCAGGACAAAACTCCCATCGGCCAGGCGCTCTTCCGCTGTAGCCGAGACGCCACCTCCGAACTCGACGGTCTCGCCCGGACGCAGCCGCTTGGCGTTGCGAATGAAAGCCTGCCAGCGCCTCAGATCGACCCTTTTGTGCAGCGTCGCGCCGATCTTCGCTTCCCCGCGCCGCCCTTCGAGCTGCGCCGGGATCACACGGGTGTCGTTGAACACCAGGACATCGCCGCGTTTCAGCAGATCCGGCAAATCGCTTACACCCGCATCCTCGAATGCCCCCTCGCCGCGCACGACCAGCATGCGCGCAGCATCGCGCGGCCGCGCCGGGCGCAGCGCGATAAGTTCCTGCGGGAGGTCGAAATCGAACAGGTCAACGCGCATGGCGTCGATCCCGCTCGTCCGGAGCTTGGTGAAGGACCTTCATGACGCGCGCCGATTAGTCGCGCGTCACTGAAGGCGCAAATGCTATTCCTGGATCGGCGCGTTGAGGTCGTCGACGCTGATTTCGTCGGCAGCGCGCGGCGCGGTATTGACCGGCGCGGGCTTGCCGTCGCTGGCAATCGAAGCCTGCAGAATGCGCGTCGGGTTCTGCGGCGGCTCGCCGCGCTGGATCGCATCGACCGCAGCCATGTTCGAAATCACGCGGCCGAAGTTGGTATACTTCTGGTCGAGGCTGAAGCGCGGGTAGAAGACGATGAAGAACTGACTGTTCGCGCTGTTCTCGTCCGCCGCGCGGGCCATGGCCACCGTGCCGCGAACATGCGGCATCGGATTGAATTCCTCGTTGACGTCAGGAAGCTGCGATGCGCCCGTCCCCGTGCCGGTCGGATCGCCGGTCTGCGCCATGAAGCCGTCGATCACGCGGTGGAAGATCACGCCGTCGTAGAAGCCCTGGCGAGTGAGCGTCTTGATCCGCTCCACATGGTTCGGCGCCCAGCCCGGCATCAGGCGGATCGCGACCCGCTCGCCGTTTGAAAGGTCGAGCAGGAGAATGTTCTCCGGCTCCACCGCCATGTCGAAGCTGACGGGATTATAGGTGCGGGTGTCCTGTGCCGCAGCCGGCGTTTCGGCATCCTGCGCACTGGCGCCGATGGGCATGGTCGCGGCGAATGCAGCGGCGGCAAGGGCGAGCAAAGTCTTGAACATGGGTATCCCGTCGATGTGTCTGGATTGCCGCCCGTCTAACGAGAGCGGTCTGTCCATTCAATGAATAGCATTGGAGTGTCTCAATAATCGCCGCGGAGACCGGTTTCTTTCACCCGCGCGATAACTTCGTCGCATACGGCTTTGCTGACGAAGGGGCTGATGTCACCGCCGAACATCGCGATTTCCTTGACGAGCCGCGAGGCGATCGGCTGGAGCGAAACATCGGCCATTAGAAACACAGTCTCGACGTCGTCGTCGAGCTGCTGGTTCATGCCGGCCATCTGGTACTCGTATTCGAAGTCCGCCACTGCGCGCAGCCCGCGAATGATCACGTTGGCGCCCATCTTATGCGCGAATTTCACCAGCAGGGCGTTGAAGCCGACCACCTCGACATTGGTCAGCCCCATGTCTGCAATCTCGCGCTCGACCATGGCGAAGCGTTCCTCGGTCGAGAACATCGGGTTCTTGGACGGGTTGGTCGTCACACCGATAATGAGCTTGTCGACCAGCTTCGAGCCGCGCCGGAGGATATCCGCATGGCCGAGCGTGATCGGGTCGAATGTTCCGGGGTAGATGCCGATGCGCTCTGCCATCAATGTTCTCTCTTCACGATAAAGCGTGCCAGTTCGACCAGCAGCCGCGCGTCTTCGCCATGGCTGGCAAGGTGCTTGCCGGCCTGTTCGACCAGCATTTCGGCCTGCGCGCGCGCCTGGTCGACGCCCATCAGGGTGACGAAGGTCTGCTTGCCCTGCCCTTCATCCTTGCGAAGCGCCTTGCCCGCCTTGTCTTCGTCGCCTTCGACGTCGAGTAGGTCGTCGGCGATCTGGAAAGCCAGGCCGATGTCGCGGGCATAGGCGCGCAAGTGCGTGCGGCCCTCCAGAGGCACCCTGCCGAGCACGGCGCCCATCTCCACACTGGCGGCCAGCAACGCGCCGGTCTTGAGCTGTTGCAGCCGGGTGATCTGGCGCAGATCGTACTGCTGTTCTTCTGAGGCGATATCCATCATCTGCCCACCGGCCATGCCATCGTGTCCGCTGGCGCGCGCAAGCGTCGCCACGAGTTCGGACCGCACGAAGGGATCGGTGCTGGTGTCGGGCTGGGTCAGGATATCGAAGGCCAGCGCGTGAAGGCAATCGCCCGCCAGCACCGCCGTCGCCTCGTCGAAAGCCTTGTGCACCGTCGGCTTGCCATGCCGCAAGTCGTCGTCGTCCATGCAAGGCAGATCGTCATGGATCAGCGAGTAGGCGTGGATCGCCTCGACCGCACAGCCCGCGTTCACCGCCGCACTGCGATTGACGCTGTAGAGATCGGCCGTCGCTGCCAGCAATAGCGGACGCACACGCTTGCCACCGCCGATGGCGGCATAGCGCATCGCCTCCACCAGCGGCGCGCGGCTGTCGTCGGGGACGGGCAGGAAAGCATCGAAAGCGCTGTCGATCTCTCCCTGTATACGCTCGAATGCGGTCGCGAGAATATCTGGCATGGCCGTCATCGCGTTCACGCAGGGTTGCCTGCATCGAAGGGTTCGGTCCCGGCGGGCTTGCCGTCGGTGCCCTGCACGATCTTCTCGATCCGCGCCTGCGCCGCATCGAGCCGCGCCTGGCACGCCTTGCGCAGTGTCTCGCCGCGTTCGTAAAGGTCGATGCTCTCGTCGAGGGGCACGTCGCCGCTTTCGAGCCTGCGGACTACGCCTTCCAGCGCACGCAGGGCTTCTTCGAAAGTCATGTCTGCAATCGGAGTGTCTTGCTCTGTCATCGCGGCGGAGCATTGACCGCGAGGGCGTGGGCGGTCAAGTAAACCGAAACAACGGGGAGCCGATATGACGTGGATTGTCGCCTCTGTCGCCGCCGCCATCGCTTTTGGCGTGCTCGACGCACTATGGCTCGGCTGGGCCGGCGACAATTTCTACCGCCCTCGCCTCGGCGACATGCTGGCGGACAGTTTCCGCCTGGCTCCGGCGCTGGTTTTCTATGTCGCCTATATCGCCGGGATCGTGTGGTTTGCCGTGCGGCCGAGCGTCACAGGCGGGGTCGGGACGGCGGCACTGAATGGCGCGCTACTGGGCGCACTGTGTTACGCGACCTACGATCTCACCAACCAAGCAACGCTGCGACAGTGGTCCACGACGGTGACGATCGCCGACATCTGCTGGGGCGCTTTCACCACGGCAGTGGCGGCGAGCGTGGCGACATACGCGGCGACGAAACTGGTATGAGCTAAGCGTGTTCATCGGTCACTTCGCACCTGCGCTAGCCGCGAAAGCGATCACCAAGGACGCGCCGCGTCTCGGCACGCTGTTCATCGCCGCGCAGCTGGTGGACTGGGCCTTTTTCCTCTTCGCCATGGTCGGGATCGAGAAGATGCGTGTGGTGCCGGGCATCACCGAGATGAATCCGATGGATTTCTATCATATGCCGATCACGCACAGCCTGGTGGGCACGAGCGGGTTTGCGATCGGCTTTGCCGCGTTGGTTTTCCTCCTGTCGCGCAACGCGATTGCAGCCATCTGGGCGGGCATCGTCGTCCTGTCACATTGGTTGCTCGACCTGCTGGTGCACCGCCCGGACCTCACCATCGCCGGCGGAGAAAGGAAGTTCGGTTTCGGGCTGTGGGACATGCCGTGGATCGAAATGCCGCTGGAACTCGGGCTGATCAGTCTCGCCTTCTGGTGGTATATGCGGCGCACAAAAGGGCCGATCGTGCCGCCGCTGGTTCTGCTCTTCGCTCTGCTCGCATTGCAAACCATCAACTGGTTCGGGCCGGAGCCGCAGGCCGCCGATTTCGCCTTCCTCGCGACCGGGCTGTTCGCCTTCGGCCTACTCACCGCTTTGGCCTATTGGGTCAGTCTCACACGGTGGCATAAGAGCGAGGTGGGACTAGCGGTCGCGACCCCGCCCCGCTAAGGGCGCGGGCCATGAGCACACCCGAGTCCGCCATCACCCCCGACGTCGTCGCCCAGCACGGGCTGAGCGAAGAAGAATACGACCGCGTATTGCACGCGCTGGGCCGCGAGCCGAACCTCGTTGAACTTGGCATCTTCTCGGTGATGTGGAGCGAGCATTGCTCCTACAAAAGCTCGCGCTTGCACCTCAAGAAGCTGCCGACCGAGGCACCTTGGGTCATTTGCGGCCCGGGCGAGAATGCCGGCGTCATCGATATCGGTGATGGCCAGGCGGCGATCTTCAAGATGGAGAGCCACAACCACCCGAGCTACATCGAGCCGTACCAAGGGGCGGCCACCGGCGTCGGCGGCATCCTGCGCGATGTCTTCACAATGGGCGCACGTCCCGTGGCCAATGCCAATGCGCTGCGTTTCGGGCGTCCCGATCATCCGAAGATGAAGCACCTCGTGCAGGGCGTGGTCGCGGGCATTGGCGGCTATGGGAACTGCGTCGGCGTGCCGACCGTGTGCGGCGAGACGAATTTCCACCCGGCCTATGACGGCAACATCCTCGTCAACGCGATGACCGTCGGCGTCGCCGATTCGGACAAGATCTTCTATTCGGCCGCGACCGGCGTCGGAAACCCGATCGTCTATGTCGGCTCCAAGACCGGCCGCGACGGTATCCACGGCGCAACCATGGCTTCTGCCGACTTCGAGGAAGACGCCGAAGCGAAGCGCCCCACCGTGCAGGTTGGCGACCCCTTCACCGAGAAGCTACTCATCGAAGCCTGCCTCGAACTCATGGCGACCGATGCGATCGTCGCAATCCAGGACATGGGCGCAGCCGGCCTCACTTCCTCCAGCGTCGAAATGGCGACCAACGGCAAGGCGGGCATCCGCCTCGACATGGACAAGGTCCCTTGCCGCGAAGAGGGCATGACGCCCTATGAGATGATGCTTAGCGAGAGCCAGGAGCGCATGCTCATGGTGCTGAAGCCCGGCAAGGAAGAGATGGCTGCGGCCATCTTCGAGAAGTGGGAACTCGATTTCGCAGTCATCGGCGAGGTCACCGATACGCAGCACATGGTGCTCGAATTCGGCGGCGAAGTCGTGTGCGACATTCCGCTCGGCCCCCTCGCGGCCGATGCGCCCGAATACGACCGCCCCTACCTGTCGAAGGAAGACTACATCTCATGGGCGGGCATCAAGCCGATGACCGTGCGTCCCGACACGGCCGATGTCGGCGGCGATTTGATGAAGCTGCTCGCCTCGCCGAACCTGTCTTCGCGCAAGTGGATTTCCGAGCAGTACGACAGCCAGGTCGGCGCGGATACGCTCCAGACCGGCGGCGACGCAGGCGTGGTCCGCGTGCACGGCACGAAGAAGGCGCTGGCGATCAGCACCGACTGCACGCCGCGCTATGTCCACGCCGACCCCTACGAGGGCGGCAAGCAGGCGATTGCCGAGGCCTATCGCAATTTGTGCGCAGTGGGCGCGCGTCCGCTGGCGGTGACCAACTGCCTCAATTTCGCCAACCCGCAACGCCCTGAAATCATGAGCCAATTCGTCCACGCGCTGGAAGGCATGGGCCGCGCCTGCCGCGTGCTCGACTTCCCGATCGTAAGCGGCAACGTCAGCCTCTATAACGAAAGCAAGGCGACCGGCGGCGGCTCGGCCATCCTGCCCACCCCGGCCATCGGCGGCGTCGGCCTGATCGACGATTGCGATCGAATGATGACCATGCCGTTCAAGGCGGAGGGCGAGGCCATCTACCTCATCCACGCCGAGGAATGGGCGACCGCCGATCCCGAACGCTCGCATCTCGGCAAGTCACTGTGGCTGAGTGAAATTCACGGCCGCGACGAAGGCCGGACTCCTCCGACCGATCTCACGGTCGAAAAGAACGCGGGCAAGATCGTGCTCCAGCTGATCGCCGACGGCCTCGTCAGCGCGGTCCACGACGTCTCCGACGGCGGTCTCGCCATTGCGCTTGCCGAAATGGCCATGGCGGGCAACATCGGTGCCGAGGTCGAATGGAACGAGGAATACAGCCAGGCCGCATGGTGGTTCGGCGAAGACCAGGGCCGCTACGTCATCACCGTTCCCGATACGCAGGCTCTCAACGAGGCGCTCGCCAAGGGCACGGAAAACGACGAAACCGCCGCAATCGGCTTCCGTCGCATTGGCAGGACCGGCGGCAGCACGCTGTTCGGCAAGTCCGTCGACGAGATGCGTGCCGCCCATCGCAGTTTCTTCAGCGAGTGGTTGGACGGCTAAGCGCAGCGTCTACAGGAGCTCGGGCTGCCGATGAAAGGAAGCCAACATGACCGCAGGCTATTCAGACACCCCGCTCGCCAAGAAGCTCTCGCTGCGTGATGGCCAGCGGGTCTGGTTTTACGAAATGCCGGAAAGCGTGCAGGACGAGATCGGCGAATATGCGCTCGATTTGACCTTCGTGGCAAGCCCCGACGAGCGGCCCGATGCAGCCCATATTTTCGTGACCGAGAAAGCCTTGCTCGAACGCAAACTAGCAGAACTGCGCCACAGCATCGTGCCCGACGGGCAGGTCTGGGTCAGTTGGCCCAAGAAGGGTGCCGGCGTCGACACCGAAATCGACGAGCACGATGTCCGCGAAACAGGCCTTGCTATCGGCTTCGTCGATACGAGGAAATGCGCGGTGGACGAGATCTGGTCGGGTCTCAAATTGGTCATCCGCAAGGACCTGCGCTGACTCGCCAATCCGGAAACTTCGACATGCGCGATCACGATAGTCTGCCTTACTCCATGCCCGCCCTCGCCGCTGAAGAACGGATTGCACGCGCGCACCACATGCGCGACCGGCTGAAGGAACGGCGCAGCTGCCGGTATTTCTCCGACGCGCCGGTTCCGCGCGAAGTGATCGAGGCGGCAATCGAGGCAGCGGGCAGCGCGCCCAATGGCGCAAACCACCAGCCCTGGCATTTCGCCGTCGTCTCATCGCCCGAAACCAAGCGCGCCATTCGCGAAGCGGCCGAAGCGGAAGAGCGCGCGTTCTACAGCGGCAAGGCGAGCGACGAATGGCTGGAGGCACTCGGTCCCCTCGGCACCGATGCGGACAAGCCGTTTTTGGAAACCGCGCCGTGGCTGATCGTGGTCTTTGCGCAGCGCAAGGGCGGCATCGAGGAAGACGGGCAGACGCAGAATTACTACGTCAACGAAAGCGTCGGCATTGCTTGCGGCATGCTGATTACGACCTTGCACGAGGCCGGACTATCCACCCTTACCCACACGCCGTCGCCGATGGGCTTCCTGCGCGAGATCTGCGGGCGGCCCGACCACGAGAAGCCGCTGATGATCGTGGTTGCGGGCTTGCCGTCGGACGATGCTACCGTCCCGAAGGGAGCGACCCGGAAGAAGCCGCTCGCGCAAATCGCCAGCTGGCTCTGACCGTCAGGCGGCGGGGCTTTCCGTATTCGGCGCTGCGAGCAGGTCGCAAGGATCGATCCCTTCCTCGCGCCAGATGCGGTGACACTCGCGATACCAGCGTGGCTCGGGAATATTGAGCTCGGCCCGGGCTTCGCCGAGGTCTTTTGCAAGCAAGTCCCTGATCGACAGACCCACCAGCGGCGGACATGCCTTGCCCGTGCGATGCGCCTCGCGCGTCGCCTTGAGAACAGGCGCGCGGCTATCGCGGCGGAGTCTCTTGATGTGCAGCGACCCGGCATAGCCGAGCAGCAAGTGTCCCTGGCTCGGCGCCTGGCCGTGCGTGAACAGCAACACGCACTGTTCCCCAAGCGCGTCGCGGCCGTATCCGGTCAGGACATGCATCAGATCATGCGTATCGCGCTGGCGAAAGCCGAACCACTGGACCAGATCGGGATAGGTCGGACGACCGGATTTTTCAGATTCCTCTACCAGGCCGGCAGCGGTCAGGCCCTCGCTTTCCATGAAATTGCAATAGGCGTGCGCGACGCTGCCTTGCGGGAAGGTGCGCAGCGTCTCGTGATCGTCGAGCAAGGTCGGGAGGAACGGCTCGCGCTCGCGCAATTCCTCGCCGCGCGGGCTGAGAGCAAGGTCGCGCACCCGCGGTAAAAAGCCTTTCGACGGAAGCGCATCGTAGATCTGGAAGACGACTGCCGTGTTTTCCTTGTCCTTCAAAAGCTCGCGAAAGCCCCTGATGGCGGCAAGCGGCCGGTATTTCGGCTGGGGACGATCAGGATGGCGCAGCGGCGTGCCGTCCGAGGCGGCGTCCATCGCGGCGGTAAAGCTACTTTGTTCATTCATTATGCAAACCTTTTCCAGGCTTACATATTCGAGAGCCACGGCGCATGATTGGAAAGGTGCGCCATCGGGGTCTTAACCCTCGACCCAGTCAGATTGCGGGATACCGAGCAATTTCAGGATAAAAGTCAGGTTCTCGCTCGCAATCCTGCCATTGGCCGCATCGCGCGCCTTGGGTTTGGCGCGGTAGGCGATGCCGTAATCCGCCGCCTCTATCATCGGGATGTCGTTCGCACCGTCGCCGGTGGCCAGCACCCTCGCCCCTTCGCCCAGCTGGCCGCGCTCCTCCTTGAGCGTTGCGAGCTTGGTCGAGGCATCGCTGATGGGGCCGGCCAGTTCACCGGTCAGCTTCCCTTCATGCACACCGAGGCGATTCCCGACGACCCGTTCGAACCCCAAACGCTCTGCGACCGGGTCAGCGAAATGATGGAAGCCTCCGGTCACCAGGACGGTGCGACATCCTTTTTCGGCCAGTGTCGCCACCAGCGTCCTCGCGCCAGGGACAGGTACGATGCGCTCCGACAAGCACCGATCGATGGCTGTTTCCTCCAAGCCCGCGAGCAGGCTCACTCGCTCGGTCAGTGCGTCGGCGAAATCGAGTTCGCCACGCATGGCGCGTTCCGTGATGGCCGCGACCCGCTCCTTCAAGCCGGCGAAATCCGCCAGTTCGTCGATGCATTCCTGCCCGATCATGGTCGAATCCATGTCCGAGACGAACAAGCGTGGCACCTCGATCTCGTGATCCGCCACGAGCAGGTCGACATCGCCGAAATGCTCGACCAGCAGTGCGGTCAGCTGCGCGGGATCGCCGTGCGGCAACGCGAATTGCAGCACATCGCCGCAGAAATCGAGCATGCCCGCCATCGCGACCGGCATGTCCGCATCGGCGAGCGCTTTCGTTGCCGCGTCGACACGGGTTTCGATGCCTTGCTGGTCTGCTATCAGCCGGGCGATGAGCACTGCGCAATCTCCTGAAAAACCGTCGGTCGCGCTCATTGCAGGGCCGACTGCGAGCGGCAAGAGCGATCTCGCGGTGCGGCTGGCGCAGCGGCTGGAGGGGAGCGGGCAGCGCAGCGCGGTGATCAATGCCGACAGCCAGCAAGTCTATCGCGACCTGCATATCCTCTCCGCCCGCCCGACTGTGGAAGAGATGGGCGGCATCGCGCACCGGCTGTTCGGCAGCTGGGACGGGGCGCAGGCCTGTTCGGCAGCCGACTGGGCCGCCGCAGCGAAGCAGGAGATCGAACAGGTTCACGCCGATGGCGGCGTCCCGATCCTGTGCGGCGGGACCGGTCTCTACATGCGAACCCTGCTCGAAGGCATCTCCCCCATTCCCGCCATCGATCCCGGCATACGCGAAACTGTGCGAGCGCTCTCGGTGGAAGAGTTGCGAAAAGCTCTGGTGGAAGAAGATCCCGAAGCGGCCGGTCGGCTCGGCCCGCGCGATATGCAGCGCATGGCACGCGCGCTGGAGGTCGTCCGCTCGACCGGGCATCCGATGGTCTTCTGGCAGGATCGGCCGACCGGCGGGATCGGCACAGAGATCGCGCTGCATCCGCTGGTGCTGCTGCCCGATCGTGACTGGCTTTATGCGCGCTGCGATTTGCGGTTCGAACGCATGCTCGACAACGGCGCGCTGGCAGAGGTGGAAGCGCTTCTCGCCCGCAAGCTCGATCCGGCGCTCCCGGTGATGCGCGCCATCGGTGTGCCGGAAATCGCGGCCTTGCTCGAAGGCGAACTATCGCGCGACCAAGCTATCGCCGCTGGGCAGACCGCCACACGCCAGTATGCCAAGCGGCAGTACACGTGGTTCCGCAACCAGCCACCGGCGGACTGGCCGCGGGCGGATAACAAAACTATCGCGGAATACGATTTTTTTGTTTCTTTATTTCAAGAAGGCGGTTGACCGCGTAATGAGAAAGCGCGTATCAGGATCGCAGTCGGCCCGGTGCTTTAGACCCCAGCACCGGGCCGATTTGTGCCTAGGACCTAGCCATATGGCCAGGAGGATGACGTGACGGACGAGCGCAGCGGTGCTGCCATATTGATCGATTGCCTCAAGCGGCAGGGTGTCGAATTCGTGTTCGGCTATCCCGGTGGTGCGGTGCTGCCGATCTATGACGAACTCTTCGCAGACGAGGACATCCGCCATATCCTCGTGCGCCACGAGGCCGGCGCGGCGCATGCAGCGGAAGGTTATGCCCGCTCCACCGGCAAACCCGGCGTGGTTCTCGTCACCAGCGGCCCGGGCGCGACCAATGCGGTTACCGGCATTGCCGATGCCTATATGGACTCGATCCCGATGGTGGTGATCACCGGCCAGGTGCCCACGGCGCTGATCGGCACCGATGCCTTCCAGGAAGCCGATACCGTCGGCCTCACCCGCCATTGCACCAAGCACAACTATCTCGTGAAAGACCCCGAGCGGCTGCGCGCCACGATCGACGAGGCATTCCGAATCGCCACCACGGGTCGCCCCGGCCCGGTCGTGGTCGACATTCCCAAGGATGTGCAGATCGCTCTGGCCGATGCGAGCGCGCAGGACGATACGCCCCTGCCCTCGCACCGCTACCAGCCCCGCATGGTCGGTGCGGCGGACGAGATCGCCGAAGCGGTCGAAATGATCGCCAAGGCAGAACGCCCGGTGTTCTATACCGGTGGCGGCGTGATCAACGCGGGCCCGCAGGCGTCCGAAACGCTTCGCCAGCTACAGTCCGCGACGAATGCACCGGTGACCAGCACTTTGATGGGTCTCGGCGCCTTTCCCGCCGATCATCCCGACTGGCTCGGCATGCTCGGGATGCATGGCACTTACGAAGCCAATATGGCGATGAACAAGGCAGACCTGATCATCGCAGTCGGCGCGCGCTTCGATGATCGCGTGACCGGGCGGCTCGACGCCTTCGCACCCCAGGCGAAGAAGATTCACATCGACATCGACCGCGCGCAGATCAACAAGATCGTGCCTGTGAACCTCGGTATCGTCGGCGATTGCGGCCATGTTCTCGAGCAGCTGCTCGAAGGACTCAAAGGCCGCAAGATGCGCGATCTGAGCGAATGGAAGGCCCGCATCCTCGGCTGGAAAGCGCGCGACTGTCTCGCTTATCCCGACAAGGGCGGCGACCTCATTATGCCGCAAAAGAGCGTGGAGCGCCTCTTCGCCCTGACGAAAGATCGCGACCCGATCATCACCACCGAAGTCGGCCAGCACCAGATGTGGGCGGCGCAGTATTTCGGCTTCATGGGTCCGAACAGGTGGCTGACCAGCGGCGGCCTGGGCACCATGGGTTACGGCTTGCCTGCAGCGATCGGCGCGCAGCTCGGCAATCCGGACAGACTGGTGATCGATATCGCGGGCGAGGCGAGCATCCAGATGAACATCCAGGAACTCGGCACCGCCAGCCAGTACCGTCTGCCGGTAAAGGTGTTCATCCTCAACAACGAATACATGGGCATGGTCCGCCAGTGGCAGGAACTGACTTACGAAAGCCGCTATTCGAACAGCTATTCCGACAGCCTGCCGGACTTCGTGAAGCTGGCCGAAGCCTATGGCTGGAAAGGCGTCCGCATCGAGGACGAGAGCCAGCTCGACGCCGGGATCGAAGCAATGCTCGCGCATGATGGGCCAGTGATTGTCGATTGCATGGTGGCCAAGGAAGCCAACTGCTTCCCGATGATCCCCAGCGGCGCGGCGCATACCGACATGCTGCTTTATGGCGATCAGGTCGGCGGCACAATGGACGACGAAGCGAAGGCGCTGGTCTGATGGGTATGCACGCAAAAATACCGTCGGAGTTCGCACAGCAGGCCGAACGCCGCGTCTGGTTCGACCGTCAGCACGCCGAGCAAATGCTCGACTGGATCGAGGATAGCGGGCAGCGTTTCCTTGGTATGGAGCTCGCGCAGAAGCAGGACGACGGCAATTGGGTGCTTTTGCTGGAGACCTTGGACCTCAGCCGCCAGACCGACAATTTCGAAGCCATTCGGCGCGGCCGGGATTTCCTCCGTGAATATGATGGTGCCGGACGGATGTTCGAACCGGTTTGGGAAGGACGTTCGGCGTGAAAATCGCAGAGCAAGCCTCCGAGCGGCACGTCTTCAACGTGATCGTCGACAACGAGCCCGGTATCCTCGCCAAGATCACCGGCATGTTCACTGCGCGCGGCTACAACATCGACAGCCTGACCGTCGCCGATATCTCGGAAGACCACGCGATCAGCCGCATCACCATCGTGACGCGCGGCCCGCAACCGGTGATCGACCAGATCCGCGCGCAGCTGGAACGGCTAGTGCCGGTGCACAAGGTCATCGATCTCACCGAAAGCGGCGCGCATGTCGAGCGCGAACTGGCGCTGGTGAAAGTCTCCGGCAAGGGCGACAACCGGGTCGAAGCACTGCGCATTGCCGAACTGTTCCGGGCGAATGTGGTGGATACCACTACCAGCAGTTTCGTCTTTGAACTGACCGGCGCGCCGGACAAGATCGACAGCTTCATCGCCCTGATGCGCGAACTCGGCCTGGTCGAGGTCGGCCGCTCGGGGATCGTGGGCATGATGCGGGGGGCGGAGAAAATCTAATGTCTTCCCAGCGGAAGCTGGGATCGCTTTCAATCAGGGTGCGACCCAGAGGCGCCCGATCCCAGCCTTCGCTGGGATGACGAGTGAGGAAACTATGCAAGTCTATTACGATGCCGATTGCGACCAGCAGCTAATCAAGGACAAGAAGGTCGCCATCGTCGGCTATGGCAGCCAGGGTCACGCCCATGCCCAGAACCTACGTGACAGCGGGGTCGGCGAGGTCGTGATCGCGCTGCGCGAAGGATCGGCGACTGCGAAGAAGGCGGAAAGCGCGGGCTTCACCGTGAAAACCGTTTCGGAAGCCGCCGAATGGGCGGACGTCTTGATGATTCTTGCGCCCGACGAGCACCAGGCGGCCATCTACGCGAACGAAGTTGCAGGCAAGATGCGCTCCGGAACGGCGCTCGCCTTCGCGCACGGCCTCAACATCCACTTCGGCCTGATCGACCCGCCGGGCGACGTCGACGTCATCATGATCGCGCCCAAGGGGCCCGGCCACACGGTGCGCGGCGAATACATCAAGGGCGGCGGCGTGCCCTGCCTCATCGCAGTGCATCAGGAAAGCAGCCAGTCAGGCGGCAACGGCTTCGCCAAGCAGCTCGCTCTCTCCTATGCCAGCGCCGTCGGTGGCGGGCGTAGCGGCATTATCGAGACCGATTTCAAAGAAGAGTGCGAGACCGACCTCTTCGGCGAACAGGCGGTGCTGTGCGGCGGGATCACACACCTCATCCAGGCCGGATTCGAAACGCTGGTCGAGGCGGGTTACGCGCCCGAAATGGCCTATTTCGAATGCCTCCACGAGACCAAGCTGATCGTCGACCTGCTCTATGAAGGTGGTATCGCCAACATGCGTTATTCGATCTCGAACACCGCCGAATACGGCGACATCAAGACCGGCCCGCGCATCATCACCGATGAGACCAAGGCAGAGATGGCCCGTGTGCTCAAGGACATCCAGTCAGGGCGCTTCGTGAAGGATTTCGTGCTCGACAACCAGGCCGGCCAGCCCGAACTCAAGGCAAGCCGCAAGGCCGCCGCAGCGCATCCGATCGAGAAGACCGGTGCCCAACTGCGCGCCATGATGCCGTGGATCGGCGCCAACAAGCTGGTCGACAAGGAACGCAACTAGGCGAAAACCCGGTGACTTTCGCAGAGCGCGCGGGAAGCCTGTCGGGATGACCGACATGACCTTCTCCTGCGCCTGCGGTACCGTGGCCGGCTTTATCGCCGACGTCGGCCCGAAACAGGGCGACTATGTCTATTGTGACTGCACCGACTGCCAGGCGGTCCCCAAGCTACTGGGCGCGGAGGAGCGCGTTCTCGAGCGGTTAGGTGGGACAGCGCTCTACCAGACGCGCTGCGCGCGAGTGAGTTTCGCATCGGGCAGGGACAAGCTGGCGGGGGTCCACATGACCGATCAGCCGACGCTGCGCTGGTATGCCAGTTGCTGCGACACGCCGTTGTTCAATACCTATGCCAACGGCAAGCTGCCTTACACCACGATCCTTCTGGCCAACTGTGACAAGGCCGGGCGCGCTGCGCTCGGTGAGCCGCGCGGGCACCTGCATCTTGCCGACGCGTCGGGCGAAACCGATGATCTGAAACCCATGTCGATGGCAGCCCTGCTGCGCAGTTTCTTCAAGCGCCTGGTCAAAGACATCGTCTCCGGCGACCGGCGGCGCAATCCGCTGTTCGATCCGAAAACGCTCGAGCCGATTGCGACACCGCGCAGGCTCACCCCTCAGGAACGCGAAGCGCTCGGATAGTGTGGTCGCCTTTTTGTATCGGCGATAAACGGAACGGCGCAGCGTTCGGTGCTTTCTATGAACGAATCTTCAGGAGACCGACCATGAAAAAGCCGATCCTCGCCTTCGCGCTCGCCGCCAGCGGCACGCTCGCCGTGACCTCCATTTCGGCGCAGGAGCAGCCGCAAATTCCGGGCACGATGGATGTCAGCCACGTTGCCGCGGGCAGCTACGCGCTCGACCCTGCGCATACGCTGGTCCAGTGGAGTGTCAGCCATTTCGGCTTCAACGACTATTTCGGCCTGTTCGGCGATATCGAAGGCACGATGACGCTCGATCCGGCCGATATCGCAGCCACCCAGTTCGACATCACCATTCCCATCACCAGCGTCGCCGTGCCCAGTGAGGGACTGCGCGATCATCTTCTTCGCCCGGGCGAAGACGGTGCGGAGCCCGACTTCTTCGGCCCCGAGCCCGAGGCGGCACGGTTCGTATCGACATCGGTTCGGCAAACCGGTGATGCGACCGCCCTCGTCACGGGCCAACTCACCATGAACGGCCAGACTGGCCCGGTGACCATGCTGGTGGCATTCACCGGCGCAGGCGAGAACCCGATGAGCGATGTGCCGACCGTTGGCTTCCATGCGAATGCCAAGATCGACCGGACGCAATGGGGCATCGATTACGCCGCGCCGATGGTGGGCAGCGAAGTCACGCTCGACATTTCGGCGGCTTTCGAACGACAGTAAGCCCTCTCGACAAGCGCGTCGCGAGCCGCCACGACGCATCGTATGCGCTTGTCCGACTGCCATAATATCGATAATTTCCGGAAGCTGGCCAAGGCACGGCTGCCGTGGCCGGTTTTCGACTACATCGACGGCGCTGCGGACGACGAGCTAACCAAGGGGCGCAACACCAGCGCTTTCGACGAGGTCGACCTGGTCCCCGACGTGTTGGCGGGCGTAGGCGAGATCGACACAAGTTGCTCCATCATGGGCCGCAAAAGCGCGCTACCCCTCATGCTCAGCCCCACTGCGCTGCAACGCGCCTTCCACCGCGATGGCGAGCGGGCGGTCGCGAGAGCGGCGGACAAGTTCGGCGTGTGGTTCGGCATTTCCAGCCTGGCTACGCATTCCATCGAGGAGATCGCCGAGCTCACGGAAGGCCCGAAGCTGTTCCAGCTCTACGTCCATAAGGACAAGGGCCTGAACGCCAACATGATCGAACGTTGCCAGCAGGCAGGTTTCGATGCGCTGGCATTGACTGTCGACACGATCGTTTCCGGCAAGCGCGAGCGGTGCCTGCGCTCGGGCTTCACCACACCGCCACGCTTCACCCCGTCCGCGCTATGGAGCTATGCCACCCGGCCGCGCTGGACGCTGGATTACGTCTTCGGTCCCAAGTTCCGCCTGCCCAATCTCGACGGACATGTGCAGGAGGGCAGCGGCAAGGCCGTCAGCATCCAGGATTATTTCAATACCATGCTCGACACCGGCATGGACTGGGACACCGCCGCGCGGATCCGGCAGGACTGGGGCGGGACATTCGCGCTAAAAGGCGTGATGAGTGCAGCCGACGCCCGCCGCGCGGTCGAGATCGGGGCGGATGCAATCTGGATTTCCAATCACGGCGGCCGCCAGCTCGACGGCAGCCGCGCCCCGTTCGACCAGTTGCGCGAAATCGTCGATACGGTCGGCGGCGAGATCGAGATCATTCTCGACGGCGGCGTCCGGCGCGGAACGCACGCGCTGAAGAGCGTCGCAGCCGGAGCCACGGCGGCGAGCGGTGGACGGCTCTATCTCTATGCGCTGGCAGCTGCCGGACAGGAGGGCGTCGAACGCGCGCTGCTGATCCTCAAGGAAGAGATCGAGCGGGGCATGCGGCTGATGGGCGTGACATCAGTGGACCAATTGACCCCGGACCGGTTGCGCTGGCGCTAGAGCATCTGGCCGAAACAGCGCCGCAATTCGCCGACGAACAACTCCGGTTGCTCCCAAGCGGCGAAATGGCCGCCCTTCTCGAGTTCGTTCCAATACACAAGGTTGGTCAGGCTGCGCTCGACCCATTCGCGCGGGGCGGGCAATATTTCCTCCGGGAAGGCGCTCGCGCCCGCCGGTATAGCGACCGTCCCTTCGCCGAACGATCCGAAGCTCTCCCAATAGAGCCGAGCTGCCGATGCGCCCGTCGCGGGCAGCCAGTAGAGCATGATGTCGTCGAGCGCCTGGTCCATCGACAGCGCATCCCAGGGCGCGCCGCCATTGTCGGTCCAGTAGAACACCTTCTCGAGGATCCACGCCGCCAGCCCGACCGGCGAATCGACCAGCGAATAGCCGATCGTCTGCGGCCGCGTGCTCTGCTGCTGCGAGTAGCCGGAGTCCCAGTCGCGGTAGAACGCGAGCTTGCGCATCGCGCGCTGTACCTTCGGGTCGCTGCTCTGCATGTCCTCCGGCCCGGGCCGCCCGATCGGCATGTTGAGGTGGATGCCCCTGCACCCTTCCGGAGCAAGCTGGCCGATCGCGGTGGTCACCGCCGCCCCCCAGTCCCCGCCCTGCGCAACCCATCCGCAATAGCCGAGCCGCTGCATCAGCTCGGCCCAGGCGCGCGCAATTCTTTCGACACCCCACCCCGTACCCGTCGGCTTGCCAGAGAAGCCATATCCCGGCAGCGACGGCGCCACGACATGGAAGGCTGGTTGGGCAGGGTCCGCAGGCTCGGCCAGCTCGTCGATCACGCCGAGGAATTCCACGACCGAACCCGGCCAGCCATGCGTGATGACCAGTGGAATCGCATCGTCGCGCGAACTGCGGCGATGGAGGAAGTGAATCGACAGTCCGTCGATCTCGGTCGTGAACTGCCCGATGGAATTGAGCCGCGCCTCGCAGCGCCGCCAATCGTATTCGATCCGCCAGTACGCGACGAGCTCCTTGAGAGCCGCCAGCTTCGTGCCTTGCGACCAGTCCACGACCGTTTCCTTGTCCGGCCAGCGCGTCCGGTCGAGCCGATCCGCCAGATCCACCAGCGTATCTTCGGCGATGTCGAGAACGAAGGGTTCGATAGCGCTCATCCCTCGCGCTCCCGTGCCTTTTTCGATGCTGCCATCACGCGTTCGACATCCGCCAGCAGGATGGTACTGGTTGCCTTGGCTAGCACGGTGCCCTTGCCGTCGAGCAGATGCCCTTCGTAGAAGCTCGTCTGCCGCCCATGCCGCTCGACCCAGGCCTCTGCCACGACCAGCCCGGGCCGCGTCGGTGCGAAATAGCTGACCTTGAGCTCAAGCGTCATCGGCACGATCGCGCTGCCGTTCTTCGCCATTGCCGCATGCGCCATCGCTGCGTCGATCCACCCGCTGATGAAGCCGCCCTGCACCACGCCGCCCGAATGGCACTGCTCCGCCTTCGCCATGTATTCGAGGCTGGCGCGGCCTTCCGGTTCGGTCGATACGATCCGCACCAATCCCATCGTCTCGTATAGCGAATGCCCCTCGGCCATGCCCCAGCTCTCCTAACCGTGAAATATAATTTCATGGGATGCCCAAGACTGTTTTGCTTTACAACCCCGTTCCGTCCCAGCATAGCTTGGCGCATGCAAACTGCACTCGGCCTGCTTCTGCGACTTACGCGCCCTTGGGCGTGATAGCTGGCGTGCCGGACCGGGTGCGCTGAGCGCCCAAGGGACCGACCGACCACTTCCCGCTTCGCACTAGCCGAGATTCTCCCGATGCCCATGCTCTTAAACCCGAGCGCCAAATATGCCGCTTTCCCGCAGGTACCGCTGACCGATCGCCAGTGGCCGAGCCGCCGGATCACCGCTCCGCCCCGTTGGCTGAGCACCGATCTGCGCGATGGCAATCAGGCGATTGTCGATCCCATGGACGCGCACAAGAAGAACCGTTTCTTCGACCTGCTGGTGGAGATCGGCGTGAAGGAAATCGAGGTCGGGTTTCCAAGCGCAGGCGCGACCGAGTTCGACTTCATCTCCGGCCTCGTGCAATCGGGCCGCGTGCCCGACGACGTGATCGTCCAGGTCCTGACGCAAAGCCGCGAAGATTTGATCCGCACCAGCTTTGCCAGCCTCACTGGCGCGAAGCAGGCCATTGTCCACCTCTACAATGCCGTCAGCCCTGCCTGGCGCGAGGTCGTGTTCGGGATGAGCAAGGATCAGGTGCGCGACATCGCCGTGCATGGCGCCAAGGTGATGCGCGACGAGGCTGGCAAACAGCCCGATACCGAATGGCATTTCCAATACTCGCCAGAGACCTTCTCCACCGCCGAACTCGATTTCAGCCTTTCGGTCTGCGAGGCGGTGATGGAAGTCCTTGCGCCCACACCCGAAGATCCGATCATCCTGAACCTGCCGGCGACGGTCGAGGCGGCGACACCTAATATCTACGCCGACCAGGTCGAGTATTTCATTCGCAACTTGCCCAATCGGACGAGCGCGGTGATCAGCCTGCATACCCACAATGATCGCGGCACCGGCGTCGCGGCGGCGGAGTTGGCGCTAATGGCGGGCGCTGACCGGGTGGAAGGCTGCCTGTTCGGCAATGGCGAGCGCACTGGCAATTGTTGCCTCGTCACCATGGCGCTGAACATGTACACGCAAGGCATCGATCCGAAAATCGACTTCTCCGACATCGACCGGGTGATCGAGACGGTCGAGTATTGCAACGAACTGCCCGTCCACCAGCGCCACCCCTATGGCGGGGAGCTTGTCTACACCGCATTCTCCGGTAGCCATCAGGACGCCATCAAGAAGGGCTTCGCTGCGCACGAGAGCCAGAACTCGCCGCTATGGCGCGTCCCTTATCTGCCCATCGACCCAGCCGACCTCGGCCGCAGTTATGAAGCAGTGATCCGCGTCAATTCGCAGAGCGGCAAAGGCGGCTTTGCCTGGGTGCTGGAGCAGGATCAGGGCCTTAAGCTGCCCAAGAAGATGCAGGCCGATTTCAGCCCCCATGTCCAGCGCATGGCCGACGAACTCGGCCGCGAGCTTAACGCCGCCGACATCTGGCGCGCCTTCCAGCAGGCCTATCGCGTTCAGACCGAAGACAAGCACTTCCAGCTGGTCGATTACGAAGAACGCCGCGCGACGGACGGCACTCGCTTGTTCAGCGGCACCATCGCCGTCGAGGGCACAGAGCAGTCTGTCTCGGGCCGTGGCAACGGCCTGATATCCAGCGTGCTCTCGACCATCGAGGACGCCTTCGGCCTTTCACTGGAAGTGGTGGACTACACCGAACACGCGCTCACTACCGGTCGCGACAGCCGTGCCGCCGCCTACCTCGAATGCCGCGACGCGAACGGCCGCACTATCTGGGGTTGCGGGATCGACGAGGACGTTGCGACAGCGAGCGTCAGGGCGGTGTTGAGTGCGGCGAATTCGGCTGTAGAGTGAGCGCGATTGCCTAGCGTGATTGAAATTAAAGAGTAAGGTTTTCCGGCTATTAACAATCTCGACGGGTCGAAGAACCCGCTGGGGTACGCATATCGATGACCGGCACCAACACTCCTACGCTGTCCGCGAAGGATGGCGATATCTGGGCCCTCTGGCCCAATGGGAGAGGTGCAATCAGTCTCGGCACCGAGCAAGCCTTCTGGGCGGCGGCGGCGAAGCTATACGACGAGCTTCATCCCGAAACCCCGGAACCATCCAACGGAGCGAGTGCGACGGCGAAAGAGATCGATGATCGGCCATCTCCTCCGCCGGCGGAAACCCGCAAACAGGCTGAGCGCAGCGAGGCCCGACACGGGGTGACGATCGTGGGCCGTGTCTATGGCCAGGGCGGCAGCCGCGAGGCGACGATCTTCGATCTGTCCTCCCACGGGTGCCGGGTCGAAGATCGAAGCCTCGACAGGCCGGGTTCGCGAGTCACTATCAAGATCGGCTCGATCGGGCCGCTCGGTGCAGTGATCAGATGGCGGACCGACGAGATGGTCGGCCTGAAATTCGAGTCCCCACTTTACCCCTCCGTGCTCGAGCATATCCGCAACGAGGTAAGTCTTCGCTAGTTCGACACGCCCGTAAGGGGGGCGATTACCGCTACGTCGACGTGCAATTTTCCTACTCACCTAGCATGGCTTAGAACATGGCCATGCAGATCGTTAGCACTCACCCTGTCTACGCCTTATCCAAGCCCCGCCGCGTGCTCCCCTGCTTTTTCTTGCCAGGACCGTGGTCCATGTGGTCCATGTGACTGGACTGGCGCGAGGGCTTTCCAACATGGTCCTACAGCGCCGGCGCGTAGAGGAGAGAGCCTGATATGACCGCGACCGAAGAGATCCTCGAACCCGATCTGCCGATCATCGACCCGCACCATCACCTGTGGGACTTGCGACCGCTGGTGCCGTCGTTTCCCGAACCCCGGCACGACTTCATCGAGGCGATCGCGGGCTCTGATTACTACACCTTCGACGAGCTCTTTGCGGACACGCATTCGGGTCACAACGTCGTGGCTACGGTGTTCATGGAATGTGGCGCCTTTTACGATGCGAGCCGGGACGAGGCGATGAAGCCGGTCGGCGAGGTCGAGTTCGTCAACGGCGTTGCCGCGCAGGGGGCAAGCGGGCTTTATGGCGACTATCGCCCTTGCGCAGCGATCGTCGGACATGCGGATTTGACGCGGGGCGACGCGATAAAGCCGGTGATCGAAGCGCTGATCGCGGCGGGCAACGGTCGCTTTCGCGGCATCCGCCACGCGGCTGCCTGGGATGCCGATCCCGAGGTGCTAGGCCCGCCCTTCCATGCGCCGGAAGGTCTCTACGGCTCGGACACCTTCCGCGCCGGTTTTGCTGCCTATGCCGACTATGGCCTGACCTTCGATGCCTGGCTGCTGGAGCCCCAACTAGGGGATGTGCTGGAGCTGGCGAAGGCCTTCCCCGACCAGCAGATCGTGCTCGACCACTGCGGCACGCCGCTTAACATCGCTTGCTATCGCGGCAAGCTGCACGAGCGCTTCGACATCTGGCGCAAGTCCATCCACGCGCTGGCCGAGTGTCCGAATGTCGCGGTCAAATTGGGCGGGCTCGCGATGGCGTTCTGCGGTCTGCCCGAAGACGGCCCGGCCAAAGACCACGGGTCGGAGCATCTGGCCGCACTCTGGCGACCCTATATCGAGACGTGCGTCGACGCCTTCGGGCCGGATCGCGGCATGTTTGAAAGCAACTATCCCGTCGACCGCTGGGGCGCGAGCTATCCGGTACTGTGGAACGCCTTCAAGCGGCTGGCGCATGGCCATAGCGCGGATGAGAAACACGCGCTGTTCGCAGGCACCGCCGCGCGAATCTACGGCATCGAGCACCTGCTGCCCGCCGCCTGACCCTTCCGTAAGGTCAATCTCGACAAGCCTGCCCGCGCGCCATAGGTCACGACCTGCAACTGACCTGAGAGGACCTGCCGCATGCCCCTGCCCGCCCCGTTCGACAAGCTCCGCATTCCCGTCATCGGCTCGCCGCTGTTCATCGTCTCGGGGCCGGAACTGGTCATTGCGCAGTGCAAGGCGGGTATCGTCGGCGCTTTCCCGGCGCTCAACGCCCGGCCGCAGAGCCAGGTCGACGAGTGGCTTCACCAGATCACCGAGGAGCTCAGCGCGCACAATCGCGATAATCCGGACCGCCCGGCCGCGCCCTATGCAGTCAACCAGATCGTCCACAAGTCGAACGACCGGCTCGATGCCGATATGCAGACCTGCGCCAAGTGGCAGGTGCCGATGGTCATCACCTCGCTCGGGGCGCGCGAAGAGGTCTTCCAGGCGGTCGACAAATGGGGCGGCATCACGATGCACGATGTGATCAACGACCGCTTCGCGCGGAAGGCGATCGAAAAGGGCGCGAGCGGCCTGATACCGGTCGCTGCCGGTGCAGGCGGCCATGCGGGCACGCTTAGCCCCTTCGCGCTGATGCAGGAAATCCGGAGCTGGTTCGACGGGCTAATCGCATTGTCGGGCTCGATTGCCCACGGTCGCTCGATCCTGGCCGCGCAGGCGCTGGGCGCGGACTTCGCCTATATCGGCTCGCCCTGGATCGCCGCGACCGAAGCCAACGCGGACGAGAATTACAAGAAGGGCATCGTCGAGGGCGATGCGAGCGGGATCGTCTACACCAACCTCTTCACCGGGGTGCACGGCAATTACCTGCGCTCCAGCATCGAGGCCTCCGGTCTTGACCCGGACGACCTGCCCCAGAGCGATCCCAGCAAGATGAACTTCGGCAGCGGCGGCAATACCAAGGCCAAGGCTTGGAAGGACATCTGGGGGTCGGGCCAGGGCATCGGCACTGTCAAGGAAAGCGCCCCAGTCGAAGCGACGGTGGCGCGGCTGGAGCGTGAGTACGATGCTGCAAAGAACGCGCTGGCCGAAGCGACCGCCTAGGCTTTGCGCCAAAGAACCTCGGCCAAGGCATCGAGATCGGCGAAGCCGGGAGCCGAGCTGCGGGGATACTTGCTGCTGAAATGCGGTGCGCGGCGCTGGTCGAGCAGGTTGAGGCGCAGTCTGTTCTGCAACCTCGCAAGACGATCGAGCGTGTCGACGTGGCGCGCGTCATCGCTCCTGGTTCGACGCCTGGACCAGGGCTGCTCAATCCGGCCGACCTTCTCGATGACCATTTCGTTGTAGTCGCGATGCGGGCCCCCCGGTTGAGCGGCATACCCAGACGCACCGCCACCTCCTCTCGGACCGGAAGCAGGAGCCCGTTGCGACGGAACTCGTCGAAGCCGATCCGTCGGAGCCTTAACGCGTCGACAAGCCGGGTGAAGCAGGGGAAGCTCAGCAACTGGCGCGGCAGCAGATGATGCCGCTGCAGCGCCGGATCATAAGTCGGTGTACCTCTCCGGTTGACCGCCCGAAACGGTATGCGGGGACGCCTACCCGATGCGTATCTTGGGTGCCACCTCTTCATCCCCAACTAAGCAGGCCGGGCGACGATTACGCCCTGCTCGGGATCGTCCACAAGCGCTACGGTAGGCCCTGCGGACACCTCGATCACTTCCGGAAGATCCGGCATCGCGGCCCCTACGAGTTCGTGGATCAGCCTGGAGGCGAGGCGAGAAGCTGCGACGGTGTCTGTGCTGAATTGCCGTTCCAGGACAAGCTCGCGCTGCAGAAAAAAGGCGAGTCCGTCGGTCTTGAGCAAGTTGTCGTCAGATAGCTCGAGACCGATCAAGCCCGGGGCGGGAAACGCGCCACCATCGAGCCAGCCAGTCACCAGCCGCTCGAACAAATTCGCTTGGAGCACGCAGCCCGCCGGTGTCCAGATGATCTGCCGGACGCCTTCTAGAGCACTGGCAAATTGTGCCCCCAGCGACAGCATCGTGCGGACGACCGGGAGCGTGTGTACGCCCTCAGCCAGATGGGGGCCGGGGAAGAAACCGATCGCCTCAAGCGCATTCACATCCGAAACGGTCGACGATCCGAAGCTGTGGCGTGGCTCGGGTGCATTCACACCCGGCCCCGGCGTCAGTCCGAGAAGGTCGAAAGTCAGGCCGTCTCTCAGCACCTCGAGCCACTGGTCGTCGTTGCTTTCGGCGGATGCACCAGCTTCGCGGCTGGGATCGAAACTTACGGAAGTCCGGTCGAACTTGTGCAACATGTGCTCGACCTCCGCCCCACTCGGACGACTTCCAGCATCGACAAGCAGGATTACTCCCGCGCCCCGCCTTTGCGCTTCACCATGCGCAATCGATCCATTCCTGCGAGCTATGGCTGTGCCCTCCAGTCCCGTGCCGCTACTCTGACATGTAGCCGAGCGTTGTCGAGTCACCTAGGTGCGTTTGGTCCGATCCGGTCGCTTTCGATCAGAAGATCCCGAGTTCGAGACCCTGTGAAAGAGCTTCCCCCAAGGCCCTAGCTTCTTCGAGGTCGCTTGCGGCAACTTCCTTCCGAGCCTCGATTTCCGCCTGCGACTGCGCATCGGTAATAACGATGAAGGGATCGGCAACCCGCTTCAGCCGCCAACCCTTGGCGATGCGGTCGAGCTGTCGCTGCGCGCCTTCGCCATCGCTGCCGGCAGCGATGATGCTCGCATAGGGCCGTCCCTCGATCTTGCCGAGAACCGGATAGTAACAGCGATCGAACATCTCTTTCATCTGCCCGCTCATCGTCGCGAGATTTTCCGGGCAGGCGAAGAGAAAGCCCGATGAATCCAACAGATCCTGCGGCTCGACATCGCGGGCAGGCTTCAGCAATCCGGCTTCACCTGCTCCCTCTGCGGCAGCGGCAGCAAGCGCCTCGGCCGTGCCCGTACGGCTATGCCATATGATGAGAAGCTGGGGCGACGACATGCAACGCTCCTTCGCTGGCGGCTGTCGATTGTCAACAATCCACCGTTCCCTGACCGGGCCTGCTCGTCTAAAACGAAACCATGGCATCGCAGGCTCTCTCACACGTATTCGGCGTTTCGCGATCGCTTACCGGGCGGGCATGGCGCTGGCGTGGCGGCAATATGGAGCTCGGTGCAGGCTTCGGTTCCGGGCGCGACATCGTCGATCAGTTGATGATCGCGCGGGGCGTGGCCCCCGAGGATATCGAGCGGCATCGCCAACCCACCTTGCGCAACTTCCTGCCGGATCCCTCGATATTTCAGGACATGGAAACGGCGGCGGACCGGATGGCCCAGGCCGTTCTCGCGCATGAGCGGATCACGATCTACGGCGACTACGATGTCGATGGCGCAACCAGTTCCGCTCTGCTGATCCTGCTGCTGCGCGAGCTCGGCATCGAAGCCGACTTTTACATCCCCGACCGGCTGCTGGAGGGATACGGCCCGTCGGGCGAGGCCCTGGTGAAACTTGGCGAGAGCGGCAGCAGCCTGGTCGTCACGGTCGACTGCGGTGCGATGGCGCACGACGCGCTCGCCATGGCGCATGATGCGGGCGTGGATGTGATCGTGGTCGATCACCACAAATGCGCGGCGGAACTTCCAAAGACGGTGGCGCTGGTGAATCCCAACCGGCTGGACGAAGCCGACGATGCTGCGAGCCACGGGCACTTGGCAGCCGTGGGCGTGGCCTTCCTGCTGGGCGTCGCGCTTGTCCGCACGCTGCGCGAGCGGGAATACTTCGCCGATCGTCCTGAGCCCAATGTACTTGCCTTGCTGGACCTTGTGGCGCTGGGCACGGTGGCCGATGTCGCCGCGCTCCACGGTCTCAATCGCGCTTTCGTATCGCAAGGCCTCAAGGTGATGGCGAAACGCGAGAATATCGGCATGGCGGCGCTGATCGACGCGAGCCGGCTGAAGCGCGCGCCGGCCTGCTCCGACCTCGGCTTCGCACTCGGCCCGCGCATCAATGCCGGCGGGCGGGTCGGCGAATCGACGCTCGGCGTGCGTTTGCTCACGACGCGAGACCCGGATGAGGCGCGGGACATCGCGGCCCAGCTATCGGCGCTGAACGACGAACGTCGGGCTATCGAGGCAGCCGTGCAGGAAGAGGCCGAACAGCAGCTTGCCGGGCAGCACAATCGGGCCGTCCACCTGCTTGCCGGTGAAGGCTGGCACCCTGGCGTTATCGGCATCGTGGCCGGGCGCATAAAGGAGAAGACCGGTAAGCCCTCGCTTGTCATCGCGCTCGACGCGGAAACAGGCCAAGGTAAGGGATCTGGCCGCTCGATAGCGGGTGTCGATCTAGGTGCCGCCATCATCAGGGCTAAGGACGAGGGCCTGTTGGTCGCCGGCGGCGGTCATGCCATGGCAGCGGGCTTGACGGTGGACGCTGCCCGTATCGAGAATCTTTCGGACTGGCTCGACGCGACGCTCGAAGCACAGGTTGCGCGGGCCTCCGCCACTCGGGAAATGCTGCTCGACATCGCCGTCGCTCCCGGCGGTCTGGTCCCCGATCTGATAGCGTCGCTCGACGAAGGCGGGCCCTATGGCGTGGGCTGGCCCGGGCCGCGCGTCGCCGTGGGGCCGGTTCGGCTAGTCAAATGCGACATCGTCGGTGTCGATCACGTGCGGATCATCGCTTCAGGCGACGATGGTCGCAGCTTCAAGGGGATCGCTTTTCGCGCCGCCGACAGCGAGATGGGACAGGCGCTGCTGCACGGCTCGCAGGGGCGCAAGCTCTGGCTCGCCGGCCGCGCCAAGATCGATGATTGGGGAAACCGACCGCAAGCGGAATTGCACCTCGAGGATGCCGCCTGGGCCGATTGATGCGCACATGGTCCGCAAGCGGCGCGATGGAGGGTTGACGCCCCGCGCCACCCCGCCTAAGTGCGCCGCCACGCCACCGATGTGGCCCCTTCGTCTAGCGGTCTA
>JAPYPR010000002.1:0-221463 GCA_029937545.1 Erythrobacter sp. | reverse complement strand
GGACGCGGCCCTTTCACGGCTGAAACACGGGTTCGAGTCCCGTAGGGGTCACCACGGTGGCGTTTTGCATTCCGGCAATCCGACTGGTGTCGCTCCGGCATGTGGCCCCTTCGTCTAGCGGTCTAGGACGCGGCCCTTTCACGGCTGAAACACGGGTTCGAGTCCCGTAGGGGTCACCACCACTCACTTTCATATGACAACTCTGCGAATGTGGTTGGCATGCGCGCGGTCGCGCCGCTAAGCGGCCTTTCGATGGATGCGCCCCGCCTTCCGCTTCCGGGACTTTTGCTCGCGCTCGCGACGTGCGTGATACTCGTCTTCGCCGGGGTGGACCTGTTGTACGTGGTCACGACCCTTCTCGTGTGGGCAGGGTCTCTCTGGCTTGTCCATTCCGAAGCCCCTACCTCTCAGCCCGAGACGAATGGCAAAGGCTTTTCCCGGGAATCAATGGGAGAGCTGTTCGAACACTCCGAGACGCCCATCATCATTACCGAACGCGACCGCGTCACCATCGCCAATCTCGCCGCGCGCGGTCTGCTCGGCTCGCACATTCTTGGCCAGGACGCCCGCATGGCCTTGCGCCAGCCGGAAGCGGTGCGCCTGCTCGACCGCGATGCCGACGGCAGCGCAATCGTACGCGGCCTGTCGCGCCGCAACGATATCTGGCGGATCAACCGCAAAAAGCTCGACGATCAGCTGGCAGTCGTGGAATTCGTCAACAAGACCGCCGAGGCCGACATCGCGCGCGCTCATACGGACTTCGTTGCGAATGCCAGCCACGAACTCCGCACGCCCCTTGCCGCCATCATCGGTTACGTCGAAACCCTGAGCGAGGATGCGGGCAATCTGGAGACGAAAACCGCCGAGCGTTTTCTCGATACGATCCAGCGCGAGGCGAAGCGTCTGCAAAGTCTTGTCAGCGATCTAATGTCCTTGTCGCGGATCGAGGCGGAGAAACACGATCTGCCTAGCGCGCGCATCGAGCTTTCGGGTCTGGTGGAATCGGCCGCGCGGGACGGCGCCGGTAGCGAACGGCTCGACCGCCTCGACATCGCGACGAGCGGCCAGTTCTTCATCCGCGGCGATTCTCAGCAGCTCGAGCAGCTTGTCCGCAACCTCGTCGATAATGCGCTCAAATATGGCCACTCGGACCAGCCGGTGACGATCCGCCTCCATCCGCGCGGCGACAACCGGGTGCGGCTGACGGTCACGGACAGGGGTGACGGGATCGCTGCCGAGCACATTCCGCACCTCACGCGTCGTTTCTATCGCACCGATCCCGGTCGCAGCCGCGCGTCGGGCGGAACCGGCCTCGGCCTCGCCATCGTCAAGCACATCGTCGAGCGCCACCGCGGACGGCTGGATGTCGAAAGCACCCTGGGCGAAGGCACTCGCGTTACGGCCACACTGCCCCTGGATGCAGAAGCGTCGAGCGACTGACGCTATTTCCGGAGTGGGAATTCACCGTTTCTCCACAGCCTGTCCACCGCCGAGAACGGAGACCAGGACTGCTGTCACAATAATGTAATTTGCCGGTCATAGGGGCGTCGCCGGATCGAAATATTTCTTCCGAAGGACCATTGATGACCCGCCTGATTCGCCTCTCCGTGGCAGCGGCTGCGCTCAGCTACACCATGGCCAACCCCGTACTGGCGCAGCAGGTTACGGTGTCGGCCGATGAACTGGCCGCGATGCGCGCACAGCTTCAGGCGATGAATGCCCGCATCGACCAACTCGAAGGCGAATTGGCGGCGGCAAAGAAGGTCAATACGGCACAGGACGAGGTCATCGCGGCGAATGCCGTTGCTGTAGAAGCAGCCGCCGATCCGGTCGTCGAGGAACCCGCCCAGAGCGGCGGCTGGAGCTTCAAGCCGCGCGGTCGCCTGATGTACGACGCCGGCTTCACCAATGCACCGGACTCGACGGGTGCCGCCGACGGCTTCGGCAATGAAGTCCGTCGCGCGCGCCTTGGTGCCTCGGGAGATATCCCGGGCGGCTTCGGCTACAAGTTCGAGGTGGACTTCGCGGGCAATGAAATCGACGTAGCGGATGCGATCCTCACTTACGGGGACGGACCGCTCGAAGTCGCAATCGGTCACCACAACAACTTCCAGTCGCTCGAAGAGCTGACGAGCAGCCTGCACACCACCTTCATCGAACGCGCTGCCTACACCGACGCCTTCGGCTTCGAGCGCCGCATCGGCGCCTCAATAGCTTACGAAGCCGGTATCGTGCTCGCCCAGGCCGGTGTCTTCACCGACAATTTCGACGATACGGAGACCAAGAACCGCAGCGTCGACGGTCGTCTCGTGATCATGCCCACGATGGGCGATACCCGGCTGCATTTCGGGGGCTCGGTCCATTACAACGACATCGACGAGGCCGGCGCGACCGTGCGCTATCGCCAGCGCCCGCTGGTGCACTTCACTTCGGAGCGTTTCGTCAACACCGGCAATCTCGGGACCGAGAGCGAATTCGGGCTGGGCCTGGAAGCCGCCGCGATCGCCGGTCCGTTCCATGCCGCCGCCGAAGGGTTCTGGCAGACCGTCAACATGGCCGGCACCGTGGAAGACCCCACCTTCTTCGGCGGCTACGCCGAGGTCGGCTACTATCTGACGGCAGGCGACACGCGCGGCTACAAGGGCGGCAAGTTCGATCGGACCAAGCCGTCCAATCCCGTCGGCAAGGGTGGCATCGGATCGGTGCAGTTCAACCTGCGCTACGACTATCTAGATCTGAATGATGCAGGCATCCTCGGTGGCACCCAGAACGGCTACCTCGCCTCGCTGATCTGGAAGCCGACCGCTTATGTGCTTTTCGGCGTCAACTACGGCCTTCTCGAATATGACAACGCCGTCATCCCCACCGCCGACGGCGACATGTCCTATTCCGTGGACGCCTTCGGCGTGCGCGCTCAGGTGGACTTTTGATCCGCCGTCAGACTTCTGTCGCAACCCTGTAACATCGAAGCGCTTATGCGCCGCTAGTTAACATGTAAGGGATCTATCATGACCAAGACCAAATCCTTCATCTTCGCTGCCGTTTCGGCTGCCGCTCTCGCCGCTTGCGGCGGCGGTGCGGGCGATTCCGCTTCGCGCGATTCGATCCGTGCTGTCGGTTCCTCGACCGTCTTCCCCTTTGCCAAAGCCGTTTCCGAAGCCTTCGCGCGCTCGAACCCCGACTACAAGAGCCCGATCATCGAATCGACCGGTACCGGCGGCGGCATGAACCTGTTCTGCTCGGGCGTCGGCGCGGACACGCCGGACATGACCCATGCCTCGCGCCGCATGAAGGCCAGCGAATTTGCCGACTGCCAGGCCAACGGCGTCAATGAAATCACGGAAATCCAGGTCGGGCTCGACGGGATCGCCTTCGCATCGGCGCAGGGCGGCATCATGATGAGCCTCACGCCGCAGCATGTGTACGAAGCGCTTGCCGCAAACCCCTATGGCGAAGAGCAGACCAACGAGACATGGTCCGACGTGGACCCGTCGCTCCCCAACGAGCCGATCCTGGTTTATGGCCCGCCCAGCACCTCGGGCACGCGTGATGCTTTGAAAGAACTGGTTCTAGAAGTAGGTTGCGACACCAATGCCGAAATGAAGGCGCTCAAGGACAGCGACGAAGACCGCCACGCGCAGCTTTGCACCGAAGTGCGTTCGGACGGCGCTTATGTCGACCAGGGCGAACAAGACAACCTCATCGTCCAGAAGATCGAGGGCAACCCCAAGGCCGTCGGCGTCTTCGGCTACAGCTATCTCGAAGAGAATGCCGACAAGGTCCAGGGCCTGCCGATGAATGGAGTCGATCCGACCTACGAAAACATCGCCAACTTCGAATATCCCGGTGCTCGTCCGCTTTACGTCTATGTGAAGAATGCTCACCTCGACGCGATTCCGGGCCTGCGCGAATATCTTGCCCAATGGACCAAGATGTGGGGCAAAGGCGGCGAACTGTCGAAGATCGGGCTTGTCGCATCGCCTGACGACGTTATGGCGGCCAACACCAAGGCGGCGACCGAGTTCACCACGCTCGACGGCGCGCAGCTGAAGTAAGGCAAGCACCCTAGCGTATGTCACCGACCATCCTGCTTCTCCTGGCCCTAGGCCTCGGGCTCGCCGGATGGTTGGCGGCCCGCGCGCGCGCCTGGACGCTCCGCCGCGAAAGCGCTGACGGGCGGCTGTCGAGCCTGCCGACCTACCACGCATGGTATGTCGCGCTCTGGATCGTCCTGCCCGTCCTCGCCTTCGTCGCCTTATGGAGCGCGATCGCGCCCGGGCTCATCAGCCAGACGGTGCTTTCCAGCCCCGCCGCGGCCGATCTTCCTGCTTTCGGATTCCAGCGCCAGACGATCCTCAACGAGGCTCGCGCAGTGGCGACCGGTGCGGCACCTGCCGTCTTCAATCCGCAGGCGCGGGACCTGGTCGAGCCGTTCAGGGAAGCACTTTCCTATTACACCACAATCGGCATCGTGGTGACGCTGCTGATCGCTTTCCTGGCTGGCACGTGGGCCTTCCTGCGCCTCAAGCCGGACTTCGCCGCGCGCACACGGGTGGAGCGGATCGTGATGGCGATCCTGCTGGCTGCCTCGCTGGTCGCGATCCTGACGACCATCGGCATCCTCGCCAGTCTCATTTTCGAGACTGTCCGCTTCTTCGGCATGGTTTCGCCGATCGATTTCCTGTTCGGGACCCATTGGGGGCCGGATCCG
This sequence comes from Erythrobacter sp., assembly GCA_029937545.1. Lineage (GTDB taxonomy): Bacteria > Pseudomonadota > Alphaproteobacteria > Sphingomonadales > Sphingomonadaceae > Qipengyuania. The sequence goes on along the minus strand of JAPYPR010000002.1, from coordinate 216,752 downwards.
ATGGCCAATCCCGACAGTCCGGACGCTTCGCGATATGGGGCGATCCCGCTCTTCTGGGGCACGCTCTTCATCGGAGCGATCATCGCCATGATCGTGGCGATCCCGCTTGGACTGATGAGCGCGATCTACCTCACGCAATATGCCAACCCGAAGGTCCGTTCGTGGGTCAAGCCGACTCTCGAGATCCTCGCCGGTGTACCCACGGTGGTCTATGGCTATTTCGCTGCGCTTACGATTGCACCTGCAATCCGTGACCTTGCCATCGACCTCGGTGCCTCCAACCCGTCCAGCGAAAGCGCGCTGGCGGCAGGCCTGGTGATGGGCGTGATGATCATTCCCTTCGTCAGCTCGATGGCCGACGACAGCATCGCGGCGGTCCCTCAGTCCATGCGCGATGGCAGCCTTGCAATGGGCGCAACCACCAATGAAACCATCCGCCGGGTGCTCGTTCCTGCGGCGCTCCCCGGCATCGTCGCAGGCGTCATGCTGGCAATCAGCCGCGCAATCGGCGAGACCATGATCGTGGTGATGGCGGCCTCGACCGCCGCCAACCTCAGCGGCAATCCGCTCGAATCGATGACCACCGTGACCGTGCAGATCGTCGCCATGCTGACGGGCGAAGGCAGCTTCGATCATCCGGCTACGCTGAGCGCGTTCGCTCTCGGTTTCGTGCTCTTCATGGTCACCCTCGGCCTCAACTTCGTCGCCTTGCGCGTCGTCAAACGGTATCGCGAAGCTTATGAGTGAAGAGGCCGCCACCATGCGCGCCCCGACGCGCACCGCCGCCTTCGAAGCGCGGCTGAAGAAGCGCTACGCCGCCGAACGCCGCTTCAAGGCCATCGGCCTCGGGGCGATCGTGTTCTCTATCGCAGTGCTGGTCTTCCTGCTCGGCACGATGACCATCAACGGCATCGGCGGTTTCCAGCGCGTCGAAGTGGAAGTGCCTATCGATTTCACGCAGGCCGGCATATCCGCCGGCGCCTCTACCATGGCGCAATCGGGAGCAGTCCAGTCTCTCGAAGCGCAGGGCCTGCCCGATGTCGTGCAATACTTCGCCACCGAAGCACTCGGCGACGAGGCGGCCGAGCAGCTCGGCGGACAGGCTTGGCGCGATGTTGCAGCGGCGATTGCAGCCGATCCCGGTATCTTGCGCGAGCAAGTGACCTTCTCCCTGCCCGCCTCGGCGGACCTCGCTTCGGGATATGAGGGCGAAGGCTCGCCGGAGATGCAGGCGCTGGCGAACTCGCTCTACGAGCAAGGCCGAATCGGCAAGAATTTCGACCCGGGCTTCCTTTCCCGTGCCGACGCGACAAACCCGCAGCAGGTCGGCATCTGGGGCGCGCTCAAGGGCTCGATGCTGACGATGATCGTTACGCTTCTGCTCGCCTTCCCGATCGGCGTGCTGGCAGCGCTCTATCTCGAGGAATACGCGCCAAAGAACAAGTGGACCGACATCATCGAGCTGTCGATCAACAACCTCGCCGCGGTCCCGTCGATCATCTTCGGCCTGCTGGGCCTCGCCGTATTCCTGACGATCTTCCCAAACCTGCGCTCCGCGCCGGTAATCGGCGGCATGACGCTAGCCCTGATGACCATGCCGGTGATCGTGATAGCCGGACGCAATGCGATCAAGGCCGTCCCGCCAAGCATCCGCGATGGCGCCTTGGCGGTCGGCGCCTCCCCGGTGCAGGTTGTGTTCCATCATGTCCTGCCTCTCGCCCTTCCTGGTATCCTTACCGGCACGATTATCGGCATGGCTCGCGCCCTGGGTGAGACCGCGCCGCTGCTGATGATCGGCATGCGCGCCTTCGTGGCGACGCCGCCCGATGGCTTCACCTCTCCCGCCACGGTCCTGCCGATGCAGATCTTCCTGTGGTCCGATGAAATCGACCGCGGCTTCGTGGAACGCACCAGCGCTGCCATTATCGTGCTATTGCTGTTCCTGCTCCTGATGAACGGACTCGCAATCTACCTGCGCAACAAATTCGAGAAAAGCTGGTGACCGTAGTACACGAAAACCTTGAAGCGACCGACGCCAAGATGAGCGCGCGCGACGTCTCCGTGTTCTACGGAGACAAGAAGGCGATCGACGAAGTGTCGATCGAAATCCCGACCAAATATGTGACGGCTTTCATCGGCCCGTCGGGCTGCGGCAAGTCAACCTTCCTCCGAACGCTCAACCGCATGAACGACACGATCCCCTCGGCGCGTGTCGAGGGCGAGATCACGCTGGACGGCGAAGACATCTACCGCTCCAAGATGGACGTGGTGCAACTTCGTGCCCGGGTCGGGATGGTCTTCCAGAAACCCAATCCCTTCCCCAAATCCATCTACGAAAACATCGCTTACGGACCCAAGATCCACGGTCTTGCCGAGGGCAAGGACGAACTCGATGCCATCGTCGAACGCTCGCTAAAGCGAGCCGGCCTGTGGGAAGAGGTGAAAGACCGCCTGCAGGATAGCGGAACGGCCCTGTCCGGCGGCCAGCAGCAGCGCCTTTGCATCGCGCGCGCCATCGCGGTCGATCCCGAGGTCATCCTGATGGACGAACCCTGTTCGGCGCTCGACCCGATCGCAACGGCGAAGATCGAAGAACTGATCGCGGAACTCAACGGCCGTTATGCCATCGTGATTGTGACCCACTCGATGCAGCAAGCTGCCCGCGTCAGCCAGCGCACGGCTTTCTTCCACTTGGGAAAGATGGTGGAATACGGTCGTACTTCTGACATATTCACCAATCCGCTGGAGCAGCGCACCCAGGATTACATCACCGGACGGTACGGATAAGACCATGGATTCCATTCAAGAACATACCGTCAAGGCCTTCGACGAAGACATCACGCGCCTGCGCGGCCTGATCGCCGAGATGGGCGGCCTCGCCGAAGCGGCCATCCAGCAGGCGATCGATGCGCTGGTGAAAGGCGACGACAAGCTTTCCGACAGGATCGTCAAGGCCGACAAGAAGATCGACGTGCTCGAAAGCGAGGTCGACAAGCTGGCCGTACGGATCATCGCTCTGCGTGCGCCTATGGCCGACGACCTGCGCGAAGTCATCGCCGCGCTGAAGATAGCGGGCGTTGTCGAGCGGATCGGCGACTATTCCAAGAATATTGCCAAGGCGAGCAAGGAAATCGGTTCCAACCGCAAGCAGTTCGAGCCGCTCACCCTTCTGCCCGCCATGGCCGAAGTCGCAAGCGAGATGGTGCACGATGTGCTCACCGCCTATGCCGCTCGCGATGCCGAACTAGCGCGCGAAGTCATCGCGGCGGACGAGAAGGTGGACGCCTTCTACAACTCGATTTTCCGCAATCTTGTCAGCCATATGGTCGAAAACCCTTCGACGATTTCGAGTGCGGCGCAACTGCTGTTCGTGGCGCGCAATCTCGAACGTATCGGCGACCATGCGACCAATGTCGCCGAGATGGTCCATTTCGCTGCCGTCGGAACATATCCGCCCGACGAAGACGACTGACACAATTCTGTAGCGCGAAGGTCATACTGCCATGCCCGACACGGAATCATCGCGGGAAGGCAAGGATTTGAACGCGGCCAAGCTATTGCTGGTAGAGGACGATCCGGCCCTCTCCGAACTACTCGAGTATCGTTTCGCCAATGAAGGCTACGACGTGCGCACCACCGCCGATGGCGATGAGGCGTTGCTGATGGCTTCGGAGGAAACGCCCGATCTCGTCATCCTCGACTGGATGATCGAAGGCACGAGCGGGATCGAAGTCTGCCGGCGCCTGCGTCGCGACAAGGAAACGGCACATGTGCCCATCATCATGCTCACCGCGCGGGAAACCGAGGACGACCGTGTTCGCGGTCTCGACACCGGTGCCGACGATTACCTCACCAAGCCCTTCAGCCCCCGCGAACTGCTGGCGCGCGTCGCAGCCGTTATGCGGCGTATTCGGCCCGTGCTTGCAGGGGAGACCATAGCGGTGGGCGACATCGTGCTCGATCCGGTCGCGCACAAGGTCACTCGCCGGGGCCAGGATGTGCAACTCGGCCCGACCGAGTATCGACTCCTTAAATTCTTCATGGAGAGCCCGGGCCGAGTATTCAGCCGTGGCCAGCTGCTCGACGGCGTGTGGGGCACCGAAAGCGAGATCGAGTTGCGAACCGTCGATGTTCACATTCGCCGCTTGCGCAAGGCCATCGAGATCGACGATGCCAAGGATCCGGTACGGACGGTCCGCAGCGCGGGATATTCCCTCGAAGCGTGACCGTTCAGCCTGCGACAAGGCCGGGCGTGCGAATCTGAAGGAATGCAGCCGTCCTCCCCCGTAGAACGCATCATCTGCGCTTGGTGCCGCCTGCGCTACCGCGACTCTTTTCGCATGCGTGCCTGCCGTGCAGCAGATGGGAGAGACTGAGCCGATCACGGCCACAAAGGTCGATCCAAGCAGCACCACTGTGGAAGTCGAACCGGTTACCAGCAGCCAGGACATCCTGGGCGAGTGGGACATCGTCAATTTCGATGGCCATGAGCCGCGCCGCCTGTCGGGTTCGAAGCGCTCAGCTTTCGCCGACTTCGGTGACAATGGAGTGAACCTGCAAATCGAATGCAACCACTTGGGCGCATCGGGAACCGTGCGTGACGGGCGCTTCGTGTCGTCGCCAAGCCAACGCTTTCAGACCGAAATTGGCTGCGGACCCGAGAGGGAAGAGCGGGATAGTCAGCTTTTCACCTTTTTCGACCGAAATCCGAGCGTTGAACGATTGCCGGACGGTCGATTGCTGCTCACTGCCGGAGACACGCAGCTGCTGCTTGAGCGGCCTGCTCAGCGGCGACTTGCCTACTTGCTGCCGCCGCAGGATTTGCTTGGCGAATGGCGAATGGTCGGGATTACGCATTATCTTGAGCAAGGTGGCCATGCCGGGATCGGCTTGTCCGATGTGTCCGGAAGGATCGTATTCGACGGGATCGAGGCTGGTTATTCTCGCTGCCCGCAATACGACATCGCCTATCGGTACACGGAGGCAGGAGTCGTCGAGAAAATTGGTGGTCGCGCGCTGCCGTCAAACGCGAATAAGCGAGCCGCTGACCGAGAGGCCCTTCGATCCCGACATCCCATTGCGCTGGGACGTGATGAAGGTTCTGCACTCCGATCCGCTGCTGGAGAAGGTCGATGACAACACGATCCTCATGTCGACGAACCGTGATGGCGTGTTGCTGACGAAAGCTTCTTGCGAGAGCCTCAAGCAGAGCGACGACCACTCGGAAACCCGCGTCGTCGACTGCGCCTCGCCGCGCTGATCAGCGACATACGCCTCGCCAGCGGGCGCTCATATCTAGGTGGAAGTGGTCGGCATGCGCGGCATTGTAGTCGGGGCTCAAGACGGTTGCGAAACTGTCGCAGGCGCCATCGCGGGCACGGCGCAGGAATTCAGCTTTCGGGCCATCCGCCTCCCAATCTCGCAGTACGCTGATTTGCGTCCCATCGGATAGCTGGATGCCGGCAATATCGATGGCATTGGCTGTGGCATGTTCGCTCCAAGGCCCTCCGTCACGACCGTAGAGGCGACGGCAGGAATATGCTCCAAGATGTTCGATTTTTTCGACTTCACTACCGAATAACTCCCGCGCCAACGGTTCGAGCACGTCGCGTTCCCACAGATGGAGCGCGACGGTCGTCGGACAGGTCATGGCAGGTGTCGAGGGCGACAGGGGGTACCCATCGAGCCGGGTCCGATCCTCGCGCCTGCACGCACCCTCGCCTGCGGGATCGAGCGCGGTGAAGGCGATCTCGCTACGCTCAAGCGCAGCGCGGCATCGTGCGGGATCGTTCCGCAGTGCCAGCAGCTTTGCTTCCGTTGCCCACCCCACGGGGTCCCGCAGGTCGAGCGGTGCCCAGGGACTATGCTCGGGATGCTCGGCCAGCCACACCCGGCCGGCGAGCGCCAGGCCGACCAGGACGAGCGCGATGACCACACGGCGGTCGGCGCGGAAACGGCCGATGCCGCGGGAGATTTCAAATTTCACGATTGACGCTGCCGACTTGCATACCCGACCAAACCGCTGGCCGGACGGATCGCTCCCACATCAATGGAAGTCGCGCGATTTCGGGATCACGCGCACATCGCGCGGATGCCGACCTCCCCACCCGCACTCGCGATTGCCCGGCGGCGGGTCCTGCCAGTCGTCCTTCGGCGGCGGTTTCGCCGTGGTCTCGGAAGCCGGCGCATCGGCACTCCCGGCCGGATTTTCCCATCCCGCCTTGCAATGCGACGGCAGCGGGCTGTTCACATGATCCGCCCGCGCGATCGGCGCGACCAGCAGGTCGTCCGACAGGTGGTGGAGATCCTGCGTCGCATCGGTCATGTGCTGGGCGATGACGTGGACGACCTCGTCGTCATATTCCACGCGCCCGCGCACTTCCATCAGCCGCGCACCCATCACCACCTTGCGTTGGCGGGCCTTGAGATCGGGCCAGATGACGAGGTTCACCACGCCCGTCTCGTCCTCCAGCGTGATGAAGCAGACCCCCTTGGCACTGCCCGGCTGCTGGCGGATCAGCACCACCCCTGCCACATTGACGGTGGAGCGAAACTTGCGCTCGCGAAGGTCGCAGGCGCGCACGAAGCCGCGCGCATCCAGGTCCTCACGCAGGAACGACATCGGATGCGCCTTCAGGCTGAGCCGCGTGGTCTGGTAATCCGCCACGACTTCCTCGCTCAGCGGCATGTGAGGCAGCTGCGTGGCCGATATCTCGGCGCCCTCCTCCCGCTCCGCCGCGGCGGCGAACAGCGGCAGGTCCGGCTCCGCGATCAGGCTGCGCGCATCCCACAGCGCCTGACGTCGCGACAGCGCGATCGAACCGAAGCAATCGGCGCTGGCAAGCCGCTCGACATGCGACGGCCCGATGCGGGCACGGTCCCGCAGCGCCGTGACGTCGGCATAGGGCCCCCGTTCCTCGCGCTCCCCGATCAGCCGTGCCGCCACGGCCTCCCGCAAGCCGTCGACCTGCCTGAGGCCAAGGCGCAAGGCGATCTCGCCCTCGCACTTTTCCAGCGTGCAGTCCCAGTCGGACAAATTGACGTCGGCGGGCAGCACCGTGACGCCATGTTCGCGTGCATCGCGCACGATCTGCGCCGGGGCGTAGAAGCCCATCGGCTGCGAATTGAGCAATGCGCAGGCGAAGGCCGCCGGATAATGGCACTTCATCCAGCTCGACACATAGACGAGGTGCGCAAAGCTGGCGGCATGGCTTTCCGGGAAGCCGTATTCACCGAAGCCCTTGATCTGCTCGAAGCAGCGTGCGGAGAATTCGGGATCGTAACCGCGTTCGATCATGCGGCCGACCATCATGTCCTGATGCTCGTTCACCATGCCGCGGCTGCGGAAGGTCGCCATGGCCTTGCGCAGCCGGTTCGCCTCCTTCGAGCTGAACTTCGCCGCGTCGATGGCGATCTTCATTGCCTGTTCCTGGAAGATCGGGACGCCATAGGTTCGCTTCAGGATCGACGAGAGCTCGTCGGGCGGACCGTGCTCGGGCGCGGGCGATGGCAGGTAGAAATCGGTCTTGCCCTCGCGCGCCCGGCGGCGCTGCTTGAGATAGGGGTGAACCATGTCGCCCTGGATCGGCCCGGGCCGCACGATGGCGACTTGCACGACGAGATCGTAGAATTCCCGCGGCCTGAGCCTCGGGAGCATGTTCATCTGCGCCCGGCTTTCGACCTGGAACACGCCGAGCGAGTCGCCCGTGCACAGCATGTCGTAGACCGCCGGATCCTCGCGCGGGATGGTCGCGAGCTGGTAGCTCTTGCCGTGATGATCCTCGATCAGTTTCAGCCCCTTGCGGATGCAAGTTAACATTCCGAGAGCCAAGACATCGACCTTCAGGATGCCGAGATCGTCGATGTCGTCCTTGTCCCACTCGATGAAGCTGCGGTCGGGCATGGCGCCGTTGCCGATGGGGACCATCTCGGTCAGCGGGCCGTCAGTCAGGATAAAACCGCCGACATGCTGGCTGAGGTGGCGCGGCATGCCGATCATCTGCTCGGTCAGCTTGAGCACGCGGCGCAAATGCGGGTCGGTGAGGTCGAGGCCGGTTTCGTTTTCGACATGCCCCTCGTCGATCGTGCGGCCCCACCCGCCCCAGACAGTGCGCGCCAGCACGGCGGTGACATCCTCGGACAGGCCCATCGCCTTGCCCACCTCGCGGATCGCCATGCGCGGGCGGTAGTGTATCACAGTGGCGCACAGGCCGGCCCGATGGCGGCCGTATTTGCGATAAAGATACTGGATCACCTCCTCGCGCCGCTCATGCTCGAAATCGACATCGATATCGGGCGGCTCCTTGCGGTCTTCGGAGATGAAGCGGTCGAACAGCAACTGGTGCCTTTCCGGATCGACGCTGGTGATGCCGAGGCAATAGCAGACCGCCGAATTGGCCGCGCTTCCCCGCCCCTGGCACAGGATCGGCGGATCGACTGTCTCGCGCGCGAAATCGACGATGTCCTTGATGGTCAGGAAATATCGCGCGAGTTCCATCTTTCCGATCAGCGCGAGTTCCTTGTGCAGCGTCTCGCGCAAGCTGTCGGGAATGCCTTGCGGATAGCGCCAGGCGGCCCCTTTCCAGGTTTCGCTTTCGAGATAGCCCTGCGGATCGACGCCGCCGGGATAAAGCTCCTCGGGATATTCGTATTTCAGCGTGTCGAGACTGAAATCGCAGGCATCGGCCACTTCGCGTACGGCGGCAATCGCGTGTGGCCAGCGCGCGAACATGCGGACCATGGCGGCAGGCGACTTGAGGTATCGCTCGGCATTGCCGAACAGCAGGTGTCCGGCCTCCGCCACTGTGGTCTTGTGACGGATGGCCGTCATCACATCCTGCAGGGGCCGCTTATCGGGCGTGGCGTAATGCACGTCGTTGGTGGCGAGGATGCCCAGGCCATGCAGTCTGGCGTAATGGTCGAGCGTCTCTATCCGCGCGATATCGGCCGCCGTATAAAGATAGCTCGCAGCAATATGGCGCATCGTCGGCAGCTGCTGGGTGAGGTGCGGGAGAATGTCGGCCAGGTTACCCTCGACCTGCGTCCACCGGGTTTCGACTGCCTCCTCTGTATCCGCCTGGCGAAACAGCACGACATTGCTCGGGATCGCGATCGCGAAACGCTGCTCCAGATCGCGCGGTGGCATGAGGATCAGCTGCACATCTTCGCTCTGCGCAGCGAGCATTGCCAGCGAGATGTGGCATTCGCCCTTGGCCTGCCACTCTCCCTCCAGCGTGGCCATACGTCCTTGAGAGATCAGTCTGCATAGCCTGCCGTAAGCCGCGCGATCCTTGGGATAGGCGAGGAAGGCGAAACCTTCGACCGTTTCTATCCTGCAACCGATGAGCGGCTTCAACTTAAGGGTTTTCGCCTCGCTATGGATGCGCACCACGCCGCCCATGGTGTTGGCATCGGCAATTCCGATCGCATCGTAACCGAGCCCATAGGCCCGCTCGACCAGATCGACCGCATCGGAGGCGCCGCGCAGGAAGCTGAAGCAGGAAACAAGCCCGAGCTCGACGAAAGGCGCGCGCTGTGGCGTCCTTACGAGGTCGGGATCGACATCGATCCTGCGTTTGGGAATCTGGTGGTCGTTCTCCGGCACACCATCACCCGGCCAGTTCCTCGAGCCGTTCCTTCACTGCGGCAAGGTCGGTATCGAACAGGCGTGCCTGCTCCTCGCGCGCGGGTCCGTCGAGCCGCAGGAGATAGGAGGGGTGCGCCGTCACCCACAGCTCACTGCCGTCTTCCAGCGCGATGGGCTCCCCCCGCACCTTGGTGATGCTGACCGTCTTGCCCAGCATGCCGCGTGCCGCACTCGCGCCCATGGCGAGGATCAGCTTGGGTTGCACGATCGCGCGCTCGCTCTCGATCCACCAGCGGCAGGTATCGATCTCCTTCGCACCGGGCGACTGGTGGATGCGCCGCTTGCCGCGCTGCACATATTTGAAATGCTTGACCGTATTGGTGACGTAAGCCGCGCGCCGGTCGATCCCGACCTTCTCCAGATGCGTATCGAGCAACTGGCCGGCAGGGCCGACGAAGGGCCGACCCTGCTGATCTTCCTGATCGCCCGGCTGTTCGCCGACGATCATCAGCGCGGCATCCTGCGGCCCCTCACCCATCACCGCGTGATTGTCGAGCTGGCCGATCGGGCACTTGCAGCAAGCGTGGATCGCCTTGTCGATCGCTGCGAGCGCTTCAGGCCGCTCCTCGAATTCAAGCGTTCCCTTCTCGACCATCGCACTTTCCCGCTTCTGCGCACCCGCCACCAGGTCGGGAATGAGCGCGGCTTCGGGCATGTTCTTCCAGTATTTCTTGGGCATTTCCTTCAGCATCGCCCCGATCTTCAAACGCGCAGGATTGAAGATCGATGCATAGTAGCTGCGCCACAAATCCTCGGTCGGATCGCCGCTCGGCGCGTCGCTGCGGTCGGCAGGCGGGCCTTCCGCCACCGTCTCGCCGTCCCAGTGAAGCGAGCCGCGCGGCGTCAGGATCGACCAGCGCATGTTTGAAAAGCGCCGCATGAAGAAGCCCGCATTGGCGCGCAGGATGTGGTGATCGGGCTCGAACCAGGCGACGTAATGCTCGGCGCCCTCTTCATCCTCCACCAAGCGAAATCGGACGAAGGCGTGCATCTTGTGGCTGTCACGGCGCACATTCTTGTCGAGCTCTTCCAGCTTGCGGACATCGAGGTCCGCCTTGTCCTCCATGATTCGCGGATTGGCCTGCAATCGCCAGAGCAGGCGGTAGAGCAGCGCAAAACGCTCGGGATCCGAATGGAGCGCGGCATTACGCGCCAGACTGACGAAGCGGCGGTTGGCGCGCACCGGCGGCCCATCCTTCGGCGGCACGGGCATGCGGCGCTTGCCATGCGCAAACAGGTCGCCGCTACCGCCCGGTTCGACCCATGCAATCCGGTCGGGCGGGACATCGCACTGGATCAGCCCGCGCGCCCGTTCCCGCCAGAAGTCGAAATCGTCCGGTTCCGGAATGTGTACGACGTAATAGGTACCGAGCTTCACGCCCGAGAGGCTGCGCGAGGACCTCATGCCGCGAACAGCTCCAACTGCTCGGTCTTCGGCGCGAGCAGGCTGCGCAGATCCGCGCGATCGGTCAGCGTGATCGGGCGCCAGTCCACCGTACAGATGAACGGCCGCACCTTGGTGATCGATTGCGTCAGCAGCGCCACATCGTCGAGCCGCAAATTGCGATGACGGCGACTCGCGACGATCTTGTTCACCGCTTTCACGCCAAGACCCGGCACGCGCAGCAATTGCTCGCGGCTCGCGCAGTTCACGTCGAGCGGGAACTGCTCGCGAAATTTGAGCGCCCAGGCCAGTTTGGGATCGATATCGAGCGGCAGATTCCCATCCGCCTCGGTCGCCTGCATCACCTCGGTCGGCTTGTAGCCATAGAAGCGCATCAGCCAGTCGGATTGATAGAGCCGGTGCTCGCGGATCAGCGGCGGGCGCTTCAGCGGCAGTACGGCGCTGGCATCGGGGATCGGCGAGAAGGCGCTGTAATAGACGCGGCGCAGGCGGAAATTGTCGTAGAGCCGGCTCGCCTTGCCCACAATATCGGCATCGCTCGCGGCGTCCGCGCCGACGATCATCTGCGTGGACTGGCCCGCAGGCGCGAAGCGCGGCGCATGGTGAAAGCGTTTGCGGGCATCCTTCGCTTCGACGAGGTCGGCCTTCACCTTGCCCATCGCGCCTTCGATCTGGCGCGCATCCTTGTCGGGCGCGAGGCGGGTGAGACCGCTATCGGTCGGCAGCTCGACATTGATCGACACACGATCGGCATAGAGCCCCGCCTGATGCACGATCTCGGCATCGGCTTCGGGAATTGTCTTCAGGTGGATGTAGCCGCGAAAATCGTGCTCTTCCCGCAGGATGCGGGCGACTTCCACGATCTGCTCCATCGTGTGGTTCGAGCTCTTCACGATACCCGAGGACAGGAACAGTCCTTCGATGTAATTGCGCCGGTAGAAGGCCAGCGTGAGGTCCACCACTTCCTGCGGCGTGAAGCGCGCGCGCGCCACGTTCGAACTCTTGCGATTGACGCAGTAGTGGCAGTCGAACACGCAGTGATTGGTCAGCAGGATCTTCAGCAGGCTGATGCAGCGGCCATCGGGCGCATAGGCGTGGCATATGCCCATACCCTCGGTCGAGCCGATCCCCTTGCCGCCCACACTGTTTTTCTTCGCCGTGCCGGACGACGCGCAGGATGCATCGTATTTCGCCGCATCGGCGAGAATCTCGAGCTTCTGAAGGATGGTTTGCGACGCCATCTGTTCTTTATATGTTCTCTCTCGGGTTTTTCCAACAGCAAAAATCTCGTTCGCGCGAACCCCCCCGCCAAAGCAGCGTAAAATTGCACGGACCGGGCCCCTCTGGCGGGCGCATATGCGCTCGTGATGTCGGACGTTGAGCGATCGCCCTTGGCGATAGAGCAAACCAGCGCCCGAACCACTCTGACTTCGGGCGCTAAAGGAGAGTGGTTATGATATCTCGTCGATCCATGCTTGGTCCAACGGGGGCCGTCAGTGCCGCCGCTTTGCTGGGTGGTAATTCTGCCCTGGCGCAGGATAATCCGGGAATGCCCGAACCTGCGCCGCCGGCTTCCGACCTCACCCCCGACCAGGCACTCGAGCTGCTGCGACGAGGAAACGAGCAATTCCTTACCGGCGGCCGTACGAGCGTGCTTACCAGTTCCCAACGACGGCTCGATCTCGCCGCCGGGCAACAGCCTTTCGCTGCCTAAGTGACATGCTCCGATAGCCGGGTGCCGCCCGAACTCCTGTTCGGTCGCGGACTGGGCGAACTCTTCGTCATTCGCAATGCCGGGAATACCGTGGATACGGTCGCCCTAGGGTCGATCGAATATGCCGTGGCGGTGCTGAATGTTCCTCTCGTGGTCGTGATGGGTCACGAGAGTTGCGGTGCCGTAAAAGCGGCGACCGAAGTCGTGACGGACAATGCGACATTCCCTGGCTCCATCGGCCCCATGATCGAACCGATCATTCCGGCGGTCCTGTCGGTCCGTGACAAGGAAGGCGACCTGCTCGATAATTCGGTGCGCGCCAACGTCAGTCGCGTCGTACGGCAGCTTCGACAGCATACCGACCCCATCCTGCTCGAGCCACAGCAAGCCGGCAAACTGAAGGTCGTGGGCGCCTATTACGACCTCGACGACGGGCGAGTGGATTTCTTCGACCGACCCTGATTGCAATACCCGTCCGGCATGGTGCCGGGCGGGTATTCCTAAGGCCGTGTTTACCGTTCCGGAAAAGGTCGCGGTAACCAGAGCCCCCCGATGACGATCCCGATAGGGGGCACCGCGTGGCGCTATTCCAGAGAAAACAGGTCGCGAGCCAATCCGAACGACGCACAAGTCGGCGCTATGCCGTCGATTGTCCGGCATCGCTTCGCTTGCTCGGCGGCGAACGATGCGGTCGGTTGACCGATCTGTCGATCGACGGAGCATGCTTCGAGGCAGAGGACCTGCCGGCCAGCGGAATTTCCGGGCTGCTCGTCTGGGGCGATCAGGAACACTGGTGCAAGGTCGTATGGAGCCGCGACGGTAGCTGCGGGCTGGTGTTCGAACGGGGCATTCCGCAAGCAGCTTTGGACGCCACGGTGCAGACCGTCGAAGTCGAGACCGGCCCGGTGGCGAATTTCAGCAACATCCCGCTCGGCCAGAAACGCTCGCGCCGCGCGTTCCTGGTGTCCGAGAGCTAGGCGCAGAGCCCCTGCAGGAACCAGTCCGGCGGTCCGCCCCGCCCGTCTCCGGCAATGCCCTGGCGATAGATCCAGTAACGCCGCCCCCGCTCGTCCTCGATCCGGTAGTAATCGCGTAGGCGGACCGAGCCGCGCTCGCGCCACCATTCGGGCGCGATCCGCTCCGGCCCTTCGACCCGCGCGACTTCATGCACGCCGCCGCGCCAGCGAAAGCGCTGGGGGTAGCCGTCGGGCGAAGCATAGAGCACGGCGATGCGCTCCGGCGTGTCGAGCATCTTCAGCGGGCGGGCGTGGAATTCCAGCATGCCCTGCGTCGGCGGCTCGCGCTCCAGCGGCGGCTTCCAGCGCTGCGCGCGCTCCGGGATGTGACTGGCGTAAGGCACCGGGCGGCTGACCGCCTTGGGTCCAAGCCGCACGGTCAGCCGGTCGATACAGGTGGCGAGCGATGTGCCGGGGCTTTCCGCCTGCGCCTCGATATCGCCTTGCGCCAGCGCGAGCGGCTCCGTCCAACTCGCGCGCAAACGGAGCAGCTCGATGCCGAAGCCCGCCTCGATATCGTCGAGCCGTGCGGCGAACAGGCGGCAGATATGGGCAGGATCGCGCGTCGCGGCGGACATTTCCAGCCTGCGCACCGCAACCTCGCCATCGACCCGCCACAAACCCAGTTCCAACCGCCGCGCGCCCAGCCCCTTGCTCTCGAGAAGCTGTGCCATGTCGCCCGCAAGATCGCTCACCACCTGGTCGAGCAGCGTGCGGTGGCGGATCGGCTCCATCAGGCGCCGCTGGGTGAGCGGCGCGTGTTGCTCGATCACCGGGAGGAGCGGTTCGGGGAGCCTTCCGAGCAGCTGGTCCAAGCGCAGCAGCGGGTTGGCCGCAGGCACCTTGCGCTTGCGGAACCGGCGCTGGAGCGCATCGCGCCCGATGGTCGTGATGGCGCCGATCCGCTTGAGGCCGAGGCGACGCAGCACGGTGAGCACATCGCTGCCAAGCCGCAGCGCCGCGACGGGAAGCTCGACCAGCGCAGGTTCTAGCTCGCAGTCCACGATCGCTCCGGCCCGGCCGAAATGTGCCAGCGCCCAGGCCGCGCCTGCGGTGGGTGCGATGGCAGTGCGGATGGCGAGATTGCGCCGGGCGAAACCCGTACGCACATCCTCCAGCAGTGCTTCCTCCCCGCCGAACAGGTGCGCGACGGCAGTCACGTCCACCAGCAAGCCGTCGGGTTCGTCCATCGCCGACCACGGGCCCCAGCGCTGCGCCCGGACGGCAAGCTGTTCGAGGAACGCCAGATCGCCCGCCGGATCGCTGGGTGCGGTCGCGATCTCCGGGCACAGCGTGCGGGCATCGGCCAGCATCATGCCCCGACGCGCGCCGGCATCCGTGGCGAGGCGATTGGCAGCTTCGATCCGCGGGCCGTGCGCCGTGTCGGCAATCAGCACCAGCGGCCCGTTATCGATTTCGCCTCCGGCCTCCCGCGTGACGATCCGCCAGCGGTCGATCGCGAAAGCGGGCAGCCAGATCGCAAGGATGCGGCGGGACGACCCAAGGTCGCCGGAGCGCGCGCTCATGCCTGCTGCGACAGCCGCCGCCGCTGAAGCCCCGCAGTCCAGTTGAGCGCGCCGATGTCATTGTCCGCCTCCCGCTCGCGCCGGGCTTTCAGCGCCCCGCCCTGCTCCTGCAATAGCCATTCGCCCGGGACATGGCCGCGTGCGCGAAACAGCTCGGCCCGCCAGACCGGCGCACCGGGCGCATGCGCATTCCATCGGGGCGCGTCGGAGGCGGCAGAGCTCACATCCCAGCGCATCCGGGCCGACGACAGATCGCGCGCCGCATCGAGCCGGACGAGGAACAGCGGCACGCTGTATTTCTCGCTTGCCAGCGTCAGGCGGCGCGAGGCAGTGAAATCGAGCGCCTTAGGATTGCCCGCGATCTCGCCCATGACCCAAGCGATGTCCCGGCAACGCACCCCTTCTTCCAGCGCAAAGAGTGCATCCTGCGCGGTATCAGCGAGCACGTGGATCAACCGGTCGCGCATCTCCTTCGGCAGGCCTGCGCGGTAAGGACGCCCGGAAAGCCGCGCCGCATCGCGCGTCTGCACCCACAGGACAGGCCGGGCATCGGGCTCGGCGTGAGTCCCGGCGTGAGCATCGCCGCGACCTCCGGCGTGAGGCAGGTTTCGCCAATCGTCGAGCGCCAGCGCCAGCGCCGCTCCCGCCCCGGCCGCCTCGTTCGGCGAGGCAAACACCTCGCTATGCAGTGCTGCCTTGCCCGCTGCCGCCAGGCCCGGCCGCCAACGCGAGCTCGCCCGCGCAGCGATGGTACCGGCATCGACAAGCGAGGCCAGCGGCAGGGAGGCGGTGGCGGAAGGCATGACGGAACGACTCATTTGTTCCTAATATGTTCCAACCCGGATCGATTCGCAATCGGCTAGTTCAGCACTCTTGCAATGCACCGGAACGCATCGCCTTTGCCGCACGTTGGAAAGGCAAACGACCGAAAGGACCACACATGAAATACGCCGAAGGCAATGCCGACGAACTCAAGACCAAATTCTGGAAGGCCATGGCCGACTCGCCCTTCGTTTTCCTCGAGCTCGACGGACGGCCCGACACTGCAGTGCCGATGACCGCACAGCTCGACAAGGATGCGAACAGCTCGGTGTGGTTCTTCACGCACAAGCACAGCGATTTCGCCAAGCTCGGCAACGCCACCGCGACCTTCGCCGGCAAGGGCCACGAAATCTTCGCACGCTTCGGCGGTGCACTTGACGTAGAAACCAGCAAGGAGCGTTTCGACCATTTCTGGAATAACTTCGTCGAAGCCTGGTACGACGGCGGCAAGGACGATCCGGACATCCTGTTCCTACGCATGGACCTCGGCACTGCCGAGATCTGGAACGGCGACCTCGGCATGCTCAACACTGCCAAGATGGCGCTCGGCATGACCGTCAACGACGAAGCCGAAGAACAGCATGCCAAGAAGGTCGACCTTTAAGATCGACCAATAACAACAACACGAGTCGCGAAGGGCCGCTTCTCACGGGGCGGCCCTTTCTCATTTTTCAGTCGCTGCGTGGGGCAGGATCGATCGGAATCATCGTCTCCTCGCCCGCGATATCGTCGACAACCTCTACTATCCCTTGGGCGAGATGGCTCATTCTGCGGCTGTATCCGAAATAGACCAGCAGGCCTATCGCCGACCACAAAGGCAGTACGAGCATGGCTTCCAGCGGCAGGTTGAGGAAGAGAAACGCACAACCGCCGATAGTGGCAGGGCCGACGAACCATAGCAGCGGCGTCCTGAAATCGCGTGGCCGATCCGGAGCCGTACGCCGCAGAACCATCACTGCCACTGCCACCATCGCAAAGGCATAGAGCGTTCCTGCATTGGCTATATCGGCCAACTGCCCGACCGGAAAGAAAGCGGCCCCTACGGCCACGATCGCACCGGTCAGGAGCGTGACGACGTAAGGCGTCTTCCAGCGGGGATGCACTTTCGACAAGCCTGCCGGGAGCAGCCCGTCGCGGCTCGTCACGAAGAAAATGCGCGTCTGCGCGAACAGGAGCACGAGGATCACCGAAGGAAGCGCAAGAAAGGCTGCGATACCCAGCAAGTTGCCGATACCCGAAAATCCGATCCGCCGCAGGACATGCGCCAGCGCCTCGTCCGAGCAGACGAGAGCTCCCGAATAAGCGGGAAGCGCGCACTGTCGGGCCAGCTCTTCCGAGCCTGCGGGAAGCGGCACGCCGCCCGGCCCCATGATCGGTTGACCGCCGATCGTCCCGATCGCCCCCGCGGCGACGAGAATGTAGAAGACCGTGCAGAAGAACAGCGAACCGACCAGCCCGATCGGTACGTTGCGCTGAGGGTTCTTCGTTTCTTCCGCAGCGGTCGAAACCGCGTCGAACCCGACATAGGCGAAGAAGATCGTCGCGGCCGCGCCGACTGCGCCCACACCCGTCCCGAAACCGCCGAAAACCCCCGCAGGCAAAAAGGGATTGAACTTGTCCGGATCGAAATAGGCGCTCGTCAGGGTGAGTCCGATGAACGCAGTGAGCGCGGTGACCTTGATCGCGACCAGTGCTGCATTCACCTTGGCGCTCTCGCTCGTGCCGATCATCAAGAGCCATGTAACCATCAGGGCGATTATCAGAGCCGGCAGGTTTATGAAGCCACCCGGCTCTCCGCCCAATGCGAGCGGACCCGCGGAAAGCCATTGCGGAAGCGCGATGCCGAGGAACTCGTTGAGGATAGTGCCGGAGAAATATCCGGACCATCCGACCGATACCGCCGATGCAGCGATGGCGTATTCCAGGATCAACGCCCAGCCCACCGTCCAGGCGAGCAACTCACCCATCGTCGCATAGCTGTAGGTATAGGCCGATCCTGCAACCGGGATCATCGCGGCGATCTCGGCATAGCAAAGCGCCGCCACGATGCACACTGCACCGGCTATTACGAACGCCAGCATCAGGCCCGGCCCCGCCTTCTGCGCGCCGGCGGCGGTGAGCACGAATATTCCGGTCCCGATGATGCATCCGATGCCGAACAGCATCAATTGCCACGCACCGAGCGATCGATGCAGCGACTTCTTCTCAGCCGCCGCGAGTATCGCGTCGAGCGGCTTCACCCTGTCGAGGATCATATGTGGCCGACTGGCTCCACCGGCCCGCCGCGGGACACCCCCGCTCCGCCAGCCGGAACGCCTCGATTACTCGCAAATAACGCGCCCGAAAAGCGCAATTGTGATCAGGCGCCCAGGATGCTCGGGAACAGGCCCGCCACCAGGATGATCGCCACTGCGATAGGGCAGAGCCATGCGATCAGGAAACGCCAGATGCCGAATGCGAGGGGCGAGAGCCCCGTCGTAGTCCGCAGCAGGTTCGTGTCCGCTTTCCAGCCGATGAAGATCGACGTCAGCAGCGCCCCGACGGGCAGCATGACCTTGCCGGTAAACCCGTCCACCGTGTCGAGGATGTCGGTTTCCGCGAACAGCGACCAGAAGCCGAGCGGGCGGACCTCCGACCAGACATTGTAGCCCAGCAGGCAGGCGATCCCGATCAGGAATGCGCCGCCGCCGAAAATCAGCGCCGACTTCTGGCGGCTCCAACCGCGCTCTCCGATGCCCCACGCAGTCGGCACTTCGAGCAGCGAAATGGAGCTTGTTACAGCGGCGACAAGAATCAGGACGAAAAACAGGAAACCGAACAGCGCCCCCGCAGGCATGGTCTGGAAAGCGAACGGCAGGGTCTGGAAGACCAGCGTCGGGCCGGCTGCCGGATCGAGGCCGACGGCGAAGACAATCGGAAAGATCATGAAGCCGGCGAGCAGCGCTACCGCGGTATCGGCCACTGCAATCAGGGCCGATGTCGAGCCGAGGCCGCTGCCCTCTTTGATGTAGGAACCATAGGTGATCAGCCCCGCGACACCGAGCGAGAGCGAGAACAGCGCCTGCCCCAGGGCCGAGTTCATCACCTGCGGCGTCAGCTTCGACCAGTCGGGTGTGAACAGGAAGGCGGCCGTCTCGGCGATATCGCCTTCGATAGCGCCGTAGATCACGAGGCCGACGAGCAGGACGAAGAACATCGGCATCAGACAGGTCGCCGCCTTTTCGATCCCCGAGCTGACTCCGCGCGCGACGATGAAAAGCGTCACACCCATGAAGGCGAAGTGCATGGCAAGCAGTAGGCCGGGGCTGGCGAACATATTGTCCAGCCGCTGCTGAATCTGCGCCTGATCCTCTCCGGCAAGGGCACCGCGGAAGGGGTCACCTGCCAAAATGGCATCGACCAGGTCGCCGCCCATCACACCGGCATAGTACAGCACCCAGCCGGCGACAACCGAGTAGAAGGAGACGGTCAGGAATGCGGCAATCGCGCCGATCGCCCCGAACATCGCCCAGCTCGGCGAGGACTGCGATTGCGCGGCAACCTTGCGGATCGAACCGACCGCATCGGTCTGCCCCACGCGCCCGATGAAGATTTCCGACAGCACCAGCGGCAGGCCGAGCAGGAAGACGCAGGCAATGTAGAAGAAAACGAAGGCCCCGCCGCCGCTTTCGCCCGCAAGTGTCGGAAATCGCCAGATGTTGCCGAGACCGACTGCGGCCCCGATTGCGGCAAGGATGAAGGCTGTACGCGAAGACCAGCCTTCGCCGGTCGAAGTGGTGGTGGCGACCATTGTCGTCGAATTCCTCTCTGAAGAGCGGCCCCTCAGCCGCACTTTCCCGTCGGCGCCCTTAGACACGCAATCGCTGCCGAATCCAAGCGCCGCTTTGCCTTCCTTTCATGGCTTGCTAGGGGCTGCACCATGTCCACGACTTTCCAGCTCGATACATCGACCAGCCGCGCCAATCCGACGCCCCAGCCGATGAAGCGCCTCACCGTGCCGAAGATCCGCGCACACAAGCAGGATGGCAAGGTGGAGGAGCCGCTCGTCATGCTGACGGCCTACACGGCCCGGCAGGCGCAGTTGCTCGATGCGCATTGCGATATCCTGCTGGTGGGCGACTCGCTGGCGCAGGTGATTTACGGCCTGCCCTCGACGATCCCGGTCACGCTGGATATGATGGCGAACCACGCGGCCGCCGTCGTGCGTGGGAGCTATCACGCGGTGGTCGTGGTCGACATGCCCTTCGGTTCGTATGAAGCGTCGAAGGAACAGGCATTCGAAAGCGCCGCCTACCTCCTCAAGCAGTCCGGCGCGGCTGCAGTGAAGCTGGAGGGCGGCGAGCAGATGGCCGAGACCGTCGCCTTCCTCAACCAGCGCGGTATTCCGGTGATGGGCCACGTGGGCCTTACACCCCAGGCGGTGAACGTCCTTGGCGGCTACATGGCGCGCGGGCGCAGCGATGCCGAGGCCGACAAGATCGTGGCCGACGTCAAAGCGCTGGACGAGGCAGGAGCCTTCGCCATCGTCATAGAGGGCGTGGTGGAGCCCATCGCGATCGAGGCCACCAAGGCAGTCTCCTGCCCCACCATCGGCATCGGCGCTTCGGCCCAGTGCGACGGGCAGGTTCTCGTCACCGAAGACATGCTCGGCATGTTCGAACGTGTTCCCCGTTTCGTGAAGAAATACGAGGCCATCGCCGACGTGATAGAGAAGACCGTGGCACAATACGCCGAGGAGGTTCGCGAGCGCAGCTTCCCCGGTCCCGACCAGACATACCAGCCCAAGAGCTGATTACCGGAAACCTCGATGGAAACCCTGTTTCGCTATTACGCGTTCTCGCTCGGCTTTACGGCTGTCTGCCTCGGACTGGGGGCATGGTACGGCTATGCCAGCACCGGCACGATCACCGGCATGCTGTCGGTCCTGTGGATCGTGATCGTCCTGTCGATCCTCGAAGTCTCGCTCAGCTTCGACAATGCTGTGGTCAACGCCACGGTCCTTCGCGAGATGGACCCGGTGTGGCAGCAGCGCTTCCTGACCATCGGGATCCTCATCGCCGTGTTTGGCATGCGCATCGTATTCCCGATCGCCATCGTGGCGATTGCCGCCAATGTCGGCCCAATCGAAGCGGTCAGCCTCTCGCTCAACGATCCGGAGGAATACGAGCGGATCGTGGAGGGTGCCCACATCGGCATCGCCGGTTTCGGGGGCGCGTTCCTGGCCATGGTCGGCCTCGCCTTCTTCTTCGATCACGACAAGGACGTGCACTGGATCGGAGTGCTGGAGCGGGCGATCAACAAGTTCTCCAACATACCTGCGGTCGAAATCGGGATGGTCCTGACGCTCGTCTATTTCGTTTCGACTGCCTTGCCTGCTGCCGACAAGATCACCTTCCTCACGGCCGCTATTCTCGGCCTAGTTACCTATATCGCCGTCCACGCACTCGGGGCGATCATCGAGCAGCGGGAGGCGCGCAAGAAGGCAGCGGGCGAGATCGTGCGCTCGGGCCTCGGCGGGTTCCTTTATCTCGAAGTGCTCGATGCGAGCTTCAGTTTCGATGGCGTGATCGGGGCCTTCGCCCTGTCGAACAACATGATCATCATCGCGTTGGGTCTTTCGGTTGGCGCGATGTTCGTCCGCTCGATGACCATCCACCTCGTGCGGCAGGGCACGCTGGCGCAATATCGCTATCTGGAGCACGGTGCCTTCTGGGCGATCATCGTGCTCGGCATCATCATGCTACTGTCGGCGCGCTATCCCATCCCCGAAACCGTCACCGGCCTGATCGGCGCCTTGCTGATCGGCGTCAGCTTCTGGTGGTCGGTGCGCTACAATCGTCGCCATCCGGAAGAGGCCATGCACTCAGCCGACTAGCGAGCGGCGCTGCCAGCACCAGCTGGAAAAGGTGGTAAAGCAGCAAGGGCAGGACGATGAAGCCCGCAACCTCGGGTGGAAACAGGATCGTAGCCAGAGGCGCGCCGACAGCTGCACTTTTCTGCGCGCCGGAAAACAGGAAGGCGATCCGGTCCTCGCGCGCAAAGCCTGCGAACTTGGCAGCAAGATATGCGCCGCCATGGGCAAAGGCGAGAAACAGGGCGACGAAAGCCAACAGGATCAACCAGCCCGCTCCGTCCACCCGGCTCCAGATGCCCTGCTCGACCGCACCCGAAAAAGCGACATAGACCGCAATCGCGATGACGAAGCGATCGACCCAGGCGATTTTGGTCCTGATGCTCTCGATGAGCGGTGCTGCGGGCTTCTGGAATAATTGGCCGAGGGCGAATGGCAGCACGAGGATACCAAGGATCTTCACCAGCACCTCATTGCCCACCGCTCCCTCGCCGCTCCCGCCAAGGGCAAGGAACAGCGGCACGGATACGAACACGCCGAGGATGTTCAGGAGGGCTGCGCTGACCACGGCCAAGGCCACCGCTCCGCCCGCCAGAGCGGTATAGGACGTCGCCGACTGGACGGTCGACGGCAGCACGCCGAGATAGAGGAAGCCGAGCGCTATCAACGCGGGCAGGAAGGCCTCCCCGGCAAGAGATAGCGCCAACCCGCCCAGCGCCATCGCACCGAACACCCACACCACCAGCACCGCCTGATAGCGCCAATGGGAAATGCCGCGCATGATCTCGCTGCACGCGATGCGGAGGCCGTTGAGCAGGAACAGCAGGAAGACGGCGCAATTCGCGACAATCTGGGCGATGTCCCTGCCGCTGCCGGTCACCGGAACGATCGCTGCGAGAGCGGTGGCAAGCGCCAGCATGCGCAACATCGGGTCGGCCAGGATCGTGCGCAGCGCCATGCGCTGCCCCTGCCGCGAGTGCTCCGTCTTGTCGAGGCCTCAGGACGCGAGGAGCGAGGTCAGCTTCGCCTGGAGATCGGCACGCGCTGCTTGCTGTTCTGCTGGCAAGGTCACGATCAGCGCAGCAATTGCGCGCGGATTGAGCGGCTGCAATTCGTGAGCTCGGAACGCAAAGTCTAGCGCCGTGTCTGCATCGCCCAGCTGACCGGCGGCGATCCCTCTGGATGCAAGCACCCAAGGCACGCGGGACTGGCCATGCGCGATCGCGTGATCGAGCAGCGCCGCCGCCTGCCGCCACTTGCCCTGCGCGGCATAGGCATCGGCCAGCAGCGCAGCCGCATGGCCGTTCATCGGATTGGCTTCCAGATAAGTCCTGAGCAGGTTCGCAGCCGCCTCGGGCGTTGCCTGGCTTCCTGCCAGCCTTAGCGTGAGCGACCAGGGCTGCCTAATATCAGAGGCGCGGACATAGGCATCCCTGGCCGCGCGGCGGTCACCGCTGGCGAGTTCGGCATCGCCAAGGATCGCATAGCCATCGGCCGAACCCGGAAAACGCCTGACGAAGTCCTGCGCACTCCCGACAGCCGATCCTCGCGCCTGACCGAACAATACCGAGCGCACGAAATCCCGCGTCTGCGCGCCACCGCCGCCGGTAGCGGTGAGCGTTTCGGTAGGTGTGTCGCTCGGTAACAGGGCAAGTCCGTCCGGACCGAGCGCCGCGAGGTCGATGAACTGCGCCGCCTTTGCCCGCTGTTCGAGAGCCTCGTAAGCCCTCCCAACCAAGACGCGCAAATGCGGAGAGCCTGCCGGACCGAGCGCGCGTTCGGCGAACCGATAAACCAGTTCCCGCTCGCTCCCGCTCCGCAAGAGGGCCGAGGCCAGCAATTCCACCGCGCGGACATTATCCGGCTGCTCGAGCAGCAGGCGATCGAGAGTCTGCGCCGCGCTTGCCGGATTGCCATTCTGCAAATCGACGATTGCCGACAGCATGAGTGCAGCAGGCACACCCTCGCTTTCCAGACCGGAACGCAGCAGCAATTCGCGCGCGAGCAGGAATCTGCCGCCACGCGCGGCGATCACCGCTTGGAGGTAGAGTCCGTTTTCGGACAGGACAGCCTCCTCGCCGCCCTCGCGCAGCACGGCCAGCGCATCGTTCGCGCGGCCCGCATCGCCGAGCGTCGCTACATAGTCGAACCGCAGGTCGAGGTCGTCCGGGTGCAATTCGAGAGCGCGATCGAACCATTCGATCGCGGGCACCATGCCCGATGCTTCGCGGATCAGCTGGCCTCGGAACCGCAGCGCCGCCTTGTTGTCAGGCGCGAGCGCCAAGGCCCTGTCGGCAGCTTCCACCGCTTCGACCTGTTCGCCGCCAAGAAAGCGGAGGCGGCCGATATCCACCCAGAGCTCGGGGTCTTCAGGTGCGATGGCATGCGACCGATCGAAAGCCTTGCCAGCAGCCGGCAGATCCCCGCGCACCATCTCCAGCCTGCCGAGCATGCGCCAACCCAACGCTGCCGTTTCGTCGGAGAACGAGCCGGGTTCCAGCCACCGCGTGGCGCTCTCCAGGTCTCCCGACTGGAGCGCCGCCTCGCCGAGCAATGCGGCGAGGTCCGCCCGGTCGGTTCCTTCCGAGAGCTGGCGTTCGAGGATAATCCGCGCATCTTCCGGATAGCCCCGCGATATCTCATATCTAGCCTGCTCGACGGGTTCGAGACGATCCGGACCACCCTCGCATCCTGCGAGGCCGAGAAAACAGACCAATACGGCTGCCAAAAGCCGGACGAGGTCACCCCTGAAGATCATACTGCTTCAGGAGGTCGTATAAGGTCGGCCGGCTGATACCGAGCAGTTTCGCCGTATTCGAGATGTTGCCCTCGCTGCGCGCCAGAGCCTGTCGGATCATCCGGCGATCGGCCTGTTCGCGCGCCGATTTGAGGTTCAGCGCAAGATCGCTCTCGTCGTCCTCTCCATTGCCCAGATCGAGATCTTCTGCGCCGACCAGCTTGCCATCGGCCATGATCACGGCGCGTTTCACGCGGTTTTCCAGTTCGCGGACATTCCCGGGCCAGTTCCAGCTGTCGATCGCCGCAAGCGCATCGGGCGCGAACCCCTTGACCTGCGGATTCATCTCTGCAGCGAAGCGCGCGAGGAAGGTCTTTGCCAGCAACACTGCGTCCCCGGGCCGCTGCGCCAGTGTCGGCACTTTTACGACGATTTCGGCAAGGCGGTAGAACAGATCCTCGCGGAAGGTCCCCTCTTCGATCATTGCTTCGAGATCCTGATGGGTCGCACAAACGATCCGCGTATCGACCGCAATCGGCTTGCGACCGCCGATGCGCTCGATCGTTCGTTCCTGCACGAAGCGCAGCAGCTTTACCTGCAGGGCCAGAGGAATATCGCCCACCTCGTCGAGGAACAGCGTGCCGCCGTGGGCGAGTTCGATCTTGCCCTCGGTCGTCTTGACCGCCCCGGTGAAAGCGCCCTTCTCGTGACCGAAGAGCTCACTCTCGAGCAGGTTTTCCGGGATCGCCGCGCAATTGATGGCGATGAAGGCGCGCGATTTGCGATCGCTCGTCTCGTGCACGCCCTTTGCCAGCAATTCCTTGCCGGTTCCACTCGCACCAAGCAGCATGACCGAGACATTCGTCGGTGCGACGCGCTCGATCGTGCGCGCGACCTTGGCCATTTCCGGTGCCGCGGTCACCAGCGAGCCGAGCACGGTCTGGTCTTCGCCGACCTTCTCCGAAAGGCGGCGGTTCTCCTGCTCGATACGGTGCAGCCGCAGCGCCCGATCTACGATCAGGCCGAGCGTGTCGATATCGACCGGCTTCTGGTAAAAATCATAAGCCCCGCGTTCGACCGCCTGAAGTGCGCTTTCCCGCGCACCGTGACCGGATGCGACGATCACTTTGGTATCGGGCTTCATCGCCATGATTGCATCGAGCACGGCGAAGCCCTCGGTGGTACCGTCCGGGTCCGGCGGCAGTCCGAGGTCCAGCGTGACGACTTCCGGCTCCTCGGCGCGCATGGCAGCCAGCGCGGCTTCGCGCGTCCCCGCGATCACGACCTCGTAATCGTCATAGGCCCATTTGAGCTGGGCCTGCAGCCCCTCGTCGTCTTCGACAATCAGCAGTTTGGGCTTGTCGCCTGCCATCATGCGTCCTCGTATTTCGGTTTGTCGGGCGCTTGCCCAATCAGATGCTTGGTCGCCTGCAACGGCAGGGTAACCGTGAAACGCGAGCCGATGCCTTCGCGCGATTCCGCATCGAGCCGCCCGCCCATCCCCCGGATCGTCTCGCGCGCCTCGAAGGCGCCGATGCCGAAGCCACCCTCCTTGGACGACACGAAAGGCTTGAACAGCCCGTTGCGCAAGAACGTCGCAGACATGCCGCGGCCATGGTCTATCACATGCAGTTTGCCGCTGACCCCGTCGGTGTATACTTCCATCACGACCGAGCTCTCGATGCCGCTGGCGTCGATCGCGTTTTGCACGAGATGGACCAGCGCCTGCTCAAGCCCTTCCTCGTCGCCCAGCACGAGAGCGCTTTCGGACCGAAGGAGGGAGACGGAGTGGATGGTCGAAAACCGATCGACGACGCGCCGCGCGGTGCAAACGAGATCGAATGGAGCAAGCGTGCTCTTGTCCTTCGTCCCGTAACGCCCGAGCCGAGCGAGCAGCGTGTTCAGCTTGTCGGCGCTGTTGCGCAGCGTAACCAGCATGTCGGCGCGGAATTCCGGTTTGTCCGCGTGCTTTTCGGCATTGCGGAGCAACAGTGACATCTGGCTCGACAGGTTCTTGATGTCATGCATCACGAAGGCCATGCGGCGGTTGAATTCGTCGAACCGCCCCGCCTCGATTAGTGCGGCTTGCCCGGCTTGCTCCGCCAGATAGCTCGCAAGCTGCCTGCTCACCACTGTCAGGAGATCGAAGTCCTCCCAATCGAGCTTGCGTGTGACCATGGGCCGCGCAAGGATTGCGAGCCCGACAAGGCGATCGAAGTGCAGGAGCGGAACGGCGGCCCAGGCCGTCTGGTCGTCGCGCAGCCAATCCGGGATCAAATCCCGCTCTCCGTAATGATTGATTCCCGCGCGCACTTCGTCGAAATCGACGATGAGTTCCTTCTGCTCCAGCAATCCTCCGAGCGCGGACGGGAGCATCGGAGGCGGCATTTCGTCCTCGCGCCAGCGCCAGTCTGCCGCCAGTTCCAGCGCGCCATCGTCGTCGGTCAGGAACAGCATGCCGGAAGGGCTATCGGTAATATCGGCCAGCGCCTTGATTGTGCGCTCCGGCAGGCTGGTCTCGTCGAACCCAGTGCGGCCGATTGTGTTCGTGAACCGGATCCACTCGTTGCGGTAGTCGTAACGATGCTTGAAGAGGTGCTTGACTGCCGTCACCCGCAGCCAGCCTCTGAGCTGTGCCGAAGGCAGCCAGATCAGCGCCAGCGCCCCGGCCGCAATCACAACGCCTACCTGCACGAGCCGGGCAAGGTCGCCGGTGAGCATGTCGAGCCAGCGAGCAAGGCCGAGCATTAGCGCCAGATAGCCTCCTATGACCAGCAGGGAGAGGAAGCGGAACGCCACGGCCCGCGAAGGGCGGAATTCGAGGCCCGCAGCGGCGCGAGCGAAGCCGAGAGCAAATGGAATGGCGACAATCCCGGCCGCAAGGCCCCGCAGGGCGGAAAGCTCGAGCGGCACCGATCCGAGAATATAGGCGACGGTGTAGTAGTTGAGATCGAAGGCCCACAGGCCGGCCAGCGCGGCCGCGTTCCACCGCAGCAATTGGCGAGACGCAGCGGCCGCCCCAACGTAGAGATTGTGCACAAGCACCAGCGCGCCCACCGCAACGAGCACGCGGAACATCGCTGCCGTTTCGAATGTAAGCGAGACGAGCTGCGGCGTGACGGCGTAACGATGTGCCACGAGCAACAAAACGAAATGTAGCGCCTCGACGAAGCATAGAGCGATGAGTGCCGGCCGAACGATGCGGAGCGTTTCGTCGCGGCCGTCGTTCGCAAAATGGCGAAACAGGACGAACAGCCACGCGAAATTGCGCGCGATCTCGGTCAGTTCGACGATCGCGCGCCCAGGCTCGAAGCTCGCTGCCGCGAAACACCAGTTCGCCGTCAGCGCCAAAGCCACGATGGCCGGCGTCCGGTCGTTACGGCTCGTGTCGCCTTTGGTTGCCACCCAGACGGCGCAGATCGCGCACACAATCGCGCCGATCGTATAGGTGACGTAAGAAGCGGTGTTCGCCCAATCCATCAGCGCGCGCCATGCGGCCAGATGATCACCCGCGCCGTTTGCAACAGGATCAGCAGGTCGAGGAAAGGCGTGTAGTTCTTGGCGTAATAGAGATCGTACTCCAGCTTTTGCCGGGCATCCTCGATGCTTGCGCCATAGGGGAAGTTGATCTGCGCCCACCCCGTGATGCCAGGCTTCACCTCATGCCGTTCCGCATAATAGGGCAGTTCGCGTTCAAGCTCCTCGACGAACGTCGGCACTTCGGGACGCGGCCCGACGAAGCTCATGTGCCCCTTGAGGACCGACCATAGCTGGGGCAGCTCGTCGATCCTGAGCTTGCGGATGATGCGGCCTACACGGGTGATCCGGGGATCGTCCTCTTCCGCCCATTTCGCGCCGCCCGCTTCTGCGTCAGTCCGCATCGAACGGAGCTTCACGATCTGGAATTCCTGACCGTAAAGGCCCACACGGCGCTGGCGGAAGAAGACCGGACCCTTACTGTCCAGCTTCACCGCCAGACCGAAAATCACAATCAGCGGCAGCCCGACGATGAGGATCAGGAGGCTGCTTACGATATCGAAGACGCGTTTTCCGGCGGCAGAGATACGCCGCCCGGCCGAAAAGCCGTCGGAGAAGATAAGCCAGCTCGGATTGAGCGTATCGAGATCGACCCGGCCGGTCTCGCGCTCCAGGAAGCTGGAGAAGTCGTTGATCGGCACGCCCTTGGTCTTTACGCGCAGCAGGTCCTTGAGCGGGAGTGCGTTGCGCCGCTCTTGCAAGGCGAGAACCACTTCCCGTGCTCCGATCCGCTCGACGAAATGGCCAAGATCGCCGATCGCCGACCGTTCTACCGCTCCGTGTACGACGGGTGAGCAATCACCCATGTCGACGAAGTTGAGGGGGGTGAAACCGGAGCCGTCCGCCTGCGAAAGCCGCTGAAGGCGTGCGGCCCGCTCGCCCGCTCCGAGTACCAATATCCGACGGCGGAAGGT
The DNA here is from genome assembly GCA_029937545.1 of Erythrobacter sp. Taxonomy (GTDB): domain Bacteria; phylum Pseudomonadota; class Alphaproteobacteria; order Sphingomonadales; family Sphingomonadaceae; genus Qipengyuania. The sequence continues at coordinate 187,584 of JAPYPR010000002.1, read as the reverse complement.
TTCGGAGCCGAGCATGTTCGTCGCAAGCAGCCGATTGGCGACAAGCGCGACCATCGCGATGGCCATTGCGTAAAGCAGGACCGAGCGCCAGAAAGCAGCGCCAGGGACGAAGAAATTGATGAGCGAGATGCCGAGAACGCCGAGGCTTACGGCCACCAGCAGTCGGGCGGTGCCGAAGCGGATGGAGCGCAGCGCTTCGGGGCTGTAGCCGCCCACGGCGATGATCGCGAGCCAGACGACGAGGGCGAAACCGCCCAGTTCCGGCAGCCTGTCCCACAGCGGACCGTTGCTCGAGCCGATCTGGCTTACGCGCACGCGCCAGCCAGCTTCCCCTGCCGCTGCAAGCAGCAGCAGGTCGACGAGGCACAGCAGCACCACGTTATAGGGAAAATAATGCTTGAAGACGCGGATCATCCGGTCGCGCTCGCGAAATTGGTGGTGTCGGAATTCTTGACTAGCAGCGAGGGATGAACCGTCGGTAAACTTTACACAATAACCAGCGCTTGCGAGAAGGCGAGCGAGTGTAGCGATTATCGCTGGACGGCGTCCGAAACGGCGTCGCCTGCGTTCTGGGCCGCATCGCCGACCTGGCCAGCAGCCTCACCGACATCGCCGGCCGCATCGGCAACCGCATTGTCCTTGGCGACTTCGGCGCCGCTCATCTGCGTGAAGATGATGACACCCACGATCGCCACGACGGCCAGCAGGATCAGCAGGCCCCAGCTCGCACCGCCGCTCTTCCGGGGCTCGTTATCGGTGACGACAGTGTGGGTCGTATGCGTGTTGCCCGAAGGGGTGGTCGTCTCGGTGATACGTTCTTCGGTCATGAGCGTGCGCTCCCTGATAGACTTTTATTGGCGAGCGAACGCTCCATCGCGAAATCCGGTTCCGCGCGGGGCACAGTTTGTTGGTTAATCGCTCGCGAACTCGAATGGGGTGACGCCGCGTCGGACGGTATCGAAGGACAGCGCCCGCCCCCGGGGAGGCAAGGATCGCTGTGAGCATTGCTTCCTGTGACAGTTGGCGCACCCCGGCCCGATCCGCTGGGCATCCTGGGAGCGAAGAGAAATACCCCTGGCCTGTGCGAGTTCCTCTGCAAGGACGGCCTCGACACCCAGAGCGACGACAAATTGCGCTTCGCCCGGTGCACCGCTGCCCTCTACGGTCCGCGCCAGTGTGAGCCACCCGCCTTCCCGCTCACCCGCCACATCGAGGGCGACGAACTGAACCTGCAATTCTCCGGAGCGCTCGAAGGCGCGATGGGCGTGCCACAGGGGGCAACTCGTATCGGAATTGATGAACCGCGCGGTGCTTGCGCCGGTGAAGGTCTTCGAGAATTGCCCAGCACGATCGAGCCGCACCATGAAGAAGGGCAGGCCGCGCTGGCCAACGCGCTGTAGGGTCGTCAGGCGATGCGCGAGCTGCTCGAAACTCACGCCGAACCGCCGTTCGAGGACGGGCAAGTCGTACCCTGTTGCCTCACACGCACGCAGGAAGCGGCTGTAAGGCATCAACAGCGCTGCCGCGAAATAGCCGGTCAGGTGCCGCGAAAAGAGCGCTCGGGCCGCGTCATCATTGAACCTCGCGCCTTTGGCGATGGAATCGATCACTTCGCGATATTCGAGCTGGGCGAGTTGCAGGGCGAGCTGGAAATTGCGCGATGCATGGCTGAGCATTTCCGACAGCTGCACCTGGCGGGCATGGAGATCTAGCCGCCGGAGGCTGTCCGGCATGACCTCGCGCGGCAGGATGCGCACCGAAAGCTGGTGCCGCTCCCGCAGTCGCTCGGTCAGGGCAAGACCAATGTCGCCGCGCGAGAGGCGCATCTCGTCGGCAAGCTCTTCGGCTGCGAGATCGAGATCGGCGAAATGATTACGCCATTTCTCGATCTCGCGACGCGAAGCCACCAGAGGGCCATCGTCAATGGCGATGGCCGATCCAGCATTGTCGTAAAGGCGCGCGAACGCTGCCGCCGCCTGTGGGGCGACAGAGAGGAACTCCTGCAACTCATCGCGGTCGATCCCGAGATCGGCGAAACGCTCGTCGGCAAAGCGGCGTGAGAGGCCATCGAGACCACCGATCGCCTCATCCTCGCGCAAATTGCGCGGATCGAAATCGAACTGATCCACCAGCTGCATAACCACGCGCGCACTGAGAGGTCTTCGATTGCGTTCGATGAGGTTCAAATAGCTGGGCGAAATGTCGAGCCGGGCCGCCGTGGCGGCTTGCGTCAGGCCTTCGCGCTTGCGCAAGCGGCGAATGGCGGGTCCAGCGAACAACGCTTCATCGGCCATGTGGAGTCACTTTCTTTACATCTTTACATGCCAAAATGCCCTAGATCAGCCATTTAGACAAGAAAGTTTGTAAATTTTCCTATCGCGAGCGGCGTCTCTCCCCCACCTTGCGCTCAAGGCGATCCCGCCAGACACATTTTTAGGAGAATACCCGTGACCTACCAGGCCCGGATCAAGGAACTGAACGAAACCATCGCTGCCAATGGCGCACCCTGGGGCGCGATCGACGCCGAAAGCGCTGCGCGCATGGTCGTGCAGAACCGCTTCCGCACCGGGCTCGACATCGCGAAATACACCGCGAAGATCATGCGCGAGGACATGGAAGCCTATGACCGCGATCCGGCGAACTATACGCAGTCGCTCGGCACCTGGCACGGTTTCATCGCCCAGCAGAAGATGATCTCGATCAAGAAGCATTTCGGCAGCACCAAGCGCCGTTATCTCTACCTCTCGGGCTGGATGGTCGCCGCATTGCGCAGCGATTTCGGTCCCCTGCCCGACCAGTCGATGCACGAAAAGACCAGCGTACCGTCGCTGATCGAAGAGCTCTACACTTTCCTGAAGCAGGCCGACTCCCGCGAACTCGGTGATATGTTCCGCGAACTGGATACGGCTCGCGAGAACGGCGATGAGGTCGAAGCCCAGCGCCTGCAAAAGGCGATCGACGACCATGAAACGCATGTTGTGCCGATCATCGCCGATATCGACGCCGGGTTCGGCAACGCCGAGGCGACTTACCTGCTCGCCAAGAAGATGATCGAAGCCGGTGCCTGCGCGCTGCAGATCGAAAACCAGGTGTCGGACGAGAAGCAGTGCGGTCACCAGGACGGCAAGGTCACCGTGCCGCACGAGGAATTCCACCAGAAGATCCGTGCGATCCGTTACGCTTTTCTCGAGCTCGGCATCCCCGAGGGGATCATCGTTGCCCGCACCGACAGCCTCGGCGCCGGGCTGACTAAGTCCATTGCCTACTCGCAGGAACCAGGCGACCTCGGCGACAAGTACAACAGTTTCCTCGATTGCGCCGAAGTCGATTCGGCCGAGATTACGAATGGACAGGTTTTCATCAGCCGCGACGGCAAGCTGCTCGCGCCCAAGCGTCTGCCCAGCAACCTTTACCAGTTCCGCGCCGGAACCGGTGAAGACCGCTGTGTACTCGACTGTATCACCGCCCTGGAAGCGGGCGCCGACCTGCTGTGGATCGAAACCGAAAAGCCGCATGTCGAGCAGATCGCCGGCATGGTCGATCGGGTGCGCGAAGTGATCCCGAATGCCAAGCTGGTCTACAACAACTCGCCCAGCTTCAACTGGACGCTGAACTTCCGCCAACAAGTTTATGATGCTTGGGCAGAAGCCGGCAAGGATGTGAGCGCGTTCGATCGCGACAAGCTGATGAGCGTCGATTACGACGGCACCGAACTGGCCGCCGAAGCCGACGAGAAGATCCGCACTTTCCAGGCCGATGCTGCGAAGCGCGCGGGCATCTTCCACCACCTCATCACCCTGCCGACCTACCACACTGCAGCATTGAGCACCGACAACCTTGCGAAGGAATACTTCGGGGAACAGGCGATGCTCGGATACGTCAAGAACGTGCAGCGCGAGGAAATCCGCCAGGGTATCGCCTGCGTGAAGCACCAAAACATGGCCGGATCCGACATCGGGGACGACCACAAGGAATACTTTGCCGGCGAGGCAGCCCTGAAGGCCGGCGGCAAGGACAACACAATGAACCAGTTTGCCGCTGCCTGAGGAGTGAGAGGATGACGACGATGACCGAAGACCCCCCCCAGACTCAACCTGGGAAAACCGAACCCGGCCGCGCCCGCGCCCTGTTCTCGACCGCCGACTTCCGCCTGCTGCGCACCGCGCTTACGGCCTACGCCCGGCAGATCGAGGATCGCGAGGAACTGGCGAAGATCAACGCGCTGCACCATCGGCTCGGCACCTATGTGCCGTCGGACGGCTGACAGGCCCTAACCTGACAATCGATTCTCCTGGGGAGGAGAATACGGCCGTCGGAGCGACCCCAAGCGCTCCGGCGGCCACACTTTTTCCGCAGTTGTCGGTTTAGCCGCCCTCGCGCGGCATCAGGTCAAGGGCCGCACTTGCCAGCGCTTCGGCACCGGTGGCAATTACCTTTTCCGCATCGGGTGCCCAGAATGGCGAATGCAGTGAAGGCAGCGGCGTGCCGTCCTTTTCGAGCGCCTCGAGCATCGGTTGCGGGGTGCCGCTGATCCAGAAGATCATGCTGTCGATATTCTCCGGATCGGCGCGGCGGAACTGGCTGAAATCTTCGCCGCCCATGACCGGCGGCCATTCCATCACCCGCTCCTCGCCAAAACGCGCCTTGAAAGCAGCCGCCATCTCGTTGCTGAAGTCGACATCGTTGAAAGTCGAAGGCGTATAGGTATCCTCGACCGCGATCTCCGGCATCAGATTTTCCGGCAGCCCGGCGGTGATCGCCTCGCCCCGGGCCACGCGGCGGATGCCATCGAGCAAAAGCTTGCGGCTCTCGTCCGAGTAGCTGCGCACGGTGAGCTGCAGCTTGGCCTCGTCGGAAATGATGTTGTGCTTTGCGCCTGCGTGGAAGCTGCCCACGGTGATGACGGCTGGATCGAGCGGGGAGGAATTGCGGCTCACCACCGTCTGCAGCTTCATCACGATCGAGCTGGCGAGCACCACCGGGTCGACCGTCGTGTGCGGATAGGCACCATGCCCACCGATGCCCTTTACCGTGATATCGACACTGTCGACATTGGCAAGGGCGAACCCTAGCGTATAGCCGATCGTCCCGGCAGGCGCGGGCGCTGCGGCATCGTGGAAAGCCAATGCATAGTCCGGTTTGGGAAAGCGGGTGTAGAGTCCGTCCTCGATCATCGCCAGCGCGCCCAGCCCCAGCTCTTCCGCCGGTTGCAGGATCATGACCAGCGTGCCCTGCCAGTCGTCCTTGCGCTCGGCCAGCAGCTGCGCCGCGCCGATGAAACCGGCCATATGCGTGTCGTGACCGCAGGCGTGCATCACGCCGGTCGTAACACCGCTAGCAGGAGTGGCGGTGACGGTGCTCGCGTAAGGCAATCCGGTCTGTTCGACTACGGGCAGCCCGTCCATGTCGGCCCTCAACATCACGGTCGGGCCCTCGCCATTCCGCATGACCGAAACCACGCCGGTCCGGCCGACGCCTTCGGTGACTTCGAAGCCGAGCGCCTTCATCCGCTTCGCCAGTTTCGCAGCCGTCTCGTGTTCCTCGAAGCTGAGTTCGGGATTGGCGTGCAAGTGGCGGTAAAGCTCCATCAAATCCGGCATATCGGCCTGCAAATCGGTACGAAGATCGTCGGCCTGCGCCGGGCTTGCGACAGCGATAGCCAACGCCGCCATCGATACTGGAGTGAATTTGAGCACGGTTTTCTCCCTCATTTCAAATGTCGGCAGCCGGCCGGAGCAACCGCAATCGGCCTACAGACCGTATGTCATGACCAATAGTATCGACAAGGCGGCAACCATGATCAGGACCAGCGGAACGCCTGTGCGGACGTAGTCCTTAAACTCGTAGGATCCCTCGGCCATGATGAGCATGTTGGTCTGGTAGGCGATCGGCGTCGCGTAACACAGATTGCAGCCGAACAGCACGGCGAGGACCAGCGGCTCTGCGGGCAGACCCAGCTTGGCCGCGATGGCGAATGCGATAGGCGTGCCCACCGTGGCGGCCGTGGCATTCGAAGCGAAATTCGTGAGGAAGGTCATCGCCAGCATGATCGCTGCCAGCGCCGCGGCGGGCGAGAGGTAGTCGAGCCCCACTGCCATGACCGTGCCGATCCAGTCGGCGGCTCCGCTGTCCAGGATGATACGGCCCAATGCGATACTGGCGGCAATCAGCACGATGACGCTGCCCGAAAGGCCGCGCCCGACGCGATCGAACTTTACGCAGCCGGTGACGAACATCAGGATTGCCCCGGCCAGCGCAGCGATCGCAATCGGAATGAGGCCGACCGACGCCAGCGACAGCGAGCCGCCCATGATAGTCGCTGCCAGGGTCGCCTTGGAACGCCGCGGCAATTCGCGCATGCCCTCGAGTTGCAGCAAGCTGTCGGACCGCGCGAAGTGCTCCATATCGTCGGGCAGGCCCATGACCAGCAGCACGTCGCCTTCAGCGAAACGATGATCCCCGCCCTCGGAAAATTGCTCCTTCTCGCCGACGATGCGATCCGGCCGGTGGGTACCGATGACCGCGACTCCGTAAAGATCGGCAATGCCAGAACTCGGCAAGGTACGTCCGATCAGGCGTGAGTCCGCCGTGACGATCATTTCGACGACGGCGATGTCGATCCCGGTTTCGTTCGAGCGACGCCGGATCCGGTCGATCACCCAGCTGGGGGCGGCATCGCCGCGCAAGGTTGCCATCGCTTCTTCGATCGCCTCATGCGTCCCGGTCATCCGCAAGCGGTGCTGTGGGCGCAGCAATCCGACGGGAACGTCGTGAAACTCGATGCCTGCTGGAAGGCGGGAGGACACTTCGGACAGTTCGCGACCATTCAGGACGGAGTCCTCGGTCACCCGCAACCGGGTCTCGAACAAGCGATGCGAATGAACCGACTCCACGCGGTTGTCCCCGAGCAAGCGAGGCATCACGATCCAGACAAAGGGCAGCGCCACAAGCGAAGCGATGAGCACAATCGGCGTGAAGTGAAAAACACCCATCTCCGGCATGCCGAGATCGACTGCGATGGACACCACCAGTATATTGGTCGAGGTCCCGATGGTCGTCGCCATGCCGCCCATCAGCGAGGCGGCGTTGAGCGGGATCAAGGTCTTCGACGCCGCCATCGCGCCGCGCATGGCCAGCTGCACGAAGATCGGCATCAGTAGCACGAGTACGGGCGTGTTGTTGACGCCCATCGATAGCAGGAAAGTGACGACCAGCGAGAACAGCAGGCCGAGCTGGAGATTGACCTTGAACAACCGCTCGAGAAAGCGGGCCGCCGGTTCCAGAGCGCCGGTTACCACCAACCCCCTGCCCATGATCATGAGGGCACAGATCGTTATCAGTGCGTAGTGGCCGAAGCCCGAAAACGCGAGCGCCAAACCGTCGGTCGGCTGGGTCTCGGGGAGCGGGAAGAAGTACAGGCCGACTGCGATTACCGCGATGGTGAGAAGCGAGATGATTTCGACCGACATCCGCCCGCGGGCGAACGCGACGAACATCCAGATCGTGACCACCATAGCCGCGATCGCATGGTATGAAGGCATCCCGATCATCCGGGCGAGGCAATTCCATCCCTAAGCCCGGATGACAAGGATTTTCGCGAAGTCAGGCGCTTGTCGAGAACCCGCGACGGTCGCGCCCAACAGGTTGTCGGCGACAAGCAGGAGGATGGCGAGAAGGCCGGTCGCTGCCGTGCCGGATGCCCCGGCGGCAAACATCCATGCCTTCGAATCGATCATCGCCAGTAGGTTCAGTGCGGCGGCGGCCGGCCCTGCGATCATAGTGAGCCCTCCAAGCGCCTTGGTCAGCGCCGTGTTGTCGCGGAGGGCGATCAGCCCGAATGCGATGCCGGTACCTGCCAGCAAAAGCTTGGCCAGAAAATACAGGAAGAATGCGCCGGCCAGGACCGTCGCGATGAGTTGCGGTTCGCCTTCGCTCGCCGGACCGAACATGGAGAGCCCGACAGCAACCTGCAGCACATTGAGGATTCCGGCGATGGCAAGAGTAACCCAAAGCACGGCTGGTCGGGCCTGCGGATTGCGAGGGTGAAGGCTGCGAGCGCGATCGAGAGAAACGCAAACAGCTCGGCAAACCAGATAGCTGGCCTCAGCACAGTCTCGGGCCCGGCACCGCGCACGACGGTGATGTAGAAAAGCTGGTTGGCAACGGTAACAAGCAGGGCGATGCTTAGCAGACGGACTGGCGCGCGATCAGTATCGGTCATGATGGGAGCCCTTTCGGATTTCGCGGCTCAATACCGCTTCACCCGCTGTTCGCCGAAAGGATGTGAAAGGTTACACCGCTTTGAGCGGAAAGCCTGGTACCCCTGGCCGGACTCGAACCGGCACTTCAAAGAAACTCGATTTTGAGTCGAGCGCGTCTACCAATTCCGCCACAGGGGCACTGTGCGGGCAAGAGCGCGGCGGATAGCTTGAGGGCGCGGGCGATACAAGCGCCGAAATCGCTTGCTTCAGAAATCCCATCCGATCGCGACATGTGCCAACCCCGGCAGTCCCTTGCGGGGTTTTCCGAGGGCGCCTGCAGTCAGGACCGGGCCGTCTTTGACGAGAGCGACGATCACAACCGGCGGATCCCAAGCGACGACGCGAATGTCGGTACCGCGGGGCAGTAGGGGTTCGCCTTGCATAACGCGTCTGGCGTCGATGCGGTCGGGTGCGGCGAGATCGAACGTCGAATCAAGCGGAAGATTTTCGGCCTTACTCTTACTCTGCGCGGGCTGATCTAGATCGGCGGCGACCGGAAGCGCACATACCGCGCACGAGAATGCAATTCCGATAGCCAGCTTCACCTGCGACCAACCTTTCCTTCTGAAGAAAGGACGCTCGTCAGGCTTGGCGAGTTCCCGATTTACAAATGAAATGCATCCCTCGTTGACCCGAAGAGGGACGCGGTCACGCCGCTATTTGAGCGCAGAGACGAGCAACTTGTGCAGCTTCGAATGCAGCGCATCGTTGGCTGCGAGGATCTGCTCGTCATGCACCGGTTTGGAGCGACCGCGATAGTCGGTGATGAAACCGCCAGCCTCACGTACTAGCAAACCGCCGGCAGCGGTGTCCCACGGGCTGAGGCTGCTTTCCCAAAAGCCGTCGAAGCGGCCAGCGGCGACCCAGGCGAGATCAAGGGATGCGGCACCAAAGCGGCGGATACCTGCTACGTTCGGGCCAATCGCGCCATAAATTCGCGACCATTCGTCGAAATTGCCGACACCCTGGAAGGGGATGCCGGTCGCGATCAGCGCGTCGGACAGATTGCGGCGGGAAGATACCCGCAGGCGGCCATCGTGCAACCACGCACCACGCGATTTTTCCGCCCAGAAGGTCTCGTCCGTGATCGGCTGGTAGACGACGGCTGCGGTGACATCGCCCCAGCCGCCACCACCGAGCTTGGGCTCCTGCGCCGCGATCGAGATGGCGAAATGCGGGATGCCGTGGAGGAAGTTGCTGGTGCCGTCGAGCGGATCGATGATCCAGCGCGGCTGGTCGGGTGCGCCTTCGATCGTGCCCGCCTCTTCCAGCACGAAGCCCCATTCCGGCCGCGCCAGCTTGAGCTCGTCGTACAGCGTGCGTTCGGCGCGGATGTCGGCTTTCGAAACGAAGTCGGCAGGGCCCTTGCGGCTGACCTGCAAATGTTCGATTTCGCCGAAATCGCGGCGGAGGCGCCCGCCCGCCTTGCGCGCGGCCTTTTCCATCACGCGAATCAGTCCCGACAATGCGGCCATGGCAACTCTCTTATTCGGTAAGGACGCGGATCGAACGCGCCTGGAGATGGATGTTGCCCCATTCGGAGCGCATGTCGAAGCGCGAGCCTTCGATGCTGAACTCGGAGATATCGAAGCGTTTCTTGCCGTCGACTCCGCCCTCAGGCCGGTCGAGCGACAGCTTCGAAATTCCTGCGAATTTCAGCATTCCGGGATGGAAGCAGCAGTCTTCGCCCTCACCGGGCTCCTCGTAGTCGGCGTGAGCGGGATCAAGGCAGAAATCCATCTCCAGCACCAGTTCGTCGTCATTGATGATCACGCCCAAAAGGACGCTCTTCTCGATGTCGATATTCTCGAATCGGCTGGCGATGGATTTGCCCATGATGCGCGTCCTCTAATTGGCCTTGCCGACGTAGCTCTGTTCGTAGACGTCGACGACAATGCGCGTGCCGCTCTCGATATGCGGCGGCACCATGATGCGAACGCCGTTGTCGAGCACGGCGGGCTTGTAGCTGGACGAAGCGGTTTGCCCCTTCACCACGGCGTCGGCCTCGACGATCTCGGCTTCGACCTGCTGCGGCAGTTCTACCGAAATCGGCTTTTCTTCCCACAGTTCAAGCTTTACCTGCATGCCGTCCTGCAAGAACGGGCGGGCATCGCCCAACAGGTCGCTCGGCAGGTTGATCTGCTCGTACGTGTTCTGGTCCATGAACACGAGCATGTCGCCGTCTTCGTAAAGGAACTGATAGTCCTGCGTGTCGAGCCGCACCTTTTCGACCGTGTCGGCGCTGCGGAAGCGCACGTTGGTCTTGCGGCCATCCTGCAGGTTCTTCATTTCGACCTGCATGTAGGCGCCGCCCTTGCCGGGCTGGGTATGCTGGATCTTGGCGACCTTCCAGATGCCGCCTTCGTATTCGATGATGTTGCCCGGACGGATGTCCACGCCGCTGATCTTCATGGGGAAGCTACCTTCGACTTTTAAAAGAGCTGGCCACCATTGCTGCGATGACCTCGTGCGCCGCGCGCCTTAGCCGAGTGGAGGCATGCCGGCAAGGCGAGTGGAAATTCGTGCGAGATATGCTATGTAGGGTGTGGACGGATCTTATGAGACTTACTGCATTTTGCATCGCGCTCGCATGTATTGCGGGCCTGCTCACTTCACCCCTCGATGCGCAGGGTCGGCTGAAACTGCTGGACCGCGGAACCTATATCTGCGCCCTGCCCGGCGACGCGACCGGCAGTGCCTGGGTCGAACAGGTGGGCCGCGAGTTTACGATCGAGGGCGGCTCGAGTTACGACACGCCGCGCGGTGGCGGCACCTACCTTATGGAAGGCCGGCAGGTCATCTTCACCCGCGGCCCCATGCGCGGCATGAAGCTGATGGTGTTGAGCTCGGGCCTGCTCCAAGAGATCGGGCGCGACGGAAAGCTCGGTCGCCTGCGCTGCCACCGGACCGGAGCCCGCGACTAGCTATCAGCGCTGTGTCAGCATGGTGTACGGGTTGAGCGCATTCGCCGGCTCCCACCATTCCGCATCCTTCGTGGTCTGCATAATCGCAAAGTGGAGGTGTGGCGCATCCTCGCTCGCATTGCCGCTGCTGCCGACCGTGCCGAGGCGCTGCCCGCGGCGGACGCGCTGCCCCTCCCTGAGCCCCTCCGCATATTCATCGAGATGAGCGTAGTAGTAGATCGTCTCGCCGTCGGTCGAGCGGACGTAAACCGTATTACCGCCCGCTTCGGACTTGAACAGGCGCTCGATCTGGCCGGGTGCGGCAGCGACGACGCTGGTGCCTGTCGGCGCCATGATGTCGATTGCCTCGTGCAGCCGGTCCCCGCCACCACGCGAGTCGCTGAAGGTGTCGGTCAAATCGCCGGGTCGGATATTCAGCACTGGAACCTGCAAGGTTCCGGGTGCCGAGGATGCCGGTGCGCGAACCACCTTCGTGTCGAGTGGATCGGCGCCGGGGCCCGGCGTCTCCGGAGCCGGCGTCGCGCCGGCGGGTAAGCTGTCGTCGGCCGCGGGGCTCGGCGCGGCTTCTGCCGGCCGCGTGCTGTCGCGCTGGCCCTCACTCGTCGCGTTTTCGATCAGGCTGCCACCCACGATGATCCATACCGCGCTGGTCAGCGTGGCGGTGATGACGATGGTGAGGATGCGGTCGGCGAGCTTCATGATAGCTCCCTAGCGCCTCACGCCTCGAAAATCACCTCTGTCGATTGCGAGACCATCCCGGCGAGCCGTGCAGCGTCCCAGTTGGTCAGGCGCACGCAGCCATGGCTTTGCGCCCTGCCGATGGTTTCGGGGTCGGGGGTACCGTGAATACCGTAATGCTCTTTCGACAAATCGATCCAGACCACGCCGACCGGGCCATTCGGCCCCGGCGGAAGAGTGAACTCCTCGCCCTCTGCGTCTTCGTCTCCCTGCAGGACCTTTGGATCGTAATCGAACGGCGGGTTGTATGCTTCGCCGACGATGTCCCATTCGCCAATCGGCAGCGGGAATTCGCTGGAACCGGAGCTGACCGTGAATAGCGCGACGAGCTTTTCACCCTGGTACGCTTTCAGCGTCTTGCCGGCCTTGCTGACGACGATGCGGTCGACCTCGGGTTGGTCGCTGCCGACACCGAGCGAGGCGAGAGTCTGCTGCCAGCCCGTATCTTCGACGGAGCCGGGTGCGATGCGGTCGGCGCCGATATTCGGCACGCGGATCTGCTGGCCGGGTGTGAAGTAACTCGCGCTGGACGCACTGTCATTGGACGCCGTGCGCGTAGAACTCGCGCTGGGGGTCGGTGGCGGCGTCGAACTGCCGGTAGCCGTAGGCGACGCCGTCGGCGTACCGCTTGCCGAACCGCTTGGGCTCCTTGCACCGGCAGGTCGACCGTTCGGATTGAGCTGCTTGAGAACATCGACAGTCGTGTGGAAACGCTCTGCAAGTCGCTCATCCAGCGATTTGTAGCCCATGCGTTCGAGCTCGGCCTGGGCCTCCGTTTCCTCGGGAATGTCCGTGTATTCGGCGTCACTCCAGCTGACAGGGATCGTTACGACGCGCGTCGCCGGGATCCGCTCCCATTCGGACAGCGCTTGCCTTGTGGCGTCATCGAGTTCGCCCGTAACATCGAGGTCATTCGCTTCCTGAAAGCCATTGAGCGCGTTCTCGGTGCTCATGCCCATTTTGCCGTCGATCACGCCCGGCCCGAAACCGATGCGATCCAGCACGACCTGCGCCTGCATGATCGGGCGGTCTTCGGGGTCGGGGATGTCGGCGGACTGGGCGCCATCGGCCGAGTCACTTTCGGACGCATTCATGTAGCGTTCGTCGTTCGAGGCCATGGTGTCGGCGAGATTGTCGTCGCCATAGGTCTCATAACCATAATTGTTCTGCGCGGTGCTGGTGGCGCTGGTCTCTGGCTGATCGGCATTGTCGGCCCCGCCCGATCCGCAGGCGGAAAGCGCCAGAAGCGATGTGGCGATGGCGAGGGTATGGGCCTTGAACGACATGTGCGATCTCCTGAAATCGGGACGCATCCGGTCCCTTCAGGATGTCAAACTCACGCCTTGCCGATTTGCTCCACAAAGGCTTTTACGGCAGCCACTTCGTCGCCGGACCAGATTGCGCCCGACACGGCGAGAAAGTCGGCTCCGGCCTTGATAAGAGGTGCGCAATTTGCTGGCGTAATGCCGCCGATGGCCACTGAGGGCAGCTCGACCATTTCGCTCCACCATTCGAGCAGCTCGATATCTGCTCGGTGCGAGGTTTCCTTTGTTTCGCTAGGAAAGAATGCGCCGAACGCCACATAATCCGCCCCGGCCTCGCCCGCTTCCAGCGCGAGGTGGCGCGAATCGTGACAGGTTACGCCGATCTGTGCCTCGCGGCCGAGCTCTTCGCGCGCCTCGCGCGGATCACCGTCGCCCTGGCCCAGATGCACGCCATCGGCTCCGAGGCGCTTGGCGAGCGCGACGTCGTCATTGACGATAAAGGCCACCTCGCGCGCCGCGCAGATCGCCTGCAGCGGCTCCGCAAGCCGCGCTGCCTCGTGCTGGTCCAGCCCCTTCACCCGAAACTGGAACGCGGTAACAACTCCCTTCCCCGCGTCGAGAGCGCGTTCGAGGCGCTCGGGAAAAGTGCCCGACACATCGAGCGGCGAGATCAGATAGAGCTGGCAATCGGTCATCGGTCGCGTTCTCTAATGCGCTCGTCGCAATTCGTCACCCGTTCAGATGAGCGACAGCGTCGCTGGCCGCTAATGCCCGGATGAAGACTGCTTTTGCCGCCGCGCTCACCCTTCCGCTGACCGCTTGCGCGATTATCCCCGACACGCCGCGCGTGAACGGCGATGCCGCGACGCAAGGCACGCCGGTTGCGCTCGGCGAGGCGGTCTGGACGGGCGACACCATCCTCAAGCCGCTGGCGGTAACCGAAGACAGCCGCTGCCCGGCCCACGTCCGATGCGCCTGGGCGGGCAGACTGACGGTCTCAACCCGAATCACCGCGACAAGCTGGGCGCAGACTGCCCCTCTGACGCTGGGCGAACCCTACGAGGTTCTTGGGCGGTCCTACGTCCTCACGAATGCAACGCCGGAGAAGACTGCGGCCGGCGAAATCCCGGCCACCGAGTATCGCTTCACCTTCGAACGGCGCTGAGCGTCAGGTAACACTCGCAGCGTGGATCTGGTCGATCGCGCCCGAAAGCGTGCCGTCGAAATCCTCGTCGCTCTGGTTGTGCCGCAAATCCTGAAGCAGACCGCGGCTGAAGCTTGCGATCATGCCGGGATTCTTTGTGAGTTCGGCGCAGGCTTCGTCAGTCGAGTAGCCGCCCGATAGCGCGACGACGCGGAGCACCTTGGGATGGTCGGTCAGACCGGAATAAAGGCCTGCCGTTTTCGGGATGGAGAGCTTCAGCATGACCTGCTGACCCTCGGGCAACGCATCGAGACCTTCTTCGATCGCTTCTAGCATGATCGCTTCGCCTTCCGCGCGGTCGGCGGCGGTGATGTCGTATTCCGGCTCAAGCATGGGCACCAGACCGGTCGAGAGGATGCGCGCGCCTTCCGCGAATTGCTGGCGCACGGCTTCCTTGATGCCGACCGGATTGGCCGACTTTACGACCGAACGCATCTTGGTGCCGAAAACACCGAGATCCTTAGCGCGGCGGCACATGTCTTCGAGGCCCGGATTGGGCTTCATCAGCTGGGCCCCGTCGCGTTCGTCTTCCAAGCCCTTGTCGACTTTGAGGAAGGGGACGATGCCGCGTTCTTTCAGGCGCGCAGGCACGCTCTTGCCTCCGCTTTCGCCGTCCATCGTCTTTTCGAACAGGATGGCGCCGATGACCTTGCCGTTGCCGAAGCTAGGTGCCTCGATAATGCGCTGACGCATTTCGTGGATCAGGCCGAACATTTCGTCCTCGGTGGTCCAGGCGCTGTCCTCGACGCCATAGCCCTTCAGCGCCTTGGGCGTGGAGCCACCCGACTGGTCGAGCGCCGCGATAAAGCCCTGGCCGGTGGCGACGCGCGCCTTCATTTCATCGAAAGTCATCGGGAAGTCCTCGTACCTGTGCATTCGTATGCGCGCCCCTTAGCCAAGCGGTTTTGCACCTGCAACAGCGCGCGGGTAACTTATACCGTGCCGGGACGTATTGGTTCGAGAGAAGCGGAGAAATGGATGCTGGACGATACGCAAGAGCAGCTTTGCAAAGACAATACGACCGACTTTTCCGATTTGCGGGCACTGACGATCAACTGCACCCTGAAGCCCTCGCCGCAGGGGTCGCATACCGACAAACTGTTAGGGGTTGCCGAAGCCATCCTGGTCAAGAACAACGTCGGCCTGGAAACAGTCCGGCTGGTCGATCATGCAATTGCACCAGGTGTCTACCCGGATATGACCGAGCATGGCGCGAGACACGACGATTGGCCGACCATCTGGGAGAAGGTCCAGGCCGCCGACATTCTGCTGGTCGGCACTCCGATCTGGTTGGGCGAGAAATCTTCCGTGTGCCAGCGCCTGATCGAGCGGCTCTACGCGCATTCCGGCCAGACGAACGACAAGGGGCAATATGCCTTCTACGGCAAGGTCGGCGGCTGCGTCGTTACCGGTAACGAAGACGGCATCAAGCATGTCGGCATGGGCGTCCTCTATTCGCTCCAGCACGTCGGCTACACCATCCCCCCGCAGGCGGACGCCGGATGGATCGGCGAAGCGGGCCCCGGCCCCAGCTATGGCGACGCCAAGGAAGACGGGAGCGGCCATGTCGGCTTCGACAACGACTTTACCCGCCGCAACACCACTTTCATGACCTGGAACCTGATGCATTTCGCGCGCATGCTCAAGGATGCTGGCGGCATTCCGGCGTGGGGCAACACCGTGGATCTGTGGAAAGAAGGCTACCGCTTCGACGCGCCCAATCCGGACTATCGTTGATCAGTCCCTACGGGTGATCTTTCGGATGATTCCGTTGAAGCTGAGCACCGGAGCGCCATCGGCGGAGATCTTGCCGACGACGTAGATCGTCTTGCCGCCAGCCCGCACAACTTCGCCGCGTGCCTCGATCAGCTGGCCGACACGGGCAGGATCGAGAAAGTCGCCCGCAAGATGCATGGTCACGCCGTGCGAATTTACCAATTCATCGGTGGCGATGGTGAACAATGCGCTGTCGGCAAAAGTCATCAGGCAGCCGCCATGCATGAAGCCTGCACCATTCATGTGTCGTTCTTCCGCACGGAAAGCGGATACGTAACCGCCATTCTCATCGCGGCGCTCGTAAAACGGACCGGCGCGCTGCTCGAAAGCGTCGCTGTTCCAGGTGGACCAACCTGCGAATTCGCCTTCGGTAACCGGGATCAGCCCGCCGCCCGAACCGACAGCTTCGTTCTCGCTCATGCGGTCAGCGCGGCGACGCCTGGAAGGTCCTTGCCTTCCATCCATTCGAGGAAGGCGCCCCCGGCGGTCGAGACGAAAGTGAAGTCGTCCTTCACCCCGGCATGCGCGAGTGCTGCGACGGTATCGCCCCCGCCTGCCACCGAGGTGAGCGAACCATCCTGCGTCAGCGCCGCCGTCGTCTTGGCCAGCGCCAGGGTGGCGGCGTCGAAAGGCTCGGTCTCGAAGGCGCCCATCGGACCGTTCCACACCAGCGTGCGGCATGTCTTCAGTACGTCGCCCAGCGCCTCGGTCGCGAGCGGGCCGACGTCGAGAATCATCTCGTCTTCGGCGACTTCATGGACGTTGCAGGTCCGCAGCGACGACGGATTGGCGGCGAATTCCTTCGCGACCACGACGTCATAAGGCAGATGCACCGTGCAACCGGCGTGGTCCGCCTCGTCCATGATGCGATTGGCGGTGTCGGTGAGGTCGTGCTCGCACAGCGATTTGCCGACGTCGACACCCTTCGCGGCGAGGAAAGTGTTAGCCATACCGCCGCCGATGATCAGGTGCTGGACCTTGCCGACGAGGTTTTCGAGTACGTCCAGCTTGGTCGAGACCTTCGCCCCGCCGACCACTGCCGCCACTGGCTGCTCCGGGCTGCCGAGCGCAGCGTCGAGCGCCTTCAGCTCCGCTTCCATCGCCCGGCCGGCATAGGCCGGGAGGTGGTGCGCCAGCCCCTCGGTCGAGGCATGGGCGCGGTGCGCGGCGGAGAAGGCATCGTTGACGTAGAAATCGCCATGAGCGGCGATGCCCTTGGCGAAGTCCGGATCGTTGGCTTCCTCGCCGGGCCAGAAGCGCACGTTGTCGAGCAGGCCGATGTCGCCATTGCCGAGAATGCCGATCGACTGTTCGACCACCGGGCCCATGACCTCGGGAATGAACATGATCTCCTTGCCGAGCACCTTCTCGACATCGCCCTGCACGAAGCTGGTCGACATGGTCGAATGGCGCTGACCCTTTGGACGGCCGTAATGGGCGAGCAACAAGACCTTGGCACCTTTGTCGGCGAGTTCGAGGATCGTGGGTTTCACCGCCTCTACCCGCGTGACATCGGTGGCCGACCCGTCCTTCATCGGAAGGTTGAGATCGACGCGCACCAGTGCGACCTTGCCGGTGATATCGCCAAGGTCGTCCAGGGTCCTGAAATTGCTCATCGAATAGTCCTTACAGGAACTTCGCCATTACGCCGGCGGTGTCGAGCATGCGGTTCGAGAAGCCCCACTCATTGTCGTACCAGCTGACGACACGGGCGAGCTTGCCTTCCATCACGCTGGTCTCGAGGCTGTCGATGGTCGAGCTGGCCGGATAGTGGTTGAAGTCCGAGCTGACGAGCGGCTGGTCGGTATAGTCGAGCACGCCCTTCATCTTGCCTTCGGCGGCTTCCTTCAGCGCCGCGTTCAGTTCCTCGGCACTGGTGTCGCGACCGGGGGTGAAGACGAGATCGACGAGGCTGACATTCGGGGTCGGCACGCGGACCGAGCTGCCGTCCAGCTTGCCGGCCAATTCAGGCAGAACGAGGCCGACCGCACGAGCGGCGCCGGTGGTGGTCGGGATCATGTTCTGCGCACCGCCGCGGGCCCGGCGCATGTCGGAATGCATCTGGTCGAGCATGCGCTGGTCGTTGGTGTAGCTGTGGATCGTGGTCATGAAGCCGCGCTCGATCCCGACCGTGTCGTGGAGCACCTTGGCCATGGGCGAGAGGCAGTTGGTGGTGCAGCTGGCATTCGAAACGATCACGTCTTCGGCGGTCAGCACATCGTGGTTCACGCCATAGACGATGGTGGCGGACACATTCTTGGCCGGGGCCGAGATCAGCACGCGCTTGGCACCGGCGTCGAGATGCGGGCGGCAGGCTTCGTCCGACTGGAAGAAGCCGGTGCATTCGAGGACGATGTCGATGCCCTGCTCGCCATGCGGCAGCTTGCCGGGCTCACGCTCGCTCGTGACCGTGATGCTTTTGCCGTTGACTATGATGGCGTTGTCGCCGGTCTCGACCGTGCCGGGAAAGCGGCCGTGCGTGCTGTCGTACTGGAACAGCAGCGCATTCGCATTGGTGTCGGCCAGGTCGTTGATGCTGACCAGGTCGAGATCGTGATCGTCACGCTCCAGAATGGCGCGCGCCACGAGGCGGCCGATACGTCCGAAACCGTTGATTGCAACCTTCGTCGCCATGGAATAAACTCCTGCTTAGCCGTTCAATTTGTTCATGATTTGCGGGACGATCGCGTCCGCGGTGATGCCGAATTTCTCGAACAGGTCGGGCGCTGGCGCACTCGCGCCGAAGCGGTCGATGCCGATGTTCAGGCCATTCACCATGGTATAGCGCTCCCACCCGAAGGTCGTGCCGGCCTCGATGCTGACCCGCAGGATCTCGCCGGGATCGACACTCGGCAGAAGGTCGGTCTTGTAGCTTTCGTCCTGCTCGTCGAACAATTCGGTGCAGACCATCGAAACGACGTCTGCGCCAATGCCCTGTTGTTCAAGCTGCTCTGCGCATTCCAGTGCGACATGCACTTCGGATCCGGTTGCGATCAGAATGACGCGCCGCTCTGCGCTTGCCTGCTTGAGGCGGTAGGCACCCTTCGAGCACATACCGGTCTCGTCCGGCGCGTTGCGAACCTGCGGCAGGTTCTGGCGGCTGAGTGCGAGCACAGTCGGGCGATCCTTTTCGCGCAAGGCGATGTCCCAGCACTCGGCTGTCTCAACCGCATCGGCGGGCCGCATAACCAGTAGATTTGGGATCATCCGCAGCGATTGGACATGCTCGATCGGCTGGTGCGTCGGGCCGTCTTCGCCAAGGCCGATGCTGTCATGCGTCATCACATAGATTACGCGCGCTTCCTGCAGCGCCGACAGCCGGACCGCCCCGCGACAATAATCGGTGAACACCAGGAATGTACCGCCGTAAGGGATGATGCCACCATGCAGCGCCATGCCGTTCATCGCCGCGGCCATGCCGAATTCGCGAATGCCGTAATAGATGTAGCGTCCGGAATAGTCGTCCGCCGTGAAGGGGCCGATGCCGCCGGCCTTGGTATTGTTCGAGCCGGTCAGGTCGGCACTGCCGCCCATGGTCTCGGCCAGCTGGCCGTTGATCTGCGCCAGCGCCATCTCGCTGGCCTTGCGCGTCGCGACCTTCTGCGGTTCGGCGATGAGCTTGCCGATATAATCGTCAAGGCTGAAGCTTTCGGGCAGATCGCCCGCCATGCGTCGCTCGAAGTCAGCGCGCCGACCGTCATTGGAGAGCCGGTCGAGCCAGCTACGATAGGCGTTCTGCCCGTTTTCGGCAGTGCCGCGCCAGTCGGCCAGCACCTGTTCGGGAATTTCGAATGGTTTCGCATCCCAGCCCAGCAGGTCGCGCGCAGCGGCGATTTCATCGTCGCCCAGCGGCGCGCCGTGGGTTTCGCTGGTGCCCTGCTTGTTCGGAGCGCCCTTGCCGATCACGGTGCTGCAAGCGATCAGCGAGGGGCGTTCGTCCGCGACCGCTTCGTCCAGCGCGCGGCGGATATCGTCGAAATCATGCCCGTTGCAGCTCACCACATGCCAGCCGGTCGCCTCGTAGCGAGCCTTGATGTTTTCGCTGGTCGAAAGGTCGGTCGACCCATCGATGGTAATATTGTTGTCGTCCCACAACACGTTCATCCGGCCGAGCTTGAGATGGCCCGCCAGCCCGATCGCCTCGTGGTTGATGCCTTCCATCAGACAACCGTCGCCCGCAACCACCCAGGTTCGGTGATCGACCAGATCGTCGCCGAAATCGGCGTTCAGCTTGCGCTCGGCGATCGCCATGCCGACTGCCATCGCGAGGCCCTGCCCCAGGGGACCGGTGGTACATTCCACTCCGGCAAGAAGAAAGTTTTCCGGATGGCCTGCACAGGGGCTGCCGAGCTGGCGGAAATTGCGAATGTCCTCCATCGTCGGCGCGTCGTAGCCCGAGAGGTGGAGCAGCGCGTAGATCAACATGGACCCGTGACCTGCGGAGAGCACGAAGCGGTCGCGATCGGCCCAATCGGGCGTCTTCGGGTCGTGCTTGAGATATTCGCTCCACAGCACCGTGGCGACGTCGGCCATGCCCATCGGCATGCCGGGATGGCCCGAATTCGCCGCCTGTACCGCATCCATCGAAAGTGCCCGGATGGCGGAGGCCATCTGGACCATGCGGGACGTTTCAAGGCTCATGCTGATGCTCTCCGGAAAAGGGCCGATTCGACGCGCGGAAGCCATCGCGGAGGGGAGGCGGCAGGTCAAGGCGGCTACCGGGCCATACACAGGCGGCTTCGGGCTGACCCAACTTATCAACAGGACGGTGCAAGGCTTTGCCTATAATCGGCAATCTTGGTAATTCGGGACATCATGTCGGCAGAACGCATAACCCAGGCGATGGATCGCATAGACCGTGCGCTGAGCCGGATCGAAACACAGGCGGCCCTTTCGCGCCATTCCAGCAACGCCTCATCCGACAATGACGATGCTGGCGATAGCGTGCTTGCGCAGCGACACGAAGCATTGCGCGAACAGGTCGAAAGCAGCCTTGCCGAGCTCGATACGCTGATCGAGAGCCTCGAAAGATGAGCGATGTGACGCTGAAAGTCGGCGGGCGGAAATATACCGTCGCCTGCCAGGACGGTCAGGAAGCACATATCGAGCGTCTTGCCGGGATGATCGACAACAAGCTGAGCACGATGGGGGCAAATCTCTCCAGCCAGGAGGCCAAGAATTTACTCTTCGCTGCATTGCTGCTGGCCGACGAGCTGGACGAGGCGCAGAGCGCTCCTCCGCCGCCGCCTCCCTCGCCCGCAGCTCCGGAGTTCGACAGCGCCCGGCTCGCTACCCAGCTCGAACGCATCGCCAGCGCACTGGAGAATGCGGCAACCACCCTTGAGAGCTGACGGCGCGCGCCCTAAATAGCGTGGTGGCGGGGCTGCCCGGCACGAGCCGCATGAATATCCCTGAGGCTATAAGCAATCCTAGGGAGCTGTCCCTGCCCTGGAACACGGGCCACTGCGTTCTTCGGAACGGAACCCGGGGACCGGGGTATACGGCGCCCACCTGACGTTTTAGGCGCCAGAGGATTTCAAGGTAACGACCCATGGTGGTCCCGCCACACCATCGCAGACAGGATGCCTCCAAGCGTGACACTCCAGAGCAAGGACGACCTGCGCCAAGATCTCCGCGCCGCGCGCAAAGCGCATGTTGATGCACTGCCCGACAGTATGCGCGCACTCGTATTCCACCGCCCGCCGGCTCCACTGTTGGAACTGGTGCCCGACGGTGCGGTGATCGGCCTGTACCGCGAGAATGCGTATGAGGCGCCTGCTTCGTCTTACGCGAAATTCTTCCTTGAGCACGGCCACGAGCTCGCCCTTCCCCGCTTTGCCGGTGGCGGCGCAGTGATGGAGTTCGCGCGCTTCGCCGATCCTTTCGAGGTCGAGGACCTGCAAGAAGGGCCATTCGGGCTCATGCAGCCCCCATCAGAGGCACCGTCGATGCAGCCCGCCGTATTGCTTGTTCCCCTCATCGGTTTTACCGATAGCGGCGAACGGCTCGGACAGGGTGGCGGGCATTATGATCGCTGGCTGGAAGCCCATCCGGAAACGATCGCGATCGGCCTGGCTTGGGATTGCCAGAAGTGCGACCGGTTGCCGGTGGAAGCACACGACAAGCGTCTGCAAGCCGTGGTCACTCCCACCCGTTTTTACGGACCATTCGCATGAGAGATCGATGAGATACGAACCGACCTGGCGGATCCCTGTCGGCCTGCTGGGCCTGCTCGCCGCGCTGCTGGTCTACGGCATCGTCGTTGCGCGCTATGTGCCCGAGCTGATCGGCGGATGGCACGCGCTGGCGCAGACGGTAGTGTATCTCTTCCTCGGCCTCGTCTGGCTGCTGCCACTTCGACGCTTCCTGGTCTGGATGGAGACCGGGCGCTGGGGTTGATTGCCAAGCATCACTTGCTGCCCTAGCTTCTCCTGCGGGAGAGAGACATGGCAATACAAGGCGGCGGCGCAAGCCCGCCCGTGAGCGAGAAACCGTCCGTCGCGCTTAAGCTCGCCATGGGTTCGGGGCGGCGGCTTTCGGCATCAAGAACAACGGTTTCGATTATTTCCTGCTGCTGTTCTACGGAACGGTAATCGGTCTGGAGCCGGGGCCGGTCGGCCTGGCTATCCTCATCGCACTGGTTTTCGATGCCTTGCCCGATCCCTTGGTTGGCTACTGGTCGGACAATTTCCGCAACCGCTGGGGTTGTCGCCACCCACTTATGTACGCCGCAGCCGTTCCGGGGGGGGCTCAGCTATTTCCTCCTCTCGAATCCGCCCGACTGGGGACAGACCGGGCTCTTCCTCCACCTCACTGTCATCGCGATCCTGATCCGCACTCTTGTCACATTCTACGGGACGCCCAGTACTTCGCTCATCCCCGACCTCGCAGCCGATTACGACGCGCACCAGCCTGCAGTCCTACCGCCTGTTCTTCGGCTGGGCGGGCGGCAATATCATGATCGTGATCATGTTTGCCGTGCTGCTCGCCGGTCCGCTGGGGATGCGCGATCCCGAGGCCTTCGCGACCTGTGGCATCATCGGCAGCGTCACGATCTTCCTCGCCATCATGGTGTCCGCTCTCGGTACATACCACCGCATTCTCCACTTGCATCGCCCGGTCCCTACCGGCGAGGATTTCAGTGTGCGCCGCATCTTCCGCGAAATGATCGAGACACTGAGCGAACGCAGCTTCATCGCACTTTTCCTGGCGATGGTATTCTTCTCGGTAGCGACCGGCCTGGCCGCCTCGCTATCGTTCCTGATCCTCAATTATTTCTGAGGCTTCAGCGAGTTCCAGATCTTGATCTGGACCTGTTCGGTATTTTTCTCCGCGCTGTTCGGCTTCCTTCTCGCCCCGTTGTGAACCCGACGGCTGGGCAAGAAGAATGCTACGATCGTTCCGGGCCTGCTGGCCTTTACGATCCAGTCTGCGCCTGTTGCTGCTGAGGCCGATCGGTGCGATGCCGGAGAATGGCGATCCTCTACTCTTCCCGCTCGTGTTGGCGATCAACGTAATCGACCTCGCGCTGATCATCGCGGTTTCGGCGGTCGCCTATTCGATGATCGCCGATCTGGTGGAGGCGAACCAGTCGAAGACCGGCCGGCGCAGCGAGGGCGTCTATTATGCGGCGGTCACTTTCACCCGCAAGACCACACAGGGGCTTGGCGCGCTGGCTGCCGGCGTTATCCTGTCCGTTATAGCCTTCCCGGAAGGCGCAAAGCCGAGCAGCGTTTCCGAGGATACACTGTAGGCGCTGGGCGCAGGATATGCGCCGTCGCTGCTCGTCCTGTGGCTAGCAGGGCTCTATTGCATATCACGCTACAAGATCGACCGCGCCGAGCACGAGGCCAACTTGCGCCAACTGGCGGAGCGGGGCTGAGGAACGGTCCGGACGGGGTCCCGTTCGATTGCCATGCCGGAACTACCAGAGAATGAAGCGCAACGCCTTATCCTCGAGCGCGAGTGTCTCAACCGCACGATAGAAACCGTCGAACTGGGGACCGATACCGACTACATCGAACTTCCGGGCGACAATGCGCGCCAGCGACTGGTCGGCCATCAGTTCACCCGAACCCAGCGGCACGGGAAGAACATCTTTGCCGGATCGAAGACCGGTCCCTGGATCGCGGTGCATCTGGGCATGACCGGCAAGCTCGTGCCATTCGATACGCCCGATCAGGCACCGGATTACACCAAGCTGCTGATATCCTTCGAAGGAGACCGCCGCCTGGCCTTTCGCTGTCCCCGCAAGCTCGGTCATGTCCGGATCATCGATGACGTGGACAGCTATATCGAGAGCGAGACGCTCGGCCCCGATGCGCTCGATATCGACAAGGCCGATTTCGTTGAAGCACTCGGCAGCACGCGCAGCGCGATCAAGTCGGCCCTGATGAAGCAGGAGCGAATAGCCGGGATCGGAAATCTCTGGTCCGACGAAATCCTGTTCCAGACCGAGATCAATCCAGAGACCAGCGCCAATACGCTCGACGATGCAACACTAGGCTCGATGCACACGGCCATGCGCCGTATCCTGCAAGGTGTCGTCGATACCGAAGCACATTATTCGCAGCTGCCGCGCAAATGGCTGATCCGCCACCGCAACAAGGGGGCGGAGTGTCGGCGCTGCGGGGGCGAGATCGTGACGGCCAAGGTAGGCGGACGAACCGCCTACTACTGCAAGAGCCATCAATCGTAAGGAAATCCCCAAGTGGCGCGAGTGACGGGACTCGAACCCGCGACCTTCGGCGTGACAGGCCGACACTCTAACCAACTGAGCTACACCCGCGTAGCCACTTGGGAGCCGCGCAGTTAGGGCAGGCTCCGATTCCTGTCAATGCAGATCGCCACGCTTTTTTCTCCTTTTTTCGCGCATCCCGGAAGCGACCGGTTTTTAGCCGAAATTAACCCAGCGCAGCGAGCATCTGCCCCATCGTAATCCGCGTGGGGAATGGGGGTTCGCAATGCTGAGAACAGCTTTTCTGGTGGTGTCGCTCACCATGCTCGCAGGTGGGGCGCTGGCAGCGCAATCCGCGCTCAATATCCAGACGCAGGCCTATCCACCCGTTGCGGCGCCGTAAGGCACAGCGCGTTTAGCTGACGAGGATCAGCGCCGGCGCTTCCAGCAACTTCTTCAGCGCCTGCACGAAGCTCGCTGCATCCCAGCCGTCGACGACGCGATGGTCGCAGCTGATCGAAATATTCATCAGCTTGCGCTTCTCGATCCGCTCCGCACCATCGCTGCCGGTGACGTACATCGGTCGCTCGATAATTCGGTTCGGTCCGATGATCGCCACTTCGGGGCGGTTGATGACTGGCGTCGTCGCGACACCGCCGAGCGGGCCGAGGGAGGTAACGGTCAGCGTTCCGCCCTGCATTTCCTCGCTCTTGGCGATTCCGTTCCGCGCTGCGTCGGCGAGGCGCGAAATATCGTTTGCAAGTTGCCACAGGTTCTTCGCCTGCGCGTTCTTGATGACCGGCACCATCAGACCCGCGTCGGTTTGGGCCGCCATGCCCATATGTACGGCGCCATAACGCGTGACCACGCCGGCCTCGTCGTCGTAGCGCGCGTTGATCATGGGGAAATCCGGCAACGTCTTGCAGATCGCGGTGATCAGCATAGGCAGGATCGTCAGCTTCGGCTTGTCGCCGCGATTGGCATTGAGCTGGGCGCGCAATTCCTCGAGGTCGGTAACATCCACCTCTTCGACATAGGAGAAGTGCGGAATGTTGCGCTTCGATGCGGCCATGTTCTCGGCAATGCGGCGACGCATGCCGATGACCTTCTTTTCCTCGTCCTCGCGCGTGGGCGCAGCCGAACCATAGCCTGAATTGTAAGACAGGAACTGGTCGAGATCGCCGTGGCGAACCCGTCCGTCCTCGGCAGGCTTCACCTGCGCCAGATCGACACCGAGATCCTTCGCGCGCTTGCGCACGGCTGGCGTGGCGAGGACCTTCGTATCCGCTTTGGCCTCCGGCTTCGGAGCGGGCGTCGGTGAAGGTGCGGGTGGCGGGCTGGGATCGGCCGCCATCGCATCGTCCGCATCGGACGGGTCGGGATTCTCGACCTCGATCCGCTCTTCGACGTCATCATCCTTCGGTGCAGGTGCGGGCGTTGCCTCCGCCGCTATCTCGTTTTCCTCGACCACCTCGTCGGGCACTTCGCCCTCGACCTCGATCACGACCAGCATGGAACCGATCGAGACCATGTCGCCTTCGCCGCCCGCAATCTCCAGGATCTTGCCGTTGACCGGGCTTTCCATCGGCACGGTCGCCTTGTCGGTCATCATGTCGACGAATTCCTCGTCTTCCTGGACCGTGTCGCCGACCTGCTTGTGCCATTGCACGATTTCCGCTTCGGCGATGCCTTCGCCGATGTCGGGCATATTGAACGTGAACTTCGCCATTGCGGTTACTCCGCCAGAATCTTGTCGAGGGCCTCGCCAATGCGGATCGGGCCCGGGAAATATGCCCATTCGAGGCTGTGGGGATAGGGTGTGTCGAACCCGGTCACGCGTTCGACCGGCGCTTCGAGGTGATAGAAACACCGTTCGGTAACCAGCGCCGAAAGTTCCGCACCGAACCCGCTCGTGCGGGTTGCCTCGTGAACGATCAGGCAGCGCCCGGTGCGCTCGACCGATGCCTCGATCGCCTCAATGTCGAGCGGGACGAGTGTGCGCAGGTCGAGGATGTCGGCTTCGACCCCCTTCTGTTTGCACACCTCTTCGACCACATGGACCATGGTGCCATAGGCGAGGATCGTCACGCGGTCCCCCTCTGTCACGCGCCGCGCCTTGCCGAGCGGGATGCTGTAGTGCCCTTCCGGCACGACGCTTTCGTCGAACCGCTTCCACGGCTGCGCGGGCTTGTCGTAATAGCCGGAAAACGGCCCGTTGTAGATGCGCTTGGGTTCGAAGAAGATGACCGGGTCGTTGTCTTCGATCGCGCTGATCAGCAGGCCCTTGGCGTCATAAGGCGTGGACGGGATCACCGTCTTGAGACCCGAAACATGGGTGAAGATCGCTTCGGGGCTTTGGCTATGCGTTTGCCCGCCGAAGATGCCGCCACCGAAGGGCGAGCGCACGGTCATCGGTGCAATATATTCGCCTGCCGAGCGATAGCGCAGCCGCGCCGCCTCGGAGATCAGCTGGTCGAGGCCGGGGTAGATGTAGTCGGCAAACTGGATTTCCGGCACCGGTCGCAGACCATAGGCACCCATGCCAACCGCCACTGCGATGATGCCGCATTCGGAGATCGGGGTGTCGAATACGCGGGTCTTGCCGTATTTATCCTGCAAACCCGCGGTGCAGCGGAAGACCCCGCCGAAGTAGCCGACGTCTTCGCCCATCACGACGACGTCGGGATCCTTTGCCATCGACACATCGAGGGCGTCGTTGATCGCCTCGATCATGTTGAGCCGGCGTTCTGCGTCCTGCTCGCCGACGGGCGCGTCCTTGGTCTGCGTCTCGCTCATGCGCCCTTCCCTCCGTTCGGGAGTCCTTCGGGGAATTTGGTCTCGCGTTCGTGGATCGCCTGCTCGGCCTGTTCCTTGAGATGCCAGGGCAGCTCTTCGAACACATCCTCGAACATGGTCCGGAACGGGTGGTGGAGGCCATGGCCGAGAATGCCGTTGGCTTCGGCCTCCTTGGTGGTCTTCTTGACGTGCTCGGCCGCTTCGAGGTCCATCTTCTCCTGCCGCTCCTCGTCCCACTCGCCGAGCGCGATGAGGTGGTCCTTGAGGCGCGTCACCGGATCGCCGAGCGGCCAGTCGGTCCGCTCCTGCGCGCTGCGGTAGCCGGTCGGATCGTCGGAGGTGGAATGCCCTTCCGCACGATAGGTGAAGAACTCGATCAGCGTCGGTCCGGCATTGGCGCGGGCGCGATTGGCGGCCCACTGCTCGGCGGCATAGCAAGCCAACGCATCGTTGCCATCGACGCGCAGTCCGGCCAAGCCATAGCCCAGCGCGCGAGCGGCGAATGTGGTACGCTCGGCTCCGGCAAAGCCGCTGAAGCTGCTGATCGCCCACTGGTTGTTGATGACGTTGAGAATGACCGGCGCGTTGTAAACGGTCGCAAAGGTGCAAGCCGAATGGAAATCGCCTTCCGCCGTGCTGCCCTCGCCCACCCAGGTTGCGGCAATCCGGCTGTCGCCTTTGATCGCGCTAGCCATCGCCCAGCCTACGGCCTGCGGGGTCTGCGTGGCGAGATTGCCGCTGATGGTGAAGAAGCTGTGCTCGCGGCTGGAATACATGATCGGAAGCTGGCGGCCCTTAAGCTTGTCGCCCTTGTTCGAGTAGATCTGGTTGATCATCTCGATCATCGGGTAACCGCGCTGGATCAGGATGCCCTGCTGGCGATAGCTGGGGAAGACCATATCATCCGCGGCAAGCGCCATCGAGGCGGACACGCTGGTCGCCTCTTCGCCGGTGCACTTCATGTAAAAGCTGGTCTTACCCTGCCGTTGTCCGCGGAACATGCGCTCGTCGAAGGCGCGGGTCATGGCCATGTGGCCGAGCATCTTGCGAAGAGTTTCAGGATCGAGTTTCGGATCCCAGGCGCCGTGCGCCTTGTTATCCTCCCCCAGCACTCGGACTAGGCCATACGCGAGCTCGTGCATATCCTTCGGATCGCACGTTTCGTCGGGACGCATCGCGGTGCCCGCCTCGGGCACCTGCAAATGCGAGAAATCGACCGCATCGCCGGGCCGGAACTTGGGTTCGGGTACGTGGAGCGACAGCTTGGGACGATTATCGCCCTGTCCCGCTCCTGAGGGCCTGTCGGCCATAGAAAACTCTCCCAGACGCAATCTTACGCGCAGGCGTTATATTATTTCACGCGCGCGAAACGGTCAAGGGATGGAGACCGCTCGGTCCGGATCACACGGCGACGGGGGCCTTGATGGGCCCGTGCGGCGTGTAGTCGCGAACCTCGAAATCCTCAATGCGATAGTCGAAGATCGTCGGCGGCCGCCGTAATATGGCTAGCGTCGGAGCCAAGCGAGGTTCCCGCGAGAGCTGCTCTTCGATCAGGTGCTCATGGTTGAGATAAAGGTGCGTATCGCCGCCCATCCACACCAGTTCGCCTGGCTCGAGATCGACCTGCTGGGCGACCATCCGCGCCAGCAGCGCTGCCGACCACAGGTTGAACGGCAGGCCCAGCGCGACGTCGCAACTGCGTTGGTAGAGCAGGCAGTTCAGCCGCTCGCCCGCGACGTGGAACTGGTAGGTCTTGTGGCACGGCGGCAAGGCCATCCGGTCGAGCTCCGCGACGTTCCAACCCTCGATGATGTGACGCCTGCTACCGGGGTTGCTCCGGAGCGATTCGACCACTTCGGCCACCTGGTTGATGCCCTCACCCCGCTCGAACAGTCCGTCCTTGCGATAGCGATAGGTCGGCCAGTCGACCCATTGCTTGCCATAGACCGGACCGAGATCGCCCCAGCGCTTCGCAAAAGCCTCGTCGTCGGCGATTCGCTGCACGAAGTCGTCGAGCGCGATGGCGTCGCCCGTCTCCTTCACATAGCGGGCGTGCGGCCACTCGTTCCAGATTTTGACGCCTTGCAGCACCAGCGGGCGGATATTGGTGTCCCCGGTCAAGAACCACAGCATCTCGCGCGTGGCTGTTTTCCAATAGACCCGCTTGGTGGTCAGCAGCGGCATCGCTCCGTTCGCCAAGTTGAACCGTAGGCGAGCGCCGAAGATTGATCGCGTGCCGACACCGGTGCGATCGCGCCGCTCGTCGCCTTCGCGCCAGATGCGCTGCATCAGGTCGAGATATTGCTGTTCGTAATGCGCGTTTTCCACGCCGTCGGCTCTATCCCGAAAATCGGCCAAATGCCCGCTTGCGCGTGCGGCAATCCACACCTATAGGGCCGCCTCTGCCTCGCGGGGGTCCGCCTTCGCAACGCATCCGGTCGGGGAGTAGCTCAGCCTGGTAGAGCACTGTCTTCGGGAGGCAGGGGCCGGAGGTTCGAATCCTCTCTCCCCGACCATATTGGATCTTGGAATAAGCGTTTAAAACCAAACCCTTACTCGATGATGAGTTCGCAAGTTAAACAGGGGTTATGGGTTCACAGTGAACCTTCACCGCCTTCTTCTACCTTTTGCGATCTTATCGCCTACGTCTTTCAAGTAGCCTGGAGAGAAGCGCGCGTAGTGCTTTTGGGTTGTGCGATCGTCGTCATGTCCCATGAGTTGCGCCAGCGCAGCCATTGATACTCCTGCTTCGGCAGCCCACACCGCCCCAGTATGTCTCAAGGTGTAAGGCGTAGCCTTTATGCCGCTACGTTTGCTGGCGGCTTGAAAGGCTTTCTTAATGCTCCGAATTGGCTCGCCGCCACGCTCGATGACAAAGTCACTTTGCCTTGCCTCGAATGCTTCCGCCAGAGCTTCGTGCAGTTCGCTATTGATAGGAACGATTGGGCGCCTTTTTGCTGTCTGACGTCGCCCAACTGGATTGAGATCGATCTGTCGGCGCTCAAAATCGACTCGAGACCATTCGAGCTCAAGGATCGCAGAGGGGCGCGCTATCGTGTATACGCCTAAAAGGACGTATAGGCGAGCATGAGGCGATTTGACGGCTCCGTAGAATTCTTCGAAATCATTTCGTTCGAGATAGCGTATCCGATAAGCATCTTTCTCGGGCAGCCAGATCGATGGGCGGTCGAGAATGTGTTCTTTCTTTTTCGCCCAATTCAATGCCGTAGACAGTAGCAGAAGCTCATACCGCACCGTCGAATCCGCCACTGGCCGACGAGCTCGGTAATCAATACACATTTCATCGTCGATCATCGCTGGTTCGACGTTTCCCCAAAACGATCGCATCGCTTTCCAAGCATCTTTCCTCCGCTGGAGCGAAGGAGGATCGCTCTTGGCTAGATGGGATATGTATCCTTCTACAATCCTTCCAATTGTCCAAGGGGTATCATCCGCTGCTTCCCACAAACGGCGTGCTTCCGCTTCAGCGTTTACACGCTCGTTTGAGTCAAGCTGACGCCGATGGCGTTTATCACCCTCATACCATACGATTGCGAAACCACCCCTAAGTCGCTGAACGGTGTATGGTCTTACTCCTGACATTCGAACCTCGCCACCTCGGCGGCCGACACCCGAATAAGGTCTCCAATACGGAAGTGACTGAGCCGATTGGCACTAATTTCATTCCGCACCGTGCTCTCTGAACAGCACCAGCGTTCGGCAAGGCTACGAACTGAAAATGGAGGATCCGACAGAGGATCAACCTGCTTCTCGTAACGAGTCTTCGGGAATGTGACCGCCTCGGAATTTTTTCTGTGTGAAGCAGACTTTCCAATCCATCCCCCAGCTACTTCAGAACTTCGTTGGACGAGGAGTGCCGGCCTTTCTTGCCTGAGTGGTCGGTCTACCTTCCCCCTACCTTTTCGATCCAATAATCTATCGTGAAAACTCATATTTTCCTCTCTAGGTGTGCTATCACACACCCAGAAAGATACTTTTAGATCTACTATCCGGCTGAATTTGCCGTGTCATTGAGGGCCAAAACCTTAATAGGCCCGTTCCTCTGGACTTGTATAAGACCGTCGTCCTTCAGAAGGCGCAGAATATAAGCGAGTGAGTCTCCGTTTTTCTCATGCTTACGGCTGGATAGTCCAATCACATCTGCTAGTGCCGGATAATTCGATGAGTTCCTTTGAAACTCAGCTTCCAATTGATCCCGCTTGAAGGTTGCTCCTTCACTGGCTCCATCTGTGACCGTTCGAATCATTTCGCATACCGCTGCCTTGCGACCTTGGAAGCTCGTCAGAGGCTCCGGGGCGATTGGGCTCCAAGACCTGCAAATATCAGGGTAGTCGGCAGTAAGGTCTTCGAATGCGCCTTCTGAAAGTCGTCGGAGGACGCGTGGCTTGAAGTCGGCACCTTTGGAATTAGATTTTACCACATTCGCGACGACGATGTCCCGCTTGCCGAGGGTTGGAAAGGCGCGGTAGATATCAGTAAGATTCTCAGTGTCGCTTGCTATCCTCAGTTCGACAACAGTGCGCGGCGTTGTCGACCACATCGCCGATCCCCTCAGGCGATCAGCAGCGCCTTCCAGTGGATCATTTTTGATCCCGGCACCTTTCGGTGTGTGTCCGACGATAGCCCAAAAGACCCCCTGACGATTGGAAACTCTATTGATCCTGAAGAGGAATTCGGTGGTTGCTTCGGAATCTGTAAGATCAAAACCACTCATCGAAACCGCGGAGTCCATGATGACTGCGACAATTTGGTCGTCAGGATCGTGATCTGCGTTCCACGTGTCGATAAGTTGCTCCACACCCAGCAATGTAGGTGAAGGGTTCCAATCGTTTCGATGGCCTTGGAATAGGCTCGGGCTTTTTGCCGCGAACTCGGCTTCATCGAGACTAAGGAAAGGGATGACGTGAATGCGGTCACAGAGACCATGCTCGTCGATCTCCGGAAATTGGACCTTCATAGCTTTCGCCATGCCGCCGATACGAATAAAGATGTGCTCGCGGGTATCTTCAGCTGAAAGAAATAATACGTGCCCCCTCTTCTGAATACGAGCCCCAAGCCAATCGCGGGGTCCTGTATTCGCAGGCGCTGCAATGTGAGCGGCCATCCATAGAAGCATCTGCGTTTTACCGGTTGAGCCTGGACCAAACCACATTGAGACGCCTGTAGCAGGCACAAGACCCTCTACGGCGAAATCAGCGGTATCGCTGACATTCACCGCACTGCCAGCCCGATATTTCCCTTCTCGAGCATTGAACAACCAAGAATCAAAATTTTGCTTCGCGTCGGTCATTTTCACCTCTCCACCGCCTTGCCGGCATTGCCAACGCGGCACTCAAATCGGTCACTTTCTTCCATTAGTCCCATTTTCAGAGCATCTTATCGCAAAAAATTTGCGCCGGTCAAAATTTCTCTTTCTGCAGCCAGCCCACTTTTCGATAAGAATTGAAGTCGGCTTGTTGGGGCAAGATGTTAGCGATAGTGGCGTTATTGGGGACCAAACGACAGTATCGGTAACATGTTGCCATGCAACAATCTTTTAGGTGGCAGGCCGCAACTCGTGATCTTTTTTCTAGAGCGCTAAAGCGCCGACAACGCTTTCGTCCGGATCGATCAGACGTCGGATAGATTCGATCTTCAATTCTGGTGGTTTTTGCGATCTAGGCCGACAGATTAGCGGTCCACCATGCGATCGCCTCAGTCGGGTTGATGTCGCGCCCAGGCCAACCGGCATATTCGGTAAATGACAGGCTTCGACTGTCGATCAACGCGCTATCCCAGACGGAGTGAAGATTGGTCGCGTCGTCGAACCAGCGCACCTTTATATCGGAGCCGCCGCGGCCCTCGCCATTGCCAGCGCGAAGCGGCTGATGGGCGTCGCCCACAATGTGCACAATGAGCTTGAGAGCGAGCGCCTTATCGTCGCGAGATGCGCACGGTCTGCGTAAACCGCGCCAGCGCGGGTTACGGCGCCCCCCTCATCCGGTGCGCCAACATCGCCGTAGGTCTGGCCTTCAGGAACTGTGACATAGTGATAGGGACCAGCCTCCACTAATCCTAGCGGCACCGGTTTAACGGGTTCTTGTATCACCAGACGCGAACATAGCGGTCATTCGCCGACTTACTTCTACTCCCTGCTAGCTGCCGATCATTCACACGTCGATTCATGGTTCTACCTGGGCCGATTGTTGACCGTCCTCTACAGGTGACAAATCGGTAATAGCTGTCGTCGAACAGCTGACTCTTAATAAGCGGGTCCTAGGTTCGAGCCCTAGTGCATCCACCAGATCTTGCAGATATTCACGCCGACAAATCGAGCGTAACACAACGGTCTTTTTCAATTGGTGCAACTCCCGTGCGTCAGGACGATCGACTTACGGGAACGCACGATCCGATAATTGCAGTCCGCTTAGTGATCGTTGGGACGCATCCGGAACGTGTGGCCGCATTGCGTTATTAATAACCTTCGGAAAACTCTCAAAAATCGGTGTGAATGCATGCGTGATGCTTGGCGACAAGGAGTCTTCTCACTACCGTCGCCAAATATCGTTTATGGGGGTCCAATTGTCTACGCCGCTTCGCCAGCTTCTCGAACAGTTCCGGACATCATCGAAAACTGAGCGCGAGAAAGGCACCTATTTCGAGCGACTTGCGGTCGCCTTCATCAAGGCCGACCCTGGCATGGCCCAAGAATACGAAGACGCATGGCTGTTTTCAGATTGGGCGAAACAGCACAACCTGTCCGCAGCAGACATCGGCATCGATGCCGTGGCCAAGATCAGGGAGAAAAACGGCTTCTGCGCGATCCAGTGCAAGTTCTTCGCAGAGGGCCACCGTATCCAGAAGAAGGACATCGACAGCTTCCTGTCTTCGTCCCAGCAAAAGCACTTCTCGCGCGGAATCATCATCGAGACCACCGGTGCGCCGTGGAGCCCCAATGCAGAGGCGCTGCTCGACGACCTGAACATCACCACGATCGGTCTCGAACGACTTGAGGCCAGCCCGATAGACTGGGCGGCCTGGTTTCAGCGCGAAGAAGTGAAGGTCGCTGAACCAAAGAAGCTGCGGCCTCACCAGATCGAGGCGCTGGATTGTGTGCGCGACGGATTCCGCGAAGCCGATCGCGGCAAGCTCATCATGGCTTGCGGCACAGGCAAGACCTTCACCGGCCTAAAAATCGCCGAAGAACTCGTCAGCAAGGGCGGCAATGTGCTAGTGCTGGTGCCGTCCCTAGCGCTGATGAGCCAGACTATCCGTGAGTGGACTATCGACAGCCAGACGCCGCTCCGGTCCTACGCGGTTTGCTCGGACGCAGCCGTGGGCAAGCGCCGCAAGGATAAGGACGATATAGCCGAGATCGAGCTTCACGACCTCGACTATCCGGCCACAACCAACGCCACCAAGCTCGCAAGCAAGGCATCGCATGCCGCGCCAGACCGGATGACGGTGGTTTTCTCGACCTATCAGTCGATCCAAGTGATCTCGGATGCGCAGAAGCTGCACGGCTTTCCAGAGTTCGACCTGATCATCTGCGATGAAGCGCACCGCACCACCGGCGTTACCTTTGTAGACGAAGACGAAAGCAACTTCGTCAAGGTCCATGACCAAAGCTTCATCGCTGCGAAAAAGCGGCTCTACATGACGGCTACGCCGCGAGTCTTTGGCGAAAAAGCACGCGCGAAGGCGAACGATCTGTCTGCTGAACTTGCCGACATGGATGATGAGTCCAAATACGGCAAAACCTTCCTGACCAAGGGCTTCGGTTGGGCAGTCGAGAACGGCCTGCTCACCGACTATAAGGTGCTCGTGCTCGCCGTGGACGAAGCAATGGTCAGCGGTGGTGTTCAAAACCGGCTTGCCGATGGCACCAGCGAACTCAAGCTCGACGACGCGACCAAGATCATCGGGTGCTACAAGGCGCTGGTCAAATCGGGGCTCAAGGAAGAACTCGCGGGCGACGGGCAGCCGATGCAGCGCGCGCTCGCCTTCTGCAAGGACATCGCCGCCTCCAAACTGATCCGCACCGAGTTCCAGTCGGTGGTGAGCGAATACCTCGCATCGGAGGAGGGCCAGGAAGCTCTGGGAGACATCGAGCCGCTCGAAGTGCAGGTCCACCACGTCGATGGCACCATGGGCGCGAAAGAGCGCACCGCGCACCTCGACTGGCTCAAGGAAGTCCATGGCGACCAGATAGCCCGCATCCTGTCCAATGCTCGCTGTCTCTCGGAAGGCGTCGATGTCCCGGCGCTCGACGCGATCCTGTTCATGCACCCGCGCAAGAGCCAGATCGATGTCGTCCAGTCGGTGGGTCGCGTCATGCGTCGCGCCGAGGGTAAGCGCATGGGCTATGTCATCCTGCCCATCGGCGTTCCTGCCGGTGTGACGCCCGAAGACGCGCTCAACGACAACGAGCGTTACCGCGTCGTCTGGCAAATCCTCAACGCGCTGCGGTCACACGACGAACGCTTCGATGCGATGATCAACAAGGCCAGCTTGGGTGTCAATGTTAGCGACCACATCGAGGTGATCGCCGTCAGCAACAAGCTGCCCGCCCGTAAGGATGCCGCCAAGAACGGCTCCAACATCGGCAGCGGCGGCGAAGGCGGAGACGAGAACGACGGTAGCGACGGCGACAGCAAGCCCAAGGGCGGCGACACCCCGTTCCAGAACAACTTCGAGTTCGACGAGTTCTCCAAGGCAATCATGGCCAAGATCGTCAAGAAGTGCGGTCGGCGCGATTACTGGGAGGATTGGGCGACCGACATCGCCAAGATCGCCCAGACCCACATCAACCGCATCCAGGGCCTGGTTGAAAAACCCGGCACTCCCGAGCGCGAGGCTTTCGAGGGTTTCCTCGACGAGATCCGGGATGACCTGAACGAGAGCATTGGTGAAGGCGAGGCAATCGAAATGCTTGCTCAGCACCTTATCACTCGCCCGGTCTTCGAAGCGCTGTTCGAAGACTACAGCTTCGCCAAGAACAACCCGGTCTCCAAGGCGATGCAGACGGTGCTTGAAACACTCGATGCCCACAACATCGACAAGGAGGCCGACAGCCTCAAGCGGTTCTACGCCAGCGTTCGTCGCCGCGCCGAGGGCATCGACAAGGACGAGGCCAAGCAGAAAATCATCGTCGAACTCTACGACAAGTTCTTCCGCAACGCCTTCCCGAAGATGACCGAGCGCCTGGGCATCGTCTACACACCAGTCGAGGTGGTGGACTTCATCCTCCACTCGGTGGACGAGCTACTGCAATCCGAGTTCGGCCAGACCTTGGGCAGCGAGGGCGTCCACATCCTCGATCCCTTCACCGGAACTGGCACATTCATCACGCGCCTTCTGCAATCCGGCCTGATCAAGCCCGAGGAGCTTGAACGGAAATACGCGAAGGAAATCCACGCCAACGAACTCGTGCTGCTCGCCTACTACATCGCGGCGATCAACATTGAGGCCGCCTACCACAGCGTGGCCGAGGGCGATTACAAGCCGTTCGAGGGCATCTGCCTGACCGACACCTTCCAGCTTTACGAGCAGGACAAGGATTTGCTCGCCACGCTGATGCCCGACAACTCAAACAGGCGCACGCGGCAAAAGGCACTCGACATCAAGGTTATCGTCGGAAACCCTCCCTATTCAGTAGGCCAGAGTAGCGCGAACGATGACGCGGCAAATGTTGTTTATCCCAAATTAGACGAGCGTATCCGCGAAACCTTTGCGGCGCGAACTCGAATGACCAACAAACGCGCGCTTTACGATAGCTACATCCGCGCCTTTCGATGGGCGAGTGATCGCATTGGTGATGCGGGAATCGTTTCCTTTGTCAGCAACGGAGGCTGGGTCGATGGTAATGTGACAGACGGCCTTCGGCATTGCTTCCAAGAAGATTTCTCGTCGATCCACATTTTCCACCTGAGAGGTAATGCGCGGACTGCGGGAGAGCGTCGCCGCAAGGAGCGTGACAATGTATTC
The DNA here is from genome assembly GCA_029937545.1 of Erythrobacter sp. Lineage (GTDB taxonomy): Bacteria > Pseudomonadota > Alphaproteobacteria > Sphingomonadales > Sphingomonadaceae > Qipengyuania. The sequence goes on along the minus strand of JAPYPR010000002.1, from coordinate 149,956 downwards.
GGTCAAGGGAGCCGAGCGCCAATCGCGATCTCAGTCCTTGTCAAAAATCCCGCCGCCACCGAGCGAGTAATTCGGTTCCACGATATTGGTGATTATCTGAGCCAAGCGGAAAAACTCGAACGGATCAGAGCTTTTGGAAGCATCGGCGGCATCGGGCGCTCGAACGGATGGGAGGACATTGAGCCCGACGAGAACGGCATTTGGATCAACCAGGGTTCTGAAAAATACTCGGGTTTTCTCGCGATCGCAGCCAAGGATGGGAGTGAGCCCAGCATTTTCCCCACCTACTCGGCGGGCATGAAAACCAATCGCGACATTTGGACATACAATCCATCAAGGGCCAAACTCGCGGACATAACCACCAAGGCCATTGCCTACTTCAATTCGCTACCTTCCAACTTCACGCCCGACGACGACGATACCAAGTTCAAGTGGTGCCAGAAGACCCTCGGCGATCTAGCAAACGGTCGCGAATACCAATTTGATGCGAACAAGATTCGGCTCGCCAATTATCGACCGTTCAGCCCCCAGTTCCTCTATATGGACAGCCGGTTGAATTGGAGCAAATACCTCACGGATCGATACTTTCCGACACCCGACACGCCCAACCGTGTCATCTGCCTGTCCGGTCCGGGCTTCCGGGGACGCTTCTCGGCATTGATGACGGACATTCTTCCCAGCATCCACTTCGGTGACATGGCGGGCTCTCAGTGCTTTCCGTTGAAGTTATACGATGGGGCCTCATCGACTGAGGGCGAACTTGATCTCAGTGGAGATGTCACCTTGGATGGCGTTTCCGATGTGGCGCTTTCGCGCTTCCAAGCCGATTACGCTGACGAAAAGATCGCCAAGGAAGATGTGTTCTACTTCCTATATGCGCTTTTCCATCATGATGATTATTGTTCCGATTTTGAGGACAATCTCAGGCAGGAATTGCCGCGTATTCCCAAGCTGAAAAGCGTTGCTGATTTCTGGAAATTCGTCAAAGCCGGCAGGCAATTGGCCGACCTCCATTGCGACTACCATAGCGCGCCACTTGCCCCGATTACCATTGCGCAAGGATCGCTCGATCTTGCGCATATTCCCGATCCGGTGAAGTATTACCGCGTCGAAAAGATGCGCTTCCACAAGGTTCGCAACGCTGAGGGCAAGCCGGAAGCCGACAAGACCACTGTGATCTACAATTCCAACATCACCATTACCGGCATTCCGATCGAAGCCTACGACTATGTGGTTAACGGCAAGCCCGCCCTCGAATGGGTGATCGAGCGCCAGGGCGTGAAGACCGACAAGAAGAGCGGTATCACATGGGACGCCAACGACTTCGCGAACGAGACGATGGGTGACCCGGCCTACCCCCTCAAGTTGTTCCAGCGCGTCATCACCGTCAGCCTGGAAACGATGAAGATCGTCCGCGCCCTGCCGAGGCTGGAGATCGCTGAAACAGCGAATGCTGACGGATCGCCTCAATCAATGACGCTTAGGCAAATACGGGAGGGCATCGAGGATAACTGGCAAAGCGGAACGGCTGCAAACCTTGCAATATCAATTCTTGAAAAGCTTTCCAATTCCAGCGCACCGAACCGAGTGCTGAGTATCAACGACGTTCTAGGCTTATTGAACACCGATGAGGTCACCGAGGAAATCGTCGCCGCATTGACGATCCTGACCCAGTCTCGCTTTACGGCGCTAAAAACCGGAGCTGAGTTCGTCGACAAAGAGGGCCAGCGCCATCCACTCTCTAGCGAAGAGATCGAACGTCTTCTGACTAGCGACACCGTGACCCACCCAAACTCGGGTGAGATGGTGGAACAGGCGGCAGCCCACGTTCATCCCGTCTTCCACCCACTAGGTGAACTCTTCGGCGAGAATGACAAGTGAGCGCCCCGTCCCCCACGATCGAACAGTTAAGGGCGCAGTTTGACGGCACCCCGGCAGCAGCATCAATCGATTACTGGCTCGCTGAAACCCATCCGCAACGTGTGACAGCAGTCAACAAGGGGATCGACTATGCCTGCAACTTACTAGAGCAATCGAAGAATAAGAAGCAGGGTTTGGGCGAGGACCAAATCACGGTCGACATTTGCAATATGCTGACAACGGCTGGGTTTGATGCCAGCCATGACGCCAATGTCGGAGGTCATTGTGACATAGTCATCAAAGGGAAAGATCTCTTCCTTTGGCTCGCCGAAGCAAAAGAACACGATGCCTACGAGTGGCTCAACAAAGGCTTCAAGCAGCTATCTAGGCGATATTCCACTGGCGTCCTAGGCCAGGATCACGGTGCCGTGATCATTTATTGCTATGTCGCGGACGCGGCCAGCATGCTCGAGAAGTGGCGGACAAAACTACTCGAGAAAAATGCCGATGTGAAAGCCGAGAAATCAACCGACGGTAACCCGCTGCACTTTTTCTCACAACACAAGCACCGCTCATCCGGCCTTCCCTTCCATGTGAGACACAAGGCTGTTTCAATGCATTGGAAGCCTACCGACACGCCTCCAAAGACCAGCTAAGAGGATAAGCACTGGATATGCTAAAGTTTTTGCGCAGACAGCCGATCCGGGGCATCCCTTGTCCGTGATCGACAAACTGCGGCGCCGTGCCGGTGGGCGAGTTGCCTTGCTAATCGGCAACGGCGTTCACCTTTATCCGAACGGTGGGCAGAGCTGGAACGCACTCGTTGAGCGCCTGGCAAGAGACAACGAGTTCCCTTCGCCGGAGAGGGCAAAGAACCTCGCGATGCCGGAGTTCTATGACCTGATTGATTTGGGGCGGTCTACGGAGAGAGAGCCAAAGACCGCCAGCGAGGCGTATCCATTAAAGCGGCAATTTTGTGATGGGATGGAAAACTGGGAACCTTCACCACACCACAGAGAAATTGCGGAATGGGCACGCAGGCATGGTTCACCCATCCTTACCACGAACTTCGATCTTGCGCTTTCTGATGCTGTCCGAGCAGAACGCCAATCCTTGTTTCGTCCACGCGGGAGCAGGAAACGATCGACTGCCTACTACCCGTGGGAAAAATATTTCGCACGCGAGCCTCTTAATCGGCCATGCGATGGGTTTGGCGTCTGGCATATTAACGGCTTCATTTCCCATATCCAAAGCATCCGTTTGGGCCTTAGCGATTACATGGGCTGCGTGACACGATGCCGTCCTTGGGTTCTCGACGCGCGTGAGTTTCCTCACTGGGCTGGCGAAGACACTTGGTTAGATATTTTGTTCAAGATGCCCCTCGTCGTGTTTGGCATCGCCCTAGATGGACAGGAAGTTTGGTTGCGCTGGCTGCTAATTCAACGGGCTGCCCTTTACAAAAAGCGTGGTGGGGAGCGTCCCCCAGCTTGGTATGTGTATCCCACGTGCGAAGATGATGAGCGACACCGCGAAAAGCGGTTCTTCCTAGAGTGCCTTGGCGTGGAGCCTTACGAGGTCGCTGATTATTCGGCGATCTATCATACGCAGCATTGGGCTGCATGAAGTTCTTCTTCCGGTTTCAACTATGCATAGGAGGTAGCTCCTGAGCGACAAGATGAAGCGCAGCGGTGGAGAGGCGGGAAGACCGATGAGCCATTGGTCGATCAGCCAACTTGAGAAACACGTCACGGCAAACAAGCGAGATAACGACGAGTTGCAACTGGTGCTTGCAGAACTGGGCAACCGAAGAATGCAGCGTTCTCGGGAGCTCACCAGCCACCATTTGGTGACGGGTGCCATGGTGGCGCGGGCGATACTGCGGCGGGCGGAAATGAGACGACCTGTGGTATCGAGTTTAAAGTGATCCATTGCGCGCAAAAGCAATGTCACACGCCTCCTTCGCGGTGCTTAGCCCACATGCCGTGCAAAAAGTCTTGGCCGTCATCATGCACGAGTAGCCGATCGTAAGGGGCGTGTTTCATCCCAAGACCGGATATCTGACGCGGGATTATGAGTAGATGCGCGTGAAGAGGCAGATCCGCTCCAATCAGACCGGGGGCGTGCAACATGACGAGGCTGGCGAGCTTTCGTTCGGACGCCAATCGCCGCGCGAAAGCCCGAGAGCGCTCCCAGGCAATATGGACGCGGTCGGCATCTCCAAGCGGTAACGACAAATAAGTCAGCAGGCCCGCCTGGTTGGGCGCCGCGAATTCGTCCACCTGTCGCATCAGCGTGACCGGATCGGCGAGTAGGTCGTCAGCCTTCTCCGGCAGGAGCACCTCGAGCCGCTCGATATTCGGCTGCCAGACCGACGGATCCCATACCTTGTAATCCGGGCCGACGTGACATTTCCGCCAAGCGAGCTCGGCGGCACTGTTGGCTCGCTTGTTATAAACCTTACGCAGAACGGCGAAGACGAACCCGTCTCCGGTTGATCCGTCCGGATTCTCGAAGAGCCAGGTTCTCGGATCCTTTTCGTCGACGGCCTTGCGCGACGGCGTTTTCGTGCGGGGCTTTGTTTTGGTCCGGGCCATCAGAACTCTGCTCCCTTCAAGATGAAGCCGATCTCGGCGGCCACCCGCTCACGGCCCAACGCTAGTTCGCATGGCGACGCCGGCGCTCTCCACCGGATGGATAGCCCGGTGGGCTCGACGACCAGGCTCCGACCACGGTTCTCGGTCACGAACCACAGCGCACCGTCGGCGAGCCTGCAGGGCACAAGGTTCGTCAGCAGGATCGGCTCGAGGGGCGAACGCAGCACCGCATCGATTGTGACAGCGGTAGTCTGGTTGGCACCCATTCCTGTCGCCAACCGCATCAGCAGCACGTCGCGATTTTGTGTGGTAGCGGTCTTCAACATGGCGAGATCGAACCGCTCGGCATCGTCGGAACTGGCCAAGATCACACTGCATTGCGGCACATCGAGAGAGCCGCTTGGCAGGCCTCGAAGGTGCCAGCTAGCGACGGTGGAAGCTTCGAGCTCCATGAGTGGGAGCGCCAGCAGACGCTCCCACGGCGACATGGGCGTATTTAAAATTTCAGGCATTTGGGTGCTTTCGGTAGGGTGATCACCGACCGCCGTTCGGCCGGATCAGGCCGCCCTGCTTATTTTCATCCGCAGGACAGCTTCCCTTTTCCAAAACAATTCACTTCGCCGCCGCCGGGCGGCTTACCCGACCGTTTTTCGGTCGACCATCACTCTAGCGGCCACGTCCCCTCGATGATTCTGGCACTGGTGTGCTATCATCATCTCGCCCCTTCGCTCGAAGCAACGGTGGCGATCCCTTGGATGGTCCGGTCGCCGCGATTGGCTTCTGATCTGCTTGAACACCATTCGTCTCTCGCTTGGAGTGCGGATCGGTTACTCTGGGTGAGCCGATAACACGATCCGGACCCGATGGTTTTCGCATACTTGGATCACGTGGTTCGATCCTCGCACGACCATCGTCATTCTTCGCATCATCCGAAACGTTTGCGTCTGTGTGTGGTTGAATGCCCTGACCAGTAGAGTGCCCCGTCGTGACAAGGGGCGTTCCATTGATCGCTTCCTTCCGGACAGCACGACGAAGCCGGTCTGCTTGCACTTCCTGCTCGCCAGGACTGTTCAGTTCGTGATCGTCCCGCTCATAAGATTGCTCCGATCGGTTAAAGCCAACTGGGTCAGGCGATCGTCTCCGTTTCTTCCTCCCCTGTATTTTCTGATGCATCAATATGAACTGAGCCGCAGTAGCTCTGCTCTCGTGGAAGAGGTTGCTGCTATGTGGCTCCGGTTTGACCGATGCTGTCGTTTGCATCAGCCGGCTATTTTCGTGCCTCTCGGGGTCCGTTGGCGATCCGCCGTGATCCCCTCGGACGCTCGCTGGATTGATGGTCCCGGACGGATTACGGCTTGATTGCACGTCTGACTGCGGTTTCGCTGAAGTGCTAATCAGTAGGCCACCGCGAGATCCATTCAGCTTAGGATGCGACGTTGGCTCGGAACCCAAAGACGGAGACGTTGGAAGGGACCTTGAGACCGGCTGTTCTACGACACTGGCCGTGGGCGAAGGAAGCGATCTTCGCGCGCGTTCCGCTCTCAATCGGTTCACGAACTCCGGCTCATGCGCGAATTGCGCCATGAGAGTGCGAATAGCCTTCGGCATCCGTTCTCCGCGAAGAAAGGCGGACGGCTCCATCCGAAGGCAAGCCGGGTCCTCGATGTGCTTATCCAACCAGGAATGAAGGCGCTGGCGTTTCAACTCGTCAAACTGTGACGGTTTCGTCTGCTTCTTCTCGAAGGTTGAAACGTCAGGCTCGTTGACGTCCTGAACCGCTACGGATTGGCCTGCGGTAGGCTCTGAACACACTGCCAGGACTTTCGCTTTTGCTTCCGCGGCGGCTTTCTCCAGATCATCCAAAAGTCGCTGCTCCGCCGCGATCATGTCTTCGCCGGGTGCATGGCTCTCGAGCCAGGCGACATGAGCCCGGGCGTTCTTGAGCAGGGCGGCATCGCCTTTTCTTGGTGTCACTGGGCGGCCCGGTTCCGGCGTCAGCGTCCTGATCACGGCGTCCGCGCGCGACCGCGTCATTCTGACGGTAATTCTGCCCAACTCCGCCTGAAGCCGGCGCTCGGAGATCTTTTTGCGCAGATCGATGAAGCGCAATAGCGCATCGGAGGCATGTTTATCGCTTGTGGCGGATCGAAGCATTTGGAGCACCGCCTCGATCTCGTTTAAATATTCGGTCCGGGCCTGTTTTTCGGCATGCCGCATTTCATCCGAAATGATGCGTCGCGCGTTCTCAGTCCCGACAGCGGTGACGACCCCGCGCTTCTCCAATCCGATGGCGCGCGGCCCCATGTGATCGAGCGGTGTCAGGTCGATGTGGTTGTCCTGATAGGTCCCCAAGAGAAACTCGGCAATATCGGGACGACCATTGCGGACGCGCTCGACGATCCGGATGTAACGTTCCCGGAAGAGGCGTGCCGGAGGTTTCGGATATCGCACCTTGTTTTGCCGGAGAGGATAGGTGTCCTTTCCGTTCTTCCGGACCTTGTATTCGAAATCCCAGCAATCGTGCTCGTCCAGCCACTTGGCCGGCCGATCGTAGAAATCGACGTGGATGTGGTAGTTGCGCTTGTCGTTTGTCTGGTCGGGCTGATGGATGGCAGCGACAACCATGTGCCCATCAGCACCAAGCTCATCGCAAAAGTCCCGCATGACAGTATAACGCTCCGCGGCAGTCAGACCGTCGGGCAACTCTAATACCACTCGAAACTGCACGCGGCCGGCGCGGCCCTCCTTGCAGGATACCATACCCTTCAATTGCGGGTGATCGTCCAGTTCCTTCAGCCAGTCGGTTACTTCTTTCCACGATCCCGATGCGACCGTGGCCCGGAATTCTTTGAAGCGCTGTTTTTTCGCGGTCGCCAAGGCTTTCCGCTTTGCGCGGTCTGCTCGTAATTGGTCGACCACGCGCTGCACTAGGAACGAGGCGCCTGTAGCCTCGACAAGATCTTCCAGGGCAGCGAGCGCTGCTGTGTTTACCTTCAGGTGATAGCGCGTTGGTTTAGGTTCGCAGCGTTCGGCCGCATCGAACAGGGATTTGTGGCGCTCGATCCCGCCGGGGATATTGCTGTGGTATGATAACCGGTTCTGCTCGGCCCGCATCACCTGCTCATCGAGCATGTCGATGTGGAGGTCCCCGCCCGGATCATGGCTCTCGAACTGTCGGCGGAGATAGTCCAGATGGAAACCTATCGTGAGCCTGGCGCCCGTTGCCAAGTAATCGATATGCTGCGATCCGCTTTGGCGCTCGCGTCCCTTTCCCTTAAGTAGCTTCTCACCCTTGATACGAGGGCCCGTTGCTTGGATCGGTTTGATCGAAACATGAGGGACGCGGCGATCACCGCCTTGTCGATCCCTGCCGGTCAGTGGGCTCGGGATATTGAAATCCACTACTCGACCCGCACCTGCTGCAGATCGTTCCCGGACTGATCGAGCGTTTGTTTCCAAATTTTGGGGCTTGCGATAACCGACCTTCCATAGAGCGCCGATGGCCTCGAGCTCCTCAAGTTTGATGCCGCGCAGGATGGCCTCCAGCTGATGCTGGTATAGAGGTTGATCCTCGTTGTTTTGCCGCGTCGCGCCCATGCGTATATGATCCGCTTTTGTTCTCGGATGCGCAAGATAGCCGCAGTCGATTCTTCGCCTTCCGGAAGCATTTAGGCTGGAGGACACCGCCCGGATCGTTGTCGGGAACGGTCCGGGCGGCGCATAGCAAATCGGCGGAACCGCCGATTTGCGTTGTTGCGCCTCCCGAACGGCCCTCTCCGAACCATACGATTCGCCTTCTACTTCGGCGTGGGAACCGTCGCAGCCGCTCTTCGCAAGGCAATTAGCCGAGCATGCTCAAACTGTTTTTGTCTCTGTTTTCCAAGGACAGACTTGCGCCCTCTTCGTAGTCATTCGGGTGGCTCCAGAGATGGCCTCACACCTACCGTTCGTTCACGATCGCGACAATGGCAGCTTGGCGTCTGTGTTCAGTTATTCAGCGGGCAAGGCGGCAATCTGCGAAAGACAACCGTTCGTTGACCGCTACTCATTTAAACCGGGAAGCTCTAGCTGCTTGCCGAAACCAGAAAACTGGGTCGGCATTTCATCCCCTAGCAAAACTTCGGCGAGATGCTGCGGCCCATTAAATGCGCCGAGGATATCGTTCGAATGAATGTTCTGCTCAGTTGCGACAATGCGCTCAAACGACTCCTCGTTTAGTTCGCGCTCGATGAACGCACGTAGCTCCGCGCCAGGACGAAAGTGCCAGAGTAGGATGCGCCGAGCAGCCCGCAAAAGGTTTCCGTCGATTGAAGGATTGGGCAACAGATTGATGTCGACGGTGCGCTCAGTCAGCCGTTCGAGATATCCCGGTAGGGCATGAATCTTGCGCTTTTGCACCTCGTAGCAGATCGCATCGCAGTCGAAGAAAGTGGTATGGACGAGATCTGCTAACGAGTCTGTGCGCACTAGTCCTACGGCTGAAGCCCAAGTGTTTGGCAGGGACCAAAAGTCTACCTTCCAGTGCGGATGGACCGAAGCGAAGCCGCCAAAGCGATTTGGCGTAGCATCCAGTGCAGCGGCCAGCGCAGCGACGCGCGTTGGCTCGGCATCAATCACCAGATCGATGTCAGACCTGAAGCCGACCTTTCCTTTGCGTGCAATATCGCGGACCAAGCCGCCGATAATGGCGACCGGCCCCAGGGGCGTGAATCTCGTCGCCAATATGTCACGTAATCGCTGGATCGGCAGCCCATCCTCCCGCCACAGATAATCGTCGATGCGGCGCTTTAGCTTCGGTAGTGTTTCCGCAGGTGTCACCTATCGCATGCCTTTCAACTCGTCCCAGAGTTTGATCGTGAAAGTGTCAGTCATGCCCGACAGCATGTCTGTCAGCAGGCGGAGCTCACGGTAACGAACCGACGCAGAGATGCCGTCGGCGTTCGCAGCGCGCGATGCGTCCTCAAGGTAATTTTGACTAATCAGCGCGAAGACATATTTGTTTTTCGCTCCGGATCGGCGGGCCAAGATGTCATTGAAGTCCTCCGATGATCGGTCGTGGATCGCTTCCCAGAAGGCGGTCGCAAGGCCGTCAATCGCTTCTGCTCCGCGCGCCTCCATCTGCAACACACCTGAATTACCGAATGCATGCTGCCGGGCGAGAGACTTGAGTTTTTCACACAGGGTGCTGTCGTCCATCAACGGGGTGCGATGTGAGAAGGATGTGATGGCCTCTCCTGCGGCAACAAAGCCGTCGCTTGCATGTTCAATTAGGGCCTCAATTAGATATGCCCGCAGAAATCCGATCTTGATGTCACGCGACAGTTCCGGACGCCTGCCTGCGGCCTCAACCGCCTCGAACTTGGATTGAGCCTTCGTTACTGCGGCTTGCGAGGAAGTGGTTGGGTCAGCCCGTAGGCTCGCGAGCACATCGTCTGGTGAGAGGACGCCCTTCTTCATCGCGTCGTCGACGTCGAGAACCGAGTAGGCAATGTCATCGCAAGCTTCCATGATCCAAGTGAGCGGATGGCGCTGCCCTTCACCCAATCCGGTTTCTTTACGAAGCCCGTCCACAAGCCCGCGTTCCGCTTCAAAATAGCCATATTTCTTGGCGATCGGATTATTCTTGTCGCGGTTGGAAGCGCCAACGGGATACTTAATCGCCGCGACCAGCGTTGCCGAAGTGAGATCGAGGCCCAGATGAGCGATGTTCGTCTGAAGCTTGGTAATCAGCCGAAGCGTCTGCGGGTTGCCATCGAACTTGAGGAACTCTGCATGAAGACTATCGGGAATTGCGGTCGGCAAACCGCGCGCGCCTTTGTCATGATTGGTGAAGATCCATTCCTTACGACGTTCGAACCAGCGGCCTATCGCGGCCTCCCCCTGATGTCCGAACGGCGGATTGCCTAGATCATGGGCGAGACCGATCGCGGAAAGCATCGGCTGGATTACTTGATGAAGGTCTGCCCCAGAAAACAGTCCCGCATTCGCTGTAAAGATTCGGGTGCCGATCGAGCGCGCGAGATTGGCCACTTCGTGCGAGTGAGTTAGCCGGGTTCGCACGCCGTCGTTGTCATCCATCGGCCAAACCTGGGTTTTGTCCGACAATCGGCGAACGGGCGTCGAGAAGAGCAGCCGGTCATAGTCCTGCTGAAAACGCGACCGAACCGGATCGGGTTCGGCACCGTCCGGGCTATCATGCAGTTCATTCGCTCTTCGATTAGACCAAATCGTCGCCATAAGAATCCACCATTATCGTTTTTCTTCAGAGGCTCGAATAGGGCCACAGCCTCGCAATTCCAAACGCGCATTCACCGAAGATCGGTGCCTAAACCGATTGGAACATAATTGGAACATTGGAGATGCCTTTTGGCGAGAGACAAGCTCATTCAGATTTGCCAGCCAGCTCGGAGAGAAAAGTTGCTGAACGGCCAAGATCAGTTGGGGAATCGGACTAATTTATCCAAAGATCGTCGGCGGCCAGTGACCCGCTTGCCCCTTATCGCTGGCAAACCACCTATCCGATCCCGGCCCAATTCCTTCCGATCGGCTAACCACCCGAATATCGATCGTTCGAAAGACTAGCGAAAGACCTGATGCCTTCCATTCGTGTGGGATTGAACAGGTGACAGCAACGCATTCTGATGTCAGTCATTTTCCGGACAGTTGCTTCTTAATGCAATTAATCGACTACACACCACGGGAAAACTCCAGCATGGCAATTACCGACGTTTTCTTTCGCCGCTACAAGGACGTCCGGATTGCCGAAGCGGTAGGCTCTGACGAACAGGTTTTCTTCCACCAGGCTAATAAGCTCATGGGTGACATGCTCTGGCTTGGCAAATCCGAACCAAGTGACGACATGACCGATCCCTCTGTGCGCAACCTTAAGATCGTGCATGATAAGCTGGCGATTGAGACCGGCGTCGATTACCTCTCGCCCAAATATTACTTTTATAAGGAGCGCAACGGCGCTCAGAACAGCTTGAAACACAAGCCTAACATGATCGTAGCGAACTTCATGAAGGAGCAGTTCGACGCGACCAAGAATGATGCTGATTTCTACGTCAAGCTGAGGCTCTCATTCGTCGAATTGGCTTTTCGAATTCGCGGCGAGCAAGTCCGGAAGGCTCAGGCTGACTTTCCGCTAAAACTGGCCAAGGCCCGCAGTTCCGAGGAAGCTGCGGATTCGCGTCCCGGCGCTCTGCGTGTTCCAGGCTCACTGGTGAATTCTACCACTGCCGCTCATAAAAAGATCGTCTACGGCTACGCTAATCTCGTAGAAGAGTTGAACCAGCGTCTTCGAATTGCAGGTTTCAATCTCGTCTACTCCAATGGCCTTCTGCACTTTGCCGGTGACGAGTTAATGGAAGCCAATGTGGCCAAGCCGTTCTGGCAAATCGTCGCGCAGCCTTTGTGGAACAGCGTCGAGGAGCAAATGCAGGAAGCGATTGATCGGCGCGACAAGCGGGATCGCACTGCCCCTTTCCATGCAGTGTGCGCGCTAGAGAGTTGTATGAAGATCGTCTTCAGCAGGCTTAATCCAGGAGAGAAAGTGCTGTTCGGGCATAGGCTGATCAACGAATTAGCCAAAGATCCGCGGTTTCTGGCTAAATGGGAAGCAGATATGCTCAAACAGATGTTCTCGGATCTTCGGAACCCGTTTGCACATGGACCAGGCACCGACACGATTCCTGAGTTGGCTACTGAGCAGACTGATTGGGCCATCGAAACCGCGATGTCGTGGATCAAGTCGCTTGCGCGTCGGTTATGAGGGGTCGGGGAATTGACACACTTCCAATCGCCGAACACGCTTTAGCGCTCCAACATTCAAGTTCAAAGCCTCTCCGCAGTAGGTGCTAATTACCTTATTGGTTCCCCCTTTCGCGACGTTCGCGGTGCATCCGCGATCCGAAACTCATCCCTCCCGAGACCCCGACTATTGCGGCCCGGGGAATGGACGTATCGATCCCGCAATCGAAGAGCTAGCTATCCAAATTCGTCTAGGCGGCCTTGCCGGTCGGCCCAGCTGGTTTCGCAAGTATTTTTGCAGTTCGTATTGTTGGAAATCGAACTGACGGATCACCCTTGGCGACAAGAGTAGAAAACTACGCGACCGCTACCTTCCGGCTGCGAGTTCGCCTAACGACTGTTTTCCCTGACCTCCTCGAGTTGAACCATTGCGAACCGGACACCCAGGGTTTCCATCTGGGCGACCTGCTACGACACATCGGAACTTTGCATGGAAGGATCGGAGCCATGAGCTGCTCGAATGAGTTTCGCACGCATTGTGGACCTGTTTCGAACGGACAGGGGTTGGGGGTTCAGCGTGAACCTCGAACGGAAACGAAGTAAGAACATTCGTCGAATTCGAACTTTGGAAAGCGTCAAAAGGCACGATAGTCTGCCATTTGCGCTTTAGAGCACTGTCTTCGGGAGGCAGGGGCCGGAGGTTCGAATCCTCTCTCCCCGACCAATTTCATTCATTGCCGATCAAGCCGCGCTGCGCAAAGACGAGGCAGGCCGCGCACTACGGCGTCTTAGCAAGGGGATAGCTTCGTGATGCTTCGCAAATTCGCCATACTCGCCCTCGTTGCCGCAGGTGCAATGTCGCTATCGGCCTGCAACACCGTGCGTGGCCTTGGCCAGGATATTCAATCGGTGGCAGACGCCGGAGACCGGGTCACCTGAACGGCTGGCGGGCGGGCGATTTCGCATGGTGTGCTTATCGCCCCGTTAACCTTCTTCTCGTTACAGCTCCGCGGATGAGTGGGGCTTTCCGATCATGTGGCTGATCAGGCATTTCGCGCGGCGATCGCGCGGATCGGACTGGCGCGCCTATTTCCTCATCGGATGCGTTGCCATCCTCGCCCTGCTGCTGGCGGGGGCGAGCTGGAGCGCCCAGCGTTCGGCCAGCGAGCGTTCGGCCAACGAAGCCCGCCAGACCCAAACGCTGCAAGTGCTGCTCGAGACCGACCGGCTCCGCACTGCCGCCCTTCAGCAGATACGCGGCGAGCGCGGCTATCTGTTGACAGACGATCCGCTATTCCTGCAGCCATATCGTGCGGGCGTGAGGGATGCGCAGGAGGCCCGGGCGCGATTGGCGAAACTCATCGCGGACAATCCTGCGCAGACCAGGCGACTTGCGACCATGGATGAGCAGTTCGAGCGCCTAGACGCCGTATTTTCTGCCATGATCGAGCAACAGGAAACCGGTCGGAACGCCGAAGCGATCTTCTATGTCCGTCAGGGGGCAGATCGACGTGCTATCGAGACGATCCTTGGCGGCCTCTCGGAGATTGAACGGGCCGAGCGCGAGCTGTTGCGTGAACAGACTTCCCTGGCCCAGCGCCGAGCACGCGAGAATGAAATATATCAATACGGGCTGACCGGGATTGGCGTCCTTTTGCTGATCCTCGCCGCGGTTGCTACGTTCTACATCCGCCGAGCCGTCGACGCCGAAGCGCAGGCGCGGCGCGAACTCCAGCGCTTCGCCGCGACCGATGCCCTGACCGGACTGCCCAACCGGCGCAGTTTCATGGAATCGCTCGTTCGAGCGCTGGATCGCGCCAAGAACGATCCTTCGCGAAAGCTATGCGTCGCCATTTTCGATATCGATCATTTCAAGCGGATCAACGACCGTTTCGGTCATCCCGCCGGAGACGAGGTCATCCGGGAAGTCGGAGTTCGCGCCGACGACTCCCTGCGAACGCGCGACTTCGTAGGCCGGATCGGCGGAGAGGAATTCGCAATCATCCTGCCCAAGGCGGATATCGAGGGGGCAAAGACCGTCTGCGAGCGCCTGCGCCTTGCCATTGACGGCAAACCGGTACGCCATGGCGACGCGATCATTCCTTTCACCATCAGCGTGGGTGTGACCGAATTCCAGTCCGGCGACGACATCGATCATATCATGGCCCGCGCCGACGAAGCGCTCTACGAAGCCAAGACCGGCGGCCGCAACCAGGTCCGCGTCGCCGCTTGAGCACTTGCAGGTGGCCGTGTGGGGGCCCAAGTCTGCATCATGGCCAAAACCAAAGTCCTCTTCGTCTGTCTCGGAAATATCTGCCGATCCCCCCTCGCCGAAGCGGCCTTCCGCAAGGCTGCAGATGAGGCGGGTCTGGAAGTCGAAGTCGATAGCGCCGGTACCGCCGACTACCATGTCGGCCAGCCGCCCGATCCGCGCAGCGTCGACGAGGCGCAGAGCCAAGGGATCGACATTCGCGGCTATCGCGGACGCCAGCTGGCAGCGGAAGACTTCCACGACTTCGATTTCATCCTCGGCATGGACAAGTCGAACATGCAGACTATCGCACAGCGCGATCCCGGCGATGGCAAGGCGAAGGTGGCGATGCTGCTCGATCTCGTGCCCGGCCAGAACGGCAGGGAAGTCGCCGATCCTTACTACGGTGGAGTCGACGGGTTCCGGCAGACATGGGCCGAGGTGCAAGCTGGAGCCAATGCATTGGTCGCTGTGCTGATCGACCGGAATGGCTGACGATACAGATGATCCGCGCCACCGTCATCGCTCGGTGCCCTCGTCGCGAGCGGGCCGCCTCGCCGGCTTCACGCGGCTCGCCGGAGGAGTAGCCGGGGGCATGCTGAGCGAGGGCGCGCGGCGGCTCGCGGCCGGCGAACGCCCCCGGATGGACCAGCTGATCCTGACACCGGGCAATGCCATGCGGCTTGCCGACCGTCTGTCGCATTTGCGCGGTGCGGCCATGAAGCTGGGCCAGATGATCTCGATGGACGCGGGCGACTTCCTGCCGCCCGAGCTCGCGGAGATTCTCGCGCGCCTTCGCGAACGCGCCGATTTCATGCCGCCGCGCCAGCTCGACAAGGTCCTGAGTGCGGAATGGGGCAAGGATTGGCGTCGGCAATTTCGCCGCTTCGAGCCGCGCCCGATTGCTGCGGCCTCCATCGGCCAGGTCCACCGTGCTTTGACACCGGACGGGCGGTCACTGGCCATAAAGGTGCAATATCCCGGCATCGCACAGAGCATCGATTCCGACGTCGACAATGTCGCCTCACTGCTCAAGATCGCCGGGCTGCTTCCGAAGGAGCTGGAAATCGGCCCGCTCCTCGCGGCGGCCAAACAGCAGTTGCACGAAGAGGCAGATTACCGGCGCGAAGGCGAGATGATGCAGGCTTTTGCCAAACATCTGAGCGACGACGACCGCTTCATCGTACCGGAGTTGGATACGGAGCTGACACGCGACCGGGTACTGGCGATGAGTTTCGAGGAAGGGCGGCCGATAGAAGCCCTTGCGGAAGAGTCGCAGGAAACCGTCGACCGCGTCTTCACCAATCTGATCGAGCTGGTAGCCAGCGAATTGTTCGAATTCGGGCTGATGCAGACCGACCCGAATTTCGCCAACTATCGCTATCGCGCGGATACGGAGCAAATTGTCCTTCTGGATTTCGGAGCAGCGCGCAAGATCGATCCGGCTATCGCCTTGTCCTACCGGTGCCTGCTGATGGCCGGGCTGACCGAGGATCGAGAGCAGGTACGCACTCAGGCGATCACAGCCGGTTTCATTAATCCGCGAGCAGTCGAGCGGCATCCGGACCGGATCGACAAGGCCATCGACATTATCGTGACCGAGATGGCACGACAGGACAAACTCGATTTTGGCGACCGCGCCTTCGTACCCGAAATTCGCGACACGGTAATGCCGATCGCGCAGGATCGTGAAAGCTGGCATCTGCCGCCGGCGGAAACGCTTTTCGTCCAGCGCAAGGTCAGCGGCACGGCTCTCCTTGGCGCAAGGCTCAAAGCGCGTGTCGATGTACGCGGGATCGTCGAAGCGACGCTTGCGAGGACAGCGTGACGAGCGATCGAGAGCCGGTTGAGTACATCACCGGCAGCGCAATCGCCGAGCAGACGTACCTTCCCGGCGGCGACATCTCCGGCGCGAGTCTCGCGACGCTCGCCGATGGCCGCAGGGTCGTGATCAAACGCGGTCCGATGGTCGAGGCCGAAGGGCGCATGCTCCGCGCAATGGCAGAAACCGGCGCGCCGGTCCCGGCGGTGTACGGATGGCAATCGCATTGCCTCGTCATGGAACACATCGAAAGCGGCGCAATCGACACTCACGATCGCTGGCATGCGCTTGCCGAGACCCTACTTTGCCTGACCGGTAGTAACGCTGACGCATTCGGTTGGTCCGAGGATTACGCACTGAAAGATGTCAATGTGTCGAACACACGATCTGGCAACTGGGCCCATTTCTGGCGTAAGAACCGGTTGCTCTGCCACCTGCCGCATCTCGATCCGGAGCTGGCCAGACGCGTAGAAGCGCTCGCTGAGCACATGGAAGACCTGCTTCCGTCGGCGCCCGATATGGCTCTCGTTCATGGCGATTTGTGGGCCGGCAATATCGTCCACGCAAACGATGGCCGCGCTGTCCTGATCGATCCCTGTGCTTATATCGGCCACCGCGATGTCGATGTGGCCTCACTCACGGTCTTCGACAATCCGCCACCCTCGTTCTTCGATGCTCTGCAACTAGAGCACGGTTGGCAGGCGCGCCAGCCGATCTATCGCCTGTGGATGTGGCTGGTCCATGTCCGGCTATTCGGTGCAAGCTATCGCAGCGCCGTCACGCGCGATTTGGATTTGCTCGGCTTCTAGCCGCCTCGAAGCGTCTTCACGCCGTAATCCCGTTCGAAGAGATAAAGCAGCACTCTTGCCGCTTCACTGCGCATGCCTTCGAGACCGCCGTCCCGCTCCATGAGTAACCGCGCATCGTCATAGGCTTTCGGCAGTAGCTGAGTGATCTGGTCGAGGCTGGCAACGGTGAAAGGCGTATCGCCCGATTGCCGCGTGCCGAGCAATTCCCCGCCGCCGCGCAGGCGCAGATCCTCCTCAGCAAGCAGGAAGCCGTCCTGCGTCTGCCGCATCAGTTTCAGCCGTTCCTGCGCGGTCTCGGACAGGTTCTCGCCATGCAGCAATACGCAGAAGCTCTTTTCGCTGCCCCGCCCTACGCGACCACGGAGCTGGTGAAGCTGCGCGAGGCCGAAACGCTCGGCCTGTTCGATCACCATCACCGTCGCATCCGGCACGTCCACGCCGACTTCGATCACGGTCGTCGCCACCAGCAGCTTCGCATCGCCGCTGGCGAACCGCTCCATCGCCGCATCCTTGATCTCGGGCGCGAGCTGGCCGTGGACCATCACGACATCCTTGCCGAAGCGCTCGTTCAAGGCGGCATACCGCGCTTCGGCGGCCGCGATCTCCTCGGTCCCGTCCGGTTCGCGGACCATGGGGCACACCCAATAGGCCTGCCGCCCTTCCGCAATTTGCGCGGCGAGACGATCGACCAGCGGACCGATCTTGTCCTGCCCCATCACGACAGTATCGATCGCCTGTCGGCCCGGTGGCAGTTCGTCGAGCTTGCTCACATCGAGCTCGCCATATTGCGCCAGCGTCAGCGTACGCGGGATCGGCGTGGCAGTCATCGCCAGCACATGCGGAGCGCGCTTGCCCTTGCTGGCAAGCATGAGCCGCTGGCCGACCCCGAAGCGGTGCTGCTCGTCGATCACGACCATGGCGAGATTGCGATAGGCGACCTTGTCCTGGAAAATCGCATGCGTGCCGACCACGATGTCCACACTTCCGTCGAGCAAACCCATCAGCGTTGCCTCGCGCGCCCTGCCCTTGTCGCGTCCGGTCAGCAGCGCGACATGCGCGCCAGTCGGTTCGCCCATGCGGCGCAGGCTTTCGTAATGCTGTCTCGCGAGAATTTCGGTCGGGGCCAGCAGCGCGGCCTGCGCGCCCGCTTCCACCGCGATCAGCATTGCTTCCAGCGCGACCACCGTCTTGCCCGCGCCGACATCGCCTTGCAGCAGGCGCAGCATCGGCGCCTCTTGAGCCACGTCGCCCTCGATCTCGGCAATCGAACGCTTTTGCGCGTCCGTCAGCGGGAACGGCAGTTCGAGCCGTCCGCGATAGCTGCCGTCGCCTTGCAGCGCCTGGCCGCGCCGCTTGCGATTGTCCGCGCGCACCAGCATCAGCGCGAGGCTGTTGGCGAGCAATTCGTCATAGGCCAGCCGGTCGCGCGCAGCTTTGTTCTCACCCTTGTGCGCCAGCACCAGCGCATCCCGCCACGCGGGCCAACCTTCCTTGTCGAGCTGCGAGCCATCGACCCATTCGGGTAGCTCGGGCGAGCGTTCCAGCGCCTGTTCGACCAGCCCCGCGACCTTCGACTGTGTCAGCCCTTCCGACAAACGATAGACCGGCTCGCACAGTCGCTGAAGGCTTTCGCCGCCTTCTTCCAGCACATGGTCCGGATGGACGATCTGCAGCATGTCGCCGAAGCGTTCCAGTCTGCCCGCCACCCAGCGCGTCTCGCCAACCGGCAACTGCTTTTTCGCGGTGTAGGACGCGCGCCCGAAGTAGGTCAGCGCGAGGATATTGCCGATCGCATCCTGCGCCAGCACCCGATAGGGCGCGCGCGGACTGCGGCTGGCGCGATGCTCGGTCACGGTCAGCTTGACGACAATCTGCTCGCCCTCGCCCGCCTCGTCGATATTGCCGACCGCACGGCGGGTCACGAAGCGTTCGGGCAGGTGGTAATCGAGATCGCGCACCCGCGTAAGACCGAGGCGTCCGAGCGGCTTCTTCAGCTTCGGGCCAATGCCGTCGAGCGTTTCCGTTTCGGCGAACAGCGGGTTGAGGACTTCGGGGCGCATGACAATCCCATAACCCTCATCGTCATCCCAGCGGAAGCTGGGATCGGTCGCCAATTCTCTCACGCTTGTGGATAGCGATCCCCGCTTGCGCTGGGATGACGCGGAGGATAGGCGCTCCCCATGCCTGAAATGCTCACCTTCGATGGCCGCAAGCAGCGCGCGAAGTTTCGTGCCTGGCACCGCGGCACCCGCGAGGCAGACTACATGATCGGCGGCTTTTTCGACCGCTATCATGCGGACTGGTCCGAAGAAGAGCTAGCATGGTTCGAAATGCTGCTCGAGGAAGACGATGTCGACGTTATGGCCTGGGCGCTCAAGACCCGGCCCACCCCGCCGCGTTTCCAGGGCGAGTTGATGGAAGCGATGCAGGAACTCGATTACGTCGACATTCCGCGTTGACGGGTGGCCCGCGGGCACTATCTCCCCATTGACGTATTACTGAATCACCCCCTTCCCGGCCGGGCAGGGGGCAATCGTGCGTGTGCGAGAGGCTGCACCCCCGACGACAGGACCCCGATGCCCGACCTTTCCCGCATCCTGAAAGCCGATAGTCCGCTTACACTGGCGCAAGTCGCGCGCGGCGCGCAGCCGCTGGTGATGGCCGATCTGGCGCGGGCCAGCACCGGGCGTGCGGTCTTCATCGCGCCCGACGATGCCGCGATGCGCGGGATCGTCGATGCCGCAGCCTTCTTCGCGCCCGAACTGGAAGTGATCGAATTCCCGGCATGGGACTCGCTTCCCTACGACCGTGCCAGCCCCGCGCTGTCGATCAGCGCGCGGCGCCTTGCTGCGCTTCACCGGCTGCAGACCGGTAAGGCGAAGGCGCAACTGGTCGTCACGACCGCCAATGCCGTGCTACAGCGCGTGCTTACCCCTTTCCGCATCCGCGAGAGTATGCGCGAGTTCAAGCCGGGCACGGAGATCGGGCGTGAAAGCCTGTCGCTGCTCCTGCAGAAACAGGGGTACAGCCGAACCGATACGGTCATCGACAAGGGCGATTACGCCATCCGCGGATCGATCGTCGATGTCTTCCCCAGCGGGCTGGACGAGGCGTTGCGGCTCGACTTCTTCGGCGACGAACTGGAGAGCCTGCGCAGCTTCGATCCCACTACACAAATGAGCACCGGGCGGCTCGCCAACCATTTGCTGCTGCCCGCCAGCGAAGCGCTGCTGGACGAGGACAGCATCAAACGCTTCCGCAGCCGCTATCGCGAGATGTTCGGCGCCAATGCCACGCAGGACCCACTCTACGAAGCGGTCAGCGAAGGGCGCAGGCTCGCCGGGATGGAGCATTGGCTGCCGCTGTTCGAGGACAAGCTGGTCACGCTGTTCGACCACCTCGGCAAGGACGATGTCGTCGTGATCGACAATGCCTCGCTTGCCGCTGCGGAAGAGCGGCTGAAGGATATCGGCGATTATCATGACCAGCGCACCGCTATCAGCGGGCAGGCGAAGGGCAATTATCGGCCGCTGAAACCCGACGCGCTCTACCTCACCGGAGATGAGTTCAAATCCGCCCTCGCCGATGCGCCCGCCCACCGCGCGACCACCTTCGACGAGCCGGAGAGCGATAAGGTCATCGACTTCGGATTTCGCTCCGGCCGCGATTTCGCGCCCGAGCGCGCGCGCGGCGACAATGTCTATCCGGTACTGGCCGACCATTTGAAAGCCATCGGCAAGGCCGGCAGGCGCCCGCTGCTGGCGGCCTATTCCAAGGGCAGCCGCTCGCGTATTGCTTCTATCCTCGGCGAAGCGGGTGTTACGGTGCAATTGGCCGACAGCTGGCAGGAAGCGCTTGGCCAGTCGGCAAATGGCAAGCCCTCGGCGATGGTCCTGCCGGTCGAAGCAAGCTTCGCCAATGACGAACTGGAATTGCTGACCGAGCAGGACATTCTCGGCGACCGGCTGGTGCGCCGCAAGCGCAAGCGCAAGGATGCCGACGCGTTCCTCGCCGAACTGCAGGCACTCAGCGTGGGCGACCTGATCGTTCATACCGAACACGGCATCGGCAAGTATCTCGGCCTCGAGCCGATCCCGGTCGGCAAGTCCGAACACGATTGCGTTCAGCTCGAGTATCGCGGCGGCGACAAACTGTTCATCCCGGTCGAAAATATCGACGTGCTCAGCCGCTACGGTTCCTCCGAAGAAGCAGTGCAGCTCGACAAGCTCGGCGGTGAAGCATGGCAGAAACGCCGTGCCCGCTTGAAGGAGCGAATTCGCGAGATTGCTGGCGAATTGATGCAGGTCGCCGCCCAGCGCGCTCTGAAAAAGGCGCCGGTGCTGGAGGTCGAGGACGGCCCGTACAACCAGTTCCTCGACCGCTTCCAATACGAGGAAACCGACGATCAGGAGCGCGCGATCGAAGACGTGCTTCGTGATCTCGAAAGCGGCAGGCCCATGGATCGGCTGGTGTGTGGCGATGTCGGCTTCGGCAAGACCGAGGTCGCCTTGCGCGCCGCGTTCGTCGCCGCGATGAACGGCCAGCAAGTTGCCGTGATTGCCCCCACCACTCTGCTCGCCCGCCAGCATTTCGAGAGTTTCAGCCAGCGCTTTGGCGGCTTTCCCCTCAAAGTCGGGCGGCTGTCTCGACTGGTGGGTTCGAAAGAAACGAAGGAAACGCGCGAAGGTCTCGAAAAGGGCGACGTCGACATCGTCGTCGGCACCCATGCGATCCTGTCCAAGCAGACGAAGTTCAAGAACCTCGGCCTGGTCATCGTGGACGAAGAACAGCGCTTCGGCGTGACGCACAAGGAAAAGCTCAAACAGCTGCGCGCCGATGTGCATATGCTGACACTGACCGCGACGCCGATCCCTCGTACGCTGCAGATGGCGATGACGGGCCTGCGCGAGCTATCCACCATCCAGACCCCGCCGGTCGATCGTCTCGCCGTGCGAACCTACGTGATGGAATGGGACGACATGGTGACGCGCGAGGCGCTCCTTCGCGAACATCACCGCGGTGGCCAGAGCTTCATCGTCGTACCGCGCATTTCCGACATGGAGCAGGTATCGGACTGGCTCCATGAGAACGTGCCCGAGGTAAAGTTCGTCGCTGCTCACGGCCAGATGAACGCGGGCGAGATCGAGGAACGGATGAGCGCCTTCTACGAGGGCAAATACGATGTGCTGCTGGCGACGACCATCGTCGAAAGTGGCCTCGATTTGCCGAGCGCAAACACGATCATCATCCACCGTGCCGACATTTTCGGCCTCGCCCAGCTTTATCAGCTGCGCGGCCGCGTGGGCCGCTCGAAGCTGCGAGCCTATGCCTATCTTACTTACGCCGTCGACACGCAATTGAGCGAAGTCGCGGAGAAGCGGCTCAAGGTGCTAGGCGATCTCGACAGCCTCGGCGCAGGCTTCCAGCTGGCAAGCCACGATCTCGATATCCGCGGCGCAGGCAATCTTCTGGGCGACGAACAGTCCGGCCACATTCGCGAGGTCGGGTTCGAACTTTACCAGTCGATGCTGGAGGACGCCATTCTTGCGGCCAAGGCCGGCGAACTGGGCCTCGAGGCCAAGCCGGAGCGGGTAAGTCCGCAAATCACGGTAGATGCTCCGATCATGATCCCGGAAGATTACGTGCCGGACCTCGCTGTCCGCATGGCGCTCTACCGTCGCCTCAACGATGCCGAGGACAAGGCGGAAATCGAAGCGCTGGCCGCCGAGATGATCGACCGTTTCGGAGATCTACCTGCCGCGACCGCGAACCTCGTCCGCCTGATCGAAATCAAGCACCAGGCCATCGAGGCCAATATCGCCAAGATCGACGTCGGTGCGCAGGGCACGCTGGTGACGTTCCACAATGACGATTTCCCCGACGGCCCGGGTCTCATTTCTTATGTCGATCGCTTGCAGGGCACGGCCAAACTGCGGCCCGACATGAAACTGGTCATCAGCCGCGCATGGAATTCGCCGGAAAGCAGGCTAAATGGTCTTTTCCAGCTCACGAAGGGACTATCGGCGATCGTGCGAAGAGCGCAAAAGCGCGAGAAGAAGGCGGCCTAAGCCTCTGCCAGCTTGAGAAATTCCTCCGCGGTCAGCGGTTCGGCGCGCAGGAAACCCTGGTAATATTCGCAACCCTCGGCGGCAATCAGGGCGCGCTGCTCTTCCTTCTCCACGCCTTCCACCACGACCGCGAGATCGAGCGCGCTAGCCATCGCGATGATGGCGCGAAAGACGGCAAGATCGCGCTCGTCCTCCAGAACGCCGTCGATCATCGAGCGGTCGAGCTTGATGCAGTCGATCGGCAGCACCTTGAGATAGCGGAAGTTGCAGAAGCCCGCTCCGAAGTCGTCGAGCGCCAGGCGAATGTCGAAAATCTTGAGCTGGTCGAGCACATGTCCGACCCGGTCGAGATCGGCGAGCAGGACTTGCTCGATAATTTCCAGCGTGATGCGCGACATGGAAAAGCCGATCCGTTCGGCCAGTCGGGCAAATTCCATGGCGAAGCTGTCGGCAGCAAGATCGGCTGGTGTAATGTTGAGCGACAGACGCAGATGCGCGGGCCAGTGAACCGCCTGCTCCAGCGCCCGTTGAGCGATATGGCGCGAGAGGTGAGCGACATGGTCTGCGCGCTCGGCAATCTGGAAAAGCGATCCTGCGCCGACGCGCCCGATGGTGGGGTGGTGCCACCTCGCCAGCGCCTCGGCCCCGATCATCCTGTCATCGGCCAGCGCATACTGCGGCTGGAATAGGATTTCGATCTCGTCCTTGTCGATCGCGGCGAGCAAGTCGGCCTCGAGGTCGCGGAACGACCGGCCGGAGAGTTCGATTTCGCCGCTCGACCAGTCGATCCTGCGTCCCTGTCCCTGCCGCATACGGTTCGCCATTTCCGACAGGCGATCGAATATTCGCTCAGGAGAGTCGTCTTCCGTTGCACGGAGCAAGACCACGCGCGGCCACAGGCGCAGGCTGCCGACATCGTCCCCCGGGCTGGCGATCGGCATGGCGATCGCATCGGCCAACGCTTCGGCGAGCCATTCCCAACGTTCGCGGCTGCATTGCTGACGCGACAGGAGAAGGAAGCTCCCCCCGCTGATCCGCGCAGCCAGCCAGGCCATGCTGTCGAGCTCGTCGGCGGCGAAGTGCTTGATCCGCTGCGCCACCTCGACCAGCGCGCCATCGCCCGCGCTTTCGCCGAAAGCGACATTGACCGTATCGATCCGGCCGAGCGTGATCATCATCGCATGGATCGGGCACGGGATCGTGTCCCGCGGCCACTCGCGCTGCCACCGCGCAATGGTCGCGCGTGCTTCCTCCAGATCGGCCAGGCCGGTCAGGCTATCGCGCGACTCTCTTGTGTTGTCTTGGGGCACCGTTGCCATGGGAACGTTCCTATCCCCTTTGTCGGCAATTTAATCCAGTCATTTGGCTCTGTTGCCAAATGGGACGTGCGGCCATAGGTAGCGCGCCACACCGGGCGACCTGCCTGCGGATCGGAGCACGCGCCGCACCATGACCGAATATCGCCGTCTGGCTTTGCTGGTGTCGGATACGGAGCGCGCGCAGGAGGCTGCCGTCGGTTTTCGCGGTATTGCAGATTGGGTGCCGATCGATGAGGCCGATGCTGCCGTCGTGCTGGGGGGCGATGGCTTCATGCTGCAAACCTTGCATGCCATGCTGGATAGCGACCGTGTAATCCCGGTCTATGGCCTCAATGTCGGGACGGTCGGCTTCCTGATGAACCGCAACCGCAATCCCGACACATTGCTGGCTCGTATCGGTCGGGCAAAACCCGTCACGATCTCTCCCCTGTCGATGCAGGCTACTACGCAGGACGGCACCCAGCATCGCTTCTGCGCCATCAACGAGGTCTCCCTGCTGCGCGAAACGCGCCAGACCGCGAAGATCGAGGTCAGCGTGGATGGTAAGGCACGGATCAAGGAACTGGTCTGCGACGGTGTGCTTCTGGCGACCCCCGCAGGCTCGACCGCCTACAATCTTTCCGCCGACGGCCCGATCCTGCCGCTGGATTCGCGGCTGTTAGCCCTTACCCCGATTTCGGCATTTCGACCGAGGCGCTGGAAGGGCGCGATTCTCCCGGATCGTAGCCGAGTAACCTTCCGTGTGAACGAGCCCAACAAGCGCCCGGTCAGTGCGGTGGCCGATCAAAAGGAGCTGCGCGACGTCGCCGAAGTCAGCCTGGAGATCGCTCAGGACAGCGAATTGACGCTCCTGTTCGATCCCGGCCACGCCCTCGACGAACGCATCGTAGCCGAGCAATTCGTAGTCTGAGCGCCACGGCCCGGAAGAGCTGCGAATTTTTGCCAATTGCCCGCTTGCAAAACCGGAATCGCCCCCATATACGCGCGGCCTGCCCCCGCCCAATACCGCTTGGGGGCTGCTCCCCGATAGCTCAGCGGTAGAGTAGGTGACTGTTAATCACTTGGTCGTTGGTTCGAATCCAACTCGGGGAGCCATTCATTTCCGCTAAGGCGTTGAAATGAATCGCCGACGCAGGCTCTACAACAATTCGCTCCCACCTTGTTTACCACATCGGGCAGGGAATGTTTCTCGGTTTCGGAGTGCTCTTTGGGCTGGGCCCAGAAGATGTGCGAATGTCTGGGTTTGAGTGGAGAGCCGACTGTCTGCATTCGATCTCGAAAATGGGTTGAGCAGGTGCGCAACGCGCTCTGCCATGCGCTGGCAGCAAAATATTAGACCCCCTTTACCGGCACCCTAGGTGAAAACGCGTACTTTCTAACGGTTCGTTTACCCTTTTCATGCACTACGGCTGCATGAAGAACCATCACCATCAGCTCGCCGCCAGCACGCTGGCCCTTGCCACCCTCCTTGCTGCCTCGCCCGCACTTGCCGATGGCGTGCCTGCAGGCTCGATCATCGAAAACATCGCGACTGCGACTTATGACGATGGCGGGGTGACGCCGCGCACCGTCGTCTCGAACCCGGTCGAAGTCCAGGTGGACGAACTGCTGAACGTCACTACGACGTGGCAAGATGGCAGCGCCGTGCCCATCGGCAATGCTTCCGCAGTCCTCACCTATGAAGTTACCAATACCGGCAATGGACCGGAAGCATTCAATCTCACTGCCGATCCCGGTCGAACCGGAAATGACTTCGATGTTACTATCGACGGCATAGCTTACGATACGAACGGAAATGGCGTCTACGACGAAGGTGTCGATGTCGTGCTGGGCGCAGGCGAGGCTTCGCCCGTGCTCGATGCCGACGAAGCGCTAACCGTCTTCGTCCTTGTATCGTCCCCCGGTGGCGTGACCGATGGGCAGACGAGCGATGTAAATCTGCTTGCAGAAGCAGTCACCGGCACCGGTACCCCGGGTACGACGTTTGCAGGCCAAGGCGAAGGTGGCAGCGATGCCGTAGTCGGTTTAACCAATGCTGATGCAGATGCAGACGGCTCGCTGATCGCTCGCGTCGCGCAGGTCTCGCTCGTGAAATCGGCCACCGTCGCCGATCCCTTCGGCGGTACCGAAGCGGTTCCAGGCGCAATCGTGACCTTCACCATCGTGGCGGAAGTCACGGGCACCGGGTCGTTCGACAACTTCGTAATCACCGACGATTTCCCGACCTTCACGTCTTACGAAGCCGGCACACTGACGCTCGACGGTGCGGCACTGACCGACGCCGCCGACGCGGATGCGGGCGAAGCCAGTGCAACGGGGGTCAGCGTCGATGTCGGGACCGTGACCTCCGGCAACGACTACACCGTCACCTTCGACGTCGTCGTCGACTAATTCGACCGCAAGGAAATCAACATGAACAAGAAACTCGCACTTAGCTTCGGTCTGGCCTGCATGACGCTCGGCTTTTCCGCCCCCGCGACCGCGCAGAACGATGTGGCTCTGTCGAGCGATGTCAAAGTTGAGCGCACGACGGTCGAAAACGGGCAATCACGCACGACCCTTGCCGCCCCCGAGGGCGTGGTTCCGGGCGACCGCCTTCTTTTCACCACCAGCTATGCGAACGGCGGAAGCGCGGCGGCAGAGAACTTCGTCGTGACCAATCCGCTGCCTTCGGCAGTGCGGCTCGCCGAACTGGACGACAGTTTCGAAGTGTCGGTCGACGGGGGGGGAACCTTTGCCACTCTCGATCGCCTCGCCGTTCCGGATTCCGACGCTGGCCGGCGACCTGCGGAGCTCTCCGACGTGACGCACATCCGCTGGGTCCTGGCACAGGTCGCGCCGGGCGAAAGCGGTGAACTCAGCTATTACGGGATCGTCCGCTAACCGGCGGAGGAAACGCGCCGCAGGTCGCGGGCGCTGACAGGCGCGACCATTAAAACAGAGGGTTCGAGACCATGAAACGTACCAGCAAATTGCTGGGTGCGGTAAGTGCAATACCACTTGTCGCTCTCGGCGCCTCCCCGGCCTTGGCCGCGGGGACTGATGCCGGCACATCCATCCAGAACACCGTGACGGTGTCTTACTCGGTTGGCGGTGTCGCGCAGGATGACCAGGAAGACACCGATGAATTTCTCGTCGACCGCAAGGTCGATCTGACCGTTGTAGAGGTTGGTGGAACGCAAACCATCGTCGCACCGGGTGCGACCCAGCAGGTGACGACTTTCCAGGTTACCAACCTGTCGAACGATGTCGCCGACTTCGAGCTCAGCGTTGCTCAGCAGGATGGCGGCGCGGGCGCAATCGACGGGACGGACAATTTCAATACGACCGGCGAAACGTTCTATATCGACACCGACAATGATGGCGATTGGAACGACGAGACACCGGTCACATACATCGACGAATTAGCGGCAGACGAAACCCGGACGGTATTCGTGGTCGCCAATATTCCGGCCACCCGTCCCCCGGGTACCACACCGCTCGCAAGCGGCGATGTCGCCACGGTTATCCTGACGGCGACGGCCTATGCCGGCAATACTCCGGGAAGCCAGGGTGCGCTCCTGACCACCTCCGCCACTAACGATGCGGCTGTGGTCGATACCGTGCTCGCCGACGGCGCTGGCGAAACGGACGCCCAGTACGATGGCTCTTTCTCGGCAGCTGACGACTATGTCGTTTCGGCGGCCGATCTGACAGTCACCAAGACGAGTTTCGTCGTCGAAGATCCTGTCAGCGGCACCAGCAACCCCAAGGCCATTCCGGGAGCGACGATCCAGTATTGTATCGCCGTAACGAACTCGGCGGGGAGTGCCACGGCAACCGGCGTCACCGTGACCGACGACGTGCCGGCAGACCTCTCCTATACTGATGCCAACTTCCCGGTCAGCACCAACAGCACCGATTGTGATGTTGGCGGCGCAACCGGAACCGGGTCCTACGCGGATCCTCGTGTGTCCGGTACGCTCGATAACATCGCTGCGGGCGAAACCCGCACGTTGATCTTCCAGGCCATCATAGACTGACGGCTCCTGGATCGTGGTCGTCGACCTGAACCTCTCGCGAAAGGCAGTGGCATTCCTCGGATTGCTGCTGCTTTTCGTGCTGGTTCCGGCCTATGCTCAAACCGCGGACGGTGTTCGTGTCATTACGAATATCGCCGAAGCCAGCTGGCGCAGCGGCGACCTTCCGGGCGCGACAACCTCCAACGAAGTTACCCTGGAAATCGACGATACCCCGGTGACAATCGGCACATTCGTGCCTTCGCCAACCGGCGGCGTGCAGTACCCGTTATCTCCGTCGCTGTGTGGTGGAACGCCGATCGACATGTCGTTCATGACCGGCGGAGCGGCCAACACCGCACCGATCGCGCTCGATGCTACTAATGAAATTCGCATCGGTCAGACGCTGTTTTTTAGCATCAACACCAGGAGAGCCAATCGCGACCCCTCCGCCATCGATTCCATCGAAGTTGTGATCTCCACCCAATCCGGCGACGAAGAGCGGCTGACAATCTTTGAAACCGGCGAGAATACGGGTGAATTTGTCGGTGCAGTTCCCACGACTTCGATCCCGCCGGCGCCGGGGCAGGGCGACTGCGTCCTCTCGCTGCGCTCCGGCGACGACATTACGATTTCGTACCCCGGTCCGACCGGCAATCCGATCGTTTCCACCATCGTCGCTGCAATTTCGAACCCGTTTGGTTATGTTTTCGACAGCCAAGACGGAAACCTGGTGAATGGGGCGCGTGTCACGATCATCGACGCCGCGACCGGCCAGCCTGCGACCGTTTTTGCAGACGACGGTGTAACCGCGTGGCCCTCCACCGTAGTCAGCGGCAGCGCCATTCCGCTCGCCGATGGCAGCACCTTCCCGCTGGCGCCGGGTGAGTACCGCTTCCCGGTGCTTTCGGCTGGAACCTATCGTCTGCTGATCCAGCCTCCTGCGCCATACACGGCGCCTTCGGAAGCGACACCGGCAGAACTTGCGCCGTTCAACCGTCCCGATGGCGAGAGCTACATCATCACTGACGGTTCCTATTCGAACGCTTTCACCCTGGCCGACGGGGGGCCAGTAGAGTTCGATATCCCGCTTGATCGTCCGCTGGTCACGCTCGACATCACCAAGACCGCGTCGCGCCAGATCGCCGCGCCCGGCGACGTCGTGTTTTATGTGGTCACGGTCTCCAATCCGGATACGATCGGCACAAAACGCGATGTCATCGTCACCGATAGGCCCTCCCCCTGGTTGCGCCTCCGCCGTGACAGTATTCGTATCGATGGCGAAGAGGAGGACGATCAGGTTGCAATCAGCCCGGATGGCCGCGAACTCAAGATCGCGTTCGGTGACATCCCTGCCGGAGAGAGCCGCCGCGCAACCTATGCCATGACCATTCGTGCAGATGCGCCTCCCGGGGTGATCGAGAACCGAGCCGACATCGTCGACAGTCGCGGAGACGTGACTACGGCCACGGCCAGCCTGCGGGTGGAGCGTGACATCATTGCCGATCGCATGACGCTGATCGGACGGATCACCGAAGGCGACTGCGTGTTGAAAGACGCGCGGCGCGGGATCCCGGGTGTGCGAGTCATGCTCGAGGACGGCAGCTTCGCCATCACCGACCGCGACGGCCGCTATCACTTCGAGGGGCTGATGCCCGGCACGCATGTGGTCCAGGCGCAAGAGCAGACCCTTCCCGACGGCGGTACGTTCGTCGATTGCAGCCGCTCGACGGCCAACGCGGGGGCGACGAACTCGCGCTTCGTGCGTGGTCAAGGCGGCAGCCTCGTGGTCGCGGATTTTCATGCGACACTGCCTGCGGATTGGGCTCCGCCCTCCCCCGAAGGCGATGAAACCCCCCTCGAGGACGCGGCCGCCGCCGGCGCAGACATCGATTGGACCGCTGTTGGCGATGGGCCGACCGAATTTCTCTTCCCCGAAGTCGGCCACAATCCGCGCGCTCCGGCGGTGCGTGTGGCGATCCGCCATGAGGTCGGCGAGAAGGTCGAACTGTCGGCCAATGGCGAGCGCGTCGATCCGCTGGCTTTCGACGGCGTGAAGAAGTCCGCCGATGGCACTTATGCGGTCAGCGTCTGGCGCGGCGTCGCCCTGGAATCCGAGGTCACAAGCCTGACCGCGCGCGTCCTTTCCGCAAACGGCGAAGAGATTGCCGCACTTGAGCGTAGCGTCAATTTCGCCGCCGCCCCTGCCAAGGCCGAACTCATCGACGCTCGCTCGCGTCTGGTGGCCGACGGTGAAAACAAGCCGGTGCTCGCGGTGCGTATCACCGACCGCAAGGGCCGCCCGGTTCGCAGCGGCGTCAGCGGCAGCGTTGCCATCAATGCGCCCTACGAGAGCGCGCAGGCGATCGAAGCAATGCAGCTGCGCCAGCTGACCGGCCTCGGCGGCGCATCGCCGACCTGGACGGTCGAAGGCGATGACGGCGTAGCCTTGATCGAACTGGCACCGACGATGGTCAGCGGCCCGCTCCATCTGCAGTTCAGCTTTACCGACCGCCAGATTACGCGCACCCAGGAAATCGAGGGCTGGATGGTGCCGGGTGACCAGCCCTGGACGGTCGTCGGCCTTGCCGAAGGCTCGGCGGGCGCGCGCACCGTCGCGGACAACATGCAGCGTACCGGGCGCTTCGACAGCGATCTTGGCGACGAGGCCCGCGTGGCGCTTTATGCGAAGGGCCGCGTGCTCGGTAAATTCCTCGTCACGGCCGCCTATGACAGCGCCAAGCAGCGCGAAGAGCAGCGCCTCGAAGGCACGATCGATCCCAACGCCTATTACACTGTATACGGCGATGGCTCCACGCGCCGCTTCGATGCCGCCAGCCGCGGCAAGCTTTACGTCCGCGTCGAAACCGAGAGCTTCTACGCAATCTACGGCGACTTCCGCACCGGTTTCGACCAGACCGACCTCGCCCGTTACGACCGCGCCGCCACCGGCGTGAAAGCGGAAGGCCGGTTCGGCAAGCTGCACGTCCAGGGTTTCGCAGCCGAAACCGAGACCCGCTTCCGCCGCGACGAGATCCAGGGCAACGGTCTGTCAGGCCCCTACCGCCTGTCCAGCCGCGCGATCGTCATTAATTCCGAACGCGTTGCCATCGAGACCCGCGACCGCTTCCGCTCGGAAATCATCGTCGAACGCCGCGAACTCGAGCGGTTCGTCGATTACGACATCGACATCCTGTCCGGCACGATTACCTTTACGCAACCGGTCCTGAGCCGCGATTTCGATCTCAACCCGCAATTCATCGTCATCGATTACGAAATCGACCAGCTGACCTCGTCGGGCGAGCTCAACGCCGGCGTTCGCACCGACGTCACCTTGGCGGACGGCAACCTGCGCATCGGCGCCAGCGCCGTTACCGACAAGGGCGACGGTCCGCGGACCGAAATCGTCGCCGCCGATGTGCGCGCCCGGATCGGCTCTGCGACCGAAGTCCGTGCCGAGATCGGCGCCAGCCGAAGCGAAGGCGAAACCAAGGCTGCCTGGCAGGTCGAAGCCGAACATCACACAGGCAAGCTCGATGTGCTAGCGTATGCTCGCAGCATCGAAGAAGGCTACGGTGTCGAACAGCAGAACGCCGTCGAGCGGGGCCGCACCAAGGTGGGTGTCGATGCACGTTATTCGGTCACCGAGGAACTCATCGTGACCGGCAGTGCCTGGCGCGACGACAGCCTTACCGACGCGGCGCGCCGCAATGCGGTGCAGGTGCAGGCGACCTGGCGTTCGCAGGCGACCGACCTGCGCCTCGGCATCGCCCACTTCTCCGATCGTTTCCAGGACGGCACGACCGGTTCCTCGACCGTGCTCGAAGCAGGCGCCAGCCAGCGCTTGCTCGACAACCGGCTGGAACTGAACGCCAGCACCAGCATCGCGCTCGAGAATACCGATTCCATCGATCTTCCGACCCGCCACCGCTTCGGCGCGCGCTATGCGTTGACCAATGCCATCCGCCTGATCGGTAGCTACGAGATTGCCGAGGGTGAAGCGATCGACGCACGCACGGTGCAGGGCGGCATCGAGCTCGCTCCGTGGGCGGGCGCACGCGTCACCGGCACCTTGGGCCAACAAACGATCTCCGAATACGGTCCCCGCTCCTTCGCTGCCTTCGGGCTGGCGCAAAGCCTGCCTGTGACCAGCAACCTCACGGTCGACTTCACCGTCGATGGAAACCGACAGATCGGCGGCGTCGATCCGGGCAAGGCGATCAATCCGCTCCACCCGGTCGCCAGTGGCGGTCATCTTGGCCAGGACGGCCAGCTGTTCGAGGACTTTGTCGCCATCACCGCCGGCGGGACCTGGCGCAAAGATCGCTGGGCCGCCAATTTCCGCGGCGAGTATCGCGATGGCGAACAGGCCGATCGCAAGGGCCTGACCTTCGGCGCTATCCGCCAGCTCGGTGAAGGCAGCGTGGTCGGCTCCGGCTTTACCTGGACCAATGCCGAAGACGATTTCGGTGCGATGAGCGAGATCATGGACGGCGCGATCGCGATCGCCCATCGCCCGGACGAGTCGCCCTTCGCTTTCCTCGCCAAGATCGAATACCGTAGCGACGAAGTGCGCGGCGCGGTCGCGGGCGAGACCGGGCCAGCTGGACGGACGGCCCTGACTGTGGATGGCGAGGCAAAATCGCGCCGTCTTATCGGCAGCCTCTCGACGAACTGGTCGCCGCGCGGCTACGACCAAGACGATGGCGGACTTTTCCAGCGCACCGAAATCGGCGTGTTTGTCGGCACGCGATACAATTTCGACAGCTTCGAAGGCTACGACGCTTCGGGCTGGACGCTGCTCGGCGGACTGGATGCCCGTATCGGCATCGGCGAGCGCTTCGAAGTCGGCGGGCGAGCGACTGTGCGCAGCGGCCTTACCGATGGCTACACCAGCTTCGCATTCGGTCCGGAAATCGGCTTCGTTCCGGCAGACGATATGCTGCTGAGCGTCGGCTACAATGTGTCCGGCTTCCGCGACGAGGACTTCAGCGCCGCGCGTAACACCGACGAGGGTGTTTACGCCAGCTTCCGCCTGAAGTTCGATGCCGACAGCTTCAGCTTCCTAGGACTAGGCCGATGAACACGCTGACGACGATCGACCGCCAACCACATTCTTGTTGCGCCCCGGTATCGAGGCTTCGAGTTCATCTCGGATACTTGATTGCACTATTGGTTCTCGGCCTTTCGATGATGCTGAACGCGACCCCGGCGGCGGCTCAGATTTCGTCGACGTATTCGAATACGACGAACGGCACCATCGACGGCACGACCGTTTGCACCAATCCTTTGGTACGCAACTTCATCGTGACCTCGAGTGCTACAGTCGCAGATGTAAACATCGGCATTCTGGCTACGCATACTTGGCGTGGAGACCTGCAATTCACTTTGCAATCCCCTACGGGTACGCGCGTGCAACTGACCAACGACGATACGAGCAATGTCAGGGGCAATAATTTTAACGTCCTGCTAGACGACGCCGCAACGCAATTGGTGAATAGCGACCGCGCATGGGCTAGCCATGCTACGACGGCTCCTCCCTACCAGAACACGTTTCGCCCGCGGGCAGCCCTCTCGGCTTTCAACGGCCAGAATGCAGCTGGAACCTGGCGTCTAGAAATTTGCGACCTTTCCCCGACTGCATACAACGGGACGTTTTTACGGTCTGACCTATATCTAGACTCGGTTCGCGAAGCTGGAGTCGCGCCAGCGCTAACCTGCCCCAACCAGACGATCCTATTTGATTGGGATGCGGTTACTTGGACTGCGGGCACAACGAGCAACACCTATCCACTCGGTGCCCTTGGGAACATCGGCTTCAACCTGACAACCGACGGAACTTGGCTCAATAATGCGACGTTCGGCGGGCAGTCTCCGGCTAGGCAGAACGGGTTCACGGGAGGCATATCCCCCGCCCAGTTCTCGCTCGGGCAGGTCGCAGACCAGCCATCGAGGGCCGGGCGCGCCGTTACGACCATTACTTTGCCCGCGATCATGCGTGGGGCCCAATTCACCATATTCGATGTCGACAGCAACCCGGGGCAGTTTGCGGATCTCGTGACCGTAGAAGGGCGGTATCAAGGGGCAAATGTTGTTCCCACGCTCACGAATGGCAATTCGAACTACGTGATCGGAAACAGTGCGTATGGTGACGGCGCGTCCGACAGTGATTCCAGCTTCGGGAACGTCGTCGTTACCTTCAGTCAGCCGGTCGACCGGATCATCGTTTCCTACGGCAATCATTCCGCGGCGCCGGCCGACCCGGGGCAGCAAGGGATCGCCATCCACGACATCACATTCTGTCGTCCGACGACGACGGTATTGCTCGACAAGACAAGCAGGCTTCTCGGCGACCCAGTAGAAATCGGAGATACTGATTTTTACATCCCGGGAGCGCGCATCGAGTATTGCCTTATCGCATCGAACACCGGCGACACGGCAGCATCTGGCGTTCTCATGACTGATACCCTGCCGGCAGGGGTCACATACTCAAACGGAACCCTGCGGTCCGGTTCAGCGTGCGACACCACCACCATTGCGGAAGACGATGATGCAGCCGGCGCCGATGAAACGGATCCGGTAGGGGCCGCCTATCTTACCAGCGGCGAGATCCGCGCGAGCCTCGATAGCCTGGCGGCCGGCGAAACCATCGCCATTACCTTCGAGGCCGTTGTCGACTGAGCACGTCACTGCTAGGTTTTGTGGACAAAGGGTATCCATAGTTTGCCTGAGGCGAGCGCGACGAAGCCGAGGTAGGATTCCCTGGTCTTGTCGTAGCGTGTCGCGACCCTGCGCCAGTTCTTGAGTCTGTTGAACAGCCGCTCGGTTATCCTGCGCTGGTCGACATCCACGACCATGCTCAGGCGGCAACAGCGGCCCGATCAGGTCCCATTCCTCGTCTGTAAAGCCGATCCGCTCGCCCAAGCCCGCCTCCAAAAGCCAGCCTTGAATCAGCGACCGAGTCCCCGGTCATGCTTTGTCCACGAAACCTAAAATCCTCCCATCCGACGGCGCGTTGATCGAGCGGGACAATTTGGGAAGTCTCGCTCGGCCTAGCAGACTAAGCGAGAGCGCCTTGCGCAGCGGCATACCGTCCCCAAGCATCGAGAACAAGCCTGATACGGTGACGTAGCTTCTTCGCGAGCGCGGGCTTCGTTTGCCATACAGGCGACAGGGCCGCAGCGACATCGCGCTCTACAATACCATCGACCCGTAAATTGCCGATCTTCGGATGAACATGCATCGAGAGGAACGCGGCGGCGGTCTTTATCCCGTTCCGCAACCGGATCGCGCCCTTGCTTTGCTGCCTTCCGCAATTCGCGCGACCGGTCCCGAGCCTCCGCCAGCCCATAGGCCCCGAGCGAACCCAACCCGATGTCTGTGCGCCTTCCACCGACCTGCACCCGCAAGACCCACGACTTCGCCCCGGCTGGGGAGACGAGCAGGTATAGGCAAGAGTTGCAATCCCACTCGGGGAGCCATTTTCTTTACATCGTCAGCAGCAGGCGTGCGCCGACCCAGATTGTCAGCGCCGCAGTGCCAAGCCGTATCCAGTTTTGGGGAAAATATTTGAGCGCCAGCAGGCTGCCGATTTGCCCTCCGATAGCGACGGCTACCAGCAGCGGCAGACCCAACTCGATGGCAGCGGCGATCCGTCCCGTACCACCTTTGATGGTCTGGCCAGCCAGCCCAAACACTGAGTTCACCAAAATGAACAGGCTGGCGGTGGCAGCTACAGCCTTGGCCGAATTCCAGCGCACGAGATGCAGTATCGGAGCGAGGAAAATACCGCCGCCGATCCCCACCAGTCCCGCAAGATAGCCGAGCGGAACTGCGACAAACGGCATGAAGCGCGCTGCCTTGGTTGGCCCCGCCGACGATACGCCCTGTTTCAGGAGCAAGGCTCCACCGGCAAACAGCAAGCTCATGCCCAAGAGAGTGAGGAAGAGCGTCTCGGAGATCGGGGTCAATCCTCCCACCAGAGCGGCGGGTGCAGCAAGCGCTGTGAGAAGGCCCGCGCTACGCCAAGGCGTAACGCGGGCCCGCGCGAACCGCACGGTGCTCCCGGCGACTACGACGATGTTGCAGGAGAGTGAGAGTAACGGAAGGACCCGGTAATCCAAGCCGGACAGCGCCAGGAGCGCAGTGTAGGTGGAGCCGCCGCCGAAGCCGACGCTGGCGTAAAGCAGCGCAGTGACGAAGAAGGCGAGGATCAAAAGCGGCATGTGATCCGACTAGACCGCCCAGACCCGTGCCGCTAGCTTGCGATTTCTACGCCAGTTGCAGGTTCGAGGAAATGGGTGAGCCGATCGTTCCGGACGAGGGCACCCCGCCCCTCATCCCCATGGTCCGGCAGCCCCGCAACACCTAGCTGCGAGGCTGCTGACCATCACACCTGCGGTGCGGCACCGATCGCACCGTGGCAGTGCTTGTACTTGTTACCCGAGCCGCACGGGCACGGCGCATTGCGGCTAATGTTCATATCGGCATAGGGATTTTCCGTCGCCGAGCCGCCAGGGCCGACGGCTGCCTGAGAACTGCCGGCAAGCGCCCCGAAGAGCGCCTTGCGATTTTTCGAACCGTCGCCATCGTCCGAATTGTCGAGTCCGGTGAGGGGGTCGATGTGGCCTGTCAGGAAATCGGGCAGTTCGGGCAGGGCGATGGGCGGCAGCGGCTCCGGCTCGCGCAGTTCGATGCGAAGCAGCTTGTTGGTCACCGTCTCGCGCAGTTTGTCGAGCATGCTTTCGAACAGGGTGAAGGCCTCCTGCTTGTACTCGTTGAGCGGCTGCTTCTGCGCATGGGCGCGCAGGCCCACGACTTGCCGCAGCGCGTCGAGCGTGGCGAGGTGATCCTTCCACTCGCTGTCGAGTTCTTGCAGCAGGATGCTCTTTTCGATCCGCCGCCACATGGCGGCATCGCCAGAGGCGAGCTTGCTGTCCATCGCCTGGTCGGCTGCCTCGCGGATGCGCTCCTCGATAATCTCCGGCTCGACCTGTTCCTCCTGGAGCCACTCGTCCAGCGGGAAGTTCATTCCGAGCACCTCTTCGGTCTTTTCCCTGAGGCCCTCAATGTCCCATTGCTCGGGATAGGAACCCGGCGGGCAGGCGTTCGACACCAACGAATTGATCGCATCGTGGCGCATATCCACGACCACATCGTCGACCGCTTCGCTGTCCATGATTTCGGCACGCTGCTCGTAAATGACCTTGCGCTGGTCGTTCATCACATCGTCGTATTGGACGACCTGCTTGCGCACCTCGTAATTGCGTGCCTCGACCTTCTTTTGAGCGGTTTCGATGGCCTTGGAGAGCCACTTGGACCCGATAGCTTCGCCGTCTTCGAGATTGGAGTTCATCATCTTCGAGAACAGCGTATCGGGCCCGAAGATACGCAGCAGATCGTCTTCGAGACACAGGTAGAACCGGCTGAGCCCCGGGTCGCCCTGACGACCCGAACGGCCCCGCAGCTGGTTGTCGATCCGGCGGCTCTCGTGCCGCTCGGTGCCGAGCACGAACAGTCCACCTGCATCGAGTACGCGCTGCTTTTCTGCCGCTACCTCGTCCTTGATCTTGGCGATCGCCGCATCTTTTTCCGGACCGGCCGGCATTTCGGCCAGCTCGTCGCCGATACGAAAATCGACGTTGCCGCCCAGCTGGATGTCTGTACCGCGACCGGCCATGTTGGTCGCAATGGTCACTGCGCCGATGCGGCCCGCCTGCGCCACGATGTGTGCTTCGCGCTCGTGCTGGCGAGCGTTAAGGATTTCGTGCTCGACGCCTTCCTGGTTGAGGAATTCGCTCAACAATTCGGACTTTTCGATCGACACCGTGCCGACGAGAACCGGCTGGCCGATCTCGTTCTTCTCGCGGATCGCCTTGGCGATGGCACGGAACTTGTCCTGCGTATTCTTGTAGAACTCGTCGTCCTCGTCGATGCGCTGGACAGGAACATTGGTCGGGATCTCGACCACGTTCATCTTGTAGATGTCCCAGAATTCCGCAGCTTCGGTCGCGGCGGTGCCGGTCATGCCGGAGAGCTTGGGATACATGCGGAAATAGTTCTGGAAGGTGATCGAGGCGAGCGTCTGGTTCTCCGGCTCGATCTTCACGCCTTCCTTGGCTTCCACCGCCTGGTGCAGGCCGTTGGACCAGCGGCGGCCGTCCATCATGCGACCGGTAAACTCGTCGATGATGACGACCTTGTCGTCCTTGACGATGTAGTCGGTGTCCTTCTTGAACATGTGCACTGCACGCAGGGCCTGGTCGAGATGGTGGACGACCTGCGTGTTCTCGACATCGTAGAGGTTCTCGGTTTCGAGCAGCCCGCGCTCGATCAGCAGCTTCTCGACTTCCTCGGTGCCCTCTTCGGTCAGCTGGATGCTGCGCTGCTTTTCGTCCTTCTCGTACCAGTCCTCGGGGAACTCCTTCACCACCTCGTCGATCGAAATGTAGAGGTCGGACTTGTCCTCGGTCGGTCCGGAGATGATCAGCGGGGTACGCGCTTCGTCGATCAGGATCGAGTCGACCTCGTCGATCACGGCGAAATTGAAGGGGCGCTGCACCATTTGGCTGCGCTCGTGCTTCATATTGTCGCGCAGGTAATCGAAGCCGAGCTCGTTGTTGGTCGAATAGGTAACGTCCGAATTATACGCGTCGCGGCGCTCGAATTCATTGAGATTGGGCACGATCACCCCGACCGTGAGGCCGAGGAACTGGTACAAACGCCCCATCCATTCGGCGTCGCGGCGAGCGAGGTAATCGTTGACCGTAACGACGTGCACGCCCTTGCCCTCGATCGCATTGAGGTAGGTGGCGAGCGTCGAAACCAGTGTTTTGCCCTCACCCGTCTTCATCTCGGCGATCTCGCCGCGATGGAGCACGATTCCGCCGACCATCTGCACATCGAAGTGACGCATGCCGAGCACACGGACCGATGCTTCGCGCACCGTGGCAAAGGCTTCGGGCAGGATGTCGTCCAGCGTCTTGCCATCGGCCAGTTGTGCACGGAACTTCTCGGTCTGGGCCGACAGCTCTTCGTCGGAAAGAGCCTGAAGCTGCGGCTCGAGCGCGTTGATCTGATCGACGATCTTGCCGAGCGATTTGACGTAACGATCGTTGGACGAGCCGAAGACGGCTTTCATTACGGAATTGAACATGGAACGGGGTGCCCCTGAATCTGGTAGGCTGTGTCTATCGATGAAAACCCGCGCACGCCTGCGGTGCCGGGTCTTGGAATACTGGCGCGGTAAGGACCTTATTCGTAGGCGCGGTCGGGACCGAACATGACCGTCGGGATGAAGACGGTGACGGTACTGGCCGGGCGGCAGGGCCGCGCTTTCTCGCCGCGTGCCTTACGCCGCCGATCGCGCTCTACGCACGCGGCGGTGTCACACTTGGCCGGCTGATCGGCCCGCTGGCTCTGCTCCAGCGCGACGCCGAGCGTACCTGCCGCAGACACATGCACTGGTGCACCGATCGCGGTCAGGCCCGTGATGATTGCCAGAAATGTGAGCAGGCGCTTCAGCATAGGCCTCTCAAGATAGCGACACATGCCGAATTGTCCACCGCTTGCCCGTAGACCCACAAGCGCTCGGCGGTATTTCGCGATCCTTTACCCGCTGGTAACCATACATCCGATAGCACCCGGCAAACGGTGGGCGATGCACGCCCGACACCGGGGGGACATGAATTGACCGACATCACTGCCGACAACGCCGCATTCGCTGGCGGCAATGGATCTCAAGCGACTGCGGAGAAAGCGATCGACGACAATCCGGCCGTAGTCCGCCGCCTGATCCTTGCCGCATTCACCATGCTGTTCGTGGAGCTGGCGCTGATCCGCTGGCTGGGCGCCAATGTCGTGCACCTGTCCTATTTCTCGAATTTCGTCCTGCTCGGCTCCTTCCTGGGTATCGGCGCCGGTTTCCTGATCAGCCGCAAGAGCTGGTCGATCTGGCCGTTCTCGCTGCCCTTGCTCGCGGTGCTGGTCATCGCCGTAGTCAAATTCCCGGTCACGATCGAGCAGAGCGGCTCGGACATCATTTATTTCTCCTCGCTCAAGGTTTACGGCCCGCCTGCGTGGATCGCGCTCCCCTTGGTCTTCGTCACCGTCGCCGCCATCCTCGCCGGTCCGGCCGAGCTGGTCGGGCGCTGTTTTGCCAAGCTTACCCCGCTTACCGCCTATCGCTGGGACCTGATCGGCTCGCTCGCCGGCATCCTGACCTTTACCGCGCTCAGCTTCCTGCGCGCGCCGTCGATCGTGTGGGGCCTGATGGCCATCGTGCCGTATCTTGTGCTCACCGATCCCAAGCGCCGTCTGGTCAGCCTCGCGTGGTGCGTCGCGCTGCTGGTGCCGCTGGGCCAAGAGAGCCTGCGCGACAACATCTACTGGTCGCCCTATTACAAGGTCGAAACCACGGCCAAGGACGGCATGCCGGGCTTCATGGAAATCCGCGCCAACCGGGTGCCGCACCAGCTGATGGCACCCGCCCAGTGGAAGATCGAGCAGGGCGAACACATCTACGAGATGCCATACAACCGCCTGCCGGTCGGCGATCTCGGCAATGTCCTGATAATCGGCGCAGGGTCCGGCTCGGACGTGGCCATTGCCTTGTCCAAGGGCGCAAAATCGGTCGATGCGGTCGATATCGATCCGGTCATCATGGAACTGGGCGCGGCGCACAATATCGATCGCCCCTATGGCGATCCGCGCGTCACCCGCCATGTCGATGATGGCCGCGCATTCCTGCAGAACACCGACAAGAAATACGATCTGGTGCTCTTCGCCCTACCCGACTCGCTGACGCTGGTGAGCGGCGCGTCGCAGATCCGCCTCGAAAGCTTCCTCTTCACCGACGAAGCGCTGCAATCGGTCAACCGTGTGCTGACCGAGGACGGTGCCTTCGCCATGTACAACTATTACCGCGAGGACTGGTTGATCGACCGCCTGGCCGGGACCGCCGCCAAGGCCTTCGGCCATGCGCCCTGCGTCGATACGTTCGCGGGTCAGCAGGCCGTCATCTCGGTTGCCAAGCAACAGTCGTCGCAGACCTGCGGCACGGCGTGGACACCCGGGGCGTC
Organism: Erythrobacter sp.; assembly: GCA_029937545.1. Classification (GTDB taxonomy): domain Bacteria; phylum Pseudomonadota; class Alphaproteobacteria; order Sphingomonadales; family Sphingomonadaceae; genus Qipengyuania. Next base: position 108,407 of record JAPYPR010000002.1, on the reverse strand, counting down.
CGCCGAAGAAGTCGGTACGGTCAGCGACGATGCGCCGTTCCTCTACTTCCGCGGCAACGGCTTCCCGCCGCTCTATGCGATCACGCTGTTCGGCATCCTCGCCGTCACCGTGCTGACCGTGCGCGTTCTGGGTGGGCCGCTGAAGGAAATGCGCCCCTATGCGGACCTGTTCTTCATGGGCGCAGCCTTCCTGCTGCTCGAGACGAAGAACATTGCGACCTTCGCGCTGCTGTTCGGCACCACCTGGTTCGTGAACGCGCTCGTCTTCGCAGGCGTGCTGGTCGTGGTGCTGGCTGCAGTCGAGACCGAGCGCAAGTTCAAGACTCCCCCTTTGAAGGTCGTCTTTGCCGCTATTGCGGTGTCGCTGGCCGCGGCATGGGTAATCAAGCCCGAATGGCTGCTCGCGCTGTCCTTCTGGCCGCGCCTGATAGCGGGAACGGTTCTGGCCTTCCTGCCGATCTATCTCGCGAATATCGCCTTCGCGAAGCGCTTCCGCGAGTCGTCGAATTCGCAGAGTGCCTTCGCACTGAACCTGATCGGGACGATCGTCGGCGGCTGCCTCGAGTATCTCGCGCTGTTCAGCGGGTACAACAACCTGCTGATTGCGACGCTGCTGCTCTACGGCCTCGCCTTCTGGCTGGTGCCGCGCGGGGCCGCCCGCACAGCCTGATGCTTGGCAAAGGGAAAAACGGGGGGTAGCGCGCGGGGCATGGATCTCGCCCGCTCCCCCCTCGCCGTTTCCTTTCCCGAACTGCCTAGCATCGAGGGCGTAACCCTGCGTGTCGCCCGGGCGCGTTACAAGGACTGGGACCGCTGCGATCTGACACTTGTCGAGCTGTCGCCGGGAACAAGTGTTGCGGGCGTCTTCACCAAGAGCGCCTGCGCCTCCAGCGAGGTCGAACTCGGCCGTGAGCAGGTAAGGCTGGGCGAAGCCCGTGCGCTGGTCGTCAACGCAGGCAATTCCAATGCCTTTACCGGCCATCGCGGGCGCGAAGCGGTCGAGCAGATCATGGCCCAGGTGGCTGGCGCGCTAGATTGCGAGCCGAGCGACGTATTCGTTTCGTCGACCGGAGTCATCGGCGTTCCGCTGCCGAAGGACAAGGCACGCGCGGGGGTCGAGGCCGCCCTCGTGGCCGAACCTTGCGGCTGGCGTGATGCCACCGATGCCATCGGCACGACCGATACTTTCGCAAAAGGTGCCATTGCTTCGGCGATCCTCGCCGAAAAGCGCGTTGAATTGGCGGGGATCATCAAAGGTAGCGGCATGATCGCGCCCGACATGGCGACGATGCTCGGCTACGTCTTTACCGATGCGGTGGTAGAGCCCGCAATCCTGCAGGAGATGCTGGACAAAGCGAACGCCGCGACCTTCTCCTGCATCACCGTAGATGGCGATACTTCGACCAGCGACACGGTACTGGTCTTCGCAACCGGGAAAGCCGGGAATGCGACGCTGGCAGGATGGGACGATGCCGGTGCCGACGCATTCTACGCCGCCTTGCTCGAGGTCTGCCGCACGCTTGCACAACTGGTCGTGCGCGACGGCGAGGGGGCGCAAAAATTCATCGAGATCGCGGTTTCGGGCGCGGAGAGCGATGACAGTGCGCGCCGTGTAGGTCTCGCCATTGCCAATTCGCCGCTGGTGAAGACGGCTATCGCGGGTGGCGATGCGAATTGGGGGCGCGTCGTGATGGCAGTGGGCAAGGCCGGTGAACCCGCAGACCGCGACCGGCTTTCCATCGGCTTCGGCGGGACTTGGGCGGCGAAGGACGGGCAGCCCCTGCCCGATTACGACGAAGGCCCGGTCGCAGAGCATCTCGCCGGACAGGAAATCCGAATGGACGTCGATCTCGGGATCGGCGAAGGCCGCGCGACGGTGTGGACCTGCGATCTCACGCACAGTTACATCTCGATCAACGCCGACTATCGCTCGTGAGCGACATCGACGCTCTTCATTCGGCAGTCGAGCGATTGCTGCGGGAAACGACCGAGAAGGCGATCCTCCCGCATTACCGCAATCTCGCGGAAGGCGATATCGAGGACAAGGGCGGCAACGACCCGGTCACCATTGCAGATCGCGAAAGCGAGGAGATGTTGAGCGAGGGATTGTCGTGGATCATTCCGGGCTTGCCCGTAGTCGGCGAGGAGGCGGCCCATGCCGATCCGGCTGTCCTCGACCGCTTGTCCGGCGATTGCTGGATCGTCGATCCGATCGACGGAACCCGCAACTTCGCAGCCGGGAAACCGCCCTTCGGCATCCTGATTGCGATGGCCTCTGGCGGCGAGGCGCATACCGGCTGGATCTACGATTGCCTGACGCGCCGTCTCTGCACCGCGCATCGCGGGAAAGGCGCGTTCATCGATGGCCAGAAGGTGTCAGCGCAAACGACGGACGGCACTCGACCGGTGGCGGCTATCTCGCTCGTCTTCATGGAACAAGCGCGACGCGAGGCCACAAAGGCGCATATCGCGCCGCATTACGACCTAGTCGACATCCCCTATTGCGCGGCGGAGCAGTATCCGCGGCTGGCCCTGGGTGTGAACGACGTGTCGATCTTCGAACGGACGCTGGCCTGGGACCACGCCACCGGAGCGCTGTGGCTCAACGAAGCGGGCGGAAAAGCAGCGCGGCCCGACGGCTCACCCTATCGCGTGGACGAGGTTGGCCGAACGGGCCTGCTGGGTGCGGCCAGCCCCGCCCTGTGGGACGAGCTGGCCGAACGCTATGCGAAACTGGATTAAAGCTCGCCTTCGAGCCACTGCTTGAGCTGGCCCTTGGGCGCGGCGCCGCGCATGTGCGCTGCCGGTTCGCCGTTCTTGAACAGCACCAGATAGGGGATCGACTGGACGCCCATGCCGCCCGGCACCTCGGGGTTTTCCATGATGTCCATCTTGGCAATGGTGACCTTGTCGCCCAATTCTTCGCTCAATTCCTCGAGTGCGGGTGCGATCATCTTGCACGGGCCACACCAGTCGGCCCAGAAATCGACGAGTACGGGCTTGTCGCTTTCCAGCACGTCGGACTTGAAGCTGGCGTCGGTTACGGCAGTAGTGGCCATGGGGGTATCTCCTGAAATTCTCTGTCGCGAGCCCATTTGGGGGTGGGCAGCGATTACTCAACGGATGGCAGGGCAAAGCTTTCCTGCCGCGCTGCAAACGCGCCCTTGTATGCATCGAGGCGCGCGGGCGGCAAGGCGATCAACTGCGGCGTCTGGGTATAGAGCACGGCAGCTGCGATTTCGCGCCCCGGGTAGATCACTTCCAGCGCAGCGACATAGGCCGCCATCTGGCGCATCGTGCTTTCCGGGACTTCATCGATATTCGATGGCGGCCGCCGAGCGGTCTTGAAATCGACGACCGTCACCTTGTCGGCTGTCACCAGCAGTCGGTCGGCCGCGCCTATGACGACCTGCCCCTCTACCGTAGCGGCCAAAGGTATTTCGGCCAGCGCTTCCGATCCGAAGATCGCCCTGAAATCCGGATGGTCGAGAACCGCCAGTGCCCGATCGAGCATCTCCTCGCGCGCCTCGACATCGAAGTCACCGCCCTGCCGTGCAAGCCACTCGCGCGCGCGATCGGCGCGCTCTTCGGGCGCAACCTGCGGCATTCGCTCGAGCAGTGCGTGGATCAGCGTGCCCCGCCGCGCCGCTTGCGCCGCATGATCGGGCGGCAGCGGCGGATCGCTCCCCTCCACTTCGCCGAGGCCCGAGGGCGAGAGGGGGCGTGGCGGGCGCGGTTCCGGGCCGACCGGAGCAGTCGCCCAAGCCGGTAGCTGCGGGATGGCATTGTTCTCGGCTTCGGCACTTGGCGGCACCGATGGCCCCAGCCCGCCGATCTCCCACCGTGCGCCCCAGATCTCGTCCTCCAGCCCCTCGTCCGCATCGAACAGGTCGCGCAGCCGCGCATACCAGCTATCCTCATGCGGCCCGTTCCTCGCATCGCGCGGTCCGAGCGATCCGCCGATGAACAGCGCCTCCTCCGCGCGGGTCATCGCGACATAGAGCAGGCGCCAATGCTCCTGCATTGCCTTGGCCGTTTCAGCCGCATCGACCTCGGCGACAGGCCCGACCTTCTCGTCTTTCGTAAGCCCGGGCAGGGGAACAGCGCGGGCTCGGTCCGCACCCAGCGGACGGTCCTCCAGCGCCAGCTCTCCTGCGCCATCGGGGCGGATGGCCGCATCGGCGAGTATCACGATCGGTGCTTGCAGCCCCTTCGAGCCGTGCACGGTCATCACCCGCACCTGGTCGCCGCCCTCCCCCGCCTCGCGCTTCAGCTCGCCGTCGCCCGCATCGAACCAGCGGATGAAGCCCTGGAGGCTGGCGGCGTGCGCGCTGGCATAAGCATTCGCGGCGTTAAGCAATTCGTCGATCGGATCGTTCGCCTCGCGACCGAGTCTTGCGACAAGCTTGCGGCGACCATCCATCGGCCCGACGAGCATCCAGTGGAGCAATTGCTGCGGGCTGTCGAAGTCGGCGCGGCGCAGGATTTCGCGCAAAGACGCAACCGTTTCTTGCACCAGCGGCGCCTCGCTCTCGCGCAGATGCTCCCACAGGCGCACCTTCGCTGGCCGGAAGCCGTGTTCGAGCAACTCCTCCTGCGACCAGCCGACCAGTGGCGACACCAGCAGCGAAGCAAGGGTGAGATCGTCCAGCGGCTGGGCTGCAAAACGGATGGCCGCCATCAGATCCTTGACCGCAAGCGGATTACCCAGCCGCAAGCGATCGACGCCCGCCACCGGCACGCCATGGCGATAGAGGCGCGCCACGATCAGGGCGGCAAGCTCGCGCCGTTTCTGAACGAGGATCATGATGTCGCCTGCCGTGGCGCGGCGCGGCTCGCCTTTGGATAGGGTGAAGCCCGGTCCGTCCGCGTCCAACCATTGCTTGACCTGCCGCGCGATCTTGTCCGCCATCATCCGGTCGTGGCGCGCTAGCCAGCCCTTCCCGTCTTCGCCATCCTCCGCAGCATCCTCCGTGACACCTACATCCTTCCACAGCGTCACCAGTCCGGGCTTGTCGCTGCCGACGTGCGGCTCGTCCCGGCGATCGAGACCGAGACCGTCATAGCCGATCGCATCAATCGCGCGGTCGACGAAACCGAGAACGACCGCATTGGTGCGATAGCTGCGTTCCAGCCCGTATTCCTCGAGCCGCCGGGGGCGCGGCGCGTCCCACAGGGCCTCGGCCGCAGCGGCCGTCGCATCCATGCGGTCGCGGAACCAATCGCGTGCGCTGCGGAAATTCTCCGGGCTCGTGCCCTGGAAGCCGAAGATCGCCTGCTTGTAGTCGCCCACGGTGAAGATCGTGCGGACCGCATTTCCGCGGGCACCTTCGCCGGAGAAATAGTCGTCCGTCAGCGCCTTGATGATCGCCCATTGCGCGCTGTTGGTGTCCTGCGCTTCGTCGACGAGGATATGATCGAAGCTGCGGTCGAGCTTGTAGCGAATCCAGTCCGCCATATCGCTTCGCGAAAGAAGCTCGGCAGCCCGCGCGATCAGATCGTCGAAGTCGACCAGCCCCTCGAGCTGCTTTGCCTCCTGCCATTTAAGCGCAAAAGCCCGGCCCACTTCCAGTTGCGGCGCGAGAAACTTCGCAAGATCGAGCAGCGCCTTGCGTTCGCTCACCAGCCGGACGCCATCGACAACGCTGGCGATCAACCCCGGATAGGCCGGATCGATCTTCTCGAGGTTCGACAGCCTGCTCGGCTCGCCCTTCTTCGTCAGGAGGGTGCCGAAGAAGCCATCGATGGTCGCTAGTCGCTGTTCCGGACCAGCCGCCAGCCAGGATGCGGCGATGTCAGCATTCTTGAGCCCCGTCGGCGTTCCCCACTCCGCGTTGGCCCTGCTGCAAGCGAGCAGGTCTCCGATAGGAAATGCGTCGTCCGAGCAGGCGTCGGCGACCCATTCCTCGTCGGCATCGCTCGGAATGCCGAGCAGTTGACGAACGCGGGGCTGCATGGGCGGTTGCCAACTCCCCGGTCCTTCCCACAAGTCCATATGGCGCGCGCAACGCATCAGCCATCCGCGTACGGCGTCCGGACCCTTGCGCCGGCTCATCTCGCCAACCGCTTCGAGGGTGCGGCGATCGGCCTCCTGCAGCAGGTCGTGCAGCACCTCGCGGCTCAGCAAATCGCGCTCGCGGTCTTCCATCGGGCGCGATCCCGGCAACAGTCCCGCCTCGCCGGGAAAGGCCGCCAGCAGATATTGCGCAAAGGCATGGATCGTATCGATCCGCAGCCCGCCGCCCGGACAATCGAGGACCCGCGCGAACAGAGCACGGGCGCGCGATTGGGTTTCCGGATCGATTGGAGCGCCTAGATAGCCCAGCTCCTCGGCAAGCCTGACCGCATCCATCCGCACCCAGCGGGCCAGCACGGAATTGACGCGCACCGCCATTTCCGCCGCGCCAGCCTTGGTGAAGGTCAAGCATAAAATCTGCGAAGGGTCCGCTCCCGGCTCCAGCAGTAGCCGAAGCACGCGAGCCGAGAGGACCTGTGTTTTACCGGTGCCCGCGCTGGCCGAGAGCCACACGCTGTCCTGTGGCTCGACCGCCGGGCGCTGCTTGCCCTGCAGGGGATGGACAATGCCGCTCATGCCGCGCCCTCTCCATCCTGTGTCGCAATCCATTCGTCGAGGCGCATCAGCTGGTCGTAAGTATCATAGGCCGGATAGTCGGGGTTCTCGCGCGCCGTGAAGGGATCGGAGCCCTTGACAAACCGGGCAATCGCTTCGGAAAGCTTGGCAGCGGTCAGCGGCAGGAACTCCTCGGGCGCAACACCGCTGCGCTTGTTGCCCACTTTCAGCGGCACTTCGACATAGCCGAAGCCATGCGCATTCTCGCCCTTGGCCTTGCCGAGCGACCAGTATTCGTAGCTCTCCGGATCGCCCGCGAGGCCGTCGAACCCGCCGCGTTCCGCAATCAGGCCGAGGATGCCGAGTTGTAGCGCGAAACCCTCCTCGACCATGGCAGCGCTGGGCGGCGATCCCGTCTTGTAATCGACGATGGCAAGGCCGCCATCGGGCAGCCTGTCAATCCGGTCCGCCCGACCGTGGACGCGGACATCGTCGTAGATCATCGCGCCTTTTTTCTCGACTGCCAGCACCTTGCGTTCCGGCGCAGCATCGACTTGCTCCTCTATCCAGCGCAGCGCTGCCTCCAGCCGCGGTTGCCATAGCCCGCGCGTCACCGGATCGGTGCCTTCCTCTTCCAGCACCGCGTCCATGATCGGGGCGAGAGGGGCAGACGGGTCGGTCTCGCGCGCTTCGTGCCAGCGCTGGAGGATGAGGTGGGCGGCATTGCCCTGCCAGAGCGGCCCCGGTTCGGCATCGAGCGCATCGAGATCCGACAGCTGCAGGATCTTCTGCGCGTAGAACTGATACGGATCGCCGAGCAACCGGTCGAGCGCGGTGGCCGAGATGTCGACATCGCGTTGCTCCGCAGTCGGCGTCGGCGCGGGCCGCGGGTGTGACTGGGCCGGGATGGCACGCCCCATTGCGCGCGAAAGTTCCACCATGCGGCGTTCGCGATGATCCTCCGCGAGACTGCCGAGCAACGCTTCGACCCGGAGGAGGAAACGCGAAGGGATGGTCGGGCCGCTCTCGTCGCGCTCGGCCCGGCTCAATACCACCTGCGGCGCGCCGAGCGCCCCGGCGAGATCGTGTGCGGACAGGCCGAGCCGGAAGTCGCCTCCGGGAACGCCGAGTGCGCGGAGCAAAGGCGGTGCCAACAAGGAGTCCACGCTACCCCGAGGCGGCCAGCTTCCTTCGTTGAGGCCGCCGCAAATAACGAGATCCGCGCGGTTCATGCGGCTTTCCAGCAGACCGAGCACCTGAACGCGTGCGTGGCCGCCATAGGGTGGCCGAACCGCGACCTGCTCCATCGCATCGCGAAGGGCAATGGCAGCTTCTTTCCGCGCCAGCACGAAGTCCGTTTCGCGCGCATTGGCCCGCATATCCTCGACGAACTGAGCGAGCGAGCGCCCGTCCTCGCGAGCCCAAAGAAACTCACTGCAAAGCGCTTCTCCCGCGCGCACCAGAACGTCGAGCAAATCGGCAAGCGCCATCTCTTCCGGCAAGTCCAGCAAGGGGAGGAGAACGTTCTCGACCTGCGCGAACCACTCAGCGACCCTGGGATGGCTCTCCGCAAGTCTCTCGACGATCTTGCGTACCGGTCCGAAACCGCCGGTCATGCGGGGTCCGCGCAGGTCGCGCTCGACCCGGCGCAGCTGGCGCAGCCATGTCCCGCGCTCCATGTCGCCGCGAACCAGCGGATGGCCAAGCAGCGCCATCAGCGGAACCGGCGCGGCATCCTCCGCCATCACTTCGGCGAGCAGTAGCAGCAGCCGGCCCGCCGCAGTCGACGACAGCGGCCGTCCCGCGGAATCGTCGGCCGCGATGTTCCACCGTTCCAGATGATGGACGACCCGCCGTGCCAGACCGCGATCCGGGGTCACGACCGCTACCCGCTGCTCAGGCTTCTCGACCGCCTCGCGTACCAGCAGCGCGATCGCCTGCGCCTCTTCCTCCGGATTGGCCGTCATCATCAATCTTACGCCGGAGAGGCGTCGCTTCTCAGCCGGGAGGTCGATCCAGCTCTTGCTTGCCTCCGGGGGGAGGAACAGGGAGCCGATCGCATGGCTGCGCTCGGGCGGAGCGGCGGACATGCCCTTGCGGTGCCACGGTTGCACCTCCTCACGCCGGATTGCCATGCGATTGAGCAGCAGTTTGAGGTGGTATTGCGGGTGGGTGACCGCGTCATCCTTCGCGAACGGCGTGTCGCCCGGCTCGGGCGCGGCGCCGGCCCTGCCCAGTTCGTCCCAGGTCGCTTGATCCATCGTCAGATCGAAATCGGGAAGTATGACCGCTCCCTGCGGCATATGGGAGATCACGCGCAGGAGGTTCGCGAGCGACGGGGCTGCGCTGGTCACACCTGCTGCGATCACCGGCGTGGCGGGCGGCTCACTGCGCCACAAGGCCGCGGCGTGATCGAACAGCCGGTTCCGCCGCGCGGCCTGATCGAGCATGCCAAGCGTGTCCAGTTCGGCGAGCCATTTGGCCTGGACGGTCGCGAAAAGGCGCAGGCCGTCCTGCCAATGCGAGGCGAGCGAGCCGAACAGGTCGAGCACCTTATCGCCGACCAACTCCTCCGGGCCGACCCCTTCGACCAGGAGGCGGTCCATGGTCGATGCGGCCTCCCGCGCAAGCCGCAACAGACCCGTGCCGCCCGGTGCCTTCTCGCCCAGTTCCACGCCGACCAGCTGCGCCAACCGGAACAGCCGCCGCTGCGGATCGATGGCCGGGGGGATCTCGCTCGCGCCAAGCGGATCGAGCAGCGGGCCGAGCGTCTCGTCGAGATCGAGATCGCCGATCACCGCCATGCGCGGCATGAGCAGACCGTTCTCGCCAGCCTCACCCGCTTGGCGGATGAAGGCCTCGGAGATCGTGCGGCGCGCACGGCTGCTCGGCAACAGTAAAGTCAGGCGCGCGAGGCCGAAGTCCGGCTCGCGATAGCGCGGCACGAGGCCGGCCACTAGTGCGTCGGCAAACCCGCGATGCGCGGCGATGGAATAGATGCTGGGTTCGGGGCGCTCAGCCACCCCGCAACGCTTCCTCGGTCGGCGCGATGTGCTGCGGCGTGCCGACTTCGTACCATTCGCCGGTGAAAGCGAGACCGAACAGCCGCCCTTCCTCGATCGCGCGATCCCACAGTATATTGGTCGAAAACTTGCCCTCGGGGGCGTCCCTTAGGAGACGGTGCGACACGACTTGGATGCCTGTATAGATGAAAGGCGCGATCCGTTCCGGCCGTTTGCGGGTCAATCGACCGGCAGCATCCATGTAGAAATCACCCGTGCCGTCGAAATTGAAAGCCCGGACGTGGCTGACGACCAGCAGCAGCGCATCCATCCGCTCGGGGTCCCAGCGCGCCGAAAGTTCGGCGAAAGCGTTGCGCGGCCCGTCGAGCCAGATACTGTCGGCATTGCAGGCGAAGAACGGGTCGGGCAGCTGCCCGGCAGCCTGCGCCTTGACCATGCCGCCGCCGGTTTCGAGCAATTGCTCGCGCTCGTCGGAGAAGCTGACCGCCGGCACCTTGCGCGGTCCGACATGCGCCTCGATCGCATCGGCGAGGTAATGGACATTGACCAGTGCCTTCTCGATGCCCGCATCCTGGATCCGGTCGAGCGCGCGGTCGATCAGCGGCTTGCCTGCCACCCGCACCAAGGGCTTTGGCGTCGTGGCCGTCAGCGGGCGCATCCGCTTACCGAGCCCGGCGGCCATCAGCATCGCGGTGTCGGAGACGAGATCGCTCATGTGATTGCGCCGCCCCCATTCTCGCGAAGGTGCGCCGGGATGTTCGCCGCGAACCACGCCGCGAGGGGCACCGCGACCGGATGCGCGAGGTCCCGTTCCATGGCGCGCCACACGCGCGGGATCATGGAGAGATAGCGTGACTTGCCATCGCGCTTGTAGAGGCGAGCAAAAATGCCGACAATCTTCGCATTCCGCTGCGCGCCGAGCCTTGCGTAATCGGCCTCGAAATGCTCGCCCGGATCGGCTGCGGCGCGGTAGCGGCACAGCATGTCATGCTCCAGCTGCTGCGAGACGTCGCGCCGCGCATCCTGCAGCAGGCTGACGAGATCGTAGGCCGGGTGACCAACCAGCGCGTCCTGGAAATCGATCAATCCTTGCTCGCCGCCGAGTTTCCCGGGCTCGAGCAGCATGATGTTCTCCGCATGATAGTCGCGCAGAACGGTGACGCCCGGGTACTGGCGCGACAGCAATGGCTCCAGAACCTCGCGCCAGGCTGCGGTCCATCCTACCTGATCGACCTCGAGACCTGCGGCGGGACAGTACCATTCGGTGAAAAGGTCCACTTCGCGCAGATAGGTCGCCATGTCGTAGGGCGGAAACGGACCCGGCGGCAGCGTATGCAGCTTGACCAGCGCCTCGATCGCACCGGCATAGATGTCGTGCTCGTCGTCGGGATGGTCGTCGATCCACTCGCGCACGCGGTGATCGCCGAAGTCCTCGGTCAGCACCCATCCAGCCTCTGCATCCTGCAGATAGATTTCCGGCCCGCGCATTCCATTTGCCGTGAGCCAGTCGGCCACATGCAGGAACGGCGCGGGGTCTTCCTGCGGCGGCGGAGCGTGCATAAGCATCGCGCTGCGATCGCCCAGGCGGAGGCGGAAGTAGCAGCGAAAGCTGGCATCGCCGACGAGCGGGGCGATCTCGGCGCCCTCCCATTCGGTGTCGCCCAGAAATGCGTGAAGCCCGTGGGGTAGCGTTGCGCTCATGGCCAGCGGCTTTGCCAAGTCTCGCCTGCGGTTACAACGGCTTCGCGCCCTTCGCCCACTTTTTCGAGCACGATGGAAAGGCAACCCGGCTCATGGGCGAACCCGCCCGCATGATCGGGCCATTCCGCGATGAGCGCTGCGCCCTCACGGTAGTCGTCGAGGCCCAGCTCGTGCACTTCGTCCGGATGGCGCAGGCGGTAGAAATCGGCATGCACTATGGGCGGGTGTAAGGCGTCATAGGTCTCGATGATCGTGAAAGTCGGAGACGGCACTTCGCTCTTGTGACCGAGAGCGGCAATGATAGCCCGCGCCAGCGTCGTCTTTCCGGTGCCGAGGTCGCCGGTCAGCGCAACGACGTCGCCCGGCTGGAGCAAGCCTGCAATCCGCGCACCCAGCGCTTCCATCGCGGCGAGATCGGGTAAGGCAATCGTCACGGCAGCGTGATTGTCGCGGTCGTGCCGGAACTCGGGCGGCTGACGATTTCGAGCTTGCCGTCATGCGCCTCGATCAGCTGCCGCGCGAGCGGGATCCCGAGCCCGTGGCGACGCTCGATCCCCTTGCCGTCAGCCGCCATCCGGATTCCTTCGAGCGCGCGGGCCAGTTCATGCTGGTTCATCCCGCGGCCGTTGTCCGAGATAACGATTTTCGTCTCGCCGCGCGATTTGCCGAGTTCGACAAGAATGCGGCCTCCCTGCGGGGTCGCCGAAATCGCGTTGTCGAGCAGATTGGCGATTGCGCGGCGGAGCTGCTGCGGATCGGCGGTCACGACCTTACCTGCCCCACCCTTGAGATCGAGCGTGAGTCCGCCCTCGACGATCCGTTTTTCCTCGGCCCGCACCACTTGCGTGATGAAGGGCAGCAGCTCGATCTTTTCTGTGTTCAGCGGCATCAGCCCCGCTTCGCTCTGCGACAAGTCCAGCACGTTCTCGACCTGCTCGGTCAGCTTGCCGACCGACAGGGAAATGGCCTGCACATATTCCATTGCCTGCGGACTGAGTTCGCCGGCGATGCCGCTGGAGAGCAATTCGGCAAATCCGCCGATGGAGGTCAGGGGCGTGCGGAACTCGTAGCTCATATTGGCCAGAAAGCGCGTCATCACCGCGTCCGCTTCCTCCAGCGCCCGATTGCGTTCGCGCAGCGCCTCTTCGGCCTGCTGCGAAGCGGTCACGTCGAGCACGGTGAGGAGGCCGTTGCCGTCGGGCAGTGGGACCCCTTCGAGATCGAGCGTGCGCCCATCCGCGAGTTCGACCCTTGCCGTGCGCTTCTTGCGGTCCAGCGTTGCCGAGCGGATGGTATTGCCGACCACGTCGATAGCCTCTGAGTCGGCGAGATTGCCTGCGATCGCTTCGAGCAAGTCTTCCGCCTGCGGGTGGCCATCGACGACTTCCGGTTCCAGCCCCCAGGCGCCGGGGAAGCTGCGGTTCCACAGCTCGAGGTGCCCATCCGGAGCAAAGACTGCAAGAGCCTCGAACAGGCTGTCGAACGTCGCGGTGCGCGTGCGCAACAGCGTGTCGCGGGTAGCCGACAGAGCCAGTTGCTCGGTCCGGTCTTCGGCAATCATCACCAGGCCGCCATCGGGCAGCGGTTGGGCGACGACGCGCAAGTGCGTGCTGTCGGAAAGCGGCCATGCCTCCTCGTGCGGCTCGTCACGTTGGAACCAGTTCACGAGTTCGTTGCGCCAAGACGGGAAATCGCGGACTTCCGGAATGCGCCCCGCCTCGCGCGCGATCAGCAGCATGTGCTCGAACGTCGTGCGATCGTTCACCACGCCCGGCGGCAAGGCGAAAACACGGTGGAACGGCTGGTTGGCAAAGGTCATGCGGTGCTGCGCATCGAACTGCGCCACGCCGATGGAGAGCTGGTCGAGCATGGAGCGCTGCGCTTCGCGGAAGGCCCGGAATTCGCGGGCCTGCTCTTCCATTTCCTCGATATCTACCGCGTAACCGGCGATGCCCTCGCCGACCAACGGCAGATCAGTTACGCGAATGGTGCGACGGGCTTCGTTGATAGTGGCCGACACGATGCGCTCGATCGGCTGGCGGCGGTCGGCCGCCTGCTGCGCGACTTGCGAGGCGCTACGACCGCCGACCGTTTCGACCAGTTCGACCTGCTTGGTCACTACCTCGTCCGCGCTCTGCGCGCCGACAGCTTCGACATAAGCGCGATTGACTAGGCGAAGCTTCATGTCGCCGCCGCGGAACCACATGGGCATCGGCGCCGCTTCGATCAGGCCGACGAGTGCGCCGAAATCGTCCTTCGCGCGAGCCGCTTCCTCGCGCAGCTGGCTGAGCTCGGTCTGGCTCTCGCTATAGTCGAATACCCATACCAACGCGGCACCGTTGGGCGAGACGGCCGGGTCGGCCAGCGTTCCGCTAAGTGTTAGCGCGCGCTCCGATCCCGGCACGGCGACCGACATACGGAAGGGCTTGGCAGTCTTCTGCGTGCGACGAACCTTGCTCGTCAGTTCTTCGACCTGTTCTTCACTGAGGCCATTGCTATCGGCTCCGGTCAGCTCGCTGAGGAATTCCGGCACCTTCGCGAGGCCAAGCCAGCGGGCAAAACGGTCGGGCGCTTCTATCCGGCCATCGATCCGCACGAGCAACGGAACCGCAGGCGATTCCTCCAGCATTCGCGCCATGCGCAGCGCCGACTTGCGGGTGGAAGCGAACTTCTGCTCCCGCCCGCTTGCGCGCAGCATCACCCAGACCGCCGCAGCGGTCCAGAGCGCAAGCAACAACCCGACAAGGGCCAGCAATGCAGGCGATATTTCCATTACCTGCCAGCTATGCCGCCTGTCGCGGGGATGCAATGGCAAGCCATTGCAACTCCCCGCAAAGGATCATCGATCAGTAGCGATAATGTTCGGGCTTGAACGGCCCTTCGACCGGAACGCCGATGTAATCGGCCTGCTTCTGGCTGAGCTGGGTCAGCTTCACGCCGAGCTTGTCGAGATGCAGCGCAGCGACCTTCTCGTCGAGGTGCTTGGGCAGGACGTAGACGTCGTTCTTGTACTCGTCGCCCTTGGTCCACAGCTCGATCTGCGCCAGTGTCTGGTTTGTGAAGCTGAAGCTCATCACGAAGCTCGGGTGGCCGGTCGCGCAGGCGAGGTTGACCAGGCGGCCCTGGCCAAGCACGATGATTTCCTTGCCGTCGGGGAACTTCACCAGGTCGGTGCCGGGCTTGAGTTCGGTCCACTCGTAATTGTCCAGCGCCGAAATCTGGATCTCGCTGTCGAAATGGCCGATATTGCAGACGATCGCCTTGTCCTTCATCGCCTTCATGTGTTCGGCGGTGATGACGTGTTCGTTGCCGGTGGCGGTGCAAAAGATGTCTGCAACTTTCACGGCCTCTTCCATGGTCACGACTTCGAAGCCGTCCATCGCCGCCTGCAGCGCGCAGATGGGATCGATTTCCGTCACGAGCACGCGCGCGCCGCCATTGCGGAGCGACTGGGCCGAGCCCTTCCCGACATCGCCGAAGCCGGCGACGCAGGCGACCTTGCCCGACAGCATCACGTCCGTCGCGCGGCGGATGGCATCGACCAGCGATTCGCGGCAGCCGTAGAGATTGTCGAACTTCGACTTGGTCACGCTGTCGTTCACGTTAATCGCCGGGAACGGCAGCTTGCCCTGTTTGGCGAGGTGATAGAGGCGGTGGACGCCGGTCGTGGTCTCTTCCGAAACGCCAACGATGTTCTTCACCGAATTGGTGAGATAGCCCGGGCGGTCCTTCAGGAAAGCCTTGAGCGCACGCTGGAATTCGATTTCCTCGGCATTCTGCGGCTCTGGAAGTTCCTCGCCGGCTTCGACGCGAGCACCCCAGAGGGCGAACATGGTCGCATCGCCGCCATCGTCGAGGATGATGTTGGCGGTCTGGTCGGGGTTCTCTTCCGTGGACCAGTCGAAAATCTTGCCGACATAGTCCCAGTAATCGGCCAGGCTCTCGCCTTTGATAGCGAAAACGGGAATGTCCTGCGCCGCAACGGCCGCTGCCGCATGGTCCTGCGTCGAGAAGATGTTGCAGGTCGCCCAGCGCACATCGGCGCCCAGAGCGACGAGGGTTTCGATCAACACGGCGGTCTGGATGGTCATGTGCAGCGAGCCGGTGATGCGCGCGCCCTTCAGGGGCTGCTCCTTGCCGTATTCCTCGCGCAAAGCCATCAGGCCCGGCATTTCGGTTTCGGCGATATTGATTTCGGCGCGGCCGTAATCGGCCAGCGCAATGTCCTTGATGACGTAGTCGGAAAATGCGGTCACGCTCATGTCCTCGAGATATATTTGAAGAGAATGGCCTCGCACGCAGAAGGGGCGATGCCGTATGGCGCCGCCCCTACCCCCTCCCTCGGACGAAAGCAATTCACGGCACCCGCCAATCGGGTTGTCGCCGGGCGCGTGCCCGGTAGCGAATTTTCACTGGCACTCCGGTTGCATGGGCAGCACGTGCCGCCTACCTCGGCAGCGGACGGGACAGACAAGGAATTCAGCGATGACGATTTCGGTGGGCGACAAGCTGCCCGACGTGACACTGGTCAAGGCGACGGAAAACGGCCCTGAGCAGGTTCAGTCCGGCGAGTATTTCAAGGGCAAGACGGTAGCTCTGTTCTCGGTACCGGGGGCGTTCACCCCTACCTGTTCGGCGCGCCACCTTCCGGGCTATGTCGACAAGGCCGACGAGTTGAAAGCCAAGGGCGTGGACGAAATCGTGGCCACGGCCGTTAACGATGCCTTTGTCATGGGGGCGTGGAAATCCTCTGCCGGCAGTGACGACATCACCATGCTCGCCGACGGCAATGGCGATTTCGCGGAAGCGGTCGGCCTCACCATGGACGGCTCGGGCTTCGGCATGGGCAAGCGCGGTCAGCGCTATTCGATGGTCATCGAAGACGGTGTCGTGAAAGAGCTCAACGTCGAAGCGCCGGGCGATTTTTCGGTCTCCAGCGCGGAGCATATGCTCGGCCAGCTCTGATATCTGAGCCGTCCGGGATGCGGACAATACCGCGCCCCGCCTTGCCCGAATCGCAGGGCGGGGCGCAGTCGTTTTCGCATGGGAGCGAAGAAAAACGAGACCGGAAAAGCGACTGCGCCGTCCACCGATGAGGACTCTGGCGTTCTGCTAGGGTGGGTTTCGAGCCCGGCAGGTCAGCGCATCGCGCTGCTGATGCAGAGCGCCCGGAAGAAGCCGGACCAGCCCGACGATGTACGCGATTTCCGCTATTTCCTGACGCGGGAACAGGCAGTGCAGCTCGGCAACTATCTGTACGGTCTCGCCGGCGAGACCGCGCCGAAGCGCAAGTCCGCGGTTTTCTGGAAAAGCTGATCGGCGACTGAACGGTCAGCCGTAGCCCATCAGGCTCAGCACTTCCTTGCGGCTGCGCTGGTCTTCGAGAAACGTGCCCATCATCCGGCTGGTGATCATGCCGACACCCGGCGTTCGGACACCGCGCGCCGTCATGCAACTGTGCGACGCTTCGATTACCACCGCAACGCCTTCGGGATCGAGGTTCTTCCAGATGCAGTCGGCAACCTCTGCGGTCAGCCGCTCCTGGACCTGGAGGCGGCGCGCGAAGCCATGCAAGACGCGCGCGAGCTTGGATATGCCGACTACGCGGTCCTTCGGCAGGTAAGCGATCGCTGCCTTGCCGATGATCGGGGCCATATGGTGTTCGCAATGCGACTGGAACGGGACGTCCTTGAGCAGGACGATCTCGTTATATCCGCCCACTTCCTCGAATACGCGATCGAGATGAATCGCCGGATCTTCGGTATAGCCGAGGCAATATTCCTTCCAGGCGCGTGCTACGCGCGCGGGCGTATCCAGCAATCCTTCGCGTGTTGGATCATCGCCCGTCCATTCGATCAGCGTGCGAATGGCATCCTGCACGTTTTCAGGGACCGGCGGCTTGCCGCGCGGATCGTCTTCATCCGGTCCAACCAGGCTACTCATTTACGCCACTTGCCTTTCCATCGATTGCGAGCCCGTCCGAGCCTGCTCCCTTTGCGGAAAAGGCCGGTTTTGGCAAACGGCTCGAATAGATCGTCCGGACGTTCAGGATCGAGCATACCGCTTTCGGCGACTTCTTCCTGGACGTCGTTTAGCTCGGGTGGGTGATACCGGATGAGGTTGCGACCGTCCTCGGTAATGGAATGATCGATCATGGCCGTCATGGAGCCCTGCTGTTTCAGGAGTTCAGGCACCTCGTCTTCCTCCAACCCGCAATGTTCGGCAAGCAGCGAGTAGCGAATTCTCGCAATCGCCTCGCGAGCATGCTCATTGCCTTCGCGTTTACAATCGACGAACACATCGCACTCGCTATCGAGACCCATCGAGCGATTGTTCATATTGGCCGAACCGATGCGGAAGATCTCGTCATCGACGATCATCATCTTGGCATGGACATAAATATGCGTGGTACCGCTGACGGGCGTCCAGATGCTGAAGCGGCCCTTCTTGTCGTTATCTTCGATACATTTGACCAATTCGGCACGGGCGTGGTCCATCGCCTGCTGTTCCAGCCAGCCATCGGCGTGCGCCGGATGGACGATGACGATTTCCGGCGGATCGTCCTCCTGCACACGCTCCAGTATCGCCTCGGCGATCGCGCGCGATGCGAAATACTGGCTCTCCGCGTAGATGAATTTCTTCGCCCGCTTGATATGCTCGACGAACAGAGTCTCGATCTCTCGGACTTCCTTCCAGTCGCGATATTCGGCGCGCGTGCGGGCGATACCGATCTCGACGTCTTCAAAAGTGGCTTCCAGCCCCTCCGGCCAGAGGCTTTCTTCCCGTTTCTGGATCGGCAGCAACGGCGTGCCGCCGGCGCGAATCCAGCGGTCGCGACCCAATTCGCTCAAGGCTTCGGCGATATCGCCTTCCATCATCATCGAGGCGTCATGCCACGGTTCGTAAGGATCGCCGCGCGGGGTTGTGCGAAGCGGATTGCCTTCTTCATGTTCCCGCGTGTCCCAGCGCTTCACGGTCATGTCGATCCCGCCGCACACCGCCAGCGAATTGTCGAGAACCGCGATCTTCTGGTGGTGACTGCAGCCGATGGGATGGGCTTTGTCGAACTTGAAATCGATCCGGCGGTGGCGCGCCCAGCGGACCAGATCCCACCACATCGATCCGCGCACGACGAATTTGAAGACCCCGAAGCTCCATTTCAGGATGCGGATTTCCAGCGTCGGCCGATTGCGCATCAGCCACGAGAAGAAGCTTCCGAGTCGCGCCGGGTATTTGTCCTTGAAACCGCGCTGCCACCAGTGCCGCCCCTCGGCCAGGTGGATTCGCGTATCGAAATCCCAGCCGATCAGGAAGATGCGGTGCCTGGCCTCCAGCATCGCAGCCTGCATTGCGGAGAAATAATCGGCCGCATCGATGATGACGGCAGCGCGTTCGACCTTCTCGTAACGCCAGACACCCGGCTCGACGCCATCGTCCAGCCGGGTGACCTGTGTCGGGTCCTGCTCGTGCGTATCCATACCCCCCCGCCGAGCCTATTCCTTGGCGTCTTCCTTCTTTTCCGGGGTCACCTCGGCCTCGGCCTTTTCCTCTTCCTTACGGCGTTCGAAGACCTTTTCCATGTGCGCGCGGTCCTTGTCGTCGAGGTAATTCTCGAAGTCCGGGAAATGGTCTTCTTCTTCCTCGTCGATGTGATGGCGGTACTGGTGATCGAATTCCTTGAACTTCGTCAACCAGGCGCTCGAGGACATCTCAGTAGCGGCAAGATCGTTCAGCGCCTCGTCGATTTCGTGATGTTCGGCCACCGAATGGCGAGTCTCGTCGGTCGTGGGCGGCTTGCGAAGCATGGTCGAATAGAGGGCCTGCTCTTCCGCCGCGGCGTGGCTTTTCAGCTCCTTGGTCAGTTCGGTGAAGAGCTCTTCCCGTTCGTTGCTGTCGCCGCTCGTCTCCAGCAGCTTGTCCAGCAACTCGCGATGCGTGTCGTGATCCTGCTTGAGGCGGTCGAATATTTCTGCGTTCGTGGCCATGGGATTGTCTCCTTTGGCTATCAAACAGGTTTAGGTGGCGCAGGTTCCGCTAGCTTGTATGCAGCGCCCGCGCCTCCCATACTCGGAAGCACGATGCACCACCGCCCGGGCCCCACCGCAGTCCAGATGCAGCAGATGGCAGAAGCGGTAGTGCGCGCTCTCCCCGGCGAGTTTCGCAAGCAAATGCAGGACATCGTTCTTCAGGTCGAAGATTTCGCGACACCCGAGCAACTCGAAGCGGTCGACTTATCGGACAAATGGGAACTGACCGGACTCTACGAAGGCGAGGCGTTGCCCGATCGGTCGATCTGGAGCAGCGGACGCATGCCGGCCCGCATCTGGCTATTCAGAGAGCCGCTGATTGCCGAATGGCGCGCGACGGGCGTGCGCATGGAAGACCTAGTCCGCCACGTGGTGGTGCACGAGGCAGGTCATCATTTCGGCTTCAGCGACGACGACATGCATCGTCTCGAGGACGATGCCTGAAGGTGCGCCCTCCTAGGCGTACCGCTTTAAATGCCGGTTGTGGGCACGCGGCCCCGATATCGAACATTCCGCAGGGCAGAACCATTAAAGGCCACCCCTCTTGCACGGGATGGCCTTTAATGGCGCGCCAGGAAGGATCGGCCGCCGCCGCTTAGCGGCTCTGGCCGTCTCCGCCGCTCCGCGGCTGCGACTCCGAAAGGCTCGCTCCATCATACCGACCCACCAAAAAAGCCCACGACCCTTAAAGGTCATGGGCTTTTTTGGCGCGCCAGGAAGGATTCGAACCTCCGACCGCCTGATTCGTAGTCAGGTACTCTATCCAGCTGAGCTACTGGCGCGTTGGAGGGGGCCACATAAGGGGGGCGTCATCCCTTGGCAATCCCTAAAGCAAAGCTTTTTCGAACAGCCCCCGGGCTAGCGCCACGTCCAGAGGCGGCTTGTCCAGCATCGCAATCTCCTCGGGCCGGAACCAGTCGACTTTGCCGCCCTCCTGCGCCGACAGCGGGCTGCCGTTCCACAGCGATGTGTAAAGAAGGATGACAATCTGAGCGCTTCCCGCCGAAGCCGGCTCCTGAGCGAATCCGGCGGGCAGCAGAGTTTCGCTATCCAGCCTGTACGCAAGCTCTTCCTCAATTTCGCGAACCAGCGCTTGCGCCGGATTTTCGCCCTTCTCGACCTTGCCGCCGGGAAATTCCCATAGTCCAGCATGAGCCTTGCCGGCCGGTCGACGATGCATGAGCCAGCGCCCCTTCGCGTCAGCTAGAGCGAGGGCAACCACGGGGAGCCATGTCGGGATTTTTTCCAATTCCGTTTGCCTCCTCAACTTTTTCTTAACGGTCGAGCCCGTATCCCGCCGATGTCAGCTTCGACAAACAGACGGATGGGGCAACGGTTTCAATGGTCGATTTCCTGAAAAACCTGGGACGCGACGAAAGCGGTGCCACTGCTATCGAATACGGGCTGATCGCTGCTCTCATCTTCTTCGCGATGGTGGGTGCCGTACAAGCATTTGGTGAAGGGGCCATCGATATGTGGACCGACATCACCGCTGCAGTCGTCACTGCCACGGGAGCATGAGGCAGATTTGTTGGTCGAGGCATTAGGGATTTCTCAACACCTCACCTGCAAAAGCAAGATCGCTCGAACCGCCAAGTCGGAGAGGGCCGGGAATGAAGACTGAACCAGGAGACATGACATGAAGTTTCTCAACAAGCTGCGCCGCAATGAAGAAGGCGCCACCGCTATCGAATACGGCCTGATTGCTGCTCTGATCGCAGTTGCTGCCATCACTGCAATGCAGAGCCTCGGTGAAGAACTGTCGACCACGTTCAACACGCTCGACACCACCATGGCTGACGCCAACGCCTAATCCTAGCGGATTACAGCAGAAGAAGAGGCGGCGGGGCACTTCCCCGCCGCCTTTTTTTGTCTGAATGTGTCCCGCTTTAAAAATTACCGGCCGCGTACGACGACCTTTACTTTCTGGCCAGCCGTGACTTCCTCGTTGGAGGAAAGCCCGTTCAGGACGCGGAAGCGCGCGATCTGGTTGTCGTCATAAGCCATGTTGCGGGCGAGCGATGCCACCGAATCGCCGCTGCGAACGGTCACGACATCGACGACACGCGGAATTACGCTACCCGCTTGTTGCGCGCTGATGCGTCGCATGGACGAGAACATCGCGTTGAATGCGCTTGTCTGCCCCGCCGGCGTAATTGCCAAAAAGTGATAGGCGCGATCGTCGGCGAACTCGTAGGCAAACACAGTCACATCGACCTGCCCATTGCCCGACTGAACGCGCGTGGAGCCATACGCTGCAGGCAATCCATTCACCGTCGTGCGCTGGATCGACTGCGGACGCAGATTCTGCTCCGTGCTCAGATTGGCAAATACCGTAGAGACGTAAGAATTGAGGTCGCCGTTGTAGGGCGCGAGGGTGAATTGCGCGCGGCCGCTCTGCCCGTTGATGGTCACGGCGCTTGTGCCGTTGACCATGTAGAAACCCTGCGGCGCGCTGAAGGCGAGGCGAAGTTCGGGATGAATGAACTCGCGCCCCTCGATCACGCCCTGCTGCGGATCGTCGCCATAGAGCAAACCGTCGATCCGGCTGAGGAAAGTGTCGCGATTGGTGACGCCGGTCATGCCCTGCGCCTTGGACAGCGCGGTCTGCACACGGCTGGCCGGATCGGGGTGGGTCGAAGCCCATTCGGGAACGGTCGCATTGTCTCGACCCTGGACACGGGCATCAAGCGCGTTCTGCTGGGCGAGACTATTCAGCACAGTTGCCATCGCACGCGGGTCGTAGCCGGCCTGGTTGAGATAGCGAATGCCGAGTTCATCGGCCTCCAGTTCCTGCGAGCGCGAGAAGCGCAGGGTCAGAAGCTGCGAACCCTGGAGCAGCGTCTGCCCGACCTGCTGGCCAAGCCCGGAATTGCCGAGAAGAATCCCCGACAGGATCGCGCCAGCCGCTCCGAACAATGTGTTGCGCTGCGCAGCCTGCTGGCGGCGCTGCGAATGACGCGCGGCCACATGGCCGACTTCATGACCGAGAACTCCGGCGAGTTCGGCCTCGTTGTTCATCAAGGCTACCAACTGCCGCGTGGTGTAAACATAACCGCCAGGAATCGCGAAAGCGTTGTTTACCGAGCTGTTGAGCAGCGACACTGTGAACGCGCTGCGGGCATTGCCCAGCCCCGACTGCACCGCGATATTCTGGCCGACCTGTTCGACATATTGCGCTTGCGACCCGGTCATAGCGCCGCCGAATTCGCTCAGCAGTTGCGGATGCGCCTCGGCACCCATCTGCGCCTCGCTCTGCGTAATCGGAGCCGACGAATCGGGGATCGGGCCGCCACCGACGGCCGCGCAGCCCGCGAGGGCGAGCGACAGCGATGCGGTTGTTGCAGCGAGTATGGACTTGGAGCGCGACATGAGGTGTTCCCCTTGCGTAACGAGCGCCGGTTGGCGGTCTAAGTTCGTGTACGCAGAGGAGAACATGGTGGCGGGTCGCTTTGTTCCCGCCGAGAGAAAGCGCTGCTAACCGGCGATACGAAGAAAGCGCTCCTCGCGCATCCGCTTCAATTCCTCGGGTGAATGGCGACCGAGCTTGTCCAATTCTTTGGCAATCGCATCGCCCAGCGAAGTTGCCGCTGCACGCGAATCGCGATGGGCACCACCGACGGGTTCGGCGACGATACGATCGATAACGCCGAGGCCTTCGAGATCCTGCGCCGTCACCTTCATCGCCTCGGCTGCATCGGGCGCCTTTTCGGCCGTGCGCCAAAGGATCGAAGCGCAACCTTCAGGCGAAATCACCGAATAGACCGCATGCTCCATCATCAGCACCCGCTCGGCACTTGCGAGAGCCACGGCACCGCCCGACCCGCCCTCACCCACGATTGCGGCAACCATTGGCACCGGTAGCGCGAGGCATGCCTCGGTCGAGCGGGCGATGGCTTCCGCCTGCCCGCGCTCTTCGGCCTCTACGCCGGGAAACGCGCCCGAGGTATCGACCAAGGTGACGACGGGCAGATCGAACCGCCCCGCCAGTTCCATAAGGCGGATCGCCTTGCGATAGCCTTCCGGCTTGCCCATGCCGAAATTGTGGCGCAGGCGACTGGCCGTGTCGTTGCCCTTTTCGTGGCCTATCAGCACGACCTTGCGCCCATCGAGCTTGGCGAAGCCGCCGAGGATCGCCTCGTCCTCGCCGAAGGACCGATCCCCGCCGAGGGGTACGAACTCATCGAACGCGTACTCCACATAATCGCGGAAATGCGGACGCGAGGGGTGGCGGGCGACCTGTGTCTTCTGCCACGGCGTCAGCGTTTCGTAGGTGCTTTTTAGAAGAGCTGCGCTCTTCAGCTCGAGACGCTGCAACTCGTTGGAAATGTCCACGTCGTCGCCTTCCGCAGCGGCGCGCAATTCGGCGATGCGCTGTTCAAGCTCGGCGACCGGCTTCTCGAATTCGAGGTAGGAAATCATCGCGCTCCGCTAGTCCGATGCGCGCGCTTTCGCAAGCGGGTGGCGCTGGTTGACAAGTTCGACCAGCCGGGCGGCATCGACATGCGTGTAGATCTCCGTAGTGGAAATGTCGGCATGACCCAGCAGGGTCTGGAGAGCGCGCAGGTCCGCCCCGCCCTCCAATAGATGCGTCGCAAAGGCGTGGCGCAACACATGCGGGCTGAGCCTCTCCGGCGCGAGATCCGCGCGGGCTGCCAGCGCCTTGACCAGCTGGAACAGGCGAACGCGCGACAGATGCCCGCTGCGCGACGGAAAGAGCCATGGCGAGCCATCGGGCCGGACCGCCAGCCAGCGCGACAGGGCAGCCTTGGCACGGCGACTGACCGGCACCATGCGCGCCTGTCCGCCCTTACCCGTCACCGTCAGGAACGGCGCATCGCGCGGGACGGCGGCAAGCGGTAGCGAGACCAGCTCGGTCGCGCGCAATCCCGAGCCGTAAAGCATCTCCAGCAAGACGAGCATGCGGATTGCCTTCGGGGAACCGCCCGCGGCTTCGTCTTCGGCAGTCGCGAACAGTCGCTCGATTTCCTCGTGGGACAGTATCTTTGGTAGCGGTCGCCGCGTCGTCGGACGCGGCAGGGCATGGGTCGGATCGTCCGATCGCAGGCCTTCGTCGACGAGAAAGCCGAAAAACTGCCTCAGCGCGGACATCTTGCGCGCGACCGTCGACGGGGCGAGCGTGGCCCAGCCTCGAGCCAGCTTCGCCAATTGGGCGGGTTGCGCCTGCGCCAGCTCGGCGCTGAGCATTTCCTCCGCCTGTTCGAGATCGCGGCCATAGGCGAGGATCGTGTTTTCAGCCGCTCCGCGTTCTGCAGAGAGCATCGCCAGAAAATCGTCGATCGCATTCACGGCCCGCCCTCAGGCCCGCGCGACCGCCTCCGCGGCGATCATGCGCGCTTCGGCTTCCAGCCCCACGCGTCGCAGCGCGGACACGATATGGTAGAGGTGCCGCGCCGTCATACTGTCCCAGCTGTGGCCCTGCATGCCAAGGCCGGCGAGAATGGCGACCAGCGCCGGATTGCCCGCGTTCGCCGCTGCATCGATAGCCCGGGTCCAGCGCGTCTGGCCGCCCAAGCTGATGGAAAGCCGACGGCTATAATCGTCGATCTCACCCGATCCCATGCGCCCCAAACCGGCAAGCCCGGCAAGAAACATGCGCGACTTGCGCTGGCCGCCCGACTCATCGGCATCGGCGAAGCTGTCGAGTTCGCCATCGGTAACAGCTTCGCCGCGCGTCGGAGCGGCCAAGGCCAGCAATGCCCAGCCGAGGCTTCCCTCGTCGACAACACCCGACCAGCGCATCGCGTCGCGGTCCAAGCCAGCGGCTAGCATAGAAGCGATGAGCTCGCCTGCTTCCTCTTCCAGCGCATCGTCGGCGGGCAGGCGCGCTGCGGCATATGCGGTCAGCACCCGGCGTCCATATCCAAAGTCGCCGCCATCTTCCCACACATCGCGAATTGCGCCGAGGCGAGTGGAAGGATCGCTCCCGACATAGGCGTCGCGCAAGCGCGAGGCGCGGCGGTAGGCTTCGCTGTCCTCGCCCCCATCGGCGAAAATCTGGCCATACAGATCGACCATTGCATTCGCCGAGAAAATGCCACTCTGCGCCGCAATGTCGGCTGCCTCAATCCGCTCGGCAGCGCCAAGTGCCGGGGTGAGAGCCGCGCTCTTCAAGAGCTGCGGACCCAGCCCTTCCATGAGGTCTTCGGGGATCGGCTCGCCTAGCGCGTTGGCCATGGCAAAGCGCCACGGTGTGACCTGCTCAACGCCATCCCACTCGATGGTGACCGCACGCCGGCCATCTCCTGCCGCCCCCGCAAAACGTTGTGCGAAAAGGATATCGATCGTTTCGCCCTGCCCGCGCGACTGCAGGCGGCGCAGATCGTTCTGCGCCCGTGTGGCCTCGCCGGCATAGGCATTGCAGATGCCCGCCAGCATGTTCCATTGCGGATCTTCGCGGTCGGTATCGACCAGCCGTACCGCCGGACAGGCGCCGACGATATCGGCCGTACCGATATAGGCATCGATCGCGGCATCGACGAGCGCGGGCGAATAGTTCGCCGTGTCGATATCCTGCACCAACGCGCGCGCGACCGCGTATTCGCCCATCGCGTTCAGGGCTCGCACTCGCAGCGTAGCAAACTCGATCGGGTCCATGCCCTCGGGCGCTGCCAGGCGGCTGGCGAGCGCACGGCGAAGCAGGATGTGGCCCCACCGTGAGACCGGCGGTGCCTGCGTCCCGGCAAGTGCGGCGCGGACGAGAGCGGCGGGCTGTCGCGCCAGCGATGCACCGGGCAAGCCGCCTTCGGCCGTCGAAATCACTCCCGCACGCTCGGTCGAGCGCCGGGCGGCGGGCGGAATGTCGAATTTGGGTTTCAGGCCGAGAAGCTCGTCGAGTTCGTCGATCGACATATCTTCCAGCTGTTCCAGCGTCGGCAGACGAGAAAGGTCGAGCCTGCTCGAAGGGGAACTGGAGCTTTCGGCTGGCTGATCGGGGATCGGCTGAACGATCTCTCCAGACCGACCGGAGGACATCGAACCGGAACCAGGCGTGGCAGAAGGTGCCGGAGTAGGCCGGGTCGAAGGGGTAGGCGTCGGCGCAGGTTCGTCGAAGCCCGGTGGCAGAAGATCGGTCGGCGCGGATTGCGCGAGCACGAGCGAAGAACACAACGCCAGTGCCGCGCCGCCCGCCAGCCAAGCGGCCTTCATCGCGCGGCTCCCGGCAGCGTGATCTCCTGCTCGATCGGATGCAGCGGCTCTTCCCCGCCATCGATCCAGGCCAGGACGCAGAGCGCGACGATAATCAACACCGCGATGCCTCCGATCCGCTTGCTGTCCATGACCAAGTTTTTCGCGTCCCGCTTCAAGTGCTGATACCTTGCCCGCACCCTAGCCCATCTCTAGGCACGGCGGCAATGACCGAAGCGCCTGCCATCACACAAGATGCCATTTCCGCCATCGCACGGCGGATCGACCGGCCGGTCGTGCTGGTCGGCTTGATGGGAGTCGGCAAATCCACTGTCGGGCGACGGCTGGCATCATTGATGCAAACCGACTTTATCGATGCAGACAACGAGATCGAGCGCGCGGCAGACCGCAGCATCGCAGAAATTTTCGAGGCGCACGGGGAAGCCTATTTCCGTGAAGGCGAGCGCCGGGTGATCGCGCGGCTAATGGAGGAGGATCACGGCGTCATCGCAACAGGCGGCGGGGCATTCATCGATGCCGAGACCCGGGCGCTGATCGTCGATAAGGCCATCGCAGTGTGGCTCGATTGCGACATCGATACGCTGGTCGAGCGGACCGGCAGGCGCAACACACGCCCCCTGCTGAAAAAGGGCGACCCGAGAGAAATACTAACCAATCTGAAGGACCAGCGCAGTGGCGCCTATGCGCAAGCACAACTGCATGTGGTGACCGACGACGGCCCGCATCACCAGACTGCGCTTCGTATCTTGGAGGCGATAAACGCATGGCTGTGATCCCGGTCGAACTCGCGGGCCGAAGCTACGAAGTGCATGTCGGCAAGGGGTTGCTGGACGAAGCGCTTTCTCTCGCTCGTGACTTCATAGAGCCTTATCATGGCCGCAAAGTACCGATCGTCGCCGATCGCAATGCGTTGAAGCACCATGGCGAGCGCCTCGCGCATTCACTCGCATCCGAAGGTTTCGAAATCGCCTGGTACCTCGTCGAGCCCGGCGAGGCGGCGAAAAGCTGGGCAGGCTTGCAGGATCTTGTCGACTGGCTGCTTGGCCTTGGCATAACGCGCGGCGATCACGTCTTCGCCCTTGGCGGCGGGGTGGTTGGCGACCTCACCGGCTTCGCCTGCGCCATCGTCAAGCGCGGCTGTGGCTTCGTGCAATTGCCTACGACGCTCCTCGCCCAGGTCGACAGTTCGGTCGGCGGCAAAACCGCCATCAACACTTCAGCGGGCAAGAATCTCGTCGGCGCGTTCCACCAGCCCTCGCTAGTCCTTGCCGATCTCGACGCGCTGGCGACTTTGCCCGAGCGAGAAATGCGAGCAGGTTATGCCGAGGTGCTGAAATACGGCATGCTCGGAGACGAGGCTTTTCTCGACTGGCTGGAGGTCCATGGCAGCGAAGTGCTCGCCCTCGAAGAAGCGCCGCTCGAACACGCCGTCGCCACCAGCGTCGCCGCGAAGGCCCGCATCGTCGCCGAAGACGAGCGCGAGACGACCGGTATCCGCGCGCTGCTCAATCTCGGCCACACCTTCGGCCATGCGCTCGAAGCGGAGACCGGCTTTTCCGACCGCCTGCTGCACGGAGAAGGCGTTGCGCTCGGCATGGTGCTCGCGGCCCGCTATTCGGCACGGCGCGGCGAAATCGCCGATGACGATGCTGCACGCATGACTCGCGCTATCGACAAAGCTGGGCTGCCCGCAGAGATCGCGGCACTCGGGCTCGAGTGCGATGGCAGCGCGCTGGTGGCACACATGCTGCACGACAAGAAGATGGATGCGGGCGGCACCCTGCCCTTCATCTTGCTCCGCGCTATCGGCGAGGCGTACCTCGCGAAAGACGTCGATCTGGCAGACATCGCCGCCTTCCTCGACGCGCAATTGCAGGCGCATTGACGGGCGAAAATGCTGCGCCCATGCTGCGCAGCATGCCGCGCTTCATCGACCTTTCGATCCCCATCAAAAATGACGTCTTATCCGATCCCGAAGGGATGCGGCCGAAGATCCAGTACATGACCCACGACAGCACGTGGGGGTAGATCGCGATGTTCTTTCCCGGACTCGAAAAGAACGACCGACCAAGGCGTCGGCCTCGGCGTGGAGACCACTCCATGGTTGACCGAACGCGGCGTCGAAGTCGTCGGTACCGATGCCTGGAGCTGGGATGCGCCTTTCAGCCACACGGCGAAGCGCTGGCCGCAGGAGCGCGATCCGGCAATCATCTGGGAAGGCCACAAAGCCGGTCGCATCCGGCCGTATTACCAGATCGAGAAGCTCACTAATCTCGCCGCACTGCCCGCGCATGGCTTCACCGTCAGTTGCTTCCCGGTCAAGATCGAACGCGCCAGCGCGGGTTGGATTCGCGCAGTCGCGATAGTCGACTGATCAGCTAGCTCGTGGTTCGAGCCGGGTGACCTTCGCCCCGGCGCCGACAGGCTGGTAGTCCGCCATCATCGTATCGTGTTCGGCGAACAACCGCTCGATCTCGCTGCGCCGCTCCAACAGCATTTGCGCAATGCCGGGGGCGAGGCTGTCGCCATCGCCGATCTTGCCGAGAATGCCTGCGAGGTCCGCGATCGTCGCGTCCTCCGGGGTCTTATGATAATTGCCCCGCGTATCGAAGAATCCTGTTCCCTTGTGTGCCATGCGTAACTCCTGTGCCTAGTGCCTCAGAAGCGATCCGAAGGCGCACAGTATCGGTCTGACGGCGAATCTTTTAAAGCGCGTTGACCACGTTTGCCCCGCACCGAGACAAAATAATCGCACGATGGCGAATTCCGGCAACATTCTTTCGGCAGGCCGATGTCTTCCGGCAGACTGGCTGATCTATTCGAGCTCCAAGATGACCTCATCGACTGCGAGACTATCGCCTTCTCCCGCGTTGATCCTGCTGACGACGGCCTCTTTCTCGGCGCGCAGGATGTTTTCCATCTTCATTGCTTCAACGGTTGCGAGCGGCTGGCCCGGCTGGACTTCGTCGCCCTCACCGACATGCAATTTTACAAGCAGGCCCGGCATCGGACAGATGAGCATCTTGGAAAGATCGGGCGGCTCCTTCTCGATCATGTGACCCGCAAGTTGGGCGATGCGGCTCTGCAGGATACGCAGTTGGTGCGTCGCACCGCGGGTGGTGACGGCATAGCCGGTGCGCGTCGGCGATAGCTGGAGCGTGTAGGTTGCTTCGGACTCAGCGGAATCCTCTCCGTAGAGCGCAACCTCGACCATGGTCTCGCCCGGAGTGTATTCCATCTCGAGCACCACCGGCTCGCCGTCGACGCTAATCGCGTCCTCGACCAGTCTGACTTCGTGAGTAGTCGAGCCTTCCTCGCGTTCGCCTATACGGATGCTCCAGTCGCCCGGCGCGTAGAAATCGCCGTCGAGCTGCTGATCGATCCGCCGCGCCCGATCGGCATCGGCGGTCGCAATCACGCCGCCGACCGCTGCGAGAACGCGGGTAAGGCGTTCGTCCGCAGGCGCCCCTTCGAAGCCCTCGGGATATTCCTCGGCGATAAAGCCGGTTGTCAGCTCGCCCGAGCGAAAGCGCGGGTGCTGCATGATCGCGCTGAGGAAATCGACGTTATGGCCCAGCCCTTCGATCCGGAAAGCATCGAGCGCCTTGACCTGCAGGTCCGCCGCCTCGTCGCGCGTCTCACCCCAGGTCACCAGCTTGGCGATCATCGGGTCGTAGTGGATCGAGACCTCGCCGCCCTCGTAGACACCATCGTCGACGCGGATACCGTCGACACCGCGCCGGCCGTTTGCGGAGCCGTCGTCGGTCCAGGGTTCGACCGGCGGCTGATAATGGACCAGCCGTCCGATGCTCGGGAGGAACCCGCGGTAGGGATCTTCGGCATAAACGCGGTTCTCGATCGCCCACCCGTCGATCTTGATATCGTCCTGCGTCATGGCGAGCTTCTCGCCCGCCGCCACGCGAATCATCCATTCGACCAGATCGACGCCGGTGATCATCTCTGTGACCGGATGTTCGACCTGCAGCCGGGTGTTCATTTCGAGGAAATAAAAGCTCTCGCCGGTCTTGTCCGCTCCGCTGACGATCAGTTCGACCGTGCCGGCGCTGTGATAACCGACGGCCTTCGACAGCGCGACGCACTGCTCGCCCATGGCCTTGCGCATCTTTGGTGTGACGAAGGGAGACGGCGCTTCTTCCACCACCTTCTGGTGGCGGCGCTGGATGCTGCATTCGCGTTCGTTGAGATA
Source organism: Erythrobacter sp. (assembly GCA_029937545.1). Classification (GTDB taxonomy): domain Bacteria; phylum Pseudomonadota; class Alphaproteobacteria; order Sphingomonadales; family Sphingomonadaceae; genus Qipengyuania. The sequence continues at coordinate 77,708 of JAPYPR010000002.1, read as the reverse complement.
GAGCACATTGCCGTGCTTGTCGCCGAGGATCTGGATTTCGATGTGTCGCGGATCCTCGATGAATTTCTCGATGAAGACGCGGTCGTCGCCGAAGCTGTTGAGGCCTTCGCGCTTGGTCGCTTCGAACCCTTCGCGGACGTCCTTCTCACTATAGGCGAGGCGCATACCCTTGCCCCCGCCGCCCGCGCTGGCCTTCATCATCACCGGATAGCCGATGTCGTCGCTGATCTCGACCGCGTGGTCCGTATCGCGGATTTCGCCGACAAAGCCGGGGACGACGTTTACGCCAGCTTCGCGAGCGATCTTCTTGGATTCGATCTTGTCGCCCATCGCAGCGATCACATCGGCCGGCGGGCCGATAAAGGCGATATTTTCGGCAGCGAGCGCCTCGACGAAGCTCGCACGCTCGGACAGGAAGCCATAGCCCGGATGAACCGCCTCGGCCCCGGTCTGCTTGCACGCGGCGATGATCTTGTCCGCGACGAGGTAGCTTTCCGACGCCTGCGCCGGGCCGATATGCACAGCCTCGTCCGCCATGCGTACGAAAGGCGCGCGAGCGTCTGCATCGGAATAGACCGCAACGGTGGCGATCCCCATGCGCCGGGCAGTCTTGATGACGCGGCAGGCGATTTCGCCGCGGTTGGCAATCAGGATTTTCGAGAACATTATTCGGGTTTCTCCGCCAGCTGGCGCAATTGCTTGATTCGTTGTTCGGTCAGGTCGGTGAGGCAAAAGCTCACCAGCATAGGTTCCATAGTGCCGCCCCGTGCCTGATAGCCCGCGCTGGTGCAATGCGCGTTGCGATAGGCGATCCAGGCGCGCTGGGACTTCAGCAGCGTGTCGAAATAGCCCGGCCTGCCGTCGTCAGGCACGAAGTCGCCCCTATCCATGGCGCGCATTGCCGCGGCGGTCTTTGTCCACTGGACATTCAGCGCACGATCGGCCTTGAGATAGTCGCGGTGCGCGCAGAAATTCATCGCGCTTTGCACCCCGCGCTCGGCCCGTGCGCGGTCGCACGGCGGCAGCGGATCGGGCTTAGTGGCCTGCGCGGCGATGACCAGCGCAGCGGCGATTAGGCTCATGACGTTTCCTCTCTCCGGTTCGCATAGCCGATTAAGGCGCCAGCGTAAGCCCCTGTGCCGCGCCGGTCGCCCTCGCCTTCGACGAGGCTGGCGACAGCCGCGGCGAGGCGTTGGCGATTCGGCTGCGAGAGCTGTCCGAATGGCGCAACGTAAACACCGACCGTGAAGAGGATTGCGCCGGTCTGTGGCAGGCGGCGCAGCGTCTGGCGCTCGGAGCGCACGAACAGCGTCTCGCCAGCGTTCTCGGGAGTGACATGGGCGAAGGCTCGTTCGGGCGGCTCGGCGACCCAGCGGGGCTTTCCGGTAGCAGCCACAAACCAGTTGCAACGGCCGTAAATCGCGTCTGGCTTGAGCTTGCCCATGAAGTTGTCGACCCCGCTGGCGAGCTGCTCCTCGTAACCTTGTATTGGGGCATGAAGCGCGCGCAATGGCAGGCCCAGCTTGTCGGCTGGCGTCCAGTCGGAAGGCCAAGCGACCGCCGCGCCAACGAGGCGGTATTGCTTGTCGCCGGGACGCAGGGTGAGGAGGCACATATCCTCGTGATGCGCACGAGCCGCTTCGGGAAGGCTGCCGGAAAGACAGAGCATGGCAGCGAGTTCTGCCCCGGGTGCCTCGCCTTGCGGGGAAAGCTGGATGCCCTCGGGGTAGGCCGCGAAGCCTGCCGCGCGCGCTTCAAGGTCGGGATCGGGTTGGAGCCACTCGCCCTCGTGCAATTTGGCAAGCCCCATCTTGAGCACGCCTCCACCCCGAGCGCGGGGCAGCAGTTCGTCGACAGAGAAGCCTAAAGGCAAACACCACCGTCACCCCGGACTTGATCCGGGGTCCAGCTTCCTTTGAGCGCTGCGCCGAACGGCAGCTGGACCCCGGCTCGGGGGCCGGGGCGACGAAGTAATGAGGCTATCACTCAGCCGGCTCTCGCTCCGCCACCTTGCAAGCCCGCATAGGTTCTTCCTGCTGCAGCGCCGTCATGCCGAGCTTGGTGAGCAGCGCGCCGTCGCTATCGTCGCCCGCATTGGGTGTGGTCAGCAGCTTGTCGCCGGTGAAAATGGAATTCGCACCCGCCATGAAGCACAGCGCCTGCGTCGCTTCGGACATCGACTCGCGGCCCGCAGAAAGGCGCACCATGCTCATCGGCATACAGATGCGCGCCACCGCCACGGTGCGCACGAACTCGATATCGTCGATCTTGGCGAGCGGGGTGTCGGCCAGCATGTCGCCCAGCACCGTGCCCTTGACCGGCACCAACGCGTTGACCGGCACGCTTTCGGGATGGCGTTCCAGCGTGGCGAGCGTGTGGACGAAGCCGACGCGGTCCTCCCGCGTTTCGCCCATGCCCACGATCCCGCCGCTGCACACATTGATGCCCGCGTCGCGCACGTTTTGCAGCGTATCGAGCCGGTCCTGATAGTTGCGAGTCGAGATCACGCGCTCGTAATATTCCGGCCCGGTGTCGACATTGTGATTATAGTAGTCGAGCCCGGCGTCCTTCAGCATATCCGCCTGTTTCGGCGTCAGCATGCCCAGCGTCATGCAGGTCTCCAGCCCCATTGCGCGCACGCCCTTCACGATCTCGACGATCGCAGGCATATCGCGGTCCTTGGGGTTGCGCCACGCCGCGCCCATGCAGAAGCGCTGGCTGCCTGCATCCTTCGCCTGAGCCGCGCGCTGGAGAACAGACTGCACCTCCATCAGCTTGGTCGGCTCGACGCCGCTGTCGGCCTTCACCGACTGCGAGCAATAGCCGCAATCCTCCGGACACCCGCCGGTCTTGATCGACAGCAGCGTGCAAAGCTGGATCTGCTCGGGCGGATGGAATTCGCGGTGGACCGTGGCTGCACGGAAAAGCAGTTCGGTGAAGGGGAGGTCGAAGAGGTCCGCGATTTCCTCGCGGGTCCAGTCGGTGCGGATTTGGGTCAATTTTTGTCTCGCATGAAAAGTCGAAAATAGAGCCAGAGCAGAGCAGCAGAAATTACCCAAGCTGCGGGGATAACGAGATCGGCGACATCAAGGCTTCTCGGCGCTTCCACTAAGTCCAAGTCGTAGAAGGACATCGACCACGCCATGAGCAGGAAGATGGTTGCGATGCCAAGGATGAGCATCAGTAGGAAGAAGCCTGATTTCCTTAGGCTGAAACCATCAGGGCGATCTGAGAAGCTCACTCCGCCGCCTCGTCCAGATTCTCGCCCGCGGGCGGCATATTGTGCCCCAGCAACCGCAGCACGTCCGCCGCGCATTCGACCACGTTGCTGCCCGGTCCGTAGATGCCCTGCACCCCGGCATCGCGGAGGAAGTCGTAATCCTTCTGCGGGATCACGCCGCCGGCGATCACCTTGATGTCGCTGCGGCCCGCATCTTTCAGTAGGCCGATCAGTTCGGGGATGAGGGTTTTGTGGCCCGCTGCGAGACTGCTCGCGCCGATGGCATCCACATCGTTTTGCAGCGCCATGTCGCGCGTTTCCTGCGGGGTCTGGAACAGCGGCCCGGACACGACCTCGAAGCCCATGTCGGCAAAGGCGGATGCGATCACGTTCGCGCCGCGGTCGTGGCCATCCTGACCCATCTTCGCGACCATCAGCTTGGGCGCGCGGCCCAAGCGGCGCTCGACCGCCTTCACGCCCTCGACCACCTGAGCATAGCGATCGTCGTCCGAATAGGCTTCGGAATACACGCCGCGCACAGGCTTCGGCATGGTATCGTAGCGGCCATAGGCGTCTTCCATCGCCTGGCTGATTTCACCCAGCGTCGCATCGTGGCGCGCGGCTTCGACTGCCAGCGCAAGCAAGTTACCCTCCCGCTGCGCCGCGCCGCGTGCCAGCGCGTCGAGCGCGGCCTTGCAGGCGAATTCGTCGCGACCCGCGCGGACCTTTTCGAGGCGGGCGATCTGGCTCTGGCGCACGGCGTGGTTGTCGATATCGAGCGTGTCGATCTCGTCTTCCTTGTCGCGGCGGTACTTGTTGACGCCGACGATCACGGTCTCGCCCCGGTCGACGCTGGCCTGCTTGGCCGCGGCAGCCTCCTCGATCTGCGCCTTCGGCTTACCGCTGGCGACATATTCGGTCATGCCGCCCGCCGCCTCGACCTCGTCGAGCATGGCCTTGGCCTGCTCCACAAGCGCGGCGGTGAGACTCTCGATATAATAGCTGCCGCCCAGCGGATCGGCGACATTGGTGATCCCGGTCTCTTCCTGGATCACCAGCTGTGTGTTGCGCGCGATGCGGGCGGAGAAGTCGGTGGGGAGCGCGATGGCCTCGTCCAGCGCGTTCGTGTGCAAGCTCTGCGTGCCGCCCAGCACCGCTGCCATCGCCTCGATCGTGGTGCGGATGACGTTGTTGTAAGGGTCCTGCTCCTGCAGGCTCACGCCGCTGGTCTGGCAATGGGTGCGCAGCATCTTCGACTTGGGGTTCTGCGCGCCAAGATCGGTCATGACATCGTGCCACAGATGACGCGCAGCGCGCATCTTGGCGATCTCCATGAAGAAGTTCATGCCGATGCCCCAGAAGAAGGACAGGCGCGGCGCGAAGGCGTCGATATCGAGACCCGCTTCCATCGCGCGCTTGGCGTATTCCTTGCCGTCGGCAATGGTGAAGGCCAGTTCCTGCACCGCCGTCGCCCCGGCCTCGTGCATATGGTAGCCCGAGATCGAAATACTGTTGAATTTCGGCATGTTGGAGCTGGTATATGCGATGATGTCCGAAACGATCCGCATGCTCGGTTCGGGCGGGTAGATATAGGTGTTGCGGACCATGAACTCCTTGAGAATGTCGTTCTGGATGGTCCCGGCGAGCTTGTCCTGACTGACCCCCTGCCGCTCCGCTGCGACGATGTAGAAGGCGAGCACGGGAATCACCGCGCCGTTCATCGTCATGGATACGCTCATCGTGTCGAGCGGGATCTGGTCGAACAGGATCTCCATGTCGCGCACGGTGTCGATCGCAACGCCCGCCTTGCCCACATCGCCGACCACGCGCGGGTGGTCGCTGTCATAGCCTCGGTGCGTGGCGAGGTCGAAGGCGACCGAGAGCCCTTTCTGACCCGCCGCGAGATTGCGGCGATAGAAGGCGTTCGATTCCTCGGCAGTCGAAAAGCCCGCGTACTGTCGGATCGTCCAGGGGCGGCCCGTGTACATCGAGGCATAGGGTCCGCGCGTAAATGGCGCGATGCCGGGGACGCCGGGGTCGAGATCGGTAGTATCCTCGCTAGTATAGAGCGGCTTGACGGCGATCCCTTCCGGCGTGTGCCAGGTCAGATCGCGGCCCTTCACCTCCTTGTCGGCAAGGGACTTCCAGTCGGCGTAGGTGGGTTTGTCGGTCATTTCCATCTCACGTCATTCCAGAGAAAGCTGGGATCGCTATCGGTCTAGCGCCTGTCTGCACTCGATCCCAGCTTTCGCTAGGAGGACGGTCTGGCCCTAATTCGACCAGTGCGTCGTTTCCTTGGGCGTTTCCATGATCTCGGTCAGCTGGCCCATCATGTCTTTGGGGTGGAGGAAAAAGATCGGCGTGCCATGCGCGCCGATGCGCGTGGGACCGAGGATACGCTTGCCCTTCTCCTCGAACCAGCTGCGCGCTTCCTCGATATCCTCGACTTCGTAGCACAGGTGGTGCTGCCCGCCCGCCGGGTTCTTGGCGAGGAAACCGGCGATGGGCGAGGCATCGGACAGCGGCTCGATCAGCTCGATCTGCGTGCCGAAGCTAGGGCCGCTCTCGGTCGGATCGCCGGGCGTATCAACGAAGCAGACCTTCACGCCTTGTTCTTCCAGATCGAACGGCTCGCGGATCTTCGTCGCGCCCATGACGTCGCGGTAATATGCGATCGATTCCTCGATCGAGGGCGTGGCGACGCCGATGTGGTTGAGACGACCGAGTTTCATGCGCCAACTCCTGCAAAAACGAATGGCGGGATCCCGCTAACGGAACCGCGCCACCCATTGCAATGCCTATACGGGCGAAATCATTCGCCGGTGGAGATATCCCCCAGTCCTTCGACATATTCGGTGCCCGCGAGGATTTCCGCGGAGCTGCCTTCGAAGCTGTCGCCGATCGGCTGCACGCGCCCGCCGAGGCAGGTGCCGAGGAAACCTTCCATCGCGGCAAAGAAGCTCTGGCGGTTCTCGGGCTTCTGGAAGCCGTGCCCTTCGTCGGGATAGTTGATATAGGTCACCGGCAGATTCTTCGCCTGCATCGCCGCTACGAGATTGTCGGCTTCAGGCTTGGTCACGCGCGGATCGTTGCCGCCCTGCCCGACCAGCAGGGGCACCCTGATATCGTCGATCCGGCTGATGGCAGAGCGGGCCAGCAGGTCTTCGCGGGCCTGCGGATCGCTCGGATCGCCAACATAGCGATACCAGGTGCCGGCGAGGAACGGCTTCCAGTATTCGGGGAAGCTTTCGATCAACGTGACGAGGCTGGACGGGCCGACGATATCGACACCGCAGGCAAACTTGTCCGGCGTGAAGGTGACGCCGATCAATGTAGCGTATCCGCCATAGCTGCCGCCGCCGATGGCGACCTTGTCTTCCTGCGCGATGCCCTCGCCCACGGCCCAGTCGACCGCATCGATCAGATCGTCGTGCATCTTGCCGGCAAATTCGCCGACCGCGGCATTGGTGAATTCCTTCCCGAAGCCGGTCGAGCCGCGGTAATTCACGCTCAGCACGGCATAGCCGCGATTGGCCATCCATTGGTGGATCGTGTTGTAGCCATAGCCGTCGCGCGCCCACGGGCCGCCATGAACCCACAGCAGCATCGGCACAGCCTCGTCAGGCCGCCCGTCGCCATCGGCGTCGCTGCCCGGCGGCAGGGTGAGATAGGACACCAGCGTCTTGCCGTCGCGGGACTTCAGCTCCAGCGGATGCATCGGCTGCAGCGGCGCATCGGCAAGATCGGGCCGCGTGGCGAACCACGGGGTCAGCGTATCGGCGGTGCGATCGTAAACGTAATACTGGCCGGGCGCTTGTGCCGAGCCGTCGTAGACGATCCAGGTATTATCGTCCTGCGAGCGCGAGGTGACCTGGAATTCGCCCTCCAGATTGGCATCGAGGAAGGCGAGTTCGGCCCGCGCCTCGTCGGTCAGCGGAGTCCATTCGCTCTTCAGGTAATTGGTCGAATAGGCGATCGGCTCGTAGGTATCGTTATCGACCATGATGTTGCTGAGATCGGCCTGCTCCGGCTCCACGATCACGCGCCGTTCGCCGGTCGCAAGGTCGACCGCGACACCCGCCGCGAGGTTCCGGTCGCGGCTGTCGATCATGTAGACCGTGTTGTTGTCGCGCGAGAACTGGACGATGTTGGTGTTCAGCATGTCCTCGCTGGGAATGTCCGCGAACACATCGCCCGGCGTCAGGTCCTCGTTGAGATAGACTGCCTGCATCCCGCCATCGGGCTGCGGGATCATCGCCATGCGCGGCTTGTAGGTATTGTCGGTGATGAAGGACGCATAGCCGGGGTTCTCGGCGATCAGCGTCCGCTCGCCGGTCTCGATATTGTATTCGTAGAGATCGGTCAGCTGCGGATTGCGCTCGTTCGTGCCGACCAGGATCACGCCCGGCCGGTCGCGGCTGGCACCCATCAACTGCGCGCGGATGCCATCTTCCAGCGGCGTGAGGTCGCGCGTTTCGCCGGTGCGCGGGTCGGTGGCGTAGACGTGGAAGTTCTCGTCCCCGTTATTGTCCTTCACGAACAACACGTATTTGCTGTCGACCGACCAGAGGTGGTTGGAAATCCCGCGATGGCGGTCGTCGGTGACGACCTTGCCGTTGGAGGGATCGGAGGCCGGCGCGACCCAAACGTTCATCACACCATCGTCGGGCGCGATCCAACTGACCCACTCGCCATCCGGGCTGATGCGCCCTTGCGAAGCGACCGGATTGCCGAACAGTTCGCTGCGGTCGATCAGTTCGTATTCGGATAGCGCGTGGTGCTCGGCATGGCCGACACCAGTCATCAAGGTCGAAGCGGCAAGCGCCGAGGCTGCCAGCAAGGTCTTCTTCATCGAAATGCCTCCTCCTGATTACGGGGGAGAAGCTATCGTGGAGAACAGACCGAGTCTAGCCGTGACCACTAACGTCTAAGCTACCGGGATACTTCCGGCAGGCCATCCATGCGGCGTGCCTAGAGAGGAATATTGTCGTGCTTCTTCCACGGGTTCTCGAGTTGCTTGGTCCGCAGCTTGCGTAGTCCCAGCGCGATCCGCTTGCGGGTCGAGTGCGGATAGATCACTTCGTCAATATAGCCGCGCGATGCCGCTACGAAGGGGTTGGCGAAGCGGTCTTCGTATTCCTTCGTCTTCTCCGCGATCTTGTCCGGGTCGTCGCGGTCCTGGCGGAAGATGATTTCCACCGCGCCCTTTGCGCCCATCACGGCGATTTCGGCGGTCGGCCAGGCGTAGTTGAGGTCGCCGCGCAGGTGCTTCGAAGCCATCACGTCGTAGGCACCGCCATAGGCCTTGCGGGTAATCACGGTGATCTTCGGCACGGTCGCCTCGGCATAGGCGAAGAGCAGCTTTGCGCCATGCTTGATGATGCCGTTGTGCTCCTGCGCGGTGCCGGGAAGGAAGCCGGGCACATCGACAAAGGTCAGGATCGGGATTTCAAAGGCATCGCAGAAGCGCACGAAGCGCGCGGCCTTCTTGGACGATGCGATGTCCAGCACGCCGGCAAGCACCATCGGCTGGTTCGCCACTACGCCCACCGTGCGCCCCTCCACCCGGCCGAAGCCGCAGATGATGTTGGCCGCATGGTTCGGCTGGATCTCGAAGAAGTCGCCCTCGTCCAACGTCTTCCGAATGACCTCGTGCATGTCATAGGGCTGGTTGGCATTGTCGGGGATCAGCGTGTCGAGGCTCGGCTCCTCGCGGTCCCAAGCATCGGCCGTTGGGCGCTCGGGCACGTCTTCGCGGTTCGACAGCGGGAGATAGTCGAAAAAATTACGTGTCGCGAGCAGCGTCTCGATGTCGTTCTCGAACGCATTGTCGGCGACCGAGGTCTTGGTGGTGTGAGTCTTCGCCCCGCCCAGTTCCTCTTGCGTCACGACCTCGTTGGTCACCGTCTTCACCACATCGGGGCCGGTGACGAACATGTAGCTGCTGTCTTCCACCATGAAGATGAAGTCGGTCATCGCAGGGCTGTAGACCGCCCCGCCCGCGCACGGTCCCATGATGAGGCTGATCTGCGGCACCACGCCACTCGCCAGCACGTTGCGCTGGAATACCTCGGCGTAGCCTCCGAGGCTGGCCACGCCTTCCTGGATGCGCGCGCCGCCGGAATCGTTGAGGCCGATCACCGGCGCGCCGACCTTCATTGCGGTGTCCATCACCTTGCAGATCTTCTCCGCATGCCGCTTGGAAAGAGATCCGCCGAAGACAGTGAAATCTTGAGAGAAAACGTAAACCAGCCGGCCGTTGATCGTGCCCGATCCTGTCACCACCCCGTCGCCGGGGATTTTCTGGTCCTCCATGCCGAAATCGACGCAGTCGTGTTCGACATAGCGGTCGAGCTCTTCGAAGCTGCCCTCGTCGAGCAGCACATCGAGCCGTTCGCGCGCGGTCAGCTTGCCCTTGGCGTGCTGCGCATCGATGCGTTTCTGCCCGCCGCCCAGCTGGGCAGCTTCGCGGCGACGTTCCATTTCGGCGATATTGGCGGACATACTCTCTCCGTGAAATCTCTTGGCGACGCGCCTAGAGCCGAGCGAGCCGAAGCGTCAATGTCGGAGCGCACTTATCAGGAATTCGACGTTGCCCTCCGGACCGGTGATCGGACTCTCGACGATGCCCTGAACTGCGAAGCCGAGACCCTCGACCCATTCGTGCACTTCGTCGCAGACACGGCTGTGCAGCGCCGGATCGCTGACCACGCCCTTCTTGCCGACTTCTTCGCGCCCCACTTCGAATTGCGGCTTGATCAGCGCGACGAGGCGGCAGCCGCGTTCGGCCAGTTCGAGCGGGCGCTCCAGCACCTTGGCAAGGCCGATGAAGCTCGCATCGCAGACCACCCACCCCACTGGACGGTCGATTATCTCGGGCGTCAGGATGCGCGCGCTGGTTTGCTCCAGCACGGTCACCCGCTCGTCCTGCCGTAGTTTCCACGCGAGCTGGTTCGTGCCGCTGTCGACTGCGAAGACATGCTTTGCCCCGCCCTGAAGCAGCACGTCGGTGAAGCCGCCGGTCGAGCTGCCGATATCCATGGCCGTTACGCCGCGCGGATCGAGCCCGAAATGTTCGATCGCACGGGCGAGCTTGATACCGCCGCGCGACACCCACGGGTGATCGCGCCCCCGCACATCGAGCGGCGCATCCTCGGCAAGTTGCTGGCCCGGCTTGGCAAGCTTCTGCTCGCCGGAGAACACCAGCCCGGCCATCACCAAGGCCTGGGCGCGGCTACGGCTTTCGACCAGCCCACGGTCCACCAGCATCTGATCGAGGCGTTTCTTTGTCGGCATCGGAAAGAAAGCGCCTAGCGGGCATTGTGGGTATATGAAACCGATCTATGCCCACGCCGCAGGCGCGCTCGCGCTGAGTTTCACCATCGCCGCCTGTGTGCCGGCCCCGGACTCGACACCTGCGCCGGAGCAGGTTGCTACCGCTACGTCGGCTCCTACCCCCACACCCAGTGCAAGCCCATTGCCGCCGCCAGTCCAGACGGACTGGATTGGCCGCCCGCAGACCGCCGGCAACTGGCGCTATGTAAGCGAACCCGGCGAGACTCTGGCAATTTTCGCTGATACTCAGGGTGAAGCGCAGGCGGTCCTCTCGTGCCGCATGGGTGAGCGGGTGATCGATTTGGCACGGGCCGGTCGCGCTACGGGCTCGGCTACGGTCACTATTCGCACCGAAACAGCGAGTCGCACGCTAGCCGCGCAGGCATCGGGCAGTACGCAGCCTATTACGGTGGCAACGGTTCAGGCACGCGATCCATTGCTGGATGCCATCGCGCTTACCCGTGGTCGCTTCGCCATGGAGGTGCCGGGCCGACCCGCGCTGTATCTCCCTGCCTGGGCAGAGGTGACGCGCGTGATCGAGGACTGCCGAAGATAGGAAAAAAGCCCGTGCAAATCTGCCGGGCCACAAACATCAATTCTGACGTGGGAAAACTTTTTTTCAAGCCTTGAATTGCGCGCCGCGGCGCAACAAATTGGCAATCAAGATCAGCGGGTAGCGCGGTCTTGGCCCCCGGTGAAACGGGGATCTAGCTCACAAGCTTGAAAGGAGGTGATCCGATGTCTCATGGTTCAGTAGCGAGGTCGGTGAAGATCCCTACGGAGCATATTCGGTAACATTCCTGCCGAGTAAGGCTACGTGAGCGGCGCTTCCGGCCGCTGACCATGCGAAGGCCAGTCTCTCCTTTTGGCGAGGCTGGCCTTCTCATTTTGTGCAGCGTGCGGGCCGGACATCCGTCCAGCCCTTGAGCTGTTCCAAAAAAAGAATCGGGAGCGGGGCTGGTGCCGCCGCAAGGTCAGGACGGATGTCCTGACCGCACCAAACAAAGACTCTCTCCCCAATCTTGCGAAAAATCCCTGCTGGCCTTAGGCGCGCAGGCATGGATTTCGAGCACCTCCCCCACCCCGCCCCGGTTCCCGGCGAGACTCGCCAGCAGGCATTGCAGGACCCCGGCTTCGGCAAGCTCTTCACCGACCACATGGTCGTGATCGATTACGATGCGGACGCTCCAAATGCCGTGGGGGGCGGATGGCACAAGGCGACGCTCGGCCCGCGCGAGCCGATCGGTCTCGATCCGGCAGCGGCCGTCCTGCATTATGCGCAGGAAATCTTCGAGGGCATGAAAGCCTACAAGCAACCCGATGATGGCCTCGCCCTTTTCCGCCCCGAGCAGAATGCCCGCCGCTTCAACGAAAGCGCGCGGCGCATGGCGATGCCCGAATTACCGGAAGAGCTGTTCCTCGAATCGATCCGCCAACTGGTTGGCGTCGACCGCGACTGGGTGCCGAGCGATCCCGACGGTTCGCTCTACCTGCGCCCGTTCATGTTCGCCTCCGAAGCTTTCCTCGGCGTGCGCCCGGCCCGGCAGTACAAATATATCCTGATCGCCAGTCCCGTCGGCCCCTATTTCAAGGGCGGCGCCAAGCCGGTGAAGATATGGGTCAGCCGCAACTATACGCGCGCCGCCCCCGGCGGGACCGGCGCCGCGAAGACCGGCGGGAACTACGCCGCGAGCCTCGTTCCGCAAGCAGAGGGCATCGAAAACGGCTGCGACCAAGTCGTTTTCCTCGACGCGGTCGAGAAGAAGTGGATCGAGGAACTGGGCGGCATGAACCTGTTCTTCGTGTTCGACGACGGCACGGTTGTCACGCCACCCCTGACAGGCACGATCCTACCCGGGATCACGCGCGACAGCCTGATCGAATTGCTTCGGGCAGAGGGTCTGCAAGTACGCGAAGAACCCTACAGCATCGACCAATGGCGCGTCGACGCCACCGAGGGTCGATTGCTCGAGACGATGGCTTGCGGAACCGCTGCCGTCGTCACTCCGGTCGGTACGGTGCTCGGCCCGGACGGCGAATTTACCATCGGCAGCGGCGGAACCGGCCAGATGACCAGCAAGGTGCGTGAAAAACTGGTCGGCATTCAGAAAGGCCGCATCGAAGATACCAAAGGTTGGGTGATGCGGCTGTAAAATGCGGCGGCGTGCGCTTTACGCTCTTGAAAGGGCTGCGCCCTAAAATTCCGCACCATGAGCACGACCGAACGCATCGTTTCCGTCCATCTCGACGAAGCGCATGACAAGCTGCATTATCGTTTCGGCGGTTTGTAGGACGTGCAATCGATCGACGAATTGTTCGCCTGCATTAACGAGGCCAGCCTGCCTTTGGTCAAACAGCGCAAGGCGATCTATTCGCTCGGCGATTTCATCACCTCCTTGCCCCAGGACCGCGGGACTGCGGAAAAAACCGGCCACTATCTTCGCACCGCCAAGCAATTCGGGTTTGATCGGACCGCGATCCACGGCGCCCCGGTGCTGATGCGCATGCGGTACAAGCGTGTCGCACCCGATGTGAATGTCGAATTCTTCGACAACCGCTGATCAGTCGGCGCATTCCTCCAAGGCATCGCGCATCGCATCGATCAGCCAGCTGGCCGCCGTCCTTGGCCGGGCATCCCGCCGCCACAAGGCACTGAGCGTGTAATCGGTGCCTGGCATTTCAGGCAGATCGAGCTCGCACAACCGCCCCTCCGAAATATCCGCACTTACAATATGTCGCGGCATGTTGCCCCATCCAATACCCTCCTTAAGCAGCGCGTGCTTGGCACCGAGATCTGCCAGCCGCCAGCTTTGCGGAGACAGGACGGAAAACTCTCTCCCCTCGGTCAGTGGCGATCGATCGGACAGAACGAGTTGCAGGTGCTTGCGACTTTCGCCCGGCTTCACGTCGGATCGCGCCAAGGGATGATCGGGCGCGGCGACGGGCACAAGCTCGACCCGGCCAATAGTCTGACGTTCGAGCTTCTCATGGCTGGCCAACACGGGGCCGCCGATGGCAAGGTCGGCGCTGCCGTCCAGCAGACATGCGGCCACTGCTCCCAATGCTTCGACCTGTAGCCGCAGCGCGGTGGTCGGGAACATCGTCCGGAATTTACGCAAGACAGTCGCCGTGACTTCACCCGGCATCATCACGTCGACGACCAGCGAGACCTCGCTTTCGAGGCCCGCATGGAGACTCTGCGTTTTCGCCAGGAGCGTATCGATGCCGTCGGCCACCGCCTTGGCTTCGACCAGCAGGCCCTTGCCGGCCTCGGTCAGCACCGGGCGGCGAGACCCTTCACGCTCAAACAGCGTCAAGCCAAGCTGCGCCTCCATCTGGGAGACGCCGTAGCTGACGGCCGACACCGCCCGCCCCATCTTGCGCGCTGCCGCGCCGAAGCTGCCCTCCTCGACCACAGCAAGAAAGATGCGAAGCTGGTCGAGGGTAGGCTCGCCAACCTTCACTGTTCGAATTTCCTGAACATTTCACCATTATTTATCGCAGTTATCGGAACAAGCAGCAAGGTCTATCTGCTTGTCCAGCGACCACTTCCTTCAAAGGAGCAGGCACATGATCGAACACCGTCCCTTCGACAGTCTCGGCAAGGCCAACCATGGTTGGCTGGACGCGAACCACCACTTTTCTTTCGCTGGCTACCACGATCCGTCGCGCGTCAACTGGGGCGCGCTGCGCGTGTGGAACGACGACAGGATCGCGCCCAAGAGCGGTTTCCCCACCCATACCCACAATGACATTGAAATCATCACCTATGTCCGCACCGGGGCCATCACCCATCGCGACAGCATGGGCAACGAAGGCCGAACGGAAGCAGGCGACGTGCAAGTGATGAGCGCCGGACGCGGCGTCGCGCATTCGGAATTCAACCTGGAAGACGAGGAAACCACGCTGTTCCAGATCTGGATTATCCCGGAGGAGCGCGGCGGCGATCCCGACTGGGGCGCGCGACAGTTCCCCAAGGGGGACCGCGCCGGACAATTCGTGCCCCTCGCCAGCGGCGTGGCAAACGACGGCTCTACGGCTGATGAGGGGGCCCTCCCCATCCGCACCGATGCCCGCGTGCTCGGTGCGACCGTCAAGGCCGGCGAAAGCGTGACCTACACGCCGCGCACTGCCGACCGTCACCTCTATCTTGTGCCGGCCACCGGCAGCATCCGCGTCGGCGACATCGAAGCGCAGGCCCGCGACGGCATCGCCACCACCAAGGAATACAGCATTACCATTACCGCGCTCGAGGATAGCGAACTCGTCCTCGTCGATGCGGCCTGAGCAGGAACAGAGCCATGACCAATATCCTCCACGTCACCAGCAGCATCCGCGGCGATGACAGCGTTTCGACCAGCCTCGGGAGCAAGCTCATCAAAAGGCTCGCCATTAAGGACGAGGCGACAGTCGTGACGCGCGACCTGGCGAAAAACGACCTCCCCTTCATCGATGCCGAGCGGCACGCGGCCAACCTTGCGCCCTATGCCGATCGTTCGGACGCGCAGCACGGTCTTGCGAAGATCGCCGACGAGCTGATCGACGAACTCGACGCCGCCGATACGATCGTTTTCAGCGTGCCGGTCTACAACTTCACCGTGCCTGCCACGCTGAAGGCCTGGGCCGACCTCGTCGCGCGCGCCGGGCGGACCTTCCGCTACACGCAAAACGGACCGGAAGGCCTGCTCACCGACAAGACGGTTTATATTACAGCAGCGACCGGCGGAACGCCGATCGGCAGCGATATCGATTTCATGTCGCCCTGGCTGAAGTTTTTCCTCGGGTTCCTGGGCATGACCGATGTGCGGATAGTCGCTGCGGACGGTATCCTGGGCGAAGGCGGCGAAGAGAAGATCGCCGAGGCCCATCAGGAAGTCGAACGGCTGGCCGCGTAATCCTCCGACCCTCCCCTCCCTTAAGCGTCAGCGACGTGCCGGGAAGCTCGATCAGCTTTCCGGTACGTTTCGTTTCAGGTCATCGAGCCACAAATCGGCCACCGCATCGCTCGGCGCGCGCCAGTCACCACGCGGGGAGAGTGCCCCGCCAGCGCTGACTTTCGGACCATTGGGCAAGGCGCTGCGCTTGAACTGGCTGAAGGCAAAGAAGCGCCTCACGAAATTTTCGAGCCACTTCGCAATCGTGGCGAGATCGTACTCGTTCTTCCGCTCTTCGGGAAAATCGATCGGCCACGAGCCTTCCTTCGCATCCTTCCACGCATGCCACGCAAGGAACGCGACATGGCTCGGGCTCTGCCCCCAGCGGACAATGTGATGGAGGAAGAAGTCGTTCAGCTCGTAGGGCCCGATAATCGACTGGGTGGACTGTATCGCGCCGTCCTCGCCTGCTGGCACCAGCTCGGGACTGATCTCGGTATCGAGGATGGCGAGCAGCACTTCGTCGCACTGCTCGTCGAACTGGCTGGTCGTCGTCGTCCAGCGGATCAGGTACTGGATCAGCGTCTTGGGAACGCCTGCATTGACTGCATAATGGCTCATCTGGTCGCCCACGCCATAGGTGCACCAGCCAAGCGCCAGTTCCGATAGATCGCCCGTGCCGATCACGAAGCCCGAATGATGTCCGGCCAGGCGGAAGAGGTAGTCGGTACGCAGCCCCGCCTGCACGTTCTCGAAGGTCACATCGTAATGCGGCTCGCCATCGGCGAAGGGGTGGCCGATGTCCTCCAGCATTTGCCGCGCGGCGGGCTTGATGTCGATTTCTTCCGCCGTAATCTCGAAAGCTTCCATGAGTTTCCAGGCGTTGGACTTCGTATCGTCCGACGTGGCGAAGCCGGGCATGGTGTAGCCCCGGATGTCGCTGCGCGGGCGACCGAGCCGATCCATCGCCTTGGCCGCAACCAGCAGGGCATGGGTGCTGTCGAGCCCGCCCGAAATGCCGATCACCAGCGATTTCGCACTGGTAGCCTGTATCCGGCGCATCAGCGCATCGACTTGGATGTTGAAGGCCTCGTAGCAATCCTCGTCCAGCTTGTGCGCGCGGTTCGGCACGAAGGGGAAGCGGCGGATCGGGCGGATAAGATCGGCACTGTCCCGCGCAGGTCGATGCGCAAATGGGACCGTGCGGTAAAAGTCTTCGGGGCGTCCCGCTGCTTCGGCTCCATCGTTGAACGTCTGCATTCGCATGCGGTCGTTGAGAATCCGCCGCGTATCGATGTCGGCAACGCACAGTTCAGGCTTAAGATCGAACCGAACGCTTTCCGCCAGGAGATCGCCCAGTTCGTAGATCATTCCCTGACCGTCCCAAGCAAGGTCGGTAGTGCTCTCTCCGTGTCCACTTGCCGAATAAGCGTAGGCGCAAACGCAGCGAGACGAACTTGCACGGCTCAGTAAGTGACGTTCGTCGGATTTGCCGATCGTGATGTTCGACGCCGACAAGTTCAGGATCATTGTGGCCCCGGCGAGCGCGGCCAGAACGCCGGGTGGCTGCGGTGCCCAGAAATCCTCGCAAATCTCTATGCCGAAGACGAACCCTGCAAGGTTTTCTGCCGAGAACAAGATGTCCGTTCCAAAGGGGACAGGGTTGTCTCCGAGGCGAATTTCCAACCCCTGGATATTGCGGCCGTGAGCGAACCATCGCTTCTCGTAGAATTCACGATAATTGGGAAGATAGCTCTTGGGTACTACGCCGAGGATTTTGCCCCGCGCAATCACGATAGCGCAATTGTAGATTCGACCGTTATGGCGCAGAGGGGCGCCGATCACGAGAACAGGTGACAAATCCCTCGAAGCATCACAGATTTGCATGAGGTGGAGTTCGACCGATTCCAGCAGGGCAGCCTGCAGGTGAAGATCGTCTATCGCGTAGGAGGAGAGGCAAAGCTCGGGATAAAGTAGCAGATCGACATGCAGCTCATCGGCTCTTTTTGCCTGCTCCAAAATTCCTTCTGCGTTGTAAGCTACGTCGGCTGTCCGCACTCTCGGAGTTGCCGTCGCTAGCCGGACAAACCCATGCGTATGTCTGTCGAAGAAGGGATGGGGAGTATTGTCTGTCATTTGAGAAGTGCGTTCTTCATCATCATGAGCGCCACTTCAAGTGCTGCAAGCCGGACGCCGTCCCGCCCGATTTCTCCAAAATGCCGTTCGCAATGCTCCAAGGCTTCTCCTTTGCGCAGACATGCGAAATGAACAAGCCCTTCTTCGTCCGCAGGCCCGGCCGGCCCGGCAAAACCGGTAATCGATACCACGACATCCGCTTCGGATTTTTTCAGGGCACCCTGCGCCATTGCAACTGCGACTTCACGGCTGACTGCACCGCATTTTTCGATCTCATTGCTGTCACAATCGAGCATCTCACATTTTGCTTCATCCGAATAGGTGACGAAAGCTCGTTCGAAAACATGCGATAAACCGCTGACATCGGTCAACACGGCTGCCAACAGCCCGCCGGTGCAGCTTTCCGCCGATGCGAGCCGTAGATCCTTCGTCTTCGCAAGCTCGAGGACGTGCTCGGCTAAAGCGGAAATTTTCTCAGGAAGGATGGGGTCGATCGTCTCGGCCATAGCCGCTTTCCTTCTGAAACAAGTCGGGCTGTGTCTCGAAATGCAGCTACTACCCAACCGTGCCAGATCAGACCGGTTCCTGTTCCTTCATTCGCATCTCGTTGCGAAACCCGTTCAGCACCGGACCCGCAGAATGCGTCGCGCCAGCCTGATGTGCGAAGGCGAGCATCAGGTTGTTGCCCAAACCACCGGTACTGAACTTGATTGCCTCTTCGCCGACCCCGTCGTCCTCGATGGTTAACCGCCAACCGCCATCCCCCGATTGCAGGAATACACCGATCTTGCCGAACCGGCCTTCGGGGAACGCGTATTTCGCACAATTGGAAATCGCTTCATTCAGGTACAGGCCGATAGCGACCGCCGTCTCACTCGGCAGCCTCATCGGCTCTATTTCGCGATAGACATGAATGTTGTCGGTCAACGCAGCGCGCTCGATCCGGTCCAGCAACACATCGAGGTAGGGCTTCATCGCGACATCGCCGCCTTCTTCGTGGTCCATCGTCAAAGTGGAATAAGCATCGGCGAAGGTCCGCACACGGCCGACGGCATCCTCGAGCGCGCCGTGCAGGGCGGGGTCGGGCACCTGCCGCTTCTGGATTTCGAGCAGGCTGGCTACCAGGGCGAAATTGTTCTTCGTGCGATGCTCGAGCTCGGCCAGCAGCGTCAGCCGCTTGTCCGCGCGATCGCGGATTTCCTTCATCGTGCTTTGCGCTGCTCTACGAAACGCTTCGGCAAATACGATGACGATCAAGCAGGAAGTAGCGTTAAGCAGAACCCGGGCCGGATCGGTTGGATTGGTAAAGAGGAAGGACGACTGCCCCGGCAGCACGAAGTACCACGCCCAAAAGAAGGTGACGACGAAAGACACCAGCCCCGCCCGCCAGTGCCCATAGAACGTCGCCAGCAACACTGTCGGATAGATCAGCGCGAAAGGGCCCGACTCCGGTGCCCACATGTCGTAGAGCGACCGCAGCCCGATCATCGCCGCTGCGCATATGACGCCAAAGGTCAGCTGCGCCGCAAGCTTCCCGCGGCGCGTGATGAAACGTCGACTGACATCGAATTCCGCGAGACGCTGCACCCCGTCTCTCCCGTCGGGGAAGCAAGTTCCGTCAGCGTGGTGCATTCGGGAATGCCGAAGCACCCCGGGGCATCGGCTCCGCTTTTATATTGAGATTGTTGCAACCTGTCGACTCGTCTTGCGCGCAATCAGGCGGCAGCGAGCAAATCGGCTGCGCTGGGGCTTTCCTGCAACAATTCGATCAGACCACGCTCTTCGCGGGTCAGCCACCGGGTTGCTCGGGGTAGCCGCAGGCCCTGCCTCCAATCTTCCTGCCGTTCGACAAGGTCGATGACAGCCGGGTGAATATAGCTCTTGCGCGTCACCGCAGGCGTATTGCCCAGCTGCCCGGCCACGCAATCGAGCAGCGCCTTCATCGGCATCCGGCCCCCGCCCTCTCGCAGGCATTCGAACCCCATCACGCTGGCGTGCCAAGTGCGAAAGTTCTTCGCGGTAAAGCGCTCGCCCATGCAGGCCTCGAGATACTCGTTCACATCGCCGGAATCGACGGTCTGGACCTCGCCGTCCTCATCGATATATTTGAAGACGTTCTGGCCCGGGAGATCCTGCATCTTGCGCACCGCCCGAGCGAGGCTGCCGTCGGTCAGCGAGACTTCGCGCATCTTGCCGGACTTGCCCTTGTACCGCAGTTTGAGCGTTTTGCCGGTTACCTCGGCATGCTTGCGCCGGAGGGTCGTCGCGCCGTAGCTCTTGTTACGCTCCGCATAGCCCGTGTTGCCGACGCGAACCGCGCCCAGGTCAAGCAGGCGGACGACGCTGGCCGTCGCCCGTTCTCGCGTCAACTTGCTTCCTCGAAGATCCTCCTCGACCTTCTTGCGCACCAAGGGCAGAAGGCTACCGAACGCGATGCATCGGTCGAACTTCTCGCCCTCGCGCTCGGCCCGGAAATCGGGGTGGTATCGATACTGCTTGCGGCCCTTTGCATCGATCCCGGTGGCGAGGATATGGCCGTTGGGCGCGGGGCAGAACCATTCGTCCACATAGGCCGGTGGCAAGGCGATCGCATTAAGCCGCCGTCTTTCGACCCGGTCGGTAATCAGCCGACCTTTGGGATCGTAATAGGCCCATCCCTTCCCTGCACCCTTGCGGGTAATACCGGGCAGATCGTCGTCGACATAGATGAGCTTCGTCATGGCGTAGCGATAAACCGTGGGTGGGCTGTCACGGTTCCCCACCTTGCGACGAATGGATGGGCACACTAGCCCATGTGCCAGAGGAGACCACGAATGGCCGATGCGACATATACCCCGCCCGAAGTCTGGACCCACGATGCCGAGAACGGCGGCAAGTTCGCCAATATCAATCGCCCGACTGCCGGCCCGCGCGAGGAGAAGAACCTCCCCGTCGGCGAGCACGACTTCCAGCTCTACTCCCTCGCCACGCCTAATGGTGTGAAGGCGACGGTGATGTTCGAGGAGCTGCTCGAAGCGGGATACTCCGGCGCTGAATACGACGCCTGGACGATCGATATCGGTGAAGCGCAACAATTTTCCAGCGGCTTCGTCGACGTCAACCCCAACAGCAAGATCCCCGCCCTGCTCGACCGCAGCGGCGACAGCCCCGTTCGCATATTCGAAAGCGGCGCGATACTGCTCCACCTCGCCGAGAAATTCGGTGCCTTCGTGCCGACCGATCACACCCGCGCCGAGGTGCTCAGCTGGCTCTTCTGGCAAATCGGCAGCGCACCTTCCATAGGCGGCGGGTTCGGCCACTTCTACGCCTATGCGCCTGAGAAGTTCGAATATCCGATCAACCGCTACGCCATGGAAACCAAGCGCCTGTTCGACGTCGCCGATCAGCGCCTGGCCCAATCCGAATATCTCGGCGGCGACGATTATACGATCGCCGACATCGCGGCCGCACCGTGGATGATCCCCTTTGTCGAGGGGAATATCTACAACGAGGCGCGCAAATTCCTGTCGATCCACGAGTATGCAAACGTCGAGCGCTGGGCGAAGCAGATCGCCGCGCGCCCCGCGGTGAAACGCGGTCGGATCGTCAACAAGGCTTGGGGCGACGAGGATGCCCAGCTGCTCGAGCGGCATTCAGCCGCCGATTTCGAAGGCAAGAAACTCTAGCTCGGAGATGATGGCTACGGTGACAGGATCGACCCTTGGTCAGCTTGCGCGCGTGCCGCGCTTCGCTTCCGAACCTGGCGGTCGCTTCGCGAGCAGGTTCGATCCTTCGCTAAAGTTTGCGCGGAAAAGTGGCTGGGGTGGCAGGATTCGAACCTGCGCATGCCGGTACCAAAAACCGGTGCCTTACCGCTTGGCTACACCCCAGCAGGCGAGCGCCCCTATAGCCGAGCCGCGCCCAATGTGAAGGGGTGCGAACGGCATTTTTCGCCTTCGCACGAATAGAAGCGCTGAATAACCGAAATCTCTTTCGCTTAGCGCTTCGAAGGATTGGTAGCGGAGGAGGGACTCGAACCCCCGACACGCGGATTATGATTCCGCTGCTCTAACCACCTGAGCTACTCCGCCGCACCAAGTCTGCCTTGGGAGGCATGCCGGGGCTTTCGGCCCGCGCGGCAGGCGGCGCATTTACGGCGCAGGGGGCATGGGGTCAACCGCACAATGCGCGGCTACGCAATTTTCTTTCGCAGCAGGTTTACGCGGTGTCTTTGCCGCGGAAAGCGAAGGTCTTCACATGCGCCCACGGACCGCCACGGTAGTGGAAGAGGGAGAGGCCGGGGAACCGGAAACTGCGCGGCAGGACCATGCCATCGAGCTGCGCTTGCAAGGCCTTGGCTTCCTTGCCGCTGACCTTGTTCTGGATCGTTACATGCAACCGGGGCCGGTGCTGATCCTGCTGGGTGAGGAGCCCATGAAAACCGTCGGCCAGCAGGTCGCGCAGGCGCAGCATGGCCGGGCTCTCGAGCTTGATCGCCGTCCCCTGCCCGAGCGACATGAGGCCCATCACTTCGCCCGCCACTGGCGCGAAATCGCGCGCCATGCGCTCGCACACCGTGACCACCTCGCCCTCGCACATGCCGGGCAGCGCGTGGAACAGCGTCACATGCGCTTCGAGGTAGTTGCGTTCGGGCGGAAAATGCGCGTCACGCAGCGCGGTGTAGCGCGCATGCATGTCATCGGGCAGCTGTGCCGTCAGGATCAGCGGGGCCTCACCCTCGCTCACATCTCACCGCGCTGGCGGCGGATCTCGAACCACTTCGCGACATTCGCGTTATGCTCCTCAAGCGTCTCGGCGAAGGCATGACCGCCCGTTCCGTCTGCCACCATATAGCGCGCCGTCGTCTCTGCCGGGTTCAGCACTGCGGCGATGGATTCGCGGCCCGGATTGGTGATCGGCCCCTTGGGCAGGCCCACCATGGTATAGGTATTGTAATCGTTGATCGCGGCGATTTCCGACTGGCGGATGCGGCGGCCGAGCGGCTTGCCCTTGGTGATCGGATAGATGATCGTCGGGTCGGCCTGCAGTAACATCCCGTCTTTCACGCGATTGGAGTAGAGCCCGGCGACCATGCGCCGCTCACGCGCGACGCCGGTTTCCTTCTCGACGATCGAAGCGAGGATTACCGCTTCCTCGATGCTGTCGACCGCGATGTCGTCGCCGCGCTTGGGCCAGGCTTCGGCGAGGTAGTTCTTCATCGCCACCTGCATGCGCGCAAGCACTTCGCCCCGACTTTCGCCGCGCTCGAAATCATAAGTGTCTGGCAGGACCGAGCCCTCCACCGGGACCGGTATTTCGCCAGTCAGCAGGTCTTTCGCCATCAGTCGCTCGTAGACCATGATCGAGGGCAGGCCTTCGGGAATTGTCACGAAGCGGCGGATCACCTCGCCGTGCTGGAACGTGTCGAGAATGCGCGCGGGGCTGGCCCCGGACGGCAGCAGGAACTCGCCCGCCTTGATCGGATCGCCCGAGCCGAGAATTCGTGCGCGCAACAGGAAGCCGCCGGCAGAACCGATGAGCCCTTCGTCCTCCAGCTTGTTCGCCACCGAGGTCAGCGTCGCGCCGGAGGGGACGATGAAGTTCGTATCCTCCTCCACATCCGCGCCGCCCCACCAGCCGGAGGCGAACCAGATCGCGCCGATCGCCAGGACCAGCGCAGCAATCGCGCCGATAATCAGCGCACCGGTCTTTTTCACGTCAGTCGACTTTCTTGACGATCAGCGAGGCATTGGTCCCGCCGAAGCCGAAGCTGTTGTTGAGCGCAGCATGCACTTCGCGTTTCTTGGCGGTGTGCGGCACAAGGTCGACGCCGACGGTGCCCTCGTCCGGATCGTCGAGATTGAGCGTCGGCGGGACGATCTGGTCGCGGATCGAGAGGATGCAGAAGATTGCTTCCACCGCGCCCGCGCCGCCGAGCAGGTGGCCGATGGCGGACTTGGTAGAGCTCATCGATGCGCCGCCGAGATTGTCGCCCAGCACACGCTTTACCGCGGCGAGCTCAATCGTGTCGGCCATGGTCGAGGTGCCGTGGGCGTTGACGTAGTCGATATCGCTCGCCTCCATGCCCGCTTTCTTCAGCGCCATACGCATGGCGAGTTCGGCGCCCTTGCCTTCGGGGTGCGGGGCGGTGACGTGATAGGCATCGCCCGAGAGGCCGTATCCGACGACTTCGGCATAGATTTTTGCGCCGCGGGCCTTGGCGTGCTCGTATTCCTCCAGCACCACCACGCCCGCGCCTTCGCCCAGCACGAAGCCTTCGCGGTTCTTGTCGTAGGGTCGGCTGGCCTGTTCGGGGCGGTCGTTGAAGCCGGTGTTGAGCGCGCGCGCCTGCGCGAAGCCGGCAATGCCGAGCGGATTGATGGTCGATTCCGATCCACCTGCCAGCATGATGTCGGCGTCGTCGTCGCGGATCATGCGCGCGGCATCGCCGATCGAGTGCGCCCCGGTCGAACAGGCGGTGACGACGGCGTGGTTCGGCCCCATGAGGCCATAGCGGATGGAAACCTGCCCGCTGACGAGATTGATGATCCGGCCGTGGACGAAATGCGGGCTGACCCGGCCCGGACCACGTTCGTGGAGATTGACCGATTCCTGCTCGATCCCAGGCAGGCCGCCGATGCCTGCGCCGATCGAAACGCCGGCGCGCTCTTTGGTGGCCTGGTCCATCTCGGTCAGCCCGGCATCTTCGAGTGCCTGCCCGGCGGCGTCGAGGCCGTAGACGATGAACGGATCGACCTGCCGCTGGAGTTTCGGATCGACGCGCTTGTCCGGATCGAAGCCCCATTCGTGGTCCTTGGGCTTCACCTCGCAGGCGATCTGCGCCTTCTGGTTGCTGGCGTCGAAGCGGGTGATCGGCCCTGCCCCGCTCTTGCCCGCGATCAGGTTGGACCAGCTGGTTTCCACATCGCCGCCCAAGGGGGTGACGAGGCCAAGACCGGTAACGACCACACGACGCATGTATTTCTCCGAATAAAAGACAACAGGCCCGGCCCTTATCGGGTCGGGCCTGTCCGTTCCCGCCAAAGAAGCAGGTTTGCCGAAAAGCGGCGAGCGTAGCCCCTTGGCTTAGCCCTTGTGCTCTTCGATGTACTTGGTCGCGTCGCCGACGGTCGAGATCTTCTCGGCTGCATCGTCGGGGATTTCAACGCCGAATTCTTCTTCGAAGGCCATGACCAGCTCGACGATATCGAGGCTGTCTGCACCGAGATCGTCGATGAAGCTGGCTTCCTGAGTCACCTTGTCGGCTTCGACGCCGAGGTGCTCGACGACAATTTTCTGCACGCGGTCGGCAGTATCGCTCATTTTTGTCCCTCTCGAATTCATGGGGGTTTGGAAATTGGCTTTCGCCCTAATGAACGCCGCGAGCGAGCGCAAGGGGCTGGCGCACCTCGCCTGCAATTGACCTGTCATACGGTGGGCGTATTATCCGCGCAATACGCAAGGAGACCATCGTCATGAAACGCCTCGCTTTTGCCGTATCGGCGCTGCTCGCCGCCGCCTCGCCCCTACCTGTACTCGCGCAGGAAGTCGCGCCGCAGGAAAGCGCCGCAGACCTCGATACCGGCACGGGCGCGCAGATGACGCCGATCCCGGGCTGGAGCCGCGAGATGCGGGGCGATGCGATGGTGTTCACCGCGCCCGAAGGCGATGCCACCGCCGCGATCGTCGGGGTCGCCGATGCAAAGGATGGCGCTGCCGCCGTTGCCGCCGCCTGGGCGAAGCTTGACCCGGCATTCGGGCGCGAAGTCCTGACCGCACAGGACCCCCCGGCCCGCGACGGCTGGGACCAGATCACCGTGGTAAACTACACAACGTCTCCAGCCGAACAGCTTGCCATTCAAGGTATCGGTTTGCGCAAGGGCGACACCTGGACCGTAGTGCTGATCAATGGCGCGCTGGGCACGATTGCCAAGCGTGGAGCGCAACTCAACCAAGCCTTCGGATCGCTGCGCCCGACCGATTTCGAGCGCGAGAGCTTCGCCGGGCGCGAGGCGGAGGAGTTGACGCCCGCCCGGATCGCCGAGCTGACCGGCTATCTTACCGAGGCAATGGAGGGGCTCGAAATCCCCGGCGTCGGCCTGGCGCTGGTGCAGAACGACCGCATCGTGTGGGAAGGCGGCCTCGGCACGACCGAGATCGGCGGCGGGCAGCAAGTCGACGAGGACACCAGCTTCATGGTCGCCTCCAACACCAAGGGCATGGCCACGCTGTTGCTCTCCACGCTGGTCGATGAAGGCAAGCTCGCCTGGGACCAGAAGGTGACCGAGGTCTACCCCGAGTTCCGCCTCGGCAGCGCGGAGACTACCGACAGTGTACTGGTCGAGCACCTCATCTGCGCGTGCACCGGCCTCCCCCGCAAGGACATGCAGTGGGTGATGAACACCAGCCGCGAAACCCCGGCGAGCGACACCTTCGTCCAGCTCGCCGCGACCGAACCCACCAGCGGCTTTGGCGAAGTGTTCCAGTACAACAACCTCATGGCCAGCGCGGCGGGCTATATCGGCGGGCACCTGATCTATCCCGACATGGAAATCGGCGCTGCTTTCGACCGCGCGATGGACGAGCGCATCTTCGGGCCGCTCGGCATGACGCGCACGACTTTCGACTACGACGCGGCGATGGACGACAACTGGGCAAGGCCGCATGCGCGCGGCTTCGCGGGCCCGGTCGAGACCGCACCGATGCAGTGGAACTGGATGGTCTACCCCTATCGCCCCGCCGGCGGCGTGTGGTCCACCGCCCACGACATGGCGCTCTATGCGCTTAACGAGCTGCGCGAAGGCACGCTGACCGACGGGACCGATCTCGTCTCGGCCGAGAACCTGCTCAAGCGCCGCGAGCGTTACGTGCCGATCGGCGAGGACAGTTGGTACGGCATGGGCCTGATGGAGAGCGCGAACTTCGGCAAGTCGATCTATTACCACGGCGGCAGCCTGATCGGCTTCAAGAGCAATTTCTGGTTTATTCCGGAAGACGGCGTGGCAGCCGTGCTGTTGACCAACTCGGACACCGGCCAGGGCCTGCTCGGCCTGTTCCAGCGCAAACTGCTCGAAGTGCTCTACGACGGCGACAACGAAGCGGACGAAAACCTTGCCGCAACGGTTAGACTGGGCGCGGAAGCGCGCGAGAAGGGGCGCGAGGGGATCGTCGAGAAGGGCGATGCCGAAGTGCTATCCGGTCTCGCTTCGCGCTACGTCAATGACGAGCTCGGGCCTCTGACAATCAGCAGCGAGGGTGGAACAACCTACGCAACCGTCACCTCCGGCAAGACCGCCATCGGCACCAAGGCCAATGACGACGGGACGCAATCGATCATCATGATGACGCCGGGCTTCTTCGGCTTACCGCTGGTGGTCGGCGAAAGCGACGGCAAACGCACGCTGACGCTCCTCGATGCGCAGCACAATTATGTGTTTGTGGAAGAGGCGGGCTGAAGCGAGAGAATTGCGCGTTGCATTGCTGCCGGGTCCGGACCCGCTTTCCGTGTAAGGGGTTGGTTGGATATCAACCTCTTACACAAGGGAAGCACAACATGAGCAGTACGACTTTCAAGAGCCTCGCCGACACCACGTTCGATTCGGTCGAAGGCTATCGAAAGGCCGCCGAGAAGGCCGACAGCCCGCAGCTGAAGCAGGCCCTCAACCAGCGCCTGCAGCAGCGCGAGCAGACGCTTCGGCAGATGAATGCCGAGCTCGAGCGCCAGAGTGACGAGCTTGTCACCAAGGGCACGATGGCCGGCGAAGCGCACCAGATGTTCGCCAGCATCTCCGACATGTTCGAAAGCGGCGACGAAGCTGCTGCCGAGCGCGTCGAGGAAGGCGAGGACTACATCAAGAACAAGTTCCAGGAAGCCATCGAGAGCAACCAGCTCGAAGCGCAGGAACGCGCCGTGGTCGAACGGTGCTACAACGAAATCTGCGAAGGCGAACAGTTCGGCGACATGATCGAAAAGCAGTACGACTGATCCCTCGATCAGTCTGACCGGAAGGGCGCGGAGCGATCCGCGCCCTTTTTCGTGTCAGGCGTCATCGTTGCGTTGCGGCGCGTCGCGCTTAGCGGCGTTGCTGTTCATGTCGGTCTTTTCGGCCTCGCTGGCGGCCTTCTGCGCTTCCAGCGCCGCACCGCCGAGGCGGATGTGGACATCGCGCAGCTGGCTCGGCGCGACCATGCTCGGCGCGCCCATCATCAGGTCCTGCGCCTTCTGGTTGAGCGGGAAAGCGATCACCTCGCGGATGTTCGGCTCGTCGGCGAGAAGCATCACGATGCGGTCGATGCCGGGGGCCGAACCGCCGTGCGGCGGTGCGCCGAGCTTGAACGCCTCGATCATGCCGCTGAAGTTCGCATCGACATCCTCCTGCGTATAGCCGGCGATCTCGAAGGCCTTGTACATGATGTCCGGACGGTGGTTACGAATAGCGCCGCTGGACAGTTCGTAGCCATTGCAGACGATGTCATACTGCCAGGCCAAAATATCGAGCGGGTCCTTGGTCTCCAGCGCTTCCATCTCGCCCTGCGGCATGGAGAAGGGGTTGTGGCTGAAATCGACCTTCTTCTGGTCCTCGTCATATTCGAACATCGGGAAGTCGACGATCCAGCAGAACTTGAAGCAGCCTTCCTCGATCAGGCCCAGTTCTTCCGCAACGCGGGTGCGGGCGGCACCAGCCAGCTTGGCGGCGTCCTTTTCCTTGCCGGCGGCAAAGAACAGGCCGTCGTTCTCGCCGAGCCCCAGCTCGGCATAGAGCTTTTCCATGCCCTCAGGCCCGTGGTTCTTGGCGATCGGGCCGCCAAACTCCCCACCCTTGCGGGTGACGTAACCAAGCCCGGCAAAGCCTTCGCGGCGCGCCCAGTCGTTCATCTCGTCGAAGAACTTGCGGCTCTTCTCATGCGTGTTCGGCGCGGGGATCACGCGGACCCGGCCACCGCCGCCGACGATCTTTTCGAACAGTCCGAAGCCTGACTTCTCGAAGTGCGATGTGACGTCCGAGATGATCAGCGGATTGCGCAAATCGGGCTTGTCGCTGCCATATTTCAGCATCGCCTCGGCATAGGGGATGCGTGGGAATTCGCCCGCAGGCGTCACGCTCTTGCCGTCCGCGAACTCCTCGAACACGCCGGCGAGCACCGGCTCGATCGCCTGGAACACGTCTTCCTGCGTCACGAAGCTCATTTCGAAGTCGAGCTGGTAGAATTCCGGGCTGCGGTCGGCGCGCAGGTCTTCGTCGCGGAAGCAGGGGGCGATCTGGAAGTAGCGGTCGAAACCGGCAACCATCAGCAACTGCTTGAACATCTGCGGCGCCTGCGGAAGCGCATAGAAACGGCCCGGATGCAGGCGACTGGGCACGAGATAGTCGCGCGCGCCTTCGGGGCTGGAGGCGCCCAGGATCGGCGTCTGGAATTCGCTGAAACCCTGATCGGTCATCCGGCGGCGCAGGCTGGTGATGACCTGGTTGCGCAGCATGATGTTCTTGTGCACGCGCTCGCGCCGCAGGTCGACGAAGCGGTACTTGAGGCGCGTTTCCTCCGGATAATCCTCGGCGCTGTTCACGATCAGCGGCAGGTCGTCCGCACGGCTCTGCACCTCGACCGAGCGGGCGAAGACCTCGATCTCCCCGGTCGGCAGGTTGGTGTTCACCGCCACATCGTCGCGCGCCTTCACCGTCCCATCGATGGTGACGACCGATTCCAGCTTGATCCGGTCGAGGATCGGTAGCGCCTCGCTATCCTCGTCGGCCACGATCTGGGTGATGCCGTAATGGTCGCGCAGGTCGACGAACAGCACGCCGCCATGGTCGCGCTTGTTGTGCACCCATCCCGACAGGCGGACGGTGTCGCCCACATTGTCCTTCGTCAGCTGTGCGCAATTGTGGGTACGATAGGCGTGCATCTAAAATCTTTCCATTTTCGGAGCTATGGCGCTAGGGGCGTCCCGACTTCGGGGCGACGCGCTCCTCTAGCAGGAAACGCGCGCGCTAACAGGGCACCTGCGGCTTTTTGTCAAGGCTCGCAGCGGCCGAGGGCGGTACTCCGCCCGACAGACAGAAAAGACACGATGAAGATACACGACCTGATTACCACTTCCGACGCGCTGGCTAACCTGTGCGAGCGTCTGGCGAAAAGCGATTTCGTCACCGTCGACACCGAATTCATGCGCGAGAACACCTATTGGCCCGAGCTGTGCCTGGTGCAGATCGCCAATGAGGAAGAGGCCGCGGCGATCGACCCGCTGGCCGAGGGTATCGACCTTGCGCCCCTGTGGGACTTGATGTGCGACAACGAAGACGTGCTGAAGGTCTTCCACGCCGGTGGGCAGGACGTCGAGATCGTCTACAATTTCACCGGCAAGACCCCGCAGCCGATCTTCGACACGCAGATCGCGATGATGGCGATCAGCCAGTCCGAACAGATCGGCTATGCGAATCTCGTCGAAAGCTGGCTCGGCATCGCGGTGGACAAGGGTGCGCGTTTCACCGACTGGAGCCGCCGCCCGCTGACCGACCGACAGATCGAATATGCCATCGGCGACGTGACACATCTGTCGACCATTTTCCCCAAGATCCTCAGAAAGCTGATCAAGACCGAACGCGGCGGCTGGCTCGATGCGGAAATGGACAAGCTGGCCGATCCGGCGAACTACGCCAACGACGCAGGCCAGGCGTGGAAGCGCATCCGCTCCCCCGGCCGCAATCCGCAGGTGCTCGGCCGGCTGAAGGCGCTGGCCGCCTGGCGCGAGGGCGAGGCGCAGCACAAGAACATCCCGCGCGGCCGCATCATGCGCGACGAGACGCTGGCCGACATCGCCAGCCACCCGCCCAAGAAGCAACCCGACCTCATCAAGGTGCGCGGCCTGTCGAATGCGTGGAAAGACAACGACATCGGCAAGCGCCTGATGAAAGTGCTCGAAAAGGCGGAGCCGCTGTCGAAGGACGAGATGCCCGACAAGCCCAAGCGCGGCGCGCCGCTCGGCAAGGAAGGCGCGCTGGTCGCGGACCTCCTGAAACTGCTGCTCAAGATCCGCGCTCGCGAGATCGATGTCGCGCCGCGCCTGCTGACCAAGGCGGACGAGATGGAAGCCCTCGCCGCCGGGGTGCGCGACCTGCCGATCCTGCAGGGCTGGCGCTACGAGGTCTTCGGTAAGGACGCGCTCGAACTGGTCGAGGGCCGCATGGCCTTCGCCGTGCGCGATGGGCGCCTGCTGATGACCCACATCGACGACATGCAGAGCGAGATGGTCGAAACGCAGGCGGCGGAGTGAGCACCTACCTCCCCACCCTCAAGCAGCTGCAGTATCTCGTGGCGCTGCACGAGCATGGCCATTTCGGCCGTGCGGCGGAGGCGAGTTTCGTTTCGCAATCCACGCTCTCCGCCGGGATACGCGAGCTGGAATCGCTGCTCGGCGTGACGCTGGTCGAGCGCAGCCGCCGCGTGGTGCGCTTTACTGCGCTGGGCAATCAGGTGGTGGACAAGGCGCACCGCATCCTGCGCGAGGCGGAGGAACTGGCGGACCTAGTGCAGGCCGCAGGCAAGCCGCTCGCGGGGCAACTCCGCATGAGCGTGATCCCGACCATCGCGCCCTTCCTCCTGCCGCGCTTCCTGCCGCGCCTGCGTAAGGAGCGCCCCGATCTCGAGCTGTTCCTGCGCGAGGAGACCAGCCACGACGCGGTCGAATCGCTCCAGCACGGGCGGGTCGATTGCGTGCTGCTCGCCCTGCCCTTCCCCACCGGCGAGGTGGAGACGGCGCACATCGCCGCTGACGAGCTCTACGTCGCCTTCCCCGAAAACGACCCGCGCGATCCGCCCGAGAGCGTCCCGCCGAGCATGATCGACGACGGTCGACTGCTGCTGCTGGAAGACGGCCACTGCCTCAAAGACCACGCGCTGGCCGCCTGCAACCGCCCCGAACTACGCGGCTCGACCACCATGATCGGCACCAGCCTGCACACGCTGGTGCAGATGGTCGACAATGGCCTCGGCCTGACGATGCTGCCCAAGATGGCGGTGGATGCGGGCATATTGAACGGCACCAGGGTCGTCGCCCGCCCCCTCAAGAGCAAGAGCGCCACTCGAGAGATCGCCCTGATCTGGCGCAAGAACTCGCCCCGTCGGGACGATTTCGAGCTGCTGGCCGAGGAATTGCGGGCGGGGTGAGCGAGAGGCTGCTTGGGGGTGCTATGGGCCCAAAAGCGGAAGTTCAGCTTGCGACCCGGTTGCGGACTTTGACCTAACCTACCATTTAGGCGCCATGTCGAGCGATTGCTGTTCATCAAAAGGAACCGAGCTAGAGAAGCTTGCAAGGCAGGCAGACCAGCGACGTGTCCTGATCATAGTGCTCCTGGTCAACGCTGTGATGTTCTTCGTTGAGTTCGCGGCCGGGGTGATTGCTGGGTCGACCGCCCTCATGGCGGATGCGACCGACATGTTGGGAGACGCCTTGGTTTATGGCGTTAGCTTGTATGCCCTCTCGCGAGGCGACCGCTGGAAAGCTGGCGCGGCAGTCTTCAAAGGTATCCTGATCCTGTTGCTAGGTATCAGCATATTAGTGAATGTTGCGATCAAGCTCAGCACTGGAGTTCCCCCATCATCGACATTGATGCTCGTTTTCGGCGGAATGGCGCTTGTCGCAAATGTGGTTTGTCTTTCGCTGCTTTGGAGATTCAGGCGGCAGGATGTGAATATGGCGAGCACATTCGAGTGTTCGCGCAATGACGTGATCTCGAACGTTGGCGTCCTCATAGCAGCTGGTTCTGTCGCACTAACGGCGTCGCCTTGGCCCGACATACTGATAGGTGGTGCCATGGCAGTGATCATTCTTCGCTCGTCCGTGAAAGTTCTCAGGGATTCGATCCCTCAGGTGCGAACTGGCAAGCCGGAGGTCCGCTGACCACCCAAAGGCAGACATTCCACCCATTTTCCTACAGGTCCATTTCCTGCCATTCGGGCCGGATGTTTGACGGATTGAGCTTGCAATGGGCAGCGCGCAACATCTGCCACGCTTCGGCCATATCCGAAGCAAGCCGGAAGGTGACAGGTCACGCTGATCGACAACCCGCAATCCCGCGCTCTCCGCTCCTTCCAGCCGAAATCGCAGTTTTGCAAAACACCCCGGTCGGTGGTCCACGTCTCCCTTCAATCCATGTGCTTCAAGCCGACCCGCAGGTAATCCCACCCCGTAATCACGGTAAGCACCGCCGCGGCCCACAGGCTCACGAGGCCGTAGGTGTGCGGCACATTCGCCTCCATCGCGCCGATCATCACGGTCCAGTCCGGCAGGCCCTGCCCCAAAATGAGCGAGCCCAGCGCCATCATCTGGAAGGTCGTCTTCCACTTGGCGAGGCGGCTGACGGGGACCGAGACCTGCAGCGGGCCGAGGAATTCGCGCAGACCCGACACGGCGATCTCGCGCATCAGGATGATCAGCCCGGCGATCACATGCGCGTCGCCCACATAGGGCCCGCGCAGCACGCCCTGCGCCGCCAGCACGAGGATCACCGCGGCGACCATGATCTTGTCGGCGATCGGATCGAGGAAAATGCCGAGCTTCGACACCGTCCCGCTGGTGCGCGCGAGGTAGCCGTCGAAATAGTCGGTGATGCCCATCGCGCAGTAGAGCACGAAGGCGGCGAGATAGCCTTGCTCCCACCCCGGCCACCACAGCAGGAAGGCCAGCAACGGGATCGCAAAGATGCGCGTCAGCGTCAGGATGTTGGGCAAGGTCAGCATCGCCCCTCCCCTAGCGAGTTACGGCTCGCCGCAAAAGTCGCCGATTGTCCTTGTCCGCTACGGCGTTGCGCCTCTACTAGGGCGCGAGAGACGGGGCCATTCCCGGGGGGTCATGCTTACATCCACGCATCTGCTGCGCACGAGGCGGTTCCTGCCGCTGTTCGTCACGCAGCTGTTCAACGCCTTCAACGACAACCTCTACAAGACCACCATGGTCCTGTTCGTGGTCTATGCGGTCTACAGCGAGCCGGCGACCGAGGCGAGTTTCAGCGGGCTGGCATCGGGCCTGTTCATCCTGCCGTTCTTCCTCCTCTCCGCACTGGCCGGGCAACTGGCCGACATGCGGGACAAGGCGAAGATCATCCGCACGGTGAAGGCTTGCGAGATCGGGCTGATGATCATCGGCGCAAGCGGGCTCTACCTCGCTTACAACGGGATCATGGTGCACGCGGTGGCAATTCCGCTGCTGCTGCTGGCGCTGTTCCTGACCGGGGTGCAATCGACCTTCCTCGGCCCGATCAAATATGCGATCCTGCCGCAGCATCTGAAGAGGGACGAGGTGCTGGCGGGCACCGGGCTGGTGGAGGCGGGTACCTACGTCGCGATCCTGGCAGGCACGATCCTCGCCGGGCCGATCGCGGTGGACTACACCGGCTGGGCGGCCATCGGCATCGTCGTGACCGCCTGCATCGGCTACCTCGTCAGCCGGCAAGTGCCCGCCGCCCCGCCGATGGGCGAGGTCGAGAAGCTCGACTGGCATATCCTGCGCGCCTCGGTGAAGCTGGTGCGGGACACGATGCACAACAAGGAAGTCTATTACGCGATCCTCGCGATCAGCTTCTTCTGGACCATCGGCGCGGTGCTGTTCATCCAGTTCCCGCCACTGGCCAAGAATACCATCATGGCCAGTCCGGAGGTCGCGAGCCTCTTCCTCGTGGTCTTCTCCATCGGCGTGGCGATCGGGTCGGTCGCGGTCAATGCACTGCTGAAAGGCCGCGTCTCGGCGCGCTATTCGCCGGTCTCGGTGATCGTCATGGGGCTGTTCGTGGTTGCGTTCTACGTGGTGGCGAAGATCTGGCAAGCCGACCAGCCGGAGACATTGCTGTCGGTCGGCGAGTTCATCGCCTGGCCCATGGCCGCGATACTCCTGCTCTGCTTGCTCGGCATCTCCATCGCCGGGGGCATGTTCGTGGTCCCGCTTTACGCCTTCCTCACGACGCGCGTCTCGCCCGACCGCGCATCGCGCACGATCGCGGCGAACAATATCGTCAATTCGGGGGCGATGGTGGCCGGCTCGCTCGCTGCCATGGCGCTGAGCGCGGCGGGCGTGCCGATTACCGAGCAAGTGCTGCTATGCGCGGCCATGTGCCTGTTCTCGGCCTGGCTCGGCAAGCGACTGGTGGCAGCGGAGAATGCCGCAGCCGAAATGGCGGCCGCAGCAGGTGCCTAGATTATGAAGGCGAGCACTGCCGCGACGGTCGCGAAATAGGTCGTCGCGACACCGCGCACATCGCTGGCGGTGAGAGCCCAGCTGACCGGCTCGCTCGCTGGCATATCGGCAAAGGCCAGGCGGCGTTGTGGCAGACTTGCCCGGAACCAGTGCCGGGCGGCTTCGCTCGTCAGAACAAGTGCGCGTCTCATAGTGAGGAGTTAACGCTTTCTTAACTGTTTGGTATCCCCCCGGCTTTCAACTGTCGCAAAACGGAACGAAACGGCGCAAATTAACCATGTTCGCAGATTGCCAGCCGGATTACGCGGGGTTAGTCGCGCTTTCATGAGAGAGGCCCACACCCCCGCCGCCGCCCGCCTGTTGGTCGACTGCCTGATCGGGCAGCGATGCGACCGGATCTTCACCGTCCCCGGCGAGAGCTTCCTTCAGGTTCTTGACGGGCTGGGCCAACAGGATGCGATCGATGTGGTAACCTGCCGACAGGAAGGCGGCGTTGCCTTCATGGCCTGCGCCGACGGGGCAATGACCGGCAGGCCCGGAGTGGCCTTCGTCACCCGGGGGCCCGGTGCGACAAATGCAAGCATCGGCGTGCATGTCGCGATGCAGGATTCTCAGCCGATGATCCTGTTCGTGGGCGACGTCGACAGTGCGATGCGCGACCGCGAAGGCTTCCAGGAGGTCGATTTCACCGCCTTCTTCACGCCGATCGCCAAATGGGCCGCGCGGATCGACAGCGCAGATCGCATTCCGGAGTATATCGCCCGCGCCTATGCAACCGCCATCTCAGACCGACCGGGCCCGGTCGTGTTGGCGCTGCCCGAGGACATGCTGAGCCGGGCCACCGACGCCACACCACGCCCGAGAGTCGAGCGCCCGGCGCAAGCACCCTGCCCCGATGCGATGCAGGCGATGATGGCGCTGATCGCCGACGCCGCCGCGCCGCTCGCGATCGTCGGCGGTGCTGGCTGGAACGCCAAGGCCCGCGAGCATTTCCAGCTGTTCGCAGAACGGCTCGGCATTCCGGCGGCGACGGCGTTCCGCAGGCAGGATGCCATTTCGCCCAGTAGCCCTGTTTACGCCGGCAATCTCGGCTACGGCCCCAATCCGAAGCTGGTCGAGCGGGCGAAATCGGCCGACCTGATCCTCGCCGTCGGGGCCCGGCTCGGCGAGGCGACGACCGATGGCTATACCGTCCCGCCGCTGACCGCGCCGGACCGCAAGCTGATCCACATCCACCCCGATGCAAACGAACTCAACAGCGTCTATCCCGCCGACCTCGCGATCTGCGCCAGCATGGACGAATTCGCCGAGAGCGCCGCGCTGTGGGACGAGGGCGAGGTGATCGACTTCGATGCCGGGGCCGTGGCACACGCCGAATGGGACCAGTGGGCCACCGCCCACCCCAATGGCCATACGCTCGACATGGGGCAGGCTGTCCAGTTCATGCGCGATACCCTCCCCGCCGACACGATCGTCTGCAACGGGGCGGGGAACTTCGCCGGCTGGTGGCATCGCTATTGGCGCTATAACGGCTTTCCCAGCCAGCTCGCCCCGACCTGCGGCGCGATGGGGTACGGGGTGCCTGCCGCCATCGCAGCCGCACTGCGCTTTCCCGAACGGACGGTTGTGGCCGCAGCGGGCGATGGCGATTTCCTGATGAACGGGCAGGAGCTGGCCACTGCCGTCCAGCACGGCGCGAACCTTATCGTGATCGTCGTCGATAATGGCGCCTACGGCACGATCCGCATGCACCAGGAACGCGAGTTTCCGGGCGAGGATCGGATCAGCGCGACGCGCCTCGCCAATCCCGATTTCGGAAAATTGGCCGAAGCCTTCGGCGGCTGGTCCGCTGACGCGGAGACGACCGAACAGTTCAAGAATGCGCTTGTGGCCGCCGAAGGCCGCAGCGGACTGCGCCTGATCCATTGCCGCATCGATATCGAGCAACTTGCGGCAAGCGGCGCAACCATCAGCGGTTTGCGCGAACGCTAAACGCGAAGAAGGGCCGCTCCGGCATTCCGGAGCGGCCCTTCTTTCTGCTTTGCTACGCAGCCTTAGACGTCGTTGCCGAGTTTGCCTTCGACTTCGCCCTTGAACTGTTGGGCTTCGCCCTTGGCTTCCTGCTGGCGGCCTTCGGCTCGGGTCTCGGGATCGTTCGACTGCTGCTTCGCGTTGCCAGCAGCTTCGTTCGCATTGCCTTTGATCTTTTCGGTAAGTTCACCCATGGGTTCTCTCCTATGCTGTGGAGCGCAATTTGTTGCGCCGTTACAGGCAATTAACGGAGTCTCAGCCCTGTGGTTCCGCTTGGTTGCGCCAGTGCGAAAGGATAGCGCGGCAAGCCGAAATCAGCGCTTCGTCATCCCCCCATCGACCGCATGTTCCGATGCGGTCACGTAAGACGCGGCATTGGACAGCAGGAACAGTGCGACGTTGGCGACTTCTTCCGCCTCGCCGAACCGGCCGAGCGGGACCTGCGACTCCACCTGTTCGCGGAATTGCTCTTCGCGCTTCTCGTCCATGTCGGCCTGGTTGATGAAGTTCGTCTCGATCGGCCCAGGCGATACTGCATTCACCCGGATGTTCCGCTCCGCCAGCGCGCTGGCCCAGCTGCGTGCGAGCGAGAGGCAGGCAGCCTTGGTCGCCGCGTAGACCGCCCCTTGCGCCTGCCCGAGGGCGCAACCGAAGCGCTGAGCAGCACTGCGTCGCCATCGTTGAGGTCGTCCATCAACTCGGCCATCTGCAACACCGGCCCGCGAACATTGGTGTTCATCATCAGGTCGAAGAAATCGGCGTCGTTCTGCCGGTTCGGGCGGAACTTGCCGTAACCGGCGTTAAGCCACAGCCCGTCGCTACCGTCCCACTTGTCGCCCACCGCTTTCGCAAGTTCCCCAACCGCGCCGGGATCGGAGGCATCGTTCATGAGCACGAGCGATCCTTCGGGCAAAGCCTGCCGCGCATCCACGAGATGGTCGTCGCTATGGCCGGTGACGGCGACACGACCGCCTTCGCTTGCGATCGTCTTGGCGGCTTCGAGGCCGAAGCCGCTGGTGCCGCCGGTTATCAGGACAGTCTTGTTTTCGAAACGGTTCACGGGGATCTCCTGGTGAGGTGGTTGATTTACTCTCTCAACCAAAGGCCTTGCCGCCCTGTTCCTTCACCTCGCCGGGTCAGATGCCCGCCATCTCGAGAATGACCGACCATTCCTCGGGCTTGATCTCCGCCACTGACAGACGCGACAGTTTCACCAGTTCGCAGTCGGCGAGCTGCGGCTCTGCCTTGATCTGTTTCAAAGTGACCGGGTTCGGCAGCTTGGTCTTGGGCTTCACTTTTACCGCAGCCCACTTGCCGTCCGGGTCGGTCGGATCGGTGATCCCTGCCACGCTCACCTCGCAAATGCCGACGATCTCAAGCCCCTCGCGCGAATGATAGAAGAACGCCTGATCGCCAACTTCCATTGCCGCAAGATTGTTCTTTGCGCGGTGGTTCCGGACGCCGTCCCACGTTCCTTCCTTTTCGGCGACGAGGTCGTCCCAGCTATATTTGAAGGGTTCCGATTTCATCAGCCAATAACGCATCGCGGGTGCAGTCCTCTTCGAGTTCCGGGTGTGGTAGGCGGCCTAGCCTCTGCTGCGAAGCGTGGCCAGTCCGGCAGTCCGAAACTGCTGGGTTAACCGCTTTTTAGGGCGCTCCCGGTAACTCGTGAAAATCGAATTCTTGGGGGCCCTCATTGTCTGAGCAATCGTCAGCGTCGTCGAAGGCAGAACGCGCCGGTCGCCCTGCCCTGCGCGCGCGGCGCGATCACGATATGGTCACGCTCGGCATTGCGATTGCCGCGATCATCCTCTTCGTCGGCACGGCGGGTGTCGTCCTGCCGACCCTCATCCGCGCTTTCCAAGGTGCCGCTCCCTCACCCGATATCGCGCTGACTAATGCTCTGCTGCTCAACATCGCGCTCATTCTGCTGGGTTGGAACCGCTACAAGGCGCTGAATGCAGAGCTTGCGCGCCGTTGCGCATCCGAGGAGGAGGCGCGCCGTCTCGCCGACATGGATCACCTCACGGGCTGCTTCAATCGCCGTAGCCTGACAGTCGCCCTCGCAGAGCTGCTGGCCGAAAAAGCCCATCGCGAACGCGCGCTCGCAGCGGTCGCCGTCGACCTCGACAATTTCAAGCAGATCAACGATCTCAACGGCCATTTGGCGGGAGACGAGGTGCTGCAAGCGATCGCACGTCGGATTCAGCGTCTTATGCCCGAGGGCGGCCTGCTAGCGCGCCTGGGCGGCGACGAATTCCTGTGCGTCGTCCCTTACCACCCTCAGGTTCCGGACCGGATCGACCAGCTTGCCTCGCGGATGATCGAAAGCGTCGCCGTGCCGGTCGATCACGAAGGCAATTCGATCGACGTCACAATTTCCGTCGGCATCGCATCGAGCACGCAGCTGGACCTTACCGGTCAAGGCACGGTCTCGGCCCAGAAGCTGATGCACAAGGCGGATATCGCCATGTATCACGCCAAAAAGCAGGGAAAGAACCGCTTCTTCTGGTTCGAACCGCCGATGGAAAACGAGCTGCGCTTCCGCAACGAGCTGGAAACCGGCATTCGCCGCGGCATCGCGCAGGGCGAATTCCGCCCCTATTACGAACAGCAGGTGGACCTCGAAACGGGTGAGCTGACGGGCTTCGAGATGCTGGCCCGCTGGGATTCTCCGGAACTCGGCGTGATCGGCCCGGACATCTTCATCCCCATTGCCGAGGAAATCGGCGTCATCGGCGAAATGAGCGAGCGATTGATCTCGCAGGCCTTCGAAGACGCCAAGCAGTGGGCGCCGGAGCTGACGCTGTCGGTCAATATCTCGCCCGTGCAGATGCGCGATCCCTGGTTCGCGCAGAAGCTGCTCAAGCTGATAGTGAAGCACAATTTCCCGGCCAACCGGCTGGACATCGAAATCACCGAAAGCTGCCTGCACGAGAATATCGGCATGGTCCGCTCGATGATCACCTCGCTGCGCAACCAGGGGGTGCATGTCAGCCTCGACGATTTCGGGACCGGCTATTCCAGCCTGTCGCAGCTGCGCACCCTGCCCTTCGACCGGCTCAAGATCGACCGTGCCTTCATTTCGGAGCTCACCGACGAGGCGCATGGCGGCAAGCTGGTCGATGCGATCATCTCGATGGGCGATGGGCTCAAGCTGCCGATGACCGCCGAGGGTGTCGAGAACGAGCAGGTGCTCGAGGCGCTGAAGGCAATGGGCAAGCTCAAGGGCCAGGGCTATCACTACGGTCGCCCCGAACCTGCTGAAAAGGTTCTCGAGCGCCTCCAGAAACAGGGTCGTCTGTCCGAGGACGAATCGAGCAACGTGACCGCTGTCGATTTCGGCGACAAGGGCTGCTCACCACGCGAAAGCGACGCCAGGGCTAGCTAGGGTCACGACTCTAGGATGGGCTGCGCACTGGACGCTGCGGCTGCCAGTGCATAGATGCGCCGCATCATGCGCGTCGATTTCTCCAAGATGCACGGTCTCGGCAACGACTTTATCGTGCTCGATGCGCGCGAGGTCTCCCTGCCTGCCATCGACACCGCCATCGCGCGTGCGCTGGCGGATCGACGCACGGGAATCGGTTGCGACCAGCTGATCGTGCTGGAGCCAAGCAAGACTGCAGACTTCCGCATGCGCATCTTCAATCACGATGGCGGAGAGGTCGAGGCCTGCGGCAATGCCAGCCGCGCCGTGGCCCTGCTGCATGGCTTTGTGGCCAACATCGAGACGTCGGGCGGCACGATCTGGGTGGAGCCGACGGAGAATGGCGCCAGCGTCGATATGGGCGAGCCGCGCTTCGACTGGGACGCCATCCCGCTCGAATACGCGATGGATACGGCCGCAATGCCTGTCGGCTGGGACGGCCTCGACCAGCCGGGCGCGGTCAACGTCGGAAATCCGCATGTGATCTTCTTCGTCGATAATACCGACGCCGTGCCACTCGACAGTATCGGCCCGGAGATCGAGACCGACCCGCTGTTTCCCGAGCGGGTAAACGTGAACGTGGCGACCATCGAGAGCCGCACCCACATCCGCCTTCGCGTGTGGGAGCGCGGCGCCGGCCTCACCCGCGCCTGCGGCACCGGCGCCTGCGCCACTGCGGTCCACGCGATGCGACGCGAACTTGTCGACCGTAAGGTGACTGTCACTCTGCGGGGCGGCGATCTCGTCATCGCATGGGGCGAGGACAATCGCATCCGCATGACCGGCCCCGCGACCGAAAGCTTTCGCGGCAGTTTCGAATGGAGCGATTTCGCGTGAGTGAAGCGCAAGTCATTTCGCTCGGCTGCCGGCTCAATATTTCCGAGAGCGAGCAGATCCGCGCGATGCTGGCGCAGGAGCGCGACGTGGTGGTCGTCAACAGCTGCGCCGTGACCAGCGAAGCCGTCCGCCAGACGCGGCAGGCGATCCGCCGGGCGCGCCGCACCAATCCGCAAGCGCGCCTCCTGGTTACCGGATGCGCTGCCGATATCGAGCGCGAGCAACTCGCCGCCATGCCCGAGGTGGATGGCTTGGTAGCCAACACCGCCAAGCTCGACGCACGGGCGTGGAACGTGCCGGTCGACACCCCTCCGGTTTCGCAAGACCGCACCCGCGCGTTCATCGCGGTCCAGAACGGCTGCGACCATGCCTGCACCTTTTGCGTGATCCCCCAGGGCCGCGGGCCGAGCCGGTCGCTGACCATTACGCAAGTGCTGGCCGAGGTGGAGCAGCACTTGGCCTATGGCGCTCCGGAAATCGTCTTCACCGGCGTTGACGTCACCTCTTGGGGCCACGATCTGCCCGGCACGCCCCCGCTCGGCGCGCTCGTGCAGGCAGTGCTCGACAAATTCCCCGACCTTCAGCGCCTGCGCATGTCCTCGCTCGACGGGATCGAGATCGATCCGCTGCTGGTCGAGCTGTTCGCGAGCGAGGAGCGGCTGATGCCGCATCTGCATCTCTCGCTGCAACACGGGCACGATTTGATCCTCAAGCGGATGAAGCGGCGGCACCTACGCGATGATGCGGTGGACCTCGTTCAGCGTCTGAAGGACAAACGTCCGGCCATCGCCATCGGCGCGGATCTCATCGCCGGTTTCCCGACCGAATCTGAAGATCACCACGCGGCCAACCTCGCCATCATCCGCGAGCTGGGCATCGTCCACGCCCATATCTTCCCCTATTCGTCCCGCCCCGGCACGCCCGCTGCGCGCATGCCGCAAGTCGACCGCGCGACCGTGAAGCGCCGCGCCGCCGAGCTGCGTGCCGCCGCTAGCACGACGCGCGACGCATGGTTGGCGTCGCTGGTCGATAAGCCGCACAGCGTCCTCGCAGAGCGCGACGGAACGGGCTACACCCCGCACTTCGCACGAATTTCGGTGCCCCGAGGCACACGCGCCGGTGACATCCTTACCGTGACGCCCACCCGATACGAGAACGGCCTGCTGCTATGAGCGACAAACCCAGCTGGACAGAGCGCCTGTTCGGCGGCTTCCGCAAGACTTCCGAAAAGCTGACCAGCAACCTCACCGAAGTGGTCGGCACCGCCAAGCTCGACGATGCGACGCTGGACGATGTCGAGGATGCGTTGATCCTCTCCGACCTCGGCCCCAGCGCCGCCGCGCGTATCCGCGAAAAGCTGCGCGAAAAACGCTTCGGGCTGGAGATCAGCGAGGCCGAGCTCAAGGAAGCCGTCGCCGAGGAAATCGCCGCGATCCTGCGCCCCGTGGCCAAGCCGCTCGAGATCACCGCCTTCCCGCGCCCGCAGGTGCTACTGGTGATCGGCGTCAACGGCAGCGGCAAGACCACCACCATCGCCAAGCTGGCCCACCTGTTCCAGGAGGACGATTACGCGGTCATGCTGGCCGCGGGCGACACGTTCCGCGCCGCCGCGATCGGTCAGCTCCAGACCTGGGCCGACCGTATCAATGTGCCGATCGTGCGCGGACCCGAAGGCGGCGACCCCGCCTCGATCGTTTTCGACGCAGTGAAGCGGGCGACCGACATCGGCACCGACGTGCTTATCGTCGACACGGCGGGACGCCTGCAGAACAAGCGCGAGCTAATGGCCGAGCTGGCAAAGATCCGGAAAGTCCTCGGTCGCCTCAATCCCGAAGCGCCGCATGACGTGGTGCTGGTGCTCGACGCGACCAACGGCCAGAACACTCTCAGCCAGATCGACGTATTCAAGGAAGTCGCGGGCGTGACCGGTCTCGTCATGACCAAGCTCGACGGTACCGCACGCGGTGGCGTGCTGGTGCAGGCAGCAGAGCAATATGGCCTCCCGATCTATGCCATCGGTGTCGGCGAGAAGATCGACGATCTGCGCCCCTTTGACCCGGACCTCGTGGCGCGCGTGATAGCGGGGGTGGCGTGATGAACGAAGAAGCCAAGACCAAGTCCGGCTGGCTCAACATCGTGGTCGACTACGGCCCGCTGCTGGTCTTCCTGGGCGTCTACAAATTCTACCAGCCGCCTGCCGATTCCACCTTCGGCGAGATCGCGGCGGTCATTTATGGTACCATCGCATTTATGATTGCCGCGGTCGTCGCCTTGGCCTTCAGCAAGCTGAAGTTCGGTCACGTCAGCCCCATGCTGATCCTGTCGACCGCGCTGATCGTGGGCTTCGGCGGCTTGACCATCTGGCTGCAGGACGAACGCTTCATCCAGTTCAAGCCCACCGCGATCTACCTCTTGTTCGGGGTCCTGCTGGTCGGCGGCTGGCTGCGCGGCAAGGCGCTGCTCCAGATTCTGCTCGAAGCCGCCTTCGAAGGCGTCGACCGCGAAGGCTGGCTCAAGCTTTCGCGCAACTGGGGCTACTTCTTCTTTGCTTTGGCCGCGCTGAACGAGGTGCTGGTGCGCACGATGGACTTCGAAGGCTGGCTCTGGGCCAAGCTGTGGGTGTTCATGCCACTGAGCTTCCTGTTCACCTTCACCCAAATCCCGATGCTGCTGCGCCACGGGCTGGCACTGGACGACGCGGACGAGGTCGCCAAAGACGAGCCGCCGACGGCTTAGCGCTCGCATGCCGATTGAAATTGTCCGCAATCCGCCTGCCGACATCGCGCAGGCTCTCAGCGACGGGATCGCCGGGTTCAACCGTGCGACCATCGCAGATCTCGAACCGAACGAACTCGAGGTGCGCTTTCATGTCGTGGCGAAGGAATACGTCGGCAAACTTGTCGGCGGGCTGCGCGGTGCGTGCTATTGGAACACGCTCCACATCGAGTTGCTCTGGCTGGCGGACAGCGCGCGCGGTTCTGGTATAGGTCGCAAAATCATTGCGGCAGCCGAGGATTTCGCTCGAGAGCAGGGCTGCGAACTGGCCTTGGTCGAAACGACCAGCTGGCAGGCGCGGCCGTTTTACGAAAAGCACGGCTACGAGTTGATGGCGACGCTACACGGCAGGCCGAGGGGTCATGCGTCGCATTATCTCAGGAAAACGCTCACGCCCCCGACATGAACATGGCGATTGTCACACGGCCGGACTGCGGATCGCCCGTCGGGCTGCCGGGTCCGGCATTACGCCGGAGTGCAGCTGACAACCGCGGTAGACCACGAACCGGTCTGGGTTCGAACTGACTTCCCCGATCTTCTCGTAACGGTCGCTGTCACCATGATGATAGCCGCTCGCGGGCATGGCGAACTCGGCCCCATCCGTCCTTAAGGTCGCAGAATAGTTTCGAAGCCCGTCCGACCATGGCGATAGAACGCCGTGATCCGAGGCCGACGGGCGATAGCCTGCGCTGGACCAGCGTCAAATCTCAACCTGGCTCCCCAGTTCCACCACACGGTTGGTCGGCAGGCGGAAGAAGTCCATCGCGGTTGCCGCGTTCCGCAGCATCCAGGCGAAGATCTTTTCCCGCCAGATCGGCATGCCGGGCTTGTCGCTGGCGAGCAGGGTCTGGCGGCTGAGGAAGAAGCTGGTGTGCATCATGTCGAACTTGCCGCCGCAGCGCTCCATTTCCTTCAGCCCTTCCGGCACATTGGTTTCCTGCATGAAACCGTAGTGCAGGATCGCACGGTAGAACCCGTCGCCGAGGTCGTGGATTTCGCAGCGCTTGTCGCTCTCGACATAGGGGCTGTCGGCGATCAGCACGGTCAGGATGATGACCCGCTCGTGCAGCACTTTGTTGTGCTTGATGTTGTGCAACAGCGCGCTGGGCACGCCGGCGGTCTGGCTGGCCATGAAGATGG
Source organism: Erythrobacter sp. (assembly GCA_029937545.1). GTDB lineage: Bacteria > Pseudomonadota > Alphaproteobacteria > Sphingomonadales > Sphingomonadaceae > Qipengyuania. Next base: position 32,763 of record JAPYPR010000002.1, on the reverse strand, counting down.
CGGTCCCCGGCACGCGGGTGGCAGAATTCTTGGCGCTCTTGGCGAAGATTTCGATTGGCAGCGCCGTCTCGCTCATCCGCTCGCGCATCAACCTGCGCCCGCGCGCCCAGGTGGTGAGCAGCGTGAAGGCGACGAGGCCGACGACCAGCGGGAACCAGCCGCCATCGGGCACCTTCACCAGGTTCGCGGCGAAATACGCGCCATCCACAATCAGGAAGAACACCACGATCGGCAGGGCGACCCACCATTTCCATTTCCACACGCCAACGAACAGCACGCCCATGAGGATCGTGTCGATCGTAACCGCGCCGGTCACCGCGATACCGTAAGCCGCGGCGAGGTTGGACGAGGTCTGGAAAGTCAGCACCAGCACGATCACCGCGACCATCAGCGCCCAGTTGATCACCGGAATGTAGATCTGCCCCGCCTCGGTCTCGCTGGTGTGGCGAATCGATAGGCGCGGCATGAAGCCCAGCTGCATGGCCTGGTGGGTAATGCTGAACGCGCCGGAGATCACGGCCTGGCTCGCGATGAAGGTCGCCATGGTGGCGAGGATGACCAGCGGCAGGCGATATTCCTCGCTCGCAAGAAGGAAGAACGGGTTACGGACGACTTCGGCCGCCTGTTCGGACGGCAGGCCTGCGATCATCGCGCCCTGCCCGAAATAGTTGAGCAGCAGGCAAGGCATGACGAAGCCAAACCAGCTCAAGCGCATCGGTCCGCGCCCGAAATGGCCCATGTCCGAATAAAGCGCTTCCGATCCGGTCACTGCCAGCACGACCGCACCGAGCGCAAGGAAGGCGACCACCCCGTCGGCCACGAAGAACATGACCGCGTAGTAGGGGTTTAGCGCCCAGAGGATGTCCGGGTTCTGCACGATCTGGTTGAGCCCCAGGCCGGCAATCACCGTGAAATAGACGATCATCACCGGAGCAAACAGCGCGCCGACCTTGGCCGTGCCGCGCGCCTGCAGGAGGAACAGCCCCACCAGCAGCACCAGCGCGATGGGGATCACCAGCGGGTCGAGCCGATTGTCGACCACCGTCAGCCCCTCCACCGCCGACAACACCGAGATTGCAGGCGTAATCATGCTGTCGCCGTAGAAAAGCGAGGTAGCGAACACGCCGAGCAGCACCACCAGCCAAGCATATTTGGTCTGGCCGATATGACGGCTGATCAGCGCAATAAGGGCGAGGCTGCCGCCCTGCCCCTTGTTATCCGCGCGCATGAGGATGGTGACATACTGAATCGCCACGACGATCAGCATCGACCAGAAGATCAGGCTGACCACGCCCAGCACATGCATCCGGTCGATTGCGATACTCGCCGCACCGGAGAAAGTTTCGCGGAAAGCGTAGAGCGGACTGGTGCCGATATCGCCGAAGACGACGCCGATTGCGCCGACTGCCAGAGCCGTGCGCGATGCGCCGCCATGGCCATTGCCGTGGCCGCCGGTGGAGGGTGTCCCCTCGGGCACCGGGTCCTGGACGGTTGCGCTATCGCTCATAGGAAAGAAAAGTTCGGCCGCATTGCGTCATTCGCCTGAATGGCAGAGCACTGCCCTGCGCAGGGCGCGCCGATTAGCAGCAAGGCTGCCCGCCCGCAATACGATGCAGAGTGGCTGTCTCATTCCGCTGCTTCGGCTTCTTCGGCGGCGGATGAGACGCCGAGCAGGCCGTCCAGCCGCTCGATGCGCTCGGCCAGCAGAGGGCGCCAGTCCGCGTTCTCCGATGCATTGGCTAGTAACTCCGCCCAGAGCTGGCGCGTGCGTTGTGGATCGCCGGCACGGAGCCAGGCGAGGCCAAGGAAATAGATCGGAGCCGGATTGCCGCGCCCGACCGCGTCGGCACGTTCGTAGGCGTTCAGTGCGGCGGGTGTCAGCTGCCCCTCGGCATGCTCGACCAGCGAGTTGCCCAAGGCCAGCCAAGCTTCGGAATCGTCCGGATTCTCGGCGAGGGCGTTGCTGAGGAAACGCGCCGACTGGTCGAACTGGCCGCGGCGGGCGAAGGCATCGGCGGTGACGACGAAGCGGGACGGCAGCACGCCCTCGGCATAAAATTCGCGACGCGCCTGCACCATGGCCTCCCCCGAGCGCGCCGATTCCTCTCCGGTCGCGGCACGAGGCGCGCCTGCCTGCCCAGGCGAACCCTGGATGGCATATCCGGCAAGACCGAAAAGTAGCGCGGCCCCGAACAGCGCCCAAACGCTGCGCGGCAGTTTCAGCAGGAAGACGGCCCCGATGAAGGTCAACAGCGCCAGCAGGAGAATCGGCAACCAGCTCACGATGCGCGCCTCCGGAGGCGGCCTGCCAGCACCACCGCCGCGATCAGCACCAGCAGCGCAGGGATCGCAAACAGCGGCCAGGTCACCGCGCTTACCTCGGGCCGATAGCTGACATAGTCGCCATAGCGCTGGACCAGCCAGGCGCGCACCGCCTCGGGATCCTCTCCCGCAGCGATACGGATGCGGACCTGGTGGCGCATGTCGCCCGCCATCGGTGCATCGCTATCCGCGATGGATTGCGACTGGCACTTGAGGCACCGCAACGTCTCCATCAGGTCCTGCGCGGCGGCCTCCTGCGTTGGATCGTCGAGCTGGCGATAGGCGAAGGGGGCCGGCGGCATGCTGTCCTGCGCGGCGAGCGGTGGCGCAAGGCTTAGCAACATAGCCATCATCCCAGCGAAAGCTGGAACCGATTTCAACCGAGTGCCACACCGATAGCGACCCCAGTTTGCACTGCGGTGACGACGTTTCCTCATCGCGCCTTCTCCAGTTCGGCCAGCAGCATGGCCACGTCGCTTTCGCGAATGTCGCCGAGGTGCTGGTAGCGGATGATGCCCCGGCCATCGATCACAAAGGTTTCGGGCACACCCGACGAACCGATCGCGAGCTGAACTTCCGATAGGTCGTCGCGCGCGATGCGCGTGTAGGGATTGCCGTGTTGAGCCAGGAACCGGGCTACATCCTCCGACCGGTCGCGAATCGCGATGCCGACGATCGGCACACCCGCCTCCTTCAGCCGCTCCAGCTGCGGCGCTTCGGCGATGCACGGCAGGCACCAGCTGGCCCAAATATTGAGCAGCCGCGGCGTCCCGTCCTTGAAATCGGTGGTCGCGGCGCCATTCACGCCTTCCATTGCGGCCGGCAGGTCGAAATAGGGCAGCGCCTCGCCGACCATGCCGCTCTCGACGAAGTCGTCTTTCGGCTGGGTCAGCTGGTAGGCCGCCAGACCGAGGAAACCTGCGAACAGGAACAGCGGAAGCCACACGCGCCAGCTCATGCCATCGCCTCCGTCTCCATGCGCCGCTCGACGATCCGCCGGGCGATGCGTCGTCGCCGGATGTCGGCAATTACGCGACCGACCAGCGCCAGCGCGCCGCCCAGCGCGACCAGCAGGCCGCCGTACCAGATGAGCGTGACGAGCGGTTTCCACCACAACCGCATCTGCCAGCGACCATCCGGCGTGCGATCGCCGATGACGGCGTAAAGCTGGCCGTTCCACCGCGTCGCCAGCGCGCTCTCGGTCGTTTCCTGCGGGGGTGCCCAGAACCGCCGTGCCTGCGGAGTGAGCATGACCGGCTCGCCGCCGTCATAGCTCGCGCGGAGGCGGCCTTCGATGGCCGTCCAGTTGGGTCCCGCGATAGGCATCACCTCGCTCAGCGTCACGGTCCAGGGGCCGACCTGCGTGCTCTGCCCTGCCTCGACTGCCGCGAGCCGTTCCTTCGAGAAAGCGCTTTCGCTCGCCATGCCGATCAGGGCCACGGCGATACCGAAATGGGCGACGATCATGCCCCAAGTCGCCAGCGGCACGCGCTTCAGATTGCGGCCGCGCAGCGGAAGGAAACTGGCCACGCCAAGTCCGATCCCGAGCGCCAGCCCCAGCAAGGGCAGGATCGCGACACCGGTGACGAAGCCGAAGAATATCAGCGACACGAGGACGAGCGCGGCGAACAGCGCCAGCTCTGGCCGAATGCGTTCCAGCCGGTCCTGCCGCCAGCGCAGCAGCGGCCCGACGGCCATGATCATCAGCATCGGCACGGCAAAAATCGCCGAGACGGGATTGAAGTAGGGCGGCCCCACTGACACGCGCACGTCGAATGCCTCGGTCAGCAGCGGATAGAGCGTGCCGAGCAGCACGATCGCAAGGATTGCGCTCAGCATCACATTGTTGAACACCAGCGCGCCCTCGCGGCTGGTCACGGTAAAGCGCTGGCCCTCATTGATCGTGTTGGCGCGCAAGGCGAACAGCAGCAGCGCGCCGCCGATGAACAGGCCAAGCAGCACGAGGATGAAGCTCCCCCGTTCCGGATCGACGGCGAAAGCATGCACGCTGGTGAGGATGCCCGAGCGCACGAGGAAAGTCCCCACCATGCTCATCGAAAACGCGACCACGCCGAGCATGATGGTCCAGACGCGCAGCGCGTCGCGACTGGCGAGGACGCTGGTCGAATGCAGCAGCGCCGTCGCGGCCAGCCACGGCATCAGCGAAGCATTCTCCACCGGGTCCCAGAACCAGTATCCACCCCAGCCGAGTTCGTAATAGGCCCAAAAGGACCCGGCCACGATGCCCAGGGTCAGGAAGACCCAGGCGCCTAGCACCCAGGGCCGCATCGCGCTGGCGAAATCCGGCGTGACCTGCCGCGTCAGCAGCGCACCGACGGCGAAGCTGAACGCGACCGAGAGGCCGACATAACCCATGTAAAGCGTCGGCGGATGGAAGGCGAGGCCGAGGTCCTGCAGCAAGGGATTGAGGCCAAGGCCCTCTGGCGCAGGCACCGGCAGGCGCTCGAACGGATTGGAGCTCAGGATCAGGAAGGCGTAAAAGCCAAGCGAGACGAGGCCCTGCGCCGCCAGCGTTGCATGCATGGTGCGCTCCGGCAGGCGCTTCTCGGCGAGCGCGATGAGTCCGCCGGAGAGCGACATTACCGTCACCCACAGCAGCATGGAGCCTTCGTGATTGCCCCATGCGCCCGACAGCTTGAACACCAGCGGCTTCAATGAATGCGAATTGGCCGCCACCAGCTTCACCGAGAGGTCGGTGATGGCGAACAGCCACAGCAGCATGGCGAAAGCGATGCTGGCGAGCGCGGCCTGCACGACTGCGCTCGGGCGCACCAGCCTGGCGATCTCGCTCCCCTCGCCCGCGCGAACGGCAAGGAAACCGGCGGCCATCTGAAGCGCGGCGAGCGCGGCAGCGAGCCACAGCGCGGCGTGACCGAGTTCGGCGATCATTCCAGGCCGACCGTCGTCTCTTCGGCCATCTTTGCGGCCTGCATCTCGCTCATGCCCTCGAGTTCCCTGGGCACGTAGTTCTCGTCATGCTTTGCTAGCAAATTGTCGGCCACGAAGGTGCCGTCGGGGGCGAGCCGTCCCTCGGCAACCACGCCGGAGCCTTCGACGAACAGGTCGGGCGCGATGCCGCTGAAGCGCACCGGAATGCGCGAGCCATCGTTGCCGGTGACGGCAAAGCGCAGGGTCACACCGTCATTATCGGTCTTGAGCGAACCCTGTTCGACCATGCCGCCTAGCCTCACGGCCTGACCCACGGCCGGCGGATCGGCCTGCATTTGTTCGGGCAGATAAAAGTAATTCGCCTGATTGCGCAGCGCATAGGCAGCCAGCAGCCCCGCTCCCACAAGCGCCACAAGGGCGAGAACAACGAGGACCAGCCGCTGGTGCTTGGGTTTCAGCGCACTCATTTCCGCCGGCTTTCCGCGCGGCGGCGCTCCGCCCGCTTCATGTCGACCCACGCCCAGGCGATTATCGCCAGCGTGCCGACAACGCCTACCGCATAGGCAGCGAGCACGAAATCCCACTGATCGAGCGCTTCGCGCATCAGACCGCCTCGCTCGCCCGGCGGCGCAGACGCGCCTCGGCCTGGATGTCGGCCAGCAGTGCCCGCATGCGTGCCAGCACAATTCCTCCGAAGATCAGCGAGAAGCCGACCACTGCGACCAGCAACGGTGCAAGATATTCCCCGTCGATAGCGCTGTTGCCCATGGTGATGCTCGGCGGCTGGTGGAGCGAATTCCACCAGACAACACTACGATTGATGATCGGGATGTTGATCGCACCCACCAGTCCGAAAATCGCCGGGATGCGGGCGCTCACTCCTTCACGGGCAGCGGCTTGCGCGAGCGCGATATAGGCGGCGTAGAGGAAGGCCAGCACCAGCATGCTGGTCAATCTGCCATCCCAAACCCACCACGTCCCCCAGGTCGGCCGGCCCCAGATCGAGCCGGTGACGAGGCAGATCAGCGTGAAGACGAGGCCGGGCACTGCCGCTGCGCGGGCAGCAAGTGCCGCCAGTGGGTGCCGCCAGACGAGGTATACGAGGCTCGAGATAGCAATCGCGGTCCATCCGCCCATGCCAAGCCAGGCTGCGGGCACGTGGAGGAAGAGGATGCGCACTGTCTCGCCCATCAGGCGGTCGGGCGACACCTGGGTCAGCCCCCACCACAGCGCGCCTCCGCTCAGCACGAGGCCGGCCGCAAGCAACAGCGGTGTGAGCCAGCTGGCGAGCGTTAGGAACCGTTTGGGATTGGCGAAGCCGTGCATCATGTAAGCCGTGCGCGCGCTTTTACAGGCCCGCGCCTGACCCGCAAGTGAAGAAGGGCCCTAAGCGCGCCCGATCAGGCGTTGGGCCATGCGATCGGCGACCTGATCGGGAGAGAGACCGCTCTCGTCGCTCTCGGTCCAGATCTGTTCGAGGCGGCCGGGAATCTGGGCGATGCGCTTGCGGACTTCGTTGATGTCGCAAGGTGCTTTCTCGCAGCGGCAGAGGTACTCAAGCGTCACCGAGATGATCCCGCCGGCATTGATCACATAGTCGGGCGCGTAAAGGATGCCGCGTTCGGCCAGCATCGGGCCATGTTCGGGCAGCTGGAGCTGGTTGTTCGCCCCGCCGGCCACGATTTTGCAGTCGAGCCGGGCAATCCCTTCGTCGTCGAGCACTGCGCCGAGGGCATTGGGGCTGAAAACGTCGCAAGCGACCGACATGATAGCATCGGGCGCGGCGGTATCGGCTCCGAGTTCCGCAGCCAGCGATTCGGCACGGTCCTGATTAACGTCCGACAGCGTCAGCTTCGCACCTTCCTTGGCGAGCAATCGGGCGACACCGCCACCGACGCTACCGGTGCCTTGGATCGCGACATGCACGCCTTCGACGCTGTCCCTGCCGAGCTTGTGCTGCACCGCGGCCTTGATGCCGAGGAAAATACCGAGCGCGGTAAAGGGCCCAGGATCGCCGCCCGCAGCATCCTCGCCTTTGACCGGAAGGCCGGAGACATATTGTGTGCGTTCGGCCACGGCGGCCATGTCCGCTTCGGAAATGCCGACATCCTCTGCGGTGACGTATTTACCGCCCAAACCTTCGACGGCATCGGCGAAAGCAGCGAGCATTTCGGGTGTCTTGCTCTTGTCTTCCGGCGCGAGGATCACGGCCTTGCCGCCGCCCATGGGCAGGCCGGCCATGGCGTTCTTGTAGCTCATCCCGCGCGAGAGACGCAGGGCGTCGCGCACGGCATCGCCGGGTTCGGCATAATGCCAGAACCGCGTGCCGCCCGCGCCGGGGCCGAGATGGGTGGAATGGAGCGCGATAATCGCCGTCAGGCCGCTGTTCCGATCACGCACGAAATGCACGAGTTCGTGGTCGTCGTAATCCGCTTCGGTCCAGAAAGCCGTCATCGCTAAGGTGCCCCTGCAAGCTGTGCGGAGCGGTCTGATCTTGGGGGAAAATGGGGCGATCGAGGGGTCTCGAACCCCCGACCTCCGGTACCACAAACCGGCGCTCTAACCAACTGAGCTACGATCGCCACAAGCCCCCGGAACCGCCCGGGAGGGGGCCTGATACGCCCGCACGAGGGGGCGTCAACCCGTCCCGTGCAGCGGCGTGGGCCTGTTGCACAGCGCGGCAGAAATGGGAAGCGAAAAAGCGCGAATAGAGCGCGATGCGCAATATTATGTCGCGACTTGCCAGTCGCTTCGGCACGGCTAGTCTGCGCTGCATGACGGGGTCGGGCGAATCTTCGGCAGAACGGCTGCTTGCGCTGGACGGCATGCAACGCGTGCCGAGCCCGAAGGTCGAACTGTTCCAGCTACGCGAATTCGTGCCGCCGGAGCTGTGCGCCGAGCTGATTGCCCTGATCGAGACGGACCGCCGCCCCTCCACCCTCGCCGACGCGGGCGATGACCATTATTTTCGCACCAGCGAAACCTGCGACTTGTCGGCGGACGAACCCGCGGTGCAGGCGCTGGAAGACGAGCTCCATGCGCTGACCGGGATCGACCCGGCCCATGGCGAGCCCCTGCAGGGCCAGCGCTACGAGGTCGGTCAGGAGTTCAAGCCGCATTGCGACTATTTCAACCCCGGCGGGCAGGACTGGGAAAAATATTGCTCGGTCGCCGGCCAGCGGACCTGGACCTTCATGATCTATCTAAACGATGTGGAGGTCGGCGGCGCGACGCGGTTCAAAGCCATCGGCAAGACATTCCAGCCCGAAGCGGGCAAGTTGCTCGGCTGGAACAACCGTCGCGCCGACGGCCGCGAGAATCCCAACACGATCCACCACGGCATGAAGGTCCGCAAAGGCGTGAAGTACGTGATTACGAAGTGGTATCGCGAAAAGGATTGGGGATGGTGACGAAAAAGGGCGGCCCTGCAGGACCGCCCTCTTGTAAGGCTCGCGACTGGCGCGGAGCGCTCAGTTCTTCTTGAGGCTGAGGCCGCCGAAGCGCTTGTTGAAGGCTGCGACGCGGCCGCCTTCCTGAAGCTGCTGCTTGCCGCCGGTCCACGCCGGGTGGCTCGTCGGGTCGATTTCGAGCGTCAGCGTGTCGCCTTCGCTGCCCCAGGTCGAGCGCGTCTGGAATTCGGTGCCATCGGTCATCTTGACCGTGATCATGTGATAGTCGGGGTGGCCATCGGTCTTCATGATAGTCGTCCTTTAAGCTTCGGAGCGGTTCCGACCGGTCCAGCTGTGTTTGGGAAAGGCGCGCGCATAGCGGCGAGCGCCGAGATTGGCAACCTTATTCAGGTGCGTCGGTTTCAGGTGCATCGGCGATCATCGCGGTGAAGCTGACTTCGCACGTCACCTTGCCCTCGACCGACGCCTCGCCAACGAACTTGCAAACTCTGGCACGCTTCTGGACGAATTCGGCCTTCAGGTCGAGCAGCACGCCCGGCGTTACGGGTGCGCGAAACTTCGCGTTCTCGATCGCCATGAAATAGACGAGCTTACCCGATCCTGCGAGGCCGAGGCTTTCGACCGCGAGTACCCCCGCCGCCTGTGCCAGCGCCTCGATCTGCAGCACGCCCGGCATGATCGGCGATCCGGGGAAATGGCCCTGGAAGAAATCCTCATTGAAGCTGACCGCCTTGATCGCGTGGATGCGTTCGTCGACGACCAGATCCTTGACGCGATCGACCAGGAGCAGGGGATAGCGATGCGGCAGGCGCTTTAGCACCTCGACAACATCGAAACTGGTGGCCTCCTCGCTCATCGCCTTGCTCCCGTCGTCAGGATCAGCGGCCGGCCGGCTGCTGCTGCGCGGGCTGCTGGCCCTGCTGCTGTGCGGCTTGCTGGGCGGCCTGCTGTTGCGCCACGCCGACGAGGATCTGCGAGACGGTCTGCTGGGTCTGCAGCGATTCCTGGCGCGGACGCCAGTTCGCCGGCGGCGTGATCTGCACGCTGGGCACGCGCTGGTTCATGACAGTGACGAGATCGTTCGTCACATTAAGCGTTTCGGGCGCCCATTGGACGGCATCCGGCGACAGCAGCAGCTGGATGTTCTTCTGCTGCACGACCTGCTGCTGGACGTTGCTATAATCGTCGATGAGCTGCTCGATGGCATAGGTCTGCGCCAGCACGATCGGCTGCGAAGCCTGCTGGATCTGCTGTTCCTTCTGCTGGATCTGCTGCACGACCGAGGGGTTGGCCTGCGCTTCGGCCTGCGTCAGCTGACCGTCGTTATTGGTGTCGAGGCTCTGCTGCAGCGTCGCCGCTTCCTGGCGGAGCGTGCGAATCTGGGTAAGCTGCGCGGTATATTGCTGCTCGATCTGCTGGTAGGCGGCGATGCGCGCCTGCGAGCGCACGATCACGGCTTCTGGACTGCTGGTAGCGATTGCCCCGGTCACCTGCGCCGCAGCGGGATTGCTGGCGATAGCCGCGCCTGCGAGAGCCGCGGCAGCGAGAATCTTGGTCATGCTGGTCATTAGAATTGTGTTCCTACGTTGAATGAGAAGGTCTTGGTGTCGTCTCCGACTTCCTTCTTGATGATCTGGGCGAAATCGATCCTGAACGGACCGAAGGGCGAGTTCCAGTTGACGCCGATGCCCGCGGAAATACGCGGCGCAGCCGTGTCGCCGACGAAAACTTCGCGATAGAAAGAGCTGGCGGGGATGAACGGCAGGAGCGGGTTGCCATCGGCATCGACCGTGTCGGTCGTGGTCAGTCCGTTTTCGTCGATGAAGAGCAACTGACCGTCTTGCGTAGCCTGGCGACCCGCAGGCTGGTTCACCAATGTCGGCGTCGTAATCGAGAACAACGAACCGACATCGACCCAGACCGACGGACGGAGACCAAGTTCGCGTGCGCCGCTACCGAGCGGGATCTCGAGTTCGGCTCGGCCGAGGTAATAGGCCTTGCCGCCGATGGCATCGTCGAACCGCTGGTCGGACGACAGCGCATCCTCGATCGGCGTCGGAATGAGCGGGCCGTCCGGATTGTCGGGATCGGTCACGAAATTGAGACGCACGATGCGCGGGCCGATGCCGCGAATGTCGAAACCGCGCATCTGCGGTTCGCCGAGGAAGAAGCGGTCGGTCAGGCGAATGCTGTCACGCCCAGGCTCTTCGCTGTCTTCGAGGCCACGGATCCAACCGCCCTCGCCCGCCAGCGAAAACACGAACCCGCTGCCGATCGACCAATACTTGGCCATGCGGGCTCGCGACCGGACGTATTTTTCGGAGCCGCCGAGGCCGGCGAACTCATTGGTCCAGCTGATCGTTTCGCCGCGGCTCGGCCGCAGCCTGCTGTTGAGCGTGTTGTAGTTCAGGGTCAGCCCGAGGATCGAGCTCGAACGCTCGCCGATCGCTTCGCACAGGAAGCGCGTTGCGCGGCATTCGCCATTTTCGAAGAATTCGTCGCCGAGAGAAACGTCGTCGTAATTGAACGTGTAGCTGCCGATGGCCGAGAGATATTCGGTCAGCGGTACGCCCGCACGTAGCGAAAAGCCCGTCGTGGACTGCTCGTACGTCGTATTGCGTTCGCTGTTGCGGAAGTTGAAGCTGTTGAAATCGCGGCGGTAGATGTCGACGCCCGCCGAGATGTTTCGATCGAAAACATAGGGCTCGCTGAAGCTGATCTGCGCCGATTTCGAGTAACGGGAGTAATTGACGCTCAGGCCGATCGTCTGGCCGCGGCCACGGAAATTGCGCTGGCGGATCGAGCCTGCAAGGATGAAGCTCTCAAGCGAGCTGAAGCCAGCAGACAGCTGCAATTCGCCGGTCGCCTGTTCTTCCACGTTCGCTTCGAGCACGATACGGTCGGGCGCGCTGCCTTCGACCTGGTTGATCTCGAAGTTTTCCTGGAAATACCCCAGCGAATTGATGCGCGCGGTGGAGCGGGCCACGGCGAGCGAATTGAACGCGTCGCCTTCCGCGATACGGAATTCGCGGCGCAGCACCTTGTCCTGCGTCAGCGTGTTGCCGTTCACGTCGATCCTCTCGACATAAACGCGGGGCGCCTCGCGCAGGACGAAATTGACGTCCATCGTCAGATCGTCGGCGTCACGGCGGATTTCCGGGTTCACATCGGCAAAGGCATAGCCGAAAGTACCGGCGAGTTCGGTCAGCTGTTCGACCGTATCTTCGACCTGCTTGGCGTTGTACCAGTCTCCGGTCTTCATCGGTAATCGGCCAGCCAGGGCGTTGCTGTCGAAATCGCGGATCTGGCTGTCGACGGTCACCTCGCCGAACTTGTGGCGTTCGCCTTCTTCGACGACATAGGTGATGATGAAATCGCGTTTGTCGGGCGTCAACTCGGCGACGGCCGACACCACCCGAAAATCGGCATAACCTTCGGTCAGATAGAACAGCCGAAGGTTCTGCTGGTCGAACGCCAGGCGATCGGGATCGTAGCTGGTGTTGGAGCTGAAGAAGCTGGTGAGGCGCGCCTGCTTGGTCAGCATTTCGCCGCGCAGCTCGCCGTCGGAGAAGGCTTCGTTGCCAATGATGTTGATCTGGCGGACCTTCGATTTCGGCCCTTCGTTGATCTCGAACACCACGTCCACGCGGTTCTGGCTCAGCTGCACCATCTTCGGCTCGACCGTGGCGGCGAAGCGGCCTTGGCGCTTGTAAAGCTCGATGATCCGGGCGACGTCGGCGCGGACCTTGGAACGGGTGAAGATCTGGCGCGGCGAGAGCTTGATCTCAGGCAGGATCTTGTCGTTCTTGATCCGCTTGTTGCCCTCCAGAATGATGCGGTTGATGACCGGATTTTCGGTCACCTCGATCACCACATTGCCGCCGTTGTTGGCCACGCTGGCATTGGCGAACAGCTCCGTGGCGTAGAGATCTTTCAGTACCTGGTCGCCGACCGCCTGGGTCCAGACGTCGCCCGGGCGCAGGCGGATGTAGGAGAGGATCGTCTGCGGCTCGAGGCGCTGGGCCCCACTCACCGCGATGGTCTGCACCGTTTGCTGCTGGACTGCAGGAGCCGGGGAAGCCGCCTGCGCTTCTTCGGTGTCCTGCGCGAGCGCGGTCTGCGGGATGCCGGCGAGCATGGTTCCGGCGAGGAGGCCCATGGCCAACCGTGCGGGCGAAGCTTTGCGGCGCGCGGCGGCAGGTGCGAAATCAGTCATCGACAAGGAAAATCCCGTCCTCGTTAAAATGCTACGGAGCCGGTGGATGCTGTGCCCATCGGCAAAAGCCGCTGTCTATGCAGCGGCTCGAAAGTCCCCTGCCCTAAGCGGTTCTGCCAATCAAGCTCTGCAACCGTTAACGTCCGCCTCCGCGCAGTGCTTTCCCCGGCTAATTCCCGAAGATCGGAAGACCGGCCAGGTCGTTGATCGTGACGAATACCATCAGCGCGAGCACGAGGGCCACGCCGGCGCGATACGCCACTTCCGTTCCACGGGGGCCGATGGGTTTCCGGCGGACTGCTTCTGCCGCGTAGAAAGCCAGGTGCCCACCGTCGAGCGCGGGAATTGGCAGGAGGTTGATGAATGCCAAGTTAAGCGAAATCAGCGCCACGAAATTGGTGAAGGCAAGTGCCCCCATGCTCAGCTGTTCGCCGGAGAACTTGGCGATCTTGACCGGACCGCCGAGCTCCTGGACCGAGCGTTCTCCGGTAAAGATCTGTGCGACACCGGTAATCATCATGTCGACCACTCCGATCGAGTGATCGACTGCCAAGCCGAGGCTGCCGACGATGCCCTGCGGCTCGTAGGTCATTTCTGCCTCTGCCGCCTGAATTCCGACGAGGCCGATCTTGGACTTGTTACCGAAACCGTCTTCGACCTCGCGGCTTTCCGTGGTGACGGCAAATGTCTCGCGCGCTCCGTCGCGCAAAACGGTGATGTCGAGCGTGCGGCCGGGATACATCATGATCGCGTTCTGGACGTCGCGGAAGCTCTCCATCGTCTCGCCGTCGACCGAGACGATCCTGTCGCCCGCGCGCAACCCTGCCTCTCGCGCGGGCGAGGTTTCGGCGAATTCCGCGATCGTCAGTTGGCTGTCCGCATCGGCAGGCACCGGCTTGCCGTAAAAGGCAAAGAAGCTCGCGAAGATCGCCAGGGTGACGAGGATGTTGGTCGCAGGTCCCGCGAACACGATCAGCGCGCGCTTCCACAGCGCAGCATGGTGGAAGCTGCCGACGCGTTCCTCGGCGCTTGCCTGTTCGGCGGCGACGGTATCGGGAATGCTTGCCGGGTTCATGTCGCCCTTGAACTGGACATAGCCGCCGAGCGGCAACGCGCTGAGCTTCCACCGCGTGCCTCGCTTGTCGGTAAAGCCCCAGATTTCCTTACCGAAACCGATCGAGAAGGCTTCCGCCTGCACGCCGAACCAGCGGCCGACGAGATAGTGGCCCAGTTCATGGATGGTAATCAGTGGCCCCAGCAGCAGCGGGAAACCGAGGACATAATAAACCCACAGGGGCAGCATGTTTTCCAAGTCAGGCGAGCTCCAGCATTTCGGTGGTGCGCTTGCGGGAAGCGTCGTCCACCATCAGCACCTCGTCCAGAGAACGCGGAGCATCCGGCAGGTTTCCTTCCGTCAGAACGCGTTCTACCAATAGCGGAATGCGGCTGAATGGAATCTTACGGTCGAGGAAAGCGGCCACGGCTACTTCGTTGGCGGCGTTGAGCACGGCTGGGGCCGCCCCGCCCGCCTGCGCCGCCTCGCGTGCGAGCCGGGTCGCGGGGAAGCGCTGCTCGTCGGGCTTGAAGAAACTGAGCTCGCCGATGGTAGGCAGGTCCAGCGGCTCGCACGGCGTGTCCATCCGCTGCGGCCAGGCAAGGCAGCTGGCGATGGGCACGCGCATGTCGGACGGGCCGAGTTGCGCCAGCGTGGAGCCGTCGCGATATTCGATCATCGAGTGGATGACGCTCTGCGGGTGGACCACGATGCGGATCCGATCGAGGCCGACCGGGAACAGGTGATGCGCCTCGATCAGTTCCAGCCCCTTGTTGAACATGGTCGCGCTATCGACGCTGATCTTCGCGCCCATGTCCCAGTTTGGGTGCGCCACCGCCTGCTCGGGGGTGACGGCGGACAGGTCCTCGACGGTGCGCAGCGGGCCGCCGCTAGCGGTCAGCGTGATCCAGCGCACATCCTCGATCCGCCCGCCTTCGAGGCACTGGAAGATCGCATTGTGCTCGCTGTCAACGGGCAACAGTGTCGCGCCGTGTTTCGCGACCGCTGCGGTCATCACCTCGCCCGCAGAAACGAGTGCTTCCTTATTTGCGAGCGCGATGGTCCCGCCCTGCTCGATCGCCGCCATGACCGGCCCGAGCCCCGCACAGCCGACGATCGCGGCGACGGTGATATCCACGGGGCGCGCGGCAGCTTCGCACAGCGCCCGCTTGCCGCCAGCCGCCTCGATACCCGAACCGTCGAGCGCGACGCGCAGATCGTCCAGACAGCGCTCGTCGGCAACTACCGCGATCTCGGCGCGAAACTCCTTCGCCAAGGCGGCGAGTTCGGCGACACTGCAATTCGCTGTCAGCGCAACCACGCGCCAGTCCTTCGCATCGCGGCGGATGAGGTCGAGCGTCGAAGTCCCGACGGAGCCGGTGGCGCCGAGAATGGAGACGGAGCGGGTCACCAAGCCGCTCCGAAAGTCGCCGCTGCCAACAGAGCGACAGGAATTATCCCATCGGTCCGGTCGAATACGCCGCCGTGACCGGGGATGAGGTTCGAGCTGTCCTTCACGCCGGCCTTGCGCTTGATCCAGCTCTCTAGAAAATCGCCTGCCTGCGCAGCCACGGCTATGGCGGCGCCGATACCGATCAGTTGCAGCCAGTCTTGCAAGCGTCCGCTCCATTCGGGACCATCGACCGACGCGACGAAGAACAAAATCCCGAAGACCCAGATCGTCGCTCCGACCGTGCCTCCCAGCAGCCCCGCCCAGGTCTTCGACGGACTGATGGCCGGAGCAATCTTGGGGCCGCCAATTGTCCGCCCGAAGAAATAGGCAAAGGTATCGACGAACACGACCGCGCCGATCACGCCAATCACCACGATCAGCGGGAAGCTCATCAGGGCATAACCTGCCAATCCAATGTAGATCGCACCGGCAGTGATAGCGGCCAGCCGGGCACCCTGCCGCTGCGTCGCCTTGAGCACGAGGAGCACGAACTCCACGACGGTCGCGACGACGACGCCTGCGATGAACAGGTCGAGCCAGATACTGCCCAGCCAGAAGGCCAGCCCAGCCACCGCCACCATGACCAGCGCCGAGGCCGCGCGCACGGGCAGGTCGGCGTTCTTGCCCTTCGCAGGCAATGCTTGCGCTGCCTTACCGTCCACCAAAGCGCCTCTCCCGGTCGCCGAAATCCGCCAATGCCTGCTTGAACAATTCTGGCGTAAAGTCCGGCCATAGCACGTCGGTGAAGATCATTTCCGCATAGGCCGCCTGCCACAAGAGGAAATTGGACAGCCGCACTTCGCCACTGGTGCGGATCAGCAGGTCGAGCGGGGGCAGCGGCGCGGTGTAGAGGTGCTCGGCCAGGCTTTCTTCGGTGATCTCGCCCCCGGCAGCAGCCTTGCGCGCGGCCGCCACGATCTCCGCCTGCCCGCCGTAATTCAGCGCCACCGCCAGCGTGCGCGAGCCCCTTCTGGTCTGCTCCAGCGCATCCTCCAGCATGGCGACGATATCGGGTGCAAGCACTTGCCAGTCACCGAGGATATGCAACTTCACGTCATTGGCGATGAATTCGGGCAGGTCAGATTTGATGAACTTGCGCATGAGGTCCATCAGATCGTCGACCTCGTCCTCCGGCCGCTTCCAGTTTTCGGAGCTGAAGGCGTAGAGCGTCAGGCATTCGACCTGCGTATCCTTCAGGCTGCGCACCAGCTCGCGCACCGCCTCCACGCCCTTGCGATGGCCCATCACGCGCGGCAGGTGCCGGCGCTTCGCCCAGCGACCATTGCCATCCATGATGATGGCGACATGGCGGGCCTGCTGGCCTTGCGCGCTCATTCCTCTCCCCGATCCTCACCCGCTTACTGGGTCAGGATTTCCTGCGTTTTCTTTTCGACCGCTTCATCGGTTTCGGCGACATATTTGTCGGTCAGCTTCTGGACCTCTTCCTCGGACCGTTTGCGCTCGTCCTCGGAGATTTCCTTCTTCTTCTCGTCTTCCTTCAGCGCTTCCATGCCGTCACGGCGCACGTTGCGGATAGCGATCTTGCCCTTTTCGCCATATTCGCCCGCCAGCTTGGCAAGATCCTTGCGGCGTTCCTCGGTCAGGTCGGGCATCGGCAGGCGGATGGTCTGGCCGTCCTGCATCGGATTGAGGCCGAGATTGGCCTTGGCGATGCCCTTTTCCACTGCGCTCACGTTGGCCTTGTCCCATACCTGCACACTGAGCATGCGCGGCTCGGGCGCGCTGACGGTGGCGACCTGGTTCAGCGGCATCATCGAGCCATAGACCTCGACCACTACCGGATCGAGCAGGCTGGTGTTCGCGCGGCCGGTACGCAGGCCCGAAAGATCGCCCTTCAGGCTTTCGACGGCGCCCTTCATGCGGCGCTCGATATCGGCTTTGTCGTATTTTGCCATCGTGGCTTCCTCTTAGCTTTTTTCGTTGGTGACGACCGTCTGCACGCCTTCGCCCTTGAGAACGCGGGCCAGATTGCCCTTCTCGCGGATCGAGAACACGACGATCGGAATGTTGTTGTCGCGGCACAGAGCCACGGCGCTGGCGTCCATTACCTTGAGGTCGTCTGCCAGCACGCGGCTGTAAGTGACGGTGTCGAAACGCTTTGCCCCGGCATTCTTCTTTGGGTCGCTGTCGTATACCCCGTCGACGCTGGTGCCCTTCAGCAGCGCGTCGCAGTTCATTTCCGCCGCGCGCAGGGCCGCGCCGCTGTCAGTTGTGAAATAGGGCGCGCCCACGCCAGCGGCAAAGATTACCACGCGCCCCTTTTCGAGATGCCGTTCGGCGCGGCGGCGGATCACCGGCTCGCACACCTGGTCCATCTGCACCGCGCTCTGCACGCGGGTCTGCACGCCCAATTGCTCCAGCGCATTCTGCATTGCCAGCGCATTCATTACCGTGGCCAGCATACCCATGTAATCGGCCTGCGCGCGGTCCATCCCCTGCGCCGCGCCTGCCATGCCGCGAAAGATATTGCCGCCACCGATGACGAGGCAGATTTCGAGGCCGGTTTCCTTCGCTGCCTTTACTTCCTCGGCCAGTTCCATGACGAAAGCCGGGTCGATGCCGAACGGCCCCTCGCCCATCAGCACCTCGCCCGAGAGCTTCAGCAGGACGCGCTTCATCGTGGAAAAGGGCATGGAGGCGAAGAATCCGTGTTGCGTGAGGGGCCTGCGGCTCCTTAGCCATGATGCATGGCGCGCGCTAGGGGGAAGGGACTATCGTTGTAGTCTATACTGTCTCGATCGAAAGGATCGGCTAGCCTATCGAACTTCGCGCTTACGATCGACGATTGCCTGAGTTTTCTATGGTAAACGGTCCTGCGGTAGTCTTACCAGCAGATCATATGACGTCAGCCTGCGACCGCGTTCGTTTTTGAACAGAGTTTGTAGTGGTTTCAAGGACAATGCCGAGGGAGAAATGAGGCTCGCTCATAATGGTCAATACACACAGCTCGCCTGAGGTGCTCGTCAAAGCTGGACACTACGCCTTGATCAAGAAGAACAAACCAGCGAATGGGACGAAGCCTGCTGCTTGGACCGATCAGAGATCCATGTTCTTGTGCGGTTTTTCGGCAATTTCCTCGCGTAGGTTACGCGCCCCCTCGTCGGCCTTGCGTTCAAGTCGCTCGGACGTATTGCGATTTTTAAACCAGGCAAAGATAACTGCGCCAATGAGCAAGATTGGACCAATGATTATCGCGAGGGACCATACGCTTCCCATGAGTTTCTCCAGTAAATTCGCGTGAGCATCCACTGAAGAAGTGATCGCAAGCCAGGCTCGTTCCCACAATCGATCGTTCGTACGCATTAGTGTTGGACAAAAAAGGCCGCCGAAGCGAACTCCGGCGGCCCATTTTCGTAGGATGCGAGGCTTGTTCAGCCGCCGACGGCAGCGGCCACTTCTGCAGCGAAGTCGCTTTCTTCCTTCTCGATGCCTTCGCCCAGCTGGAAGCGGACATAGTCCACCAGCTCGACCTTGGCGCCGACGTCCTTGCCAGCCTGCTCGACGACCTGCGCGATCGGGGTCTTGTTGTCGATCACATAGACCTGGCTGAGCAGCGCGTTTTCCTTGGCGTATTTGTTGACCGCGCCTTCGACCATCTTTTCCTGGACGTTTTCGGGCTTGCCGCTTTCGGCGGCCTTTTCCTTGGCGATCGCGCGCTCGCGCTCGATCACCTCGGCGTCGAGGCCCTCGGCGGTCAGCGCCTGCGGGAAGGCAGCGGCGATGTGCATGCCGAGCTTCTTGCCCAGTTCTTCCAGCTTGGCCTTGTCGCCTTCGCTTTCGAGCGCGACGAGCACGCCGATCTTGCCGAGGTCGGGCGCAACGGCATTGTGCATGTAGGGCACGATCACGCCGTTCGTGACCGAGACGGTCTTGATGCGGCGGATCTGCTGGTTTTCGCCGATGGTGGCAACGTTATCGGTCAGCTTGTCGGACACGGTGCCGCCATCGGGGTAGGCAGCGGCCTTGAGCGTGTCGACATCGTCGCCATCGGTGTCGAGCGCGACCTGCGTGGTCTTGCGCACGAAGTCCTGGAACTGGTCGTTCTTGGCAACGAAGTCCGTTTCCGAGTTCACTTCGACGGCGACGCCCTTGGTGCCCCCGGTCTCATTGGCGACGGCGATGCCGACGAGACCTTCGGCCGCGGTACGGCTCGATTTCTTCTGGGCGGTGGCGAGACCCTTGGCGCGCAGTGCGTCGACCGCGGCTTCGATATCGCCATTGCTGGCTTCGAGCGCCTTTTTGGCGTCCATCATACCCGCGCCGGTCTTCTCGCGCAGGGCCTTTACGTCAGCAGCAGTGAATGCAGCCATGATGATTTCCTTCCTGGTATCTTGAATGCGGGGCACCGGGCCTGCTGGTATCAGCGGCCCGGCGCATAATTCGCTTGTGTGACGGGAGAATTGCGCTCCCGCCTCACGAATTGGGCATTAAGCCGCGGCTTCTTCCGGCGGATTTTCCATAGCGCCGACATCTGCACCGCTGTCCTGCACGCCTTCGCCCTTGCCGGTGCGAGCCGCTTCGGCAACCGCATCGCAGTAGAGCTTGATGGCGCGGCTGGCGTCGTCATTGCCCGGGATCGGGAAGGCGATGCCTTCGGGATCGACATTGGTGTCGAGCACGGCGACGACTGGGATGCCGAGAACGTTGGCTTCCTTGATGGCCAGGTCTTCCATGTTCGCATCGATCACGAACATCACGTCGGGAATGCCGCCCATGTCGCGGATGCCACCGAGGCTCATTTCAAGCTTGTCGCGCTTGCGCGTGAGGTCGAGGACTTCCTTTTTCGTGAGGCCCTGCGTGTCGCCCGAGAGACGCTCGTCGAGCGTTTTAAGGTACTTGATACGCTCGCTGATCGTCTTCCAGTTGGTGAGCATGCCGCCCAGCCAGCGGTGGTTGACGAAGTGCTGGCCCGAAGCGAGCGCGGCTTCGCGGATCGCGTCCTGTGCCTGGCGCTTGGTGCCGACGAACAGCACCTTGCCGCCCGAACGCGCGGTCTGGCTGATGAAGTCGAGCGCGCGCGCGAACAGCGGCACGGACTGCGACAGGTCGATGATGTGGATGCCGTTGCGCGCGCCGAAAATATACGGCTTCATGCGCGGGTTCCAACGGTGGGTCTGGTGGCCGAAGTGCGCGCCGGCCTCGATCAATTGCTGCATCGTGACGGTAGGGGCCGCCATAGTGTAATTCCTTTCCGGTTATGCCTCTGGAAAGCTGGAACCCGAATGCGGTCATGGCCCGCGGCGGGCACCGGTATGTGCGCCTTCCATGTGGATTTGCCCGTCTGCTGAACCGCCCAAAATGGCCGAATCTACTGCGGACCGCGCGCCTTTAGCCGGTGGAGAGCGACAAATCCACCCTCCATTCACCGCAAAAAAATGCAGCTTCGGCTCGAAAAGCGCTTGACTAGTGAGAACAAAATAAGAACATTGTCTTCATCGCCGGAACGTCCGGCGGGCAATCAGGGTTTTCCACTAGCTATCCCCAGCCTGTCAACAGTGATTTGAACGGAAAGGGGCAGGAGAATTAAAGATGTTCGCATGGTTCCTTGTTGCACTCGTCGCCCTCACGGCTGTCGTCGCATTGGGCGTGCTCGCCGATAGCGGACTGCGCTTGTGGTCCGCTATCGGTCAGTTGCGGCGCGAGACGAAGCGAACGTCGGTCATTGCCGAACTCCCCGCATTCCGCGCGGGCATCACACAAGGTGGTGTGGCTTTCAGTCGTTCGCTCTCGCGGTCGGACGGGGTTGTCGGCCGGGCTACGCGCGCCGCTTGATGCGCGAATAACGCAGCAACGTAAAGGGAAGCAGGGCTAGGTAACCGATACCGATAGCGCTCAGGGTCCACCACGGCTCAACGAGCAGCGCAGCGAAGAGCAGACCGACGAAGGCGAGTACCCATAAACGGATGCCGCGACGCGGACGCAGCGAGGTCCAACTCGGCGTCGCCATGCTCGAAATCATCAGCAGCGCAGTTGCCAACAGCCACGGGGCGACGAAGGCGGGCTCGCGGAAGAAGTCTATCCCGGTCGCCGACCATACGAAGAACGGCATGAAGGCGAGTCCCGCCCCCATAGGTGCGGGAACGCCGGTCAGGAACCCGAGCGATTTGTGCGGCTGGTCGTCGGTGTCGATTTGCGCATTGAAGCGAGCGAGCCGAAGCGCACAGCAGATCGCCAGCGCGAGTGCGGCGAACCAGCCCCAGCGCGGCTCGTTCTGAAGCGACCAGAGATAAAGAATGATCGCGGGTGCCGTGCCGAAGCTAAGCGAATCGGCAAGGCTGTCCAGCTCCGCTCCAAAGCGCGATTGCGCCTTCAGCAGGCGAGCGATCCGCCCGTCCATTCCGTCGAGAATGCCTGCGATGATGATGGCCACGGCGGCGGCTGCCCATTGCTCGGAAATCGCGAACCGTATGCCGGTCAGGCCGGAACAGAGTGCCGCCGCGGTGATTGCATTAGGCGCCATCGCCCGAAGCGAAAGGCCCCGACCCGGCGAACCGAGCACGGGCTTTTCGTCCTCGGCCGCCTTCGGCCCCAGCCGGGCGCGTTCCTCAGGCTGATCGGTCCCGTTGCGAGGTTCGAAATTCATTGCGACACACCTTCCAGAAGCTTGCGCGCGCCGAGGCGTGCAATAACCGTTTCACCCGCAACGACGCGTTGGCCGAGCAGCACATCCGATCCGCTCCCAGCGGGCAGATAGACATCGACCCGGCTGCCGAAACGGATCAGCCCAACCCTCTGCCCGGCCCCGAGCGTATCGCCTGGCTTCACGAACGGCACGATCCGCCGCGCCACCAGCCCGGCAATCTGCGTGAAGCCGACCTTGGTCCCGTCGGTCCGCTCGACAAGGATATGCTGCCGTTCGTTTTCTTCACTCGCCTTGTCGAGACCGGCATCGGCGAAACTCCCGGGAATATAGACCACGCGTTGCACGGTACCTGCGATCGGTGTGCGGTTGATATGAACATCGAACACCGAGAGGAAGATCGACACGCGTGTCACCGTTTCCGGGGACAATCCACCGATACCGCTGCCATCGTCGATGACCAACTCGCGCGGCGGCTCGACCTCGGCAATCATGGTCACCTGGCCGTCGGCCGGAGAGAGAATTGCGGAATCGTCTTGCGGAACGACGCGTTCGGGGTCCCGAAAGAATGCGAATATCCCGGCGCTGAGTGCGAGCAGCGGCCAGCCGACAATCTCCCAGTCGAGCCCGATGAGGAAAACCAGGCTCACCGCCAAGGCGATCAGGCCGTATTTACGACCCTCGGGATGGATCGGCGGCAGCGACCAGCGGACGTCGCCGCGGCCCTGATTGTCGAGGAGGTCACCTGCCATCGAATAAGCCTACGCGCCGCATGGCGGCCTCACAAGGCGTCACGCGGCCTTACGCACGAACACGGTTCCTGCTGAGTACCCTGCTCCGAAGCTGCAGATCAGCCCCGTATCGCCTGCTCCCAAATCGTCGCTGTGGAGGTGGAAGGCGATGATCGACCCGGCGCTCGAAGTGTTGCCATAGGTATCGAGCACTGTCGGACTCTCGTCGGCGTCGGCTTCGTGGCCAAGCACCCGGTGTGCGATCAGCCGGTTCATGCCGGCGTTTGCCTGATGCAGCCAGAGGCGCCGCAGGCCCTGCGGATCGATGCCGAGCCGATCCGCCTCGCCGACGATCATTTCGGCCACCATCGGCACTACTTCCTTAAACACCTTGCGACCTTCCTGGACGAAGAGCTTGTCCGCCTCGCCTACGCCTTCGGGCGAGGCCCTGTTGAGGAAGCCGAAATTGTTGCGGATGTTGTTCGAGAAGACCGTCTTCAGCCTGGTGCCGAGAATATCCCAATGCTGCGCCGGAGCGATTGCCGCGTCCTCGACCAGCACGGCTGTGGCCACGTCCCCGAAGATGAAATGGCTGTCGCGGTCACGCCAGTTCAAATGGCCGCTGGTAATTTCAGGACTGACGACGAGAACGCTCTTCGCATTGCCCGACCGAATGTAATCGGCTGCAGTCTGTATCCCGAAAGTGGCCGAGGAGCACGCGACGTTCATGTCGAACCCGAAGCCGTCGATCCCCAGCGCCTGCTGTATTTCGATCGCCATGGCCGGATAGGGCCGCTCCATATTCGAGGCCGCGCACAACACGGCATCGACATCTGCAGCATCGCGACTTGCGCGTTCAAGCGCCTGACGGCAAGCTGCCACCCCGATCTCGGCCATCTGCGAGAGTTCGTCATTGCCGCGCACTTCCAGGCGGGGCTCCATGATCGCCGGGTCGAGAATCGGCTCTTTCGACAAGACGTGGCGCGCCTTGATCCCGCTGGCCTTCTCGATGAATTCGACCGAACTGGGATGCAGCGCTTCGACCTCGCCGGCAGCGATTGCGTCGGCGTTTTGCGCGTTGAACCGCTCGACGAAGGCGTTGAAGCTTGCGACCAGTTCTTCGTTGCTGATGCTCTGCTCGGGCGTAAACAGGCCGGTAGCGGAAATGACGGGGCGACCGGTCATCGTTGTCTCTCGTGTCATGGCGCGAGGGATTAGGCCGACCGGTGGCTAGGGGCAAGCCACTCGACTGTTCCGGGCCGGACCTATTCGTCTTCCGCCTCGAGCACGGCTGCCATGGGCGTCGTGCGCGGGAGGCTCTGGAATGCCTGCTGATCGGCGGAAGGCACCGGTGCGCTGCGGGCCATGCGCCAGAAGCCGTACAGGGCACCGACCAAGGCGAGCACTCCGATCACGACGAAGAGGCCCGATGGCCCCATGATACTCATTCCGGCAGAGCCGACGATCGGCCCGCTCATTGCCCCGGCCGAGTATGTGAGGACGAGGCCTCCGCTTGCCCCCACCCGCTCGTTTTCATCGAGATGGTCGTTCGAATGGGCGACGCAGAGTGGGTAAAGCGCGAAAGCGAAGCCGCCGAAAAGGGTGCCTGTGGCAATAATCCCCAGCGCGGCCAGCGGGGCGAAAGCTAGGACCGCGCAAATCGCCGCTACCGCTGCGAGGGAGGCGATGATGACGCGGCGGCGATCGAAGCGGTCGGACAGCTGGCCGAGCGGATATTGCAGTGCTACGCCGCCGGCAATCACCATCGATGTGAACAGTGCCACTTGCGACAAGCCCAGGCCGGTCCGTTGCACGTAAACGGCGCCCATAGCGTAGAATGCGCCGAGCATCGCACCCGTCACCAGCGTGCCGACCATGCCCAATGGAGAAGCGGAAAAGAGGCGCTTGATAGAAAAGGATTCCACCCGTTCGATCCGCGGCTGTTCCATCTGGGTGAGCAAGACGGGGAGCAGTGCGATCGAGAGCAGGATCGCAGACAGCATAAACGGCAGGTCGGGCGAAATCTCCGCAGTGTTCAGCAGGAACTGTCCGACCGCCTGCCCCAGATAAAGCGCGATCATGTAGGCCGCGAGGATACCACTGCGATTGTGCGGCTGTGCTTGCTGGTTGAGCCAGCTTTCGAGGCAGACGAAAACGCCCGCCATCGCAAACCCGTCGATAAGACGTAGGCCGATCCAGAGTGCTGGCATATCGAGTATCGCATAGGCAAGGCTGCTGGCAGAGAACACCGTCACGAATGCGGCGAACGCCCGAATGTGACCGATGCGGGAAATCAGGGCCGCGACCCTGACCGAGCCCACCGTCAGCCCGGCAAAATAGGCTGTCGCGACAAGGCCGATGAGGAGAGAACTCGCCCCGCCCTGTTCCAGACGGATTGCGATCAAGGTCGACAGGAATCCGCTCCCCGCCATGAGGATGAAGATCGCCGCGAGGATCGTGCGGACAGAGAACGCGGAAGCGAGCATTCTCCCGCCAATAGGCATCGCGTTTTTGGCACGCAATCTTTGTGGCTCGGCGGCAATGGACACGGGCGCTTGTAGCCCATACCCAGGCGACCATGGACCAGATCGACATCGCCGACTTCCTCAAGGTCGACATTCGCAGCGGCACGGTGATCCGCGCCGAGCCTTTTCCCGAGGCACGCAAGCCCGCGATCAAGCTGTGGATAGACTTCGGGGCCGAAATCGGTAAGCGCAAGACTTCCGCGCAGATTGCCGACCTCTACGATCCGGCCACCCTGCCCGGTCGCAAGGTCATGGCGGTCGTCAACTTCCCGCCGCGCCAGATCGGGCCGTTCATGTCGGAAGTGCTGGTACTGGGCTTCCCCGATGCCGAGGGGCGTATCGTCCTCGCTTCGCCGGGCGAGACTGTGCCCGACGGCGCGCGAATGAGCTAGGTCGCGAGCGGACCTAATGTGTCCTTCAAATCGCCGAGCCACGGCTCATACGGCTTCCACGCCCCCTGCCCCTTGCGATTAATCGGTTGGCGGACCTGCTCGCTGCTCGCAGTTCTCACGGCGCGGTCGGTCTTGTGAAAGTCCAGGCAGGCCTCTTCGAATTCGAGCCCGCAGTGATCGAGCATGCGCCGGACCTGCCCTTCGAGATCGTCGAGCACATCTTCATGCTGGACGCGCAAAACCTTGCCCGGAAGAACGGCATCCCAGTGGTCCATCAGATCGACATAGTCCGCGTAATAGCGGCCCACCTCCGTCAGCCCGTAGGTGAAATCCTGTCCCTCAGCGAATAGCTGCTTGAAGCCGGAGAAACAGCAATCCATCGGATCGCGGCGCGCGTCGATGATCTTCGCGTTCGGCAGGATCAGGTGGATCAGCCCGATGTGCCGGAAATTGTTCGGCATCTTGTCGATGAAGAAGCGTGCACCCTGCCGGTGGACGCGCGTATCCTCGATAAACTGCCGCCCAAATTCGGAAAGTTGCTCATCGGACAAGTCATGCAGCACTTCGGGGTAGCGTGAATGGCCTGCTTTTCGGCCACGCAGGCGATGTGCAAGCGCAAGGATGTTCGGCAACTCCAGCGTTCCGTCCACCTGGCTATGGCTGGCGAGAATTTGCTCGAGGAGCGTCGACCCGGCACGCGGCAGGCCCAGGATGAAGATCGGATCCGGCAGCGGGTGGCCCGATCCCTCGTGCTCGGCGAAAAGATCGACCGTGCAAACCTCCTTCTGTCGAGCAAATTCCTGCGCCATGGCATCTGCGCTGTAGCGGGTCTGCGCGCGCTTCAGCGCATTGCCTGTTTCGTAGAAGCCGAAGCTGTCGCCATATTCCTTGCGGTCCTCGAGGGCCTTGCCGAGCGCGAAACTCAGGTGGACGCGGTCCATGATGGCGAGATCTTCGCGCGCAGCTTGCTCGCGCATGATGACGATTTCTTCGTCGCTAAATGTATAGGTCTTGAGATTGGCGAGCGCATACCAGGCATCGCCGTGATCGGTCTTCGCAGCGACGGCAGCGCGATAGCTCGCCACCGCTTCCTCTTGCGCGCCAGTCGTCTTCAGCGCGTGTCCCTTGCTGGTGAGCGTGGCGACGTCACCGGGAAGACGATCGAGGACTGAATCGAACAATTCGAACGCGCGATCGTAATCGCCTGTCTGCATGCTCTCGATGGCCAGAAGCGACTGGAACAGCGGGTTGTCCGGGTCGCGCGCATGGAGAGCCTCCGCTTCCAGGCGCGCACGGTCGAACTTCTGGCGCCGCCGCAGGGCGTCGATATAGTCGAGCTGGACCTGCACATTGCCAGGCTCGAAGGTCCGCGCGCTCTCCAGCAAGAACTCCGCATCGTCGAGTATGCCGAGCTTGATGCCGATCTGGGCAAGCAAGCGCATGCCTTCGACATTGCGCGGATTGGCGCGCAGGAAATGCCGGCAGATTTCCTCGGCGCGAAGGATGCGACCCTCGTGGAGATGATGCGTTACCGCAACCAGTTCGCGCGGAAGCGCCGCGATCCTGCGAGCTTGCGCCTGCACCGCTTGCGCCTCCGCGCCATTGCCGCGCGCCGCCTCCAGCTCCGCCAAGGCCCGCCAGCTGGCGTCCAGCGCCGGATTGAAGCGGGTGGCTCTGGCATAGGCCGCGACGGCGCGATCCGTGTCACCTTGCGCGCGCGCCAGATGGCCCGTCTCCTGCCACGCACGTCCGTATTCGGGCATGGCTGTATGAAGCTGCGAAAGGTGCTTTTCGGCCTGCTCGAACCGTTTGAAATACCGCGCAGCTACTGCGGCGATGTAGAGCGCCTCGCCATCGGCAGGATCAGCTTGCAGCAAATCTTCGGCAATCTGGAGGCCGCGCCCAAAGTCTCCCGCCTGCAATGCCTTTTGCGCGGAACGCAGCTGCTCTTCCCGTGAAGCCATCAATCGCCCCTATCAAAGCGAACGGCGGAGGCGAAGCCTTGCTTCACCCCCGCCGCCCGGATTTCGCATTTGCAGTCGATCAGTAGTCGTAGGAGACCCTGAGACCGACCGTCAGCGGACGATTGGTTGCGATCCGCGCACGGTCGTTCACGTAATTGCCCGAGATCTGCGCGCGCTCGTCGAACAGGTTCTCGCCGAACAGCTCGAACTTCCAGTTCGCCGAAGTGATGCCCGCCGCCAGATCGAACAGCGTGTAGCCGTCGAGCTTGAGCTTGTTGATTTCGATCACATCCGTGAACTTCGAAGCCGAATGCGTCACCTGCGGCTGGATGTAGGCACCCAGCATATCGTTGAGGTCCCATTCGTAGCGCACGCGGATATTGCCCTGGAAAGACGGGGCGAACGCCAGATCGGAACCTTCGACGACATCGTCGGTCGGGATCAGCACGTCGGTGATCTCGGTATCGAGGATCGAGAATGCACCCGCGACGGTCAGACCCGGAGCCGAGTAAGGTGCGACGGTGAAGTCCGCTTCCAGCCCCTTGATCTCCGCATCCGCCGCATTGGCCGAGAAGAACAGGTTGGTGATCGACGGATCGAAGATGGTCGTCTGCAACCGGCTGATATCGACGTAGAACGCGCTGCCGTTGAAGCGGAACTGGCCATCGAGCAGGTCCATCTTCCAGCCGAGCTCGTAGTTCTTGACCTCGTCGGTCTCGAGCTCGAACGGGACGGTGAAGCCCGCGCCATCGGTCGCGCCGCCCGGACGGTTCAGCAAGCCGGGGCGGAAGCCTTCCGAATAGGTGGCGTAGAACAGCAGGTCTTCGGTCGGGGTCAGCGTCAGTGTGCCCTTGTAGATGAAGCCATCGGTCGAGGCCGTATCCGGCGCGCGAACCGCGTTGAACACCTGCTGGGCCTGCGTCGGGCTGAGGCCCGCATCCTGAATGTCCTGCAGGCTGTCATCCAGCGTGAAGGTCTGGCGCAGGTCAGCGTTGCACGAGCCGATGAAGGTGAAGCTGCCGTCACCGTCGTACAGATCGTTGAGGTCCGTACCGAACGCATTGGCATCCGTGGCTGCGCCGCTGTTGCAAAAGCTTCCGTTGGCGCTGCCTTCGAAATCCACTTCGATATCGTAATAGCGCGCGCCCAGCGTGACCGTCAGCAGGTCGGGCAGGATGTCGAACGCCGCTTCGCCGAAGATACCGAATTGCTCGTCCGTGCGGCGAATGTCGTTACGGAAGATGATATCGGCGGGGAACGGCCCGGGCTGGCTGGTATAGCCTTCCTGAGGGAAGTTCGGTGCGAACGGGCCGAAGGGCTGTGCGATGACGTTGCCGGGATAAGCGAAGTCGTTGCGCTCCTCCAGCTCGAGGTCGGAATAGAAGCCACCCGCGGTTACGCGCCAACGGTTTTCTGCCGGCGTGCTGAAGCGAAGTTCCTGCGTGAACACGGTCGTTTCACTGTCCGATGTCACATAGAGATTCGGCGCCTGGCAGGTGCCGCTGGGATCCGCCGCACCGGGATAGCTCACCGAGCCGTCGCAGATGTAATACGGCAGGTACTGGCCGACGAAGAGATAGTCCGTGTAATCGATCCGCTGTTCGGTCTCGCGGTCGGTATAGGCACCCGTATAAACGATATCGAGCATCGCGAGACGGCCCTCGACCGTCCAGCTGGTGTTCGAAAAATCGTCTTCGAGACGATCTTCCTCGTAGCGCTGGATTTCGAGGTCATCGAGACCGCCGAGTTCAGGATCGGCGAAGAACACGCCGTCGCTTTCGATGCTCTGACGGGAATGGGCAACCGTCACGCGCCAGTCGGGCGTGATTTCCCACAGCGCGGTGGCGCGGAAACCTGAGTACTGCGTGTCGTTGAAGTCTTCCTCGGCGAGGCCGGCATTGTCGGCATCGAGGAAGGTGACATTGCTCAGGTCGGCGGTGGCCTGGAAGCCGGCGCGCAGCGGGCTGACCGGAACGCCGTTGGAGCGAACTGTGCCAGCGGGACGAAAACGAGCGCTGTCGCGCAGGTTCTGCGTGCCCGGTACATTGTCGATGTAGCCACCCTGGTCGTCGAGATAGAAGACGCCGCGCAGGCCGAAGGTGTCGGTGACCGGCACATTCAGCATGGCTTCCGCCTTGTAGCTGGTCTCGCCGCCCTTGGTGAACGACACGCCCGCGCTTGCACCGGCATCGAAACCGCCGAGGTCGGGCTTGTTGGTGATCAGACGAACGACGCCTGCCTGCGAGCTTGCGCCGAACAGCGTCCCCTGCGGCCCCGACAGCACTTCGATGCGCTCGAGATCGGCGGCGTAAACGTCGAGATTGCGGCCGGGCTGGGCCAGCGGCTGCTCGTCAAGATAGAGCGCGACGTTCGGCGCGAGGCCGGCGACGCCTGCCGTGGTCAGGTTCGGCGTCGTCGACGCGAGGCCGCGAATGTAGATCGTGCTCTGGCCCGGCCCGCTACCGCCGGCCGTGACCGTCGGCAGCTGGTCGAGATAATCTTCGAACGTATCAATGTTGAGCTCTTCGAGCCCTTCCTCACCCAGCGCCTGGACCGAGACCGGCACGTCCTGCAGATCCTCGCTGCGCTTCTGCGCGGTCACGACGATCACATCGACGCCGCCGCGGCGTTCCTGCGCTGCGGGCGCGGCGTCCTGAGCCATCGCCGGAGTTGCAAGTGCCACAGCCAGCGCACCAGCCGATGCGCCGCTTACAAACTTATTCATGGTGGATAGCCCCTAGCCAACTACATTCAGAGATCGCGACGCGGCACGCAAGACGGCGCATCGCATGGGAATAGTCCCGCTTCCGGAAAATCAACGAAAGCGACGGGAGCCGATAGCAATCGAAAATTGCACAGGCCACCGGTGCGGGGGTGAATTGCGGAATGCAACCCGGCCTGTTGCAGAAAGTCCACACACCTCGCGGCTTATCAAATAATCACAGATGCCTTGTTACTATACTAAAGTACGCGTCGTTTTTTTCTTGATCTTGAAGTTTTTCTGACAGAATGTTTCGATAGTCAATCCAAAGTATCTAATTTTTATGCATTGGCTGGTCTTAATTTATCATCGCTCGACACTGATTCTTGCTCGCCGCGAGCGAGCTCTGCGCATCCTTCCGCAGTTGTCGGCACGCCATGGCGCTTTCGGACCAGATCGAATGCGATTGCCTTGAGGATCGCGACAGCCATCAGCGCCACCACGAAGGAGAACGGCAGCGCGCCGATGATCATGGTAATGCGGATCGCGTCGATACCGCCGAGGATCAGCATGCTCCCGACGACGAACGCCAACGCCCCGCCCCAGAACAGGATATGGTGGCGCCGCTCCCCATCGGTTTCCCCTGCCCCGTTGATCGTGTTCACGATCAGGATCGCGCTGTCGGCAGACGTAATGAGGTAGGTCATCAGCAGGATCACGACCAGGCCGGACACCAGGCTGGCGACAGCCGGGTCGAGCAGCACGGCAAGCGTTGCGTAGAGCTGGTCGGATATGCCGGTTTCAACGATCGTCCCGCCTGCGACGCCGCTCAGCTCGAGGTCGATCGCCGTACCACCGACGATGGCCATCCACACGAAACACATCAGCGACGGCACAAGGACCACGCCGAAGACATACTCGCGCACGGTCCGCCCGCGCGAGATGCGCGCAATGAACATGCCGACGAAGGGCGCAAAGGCGATCCACCACGCCCAGTAGAATACCGACCAGTCGAGCTGCCATTGCAGCAGTGCCTGCGCCGTCTCGCCCTCGACATCGGGGAACAATCGCAACGAATTGGGCCCGAGGGTGATGAAATAGTCCCACAGCGCCGTACCCAGCAGGCCCAGCCCGTAAAGGCCCGACCCGACGATGGCGAAGAGCGCCAGCAAGGCGAAGGACAAGCCCATGTTCAGATTGGACAGCCACTTGATGCCCTTCCCTACACCCGAAAGCGCGCTAAGCGTCGATGCGCCTACCAGCAGGACCAGTGCCAGTATGATGGCGATCACCGACGATGTGCCGTCCTCGGCCAGCAGCCAGTCCCCCAGACCGAGCCGCGCGAGGCCGACGATGAACTGCTCGACGCCGAGCCCCATCGTAACCGCCACTCCGAGAATCGTCGCCACCACCGCGACGATATCGACCAGATGGCCGGAGAAACCGGACAGCACCCGACCGAACAGCGGCGCGAGAGCCGAGCGGATGGTGAGCGGCAGGCCGCGGCGATAGGAGACGTAGCCGATCGCCAGCCCGACCAGCGCATAAGTGCCCCAAGCGGCAAATCCCCAGTGCAGGAATGTGTAGATATAGGCCGGCCGAACAGCCTCTTCCGACAGCGGCTCGATCGCACCGCGAATGATGTCCGGATTATTTGCGAAATGCGCGAGAGGCTCGCCGGTCGAATAGGTCAGCATGCCGATGCCGATGCCCGCGCCGAACAGCATCGCGAACCAGGAAAATCGCCCGAACTCGGGCTTCTCGTCCGGCGCTCCGATACGCAAGCTGCCCGATTGCGGGATAACCGCCACAATGAAGCACGCGAACATCAGGAAGGCCACGAGATAGACGTACCAGCTGGCGAAAGATCGGATGATCGTGGAATTGGCCGCCGTCAGCGTCTCGTTCGCGCTGACGGGGAAAAAGATCGCCCACATAATGATAAGCGAGACGATAATCTTGGAGGGGATCGTGACCGCCCGGCTGAACCCGTCATAGAAACCGCGGTCGGCCGTCCGGATGGGGAGATCGACGAGCGGCGGATCGATCGGTGCGTCGTTGGTGCTGCTCATATGCGGAATCGTGCTCGCTTTCCTGGCGCCCGTGCGTTCATGCTGTCGGCTGGTGCGTGGGGAGAGCCCCCGCTATTCGGGAGCAAGCATAGAAAACGGGGCGCGGAATGCAAATCGCGCTGCGAGATAACTGGGCTTGGAGAAAGTGAAGCGAGGTGGCAGGGCTGGATTTTCAGCCGCATCCATAAAACTACACGAAAACATGGGTTTACCGTACGGGTGCTTGGGCGATTGTGTTACCATATTGTAGCAGTGAGAACAACTTTCTTCTCGGACCGGTATTACCCCCGCAGCGTCGGCTCGGGGATCAATGGCGATAACTTGCTGTCCACCAAGGATGGTCATTTGCCCTAACTGGGGTCCGGACTCATTAGATCCACCATGTGACGAAGGCTGCGATGGCGATGGTAGC
>JAPYPR010000005.1 GCA_029937545.1 Erythrobacter sp. | reverse complement strand
CCGGCACCGAGGTGTTCGACAAAAAGCGCCGCTGGGTCGCCACCGTGCGAGCGGATGGTTCTCTGGCGTGCGGCAAGCAGACTGGCAGCATCCACGGTCTCGGCAAGGAGCTACAGGGCGCACCCAGCTGCAACGGCTGGACCTTCTGGCATTACGAAAACGGCGGCGAGGTCAAACCGATCGACGCCGCGCGGCAGCTGTATCTGCTGGCGGTAGAGGATTGAGCCAAACTCTGGAATATGAATTTCAATGCGATGCCGATATTGTCAACTTTAGCGAGGATAATTCGTGCAACTCAATGAGCCATCGGGATTTTCAAAACACCAAAAATCCGGCGGAGGGGTAGGCTCATCTTCGCATGAATATATCAGATCAGCAAAGCATTCACTTGGAGATGAATACCCCAAGCTCGCGTATCTCATTTGACATGTAATCATCACCCCATCTTTACAGCGGTCGCCCGTATTTTGTGCGATCGCAGGAGTAGTCTGTATCGCACCGAGCACCATCAACCAGCCAGCAAATCTGGCGGTTGTATGGAGTAATTGCATAGTTTCTCTTCCCTATAGCGAGCTCTCACAAGCTCCGACGAAATTATTGATGTGTCAAGCCTTATCATTTTTTAGGCGAAAGGCGGCGAAGCTATCACTTTGCCGAACTGCTTATATAATCCGTAAAATATTATCTTGGGTGGAGCGACAAAAGCCGAATTAGCTTTTAACCACGGCGACAATTTCCTCGGCGACGGTACTCCCTACATCCCGGGCACATTCCTCGGCAGCTTCTTCGAAAGCGGTGGATCGGGCACCCCGGTGTCCACGTATAGCGGTGAAATCCTGCCCAAGATCGATCGCTACATCGGTAATTTGCTGCTCAGCTATGAACTGACGGACAGCATCCGCGTCTTCGCAGAAGGCAAGTATGCGCGGGTGGATTCCGAATCCTTCGGCCAGCCGACGTTCGACTTCTTCATCGGCGTACCGACGGACAACCCGTTCATTCCGGCTAACATCAACGATCCGGCAGTGAACGCGTTCGATTTCCTCGGCATCGTTCTCGTCACGGGTCGCGACAATCTGGATCTCGGCCGCCGCGGCGAAACCAACCGCCGCGAAACCTATCGCGGTGTCGCGGGGATCGAAGCCGACGTCACCGACACAATCCGTTTCGATGCCTCCTATGTCTATGGCCAGTCGGATGCTACGGTCCGCCAGACCAACACGCGCTTCAACGACCGGTTCTATGCCGCGCTCGATGCAGTGGACGAAGGCGAATTCCTGAACGGCACGCCCAACGGCAACATCGTCTGCCGCTCGAACCTCACCGGCGATGCCACCAGTTCGAACCAGAACGTCACCGGCGCATTCTTCTTCGACGATTTCGACCAGCTGTCGTTCACTCCTGGACCGAATAGCGGCTGTGTGCCGTTCAATCTGTTCTCGAACAACCAGAGCCAGGCGGCACTCGACTTCATCAACACGACAGCTGTCGATACCAGCACCGTCAAACAGCACGTCGCAACCGCCGCGATCAGCGGCGACTTCGGTGACGGCTTCGCCCTGTGGGGAGACCCGATCGGTTTTGCCCTGGGCGGCGAATATCGCAAGGAAATCAGCCGGAGCAATCCGGATCCGGTTAACACCACCGGCCTGACCTTCGGCAATGCGCTCTTCCCCGAAACGGGATCCTTCGACGTTTACGAAGGCTTTGCGGAAATACGCGTGCCCATCGTCCAGGATCGGCCGGGTTTCTACGACCTGACGGCAAACGGTGCAGCCCGCGTTTCCGATTACTCCACCATCGGCACGACCTTCACCTATCAGGGCGGCCTGGTCTATGCTCCGGTTCCCGATTTTCGGGTCCGCGGAACCTACGCTCAGGCGGTTCGCGCACCCAACATCGGCGAACTGTTTGCGCCGTCGAACCAGACCTTCGCTTTCATCGACGATCCTTGTGCGTTCGACAATCGCGACAACGGCAGCGCCACGCGCGAAGCCAACTGTGTCGCCCTGCTGTCCGGCCTTGGTCTGGACCCGGCTCAGATTGCGGGCTTCACCGGCGATGCCGGTACGAGCCTTCCGGGCCTCAGCACCGGCAACCTGGATCTCTCCGAGGAAACCGCGACGACGATTACCGTCGGTGCGATCTTCCAGCCGAGCTTCATTCCTGGTCTGGTCCTGTCCGTCGATTACTATGACGTAGAGATCGAGGATGCGATCTCGACGCCGGCAGCAAACACGTTGCTCGAACTGTGCGTGGACGCCGATACGCTGGACAATGAGTTCTGCGACAACATCGATCGTACGCCTGCAGGTGCTGGCTTCGATGCGAATGACGATGGCGTCGTGCGCGGGTTCACTCTGCAACCGCAGAACGTGGCCGCCTTCTCGACGAAGGGCGTCGACTTCTCGCTGCGTTACCGCCAGCCGACCGACAATCTCGGCACTTTCAACTTCAGTGTGATCGGCAACCACCTGATCGAGCTGAAGACGCAGGGCACGCCCGGAGCGGACATCGTTGAAAGCGCAGGCGTCCGCGGCGCGCCGGAATGGCAGGTCAACTTCGACTTCAACTGGACGCTCGACAACTTCAACCTCAATTACGGCATCAACTATTGGGACGAGACCCTTCGCTTCGCGCGCCGCACGATCGAAGCCGATCCCGATATCGTTGCACCGGAATATCTGAAGATCGATGCGAAGTTCGTCCACGACATGCAGCTGCGCTGGACCACGGATGACGACATGAGCTTCTACGTCGGGGTGAACAACATCTTCGACCAGGAACCCGATGTCGGCCTGACCTTCTACCCGGTCAGCGCACTCGGCCGGTTCTTTTACGCCGGCGTGAGGATTTCGGGCGACCAGCTCGGTTTCTGATCGATCAGCCCTGACCGATAAGGAAAAGGCCCCGGTCTATGCCGGGGCCTTTTTTGCAGTCGGGGTCAAGCCTGCGCGGCTTTGCTACTTTGCATTCGCGAGGTAGTCACAAGCCGACGACCTGTTCCAACCCGCCAAGTCCGATTTTGGTACCGCACCTTTTAGCCATGCAGTGACTTAGCCATGCAGTGACGCCTAAAATGGTAGTGAGGTAGACCGACCCACGCCGCGCGGCAGCTATGTCTGCTGGCTGCGGAAGATCGATACAGAAAAGCCGCCGTTCAAAATCGAACGGCGGCTTTCGCTGTAGTCTTTTGACCGTCAGGTAGTGCGTCGACGAACCGTCACATGGCTTCGCGACACGTTGTGCTTGCGGGCTCTGGTATCGTTGAAGCCGACGGCCTCTACCGGATCGATATAGGCATCGCCATCGCGGATCTCGATTTCCGAAACCGGAACGAAGCGATTGTCGTCCAGGACCAGCCCCGCGACATGGTCCCGATCTGGATCGACAAGCATGCGGCGGACGGTGCCGATGCGCGTTCCGTCGGTCGAATAAAGTGTGCTGCCGCGTAAATCCTGGTCTTCGTTCTCAAGCTGGTACGAGTCCAGTTCGTGCAGGTCTTCGTAATTCTTGCTCATGGGCTATTCCTTCCTGGCAGCGTCAAGCAGGCTCGACGATACGAATGTTGTCTTCATCGATGACGAGCACGACTTCCTGATCGGCGATGACACGTAGGGTGTCTTCGTCGAGAGTCTCGCCTTCGATATTGGTTGCCGAAATCGAAGAGGCCTGGCGTACGGTCCCGCCATTGATTTCCAACGTTGCGCCCGGATTGATATCGATGCGTCGTTCGGCGGGCTCATCGATCACCAGCGCGAACATGCGTGTGCCTTCATGCTCGACCCAGAAACCGCGGTCGGTCAGGGGACCGCCAACGTCTACCCGACCGGTAAAGCCGTCCTGCCCGTAAAAATTCGCAGGATTGGCGGCAATGGCCGCGAGAGTCATTTCATTGTTGACCTCATTATCGGCAGTGGATTGCCCCACACCGTCCACGGTATCTGCGGCAACGATATCGGTGTCGGCCGTGGCCAGATCCGCATCGTCATCGTTTTCGCTTAGCAACCACCAGAGCAGCAAGGCTCCGAGCAACAGCAATAGCAACAACCAGATCCAGTTCGAACTGGATTTCTTCTCGACGGGAATTTCGGCCATGGTCGTTTCTCCTTTTTGCAAACTGCTGGCCGACTAGCGGTCCGCAAGGCCGATCGTTCCAATTTTCTCTGAGAAAAACCCTTAATTAACAAATGTTAGGCTGATGTTTGGTCGCTTCCTCCAACGACGGTCGGGTCTCGATTTCGAGGACTGTCCTACAGCGTTCCATAAAGCTATCACCGTGAGCGATGACCATCTGTCTTCACACTATAGACGTACCCCACCTACCGCTCGCGATCCGCGACGCACCTTTTTTCGCAATGGACCGTGTAACATGCGGTCCATGTTGCGGTGCTTGCCTTGAGGCTTTCCAACAATGATCCAACACGCCTACATCCGCCCTATCGGCTTCGTCCCCGGGCCGCAGGTCGAGCATGGAAATGCCATCCGGCTGGCGGGCGGAATGGTCTATGCCAGCCGCTTTGCAGTGATCCTGCGGCGGGACGGCGAGATCGCCGATCGCTGGCTCGCCGCGCCCGACACGATGGCCGAGGTACTGGGGCAGCTGCCCGACGATGTAGCGGGCGATGCCGAGGCGCAGTGGGCCAATCTCACGCTCGCACATCCGGCGCTGGAGCTGGGCGCGCGCACGGTGCGGCTCGACCAGCCGCAGGTGATGGGCATCCTCAACGTCACGCCCGACAGCTTCAGCGACGGCGGCGCGCATGACAGCCCCGATGCCGCGCGCGAACGTGCGGCGGCGATGGCGGAGGCTGGGGCCAGCATCATCGATGTGGGCGGCGAGAGCACGCGGCCCGGCGCCAAGCCCGTGTGGGAAGGCGACGAGATCGCCCGCGTCCTCCCGGCTATCGAGGCCTGCGCGGCGATGGGCGCGGCGGTCAGCGTCGACACGCGCAAGGCGGCGGTGATGGAAGCGGCGATCGAGGCGGGCGCGGCACTCGTCAACGACGTCAGCGGCCTGACTCACGATCCGCGTGCCGCCGAGGTGGTCGCGCGCGCCGGGGTGCCGGTGGTGCTGATGCACGCGCCGGGCAGCGGCGAGAACCTGCATGAGGGGGGCGATTACGACAATGTCGTGTTCGACGTGTTCGACGCGCTGCGCGCGCGCCGCGATGCTGCGCTTGAGGCGGAGATCGACGCCCGCAACATCTTGCTCGATCCCGGGATCGGCTTCGGCAAGTCGCTCGCCGGGAACCTTGCGCTGATCAACGCACTGCCGCTGTTCCACGCACTCGGCCACCCGCTGATGCTCGGCACGAGCCGCAAACGGATGATTGGCGCGCTGTCCAACGAGGCTGAGACGGATGTGCGGCTTGGCGGTAGCGTGACGTTGGTGGTGAAGAGCATGGACGCCGGCATTCAGCTCCACCGGGTCCACGACGTGCCGGAGACGGTGCAGGCGCGCAACGTGTGGCGTGGCCTGCGCGATGCGGCGCTGACGGACTTCGGAGACCTGCCGGGCTAGCCAGGCGAGACGGCACTGCCTGCCAGCAGCCCGCCATCGAGCGTGAGTTCGGCACCGGTCATGTAGCCGCTGTCGGCGCTGGCGAGGTAGACGCAGAGCGCGGCGACCTCCTCGACCGTGCCGAAGCGCTTCAGCGGCGTGTCGGCGACCAGCGCCGCCATCTTCGCATCGCGGGCCGGCCCGTCGCCCAGCATCGGCTCCCAGATATCGGTCAGGATCGCGGCGGGATGGATCGAGTTGCAGCGGATCGCGAGGCCCTGCTGCGCGGCATAGAGCGCAACCGACTTGGAGTGGTTGCGGATCGCCGCCTTGCTCGCCGCATAGGCCGCCGCGTCGGGAATGCCGACGAGGCCGGAGCGGGAGGACATGTTGATGATCGAGCCTGCGCCCTTCTTACGCATGGCCCGCAGGGCATAGCGGCAGCCGAGGAAGCAACCGTCGGTGTTGACCGCGTGAACGCGGTGCCACTCGGCAAGGCTGGCGTTCTCGGGATCGTGCGCGGCGGGGCCATCCTCGAAGCCGGTGATTCCGGCGTTGTTGACGAGGACGTCGATGGCGGGGAAGTTGGCGGCGAGCGCATCCCACTCCGCCTCGCTCACGACGTCGAGCCAGTGGAAAATGCAGCCGAGCGCATCGGCAGCTTTCCTACCCTCCGCTTCGTCAATATCGGTCAACACGACTCGCGCCTTGGGCCAGGAAAGCGTCGCACACCGCCTTGCCGATGCCGCGCGCACCTCCGGTCACGACGCAGAGCAGGTCGTCCAGTTTTGCCCTGGCTGTGTGGCTAGGCCGCTCAGGCCGCGTTGTCGATGCCGAGCTCGCTGAGCTTGCGGTAGAGGGTCGAGCGGCCGATGCCGAGGCGGCGAGCGACTTCGGTCATGCGGCCGCGGTAGTGACCGATGGCGAGGCGGATGATGTCGGCCTCGATCTCTTCGAGGGGGCGGAGGTTGCCGTCTTCTTCGTAGAGCAGCACGCCGAGCCCGCGCGCCCGGCTCTCGCCGCGGTCGGGATTGTCGCCGAGCAGTTCGGCAAGTTGGGGGAAGCTGTGCGCGGTCAGCGCCTCGCGTTGCTCGTGCACGCAGGCGCGGTAGAGCACGGACTGCAACTGGCGGACATTGCCCGGCCAGTCGTAGGCTTCGAGCAGGGTCAGCCCGCTATCGGCGATCGAGTGGTGGCTGAAGCCTGGCTGCTGGCCGATCTTGGCGAGGAAGTGACGGGTGAGAGCAGGGATGTCGCCCATCCGCTCACGCAGCGCAGGAAGGTGGATGCGCGTGCTGCCCAGTGCGTTGTAAAGCCGCTGCGAGAACGCGCCCGACGCGGCCAGCTCTTCGAGCGCAACGTCGCTCGACGCGAAGACGCGGACGTCGATCTTGAAACCGTGCGTTGCGCCGGTGGGGCGGACGATGCCGCATTCTAGGACATCGGCGAGGCGGTCCTGCTGCGGCAGGTCCATCCGGTCGATATCGTCGAGTAGCAGCGTGCCGCCGTCGCAATGCTCTAATAAGCCCGTCTGGCGATCGAAGGCCCCGGCGAAAGCGCCCTTCTCATGGCCGAAAACCAGCGATTCCAGCGACGTTGCTGGCATGGAGCCGCAACCGACCAGCTTCATCACCGCCTTGGCGCGGGTGGATGCGGCATGCATCGCACGCATCAGCATTTCCTTGCCGGTGCCACTGTCGCCTTCGACCAGGACGTTGCCATGCCCGCGCGCCGCCGTGGCCGCCTTGGCCAAGGCCGTGCGGAACGGGGCGGCGGTGCCGACCATGGCATCGAAATCGAGCTCTGCGGGCAGCTTCTCGGTCATCGGCTGCAATTCGTCCCGCGGCGCTTCGTCGCGGGTCGCGCTGCGCAGGGCGGCCATCAGGCGATCGGGCCCGACCGGCTTGATGAGGTAATCGGTCGCGCCTGCACGCATCGCCTCGACCGCCAGCAGAGGCGAGGTGCTCGCAGTGAGCATCAGCAGCGGCACGTCGGGCCGGGCGGCGCGAATGTCGCGGATCAGTTCGCAGGCGGCATCGCCGGGGACCCACTGGTCGAGCAGGACGGCACGCACATCGGCACCCTCTTCCGTCCCCAGCGCGTCGAGCGCTTCTTCACTCGATCCCACGACCACCGTGCGCCACCCTTCGCGCGCGGCAAGCGCAGTGACGAGGCGGCTCTGCGCCGGTTCGTCATCGATCAGCATCAGCAGACGTGTTGTCTCGCTTGCCATCCGCTCGTGGCACTCCCTTGAGGTGGTGGCCGGTTGGTGGCCGATATCATCGCGCTATAGCCGCCTGGGGTAAAGACCTGATTAAGCGTATTATCCCGTGGGGCCTGCGACGAAGGGCTTGAGCAGGTCGCACGGGCGCGATAGACCCGTTGCCAACCTATATTCCAGATCAGGGGTACCGCCATGGAATCCGCCAACGACCACAAGGCACACAACAACACCTATTCCTCGTTCATCGCCAACCTCAAATGGTCGGTGCCGTTGATTGCGGTGATCGCGCTGCTCGTCGTCATCATGATCGCCGAGTAAGCGGCGCTTGATGCGCATAGCGGTGCTGAAAGAGCGTGCGCCCGGCGAAAACCGGGTCGCGCTGACCCCCGAAACGGCGAAGAAATTCATCGCCCTCGGGGCCATCGTCGCGGTCGAGGAAGGTGCCGGTAGCGGTGCCGCCATTCCCGACGCCGACTATGCGCAGGCCGGGGCCGAGGTCGTCCCTGCGGCGAATGCCGTGAAGGACGCCGATATCGTGATGGGCGTGCAGGCGCCCGATGTCGCTTTGCTGCAAGGTGCCAAACCGGCTGCCTGGGTCGCCGCGACTTTCGACCCGTTCCGCAATCGCGAGCTGGTGAATGCCTACGCGGCCTCCGGTTACGAAGCGCTGAGCATGGAGTTCATGC
The DNA here is from genome assembly GCA_029937545.1 of Erythrobacter sp. Classification (GTDB taxonomy): domain Bacteria; phylum Pseudomonadota; class Alphaproteobacteria; order Sphingomonadales; family Sphingomonadaceae; genus Qipengyuania. The sequence goes on along the minus strand of JAPYPR010000005.1, from coordinate 147,200 downwards.
CGCGCATCACCCGCGCGCAGAGCATGGACGTGCTGTCCAGCCAGTCGAACCTCGCCGGATACAAGGCGGTGATCACGGCGGCGAACGAATACGGTCGCGCCTTCCCGATGATGATGACCGCCGCCGGCACGGTGCAGGCGGCAAAGGTCTTCGTGATGGGCGTGGGCGTGGCGGGCCTGCAGGCGATCGCCACGGCCAAGCGGCTGGGCGCGCAGGTCAGCGCGACCGATGTGCGCTCGGCCACGAAAGAACAGATCCAGTCGCTCGGTGCCAAGGCGGTGTTCGTCGAGGATGTCGAGGGGATCGAAGGCGAAGGCTCGGGCGGCTATGCCACCGAGATGAGCGAGGAATACCAGAAGGCGCAGGCCGAACTGGTGAGTTCGCACATCGCCAAGCAGGACATCGTGATCACCACCGCGCTTATTCCGGGCAAGCCCGCGCCGCGCCTGATCTCGGACGCGCAGATCGCCAGCATGAAGCAGGGCAGCGTCATCTTCGATCTGGCCGTTGCGCAGGGCGGGAATGTGGAAGGCTCCAAGCCTGACGAGACGGTCGAGAAGCACGGGGTAAAGATCGTCGGCTATTCGAACACCGCCGGACATATGGCGGCGGATGCTTCGGCGCTGTTCGCGCGCAATCTCTATAACTTCCTCTCGGCTTTCTGGGACGAGGAGGCTGGCAAGCCGGTGCTCGACGAGGAAATCGGCGACGCCGTGCGGCTGACGCAAGGCGGGAAAGTCGCGAACGAGAGGCTGACCACCGCGTAATCCGGGCCCGGGGAGGGGCCGCACATGGACTTCATTTCGATCCTGTCGATCTTCGTGCTGGCGTGTTTCGTCGGTTATTACGTGGTCTGGTCGGTCACGCCCGCACTGCATACGCCGCTGATGGCGGTGACCAATGCGATTTCCAGCGTGATCATCGTCGGCGCGCTGATCGCGGCGGCGGCGGCGAATGTGCCGGGGGCGAAGTGGCTGGGCCTGCTCGGCATCGTGCTCGCTAGCGTGAATATTTTTGGCGGCTTTGCGGTGACGGCGAGAATGCTCGCGATGTACAAGAAGAAGGAGAAGAAGTGATGTTCTCCTTCAATTCCGTCATCCCAGCGAAAGCTGGGATCGATCTCCTCACGCTCCGCGCTAAATGGACAGTGATCCCAGCTTTCGCTGGGATGACGATGTGGGCCACTCCCGCACATGCCTCCACCGGTGAAGCGGTCAACCCGTGGGTCGCGCTCGCTTATCTCGTGTCGGGCGTGTTCTTCATCCTCGCGCTGCGCGGCCTGTCCTCGCCCGCGACGAGCCGGACGGGCAACCGCTTCGGCATGATCGGCATGCTGATCGCGGTGGTGACGACACTGGTGACGCACTGGCCGGGGGGCAGCTCTTGCGACGCGCTCGTAGCGAGCGGCCAGTTCGGATTCTGCTCCGAGGAATTCGTTACTGATTGGGCAAGTGCAGGGGAAATACTGGTTGCCATCGCCATCGGCGCGGTGATCGGCCTCACCATTGCCCGCCGTATCGCCATGACCGCGATGCCGGAACTGGTCGCGGCGTTCCACTCGCTCGTCGGCCTCGCTGCGGTGTTGGTCGGCTGGGCGGCTTATCTCAATCCGGGTGCTTTCGACCTCCTGACCGAAACCGGCATCGGCGCAGTCTCCAAGGTCGAAATGGGCCTCGGTATCGCCATCGGGGCGATTACCTTCTCCGGCTCGGTCATCGCCTTTGCCAAGCTTTCGGGACGCATGAGCGGTTCGCCGATCCTGCTGCCTGCGCGCCATGTCATCAATCTCGGCACGCTGGCGGCGATCATAGTCCTCACCGCGCTTTTCGCCATGGCGCAGGGGCCGGACCAGACCTTCCCGCTGATCGTCGCACTCACTGTGCTGGCCTTCCTGATCGGCTTCCTGCTGATCATCCCCATCGGCGGGGCGGACATGCCGGTCGTGGTGTCGATGCTCAACAGCTATTCGGGCTGGGCCGCGGCGGCGATGGGCTTCACACTGGGCAATACGGCCATGATCATCACCGGCGCGCTGGTCGGCTCTTCGGGCGCGATCCTGAGCTACATCATGTGCCGCGCGATGAACCGCAGCTTCATCAGCGTGATCGCAGGCGGTTTCGGCGCAGATGCGAGCAGCGGCGCGGGCGGCGAAGCGAAAGAGCAGCGCCCTTACAAACAGGGCAGCGCGGCCGATGCGGCCTTCATGCTCGAACAGGCGGAGAAGGTCATCATCATCCCCGGCTACGGCATGGCGGTGGCGCAGGCGCAGCACGCGCTTCGCGAAATGGCCGACATGCTGGAGGAAAAGGGCGTGGAGGTGAAATACGCCATCCACCCCGTCGCCGGCCGCATGCCGGGGCACATGAACGTGCTCCTCGCCGAAGCGCAGGTGCCGTACGAGAATGTTTTCGAGCTGGAGGACATCAACAGCGAATTCGCGCAGGCCGATGTCGCCTTCATCATCGGCGCGAACGACGTGGTGAACCCGGCGGCCAAGACCGACAAGTCATCGCCCATCTATGGCATGCCGGTGTTCGACGTGGGCAAGGCCAAGCAGGTCTTCTTCATCAAGCGCAGCATGGGCGGCGTGGGGTATGCGGGCGTCGACAACGATGTCTTCTACATGGACCAGACCATGATGCTGCTGTCCGATGCGAAGAAGATGGTCGAGGAAATCGTGAAGGCGATGGACTAGCGCCATGCGCAAGTTCGTCATCATCCTTGCCCTGCTCGCCATCGGCGTCGGCGCGCTGGTGTTCTACCTCAATCTCGACAGCTGGACCGAGGACCGCATCGTCACCGAACTGACGACCCGCGGCGTGCCCGAGCCGATGGCCGACTGCATGGCAACCCGCATGGTCGAACGCCTCTCTCCCCGCCAACTGGCCAAGCTGGAGCGACTGCGACCGCAGGATGGCGAGGCCGACGTGCCGGTCTCCATCGCCGAATTGCTCGAGCGGTTGCGGCGGGTCGACGATCCCGAAGTGGTCGAGGTCACCGGCAGCGCTGCGGCAGTCTGCGCCTTCTCCATCTGACTTGCATTCCCGAACCCTTGCGGCACAATGGTTTGCAAGGGAGAGACTCATGATCCGACTGACCTTTGCTGCCGCATTGCTGGCCAGCGCATCGCCGCTGCTTGCCGAAACGCATACCGTTTCGCCCGGGGAGGACGCGCAGGCGCGTTTGCAGGAGGCGTTGATCCTCGCCGAGCCGGGTGACGAGATTGTGCTGGAGGCAGGCCGTTATGCGCTGACCGACGGGCTCAGCCTCGATGTCGACAACGTCACCGTGCGCGGTGCGGGCATGGACGGGACGGTGCTCGACTTTACCGCGCAGCAGGGTGCAGGCGAGGGGTTCCTGATCACCAGCGACAATGTGACGGTGCGGGACTTCGCACTGGAGAACCCCAAAGGCGACGGGATCAAGTCCAAGGGCGCGGACAATATCGTCTATCACCGTATCCGAGTCACCTGGACGCGCGGCCCGCATCAGGAGAACGGTGCCTATGGGATCTATCCGGTCGAGAGTACAGGCGTGCTGGTCGACGGTGTGAAGGTGACCGGGGCGAGCGATGCGGGCATTTACGTGGGCCAGTCGAACGGCATCACTGTGCGCAATTCGATCGCCGAGGCCAATGTCGCAGGGATCGAGATCGAGAACAGCCGCAACGCGCTGGTCGAGCACAATGTAGCCACGCGCAATACGGGCGGGATCCTGGTGTTCGACCTGCCCGGCCTGCCGGTGATGGGCGGGGGGAACGTGATCGTGGCGAACAACCTCGTCGTCGCCAACGATACACCCAATTTCGCACCCGCCGGCAATATCGTGGCTGGTGTGCGCCGCGGCACCGGGATCATGGTGATGGCCAATGACAAGGTGCTTGTGGAGAACAATATCCTCTCCGGCAATCCGACCGCGCCGGTGATGGTGATCGCCTATACGCAGCCGTTCGAAGACGAACGTTACGACCCGCTACCGCGCGAGGTGACGATCGGCGAGAACACCTATGACGGCGGTGGTTACGATCCGCAGCTCGACGGGGCGGAGATGCTGCTGGCTGCCTTCGGCGGCGAGCTGCCGCCAGTGCTTTGGGACGGGCTCGGCTCGGTCGCTGCCGTGGAAAGTACGGCGGGCTGGAGCCTCAATTTGACCGAGGCGGGTAAAGGTCTCGGCGGCGCGCAACCCGGGCCGCTGAGGGTGTCCGAGCCGACGGGTGAATTCGACCGCAGCGGCATCGGCGCGCCGGCTGCACTCGGAGAGCGGCTGGCGGGATGAGGCAGAGCGCGGTCCTGGCGGCAGCGGCGCTCGCTTTCGCAGGCGCGCTTGCCGTGCAGGCCACGCCGCCGCCACTGCAATACGTGAACGACGAGGCGATCGCGGGCTCAGGGATGCCGCGCTTGCTCTCGGACTACGGTTTCTTCGCCGACCTCGGCGAGCAGGTGCCGGTGCCGCAGGTCTATCCCTATCGCCTCAACACGCCGCTCTATTCGGACGGAGCGGACAAACTGCGCTTCGTCTATCGCGCTGCCGGCACACAGTTTCGCGCCGATGGCGAGGGGCTGATCGACATGCCGGTCGGCGCGGCGCTGATAAAGACTTTTGCGTTTGGCGAGGCCGAGACCCGGCGGCTGGTCGAGACGCGCGTGTTGCTCCATCGCGCCGACGGCTGGGTCGCGCGGCCCTATCTCTGGAACGAGGAGCAGACCGATGCGCAGTTGGCAGTCGTCGGCGCGCGCGTCGATCTGACGACGCCGAAGGGCGAAGCGATCAGTTACCGCGTGCCGAACAAGAACCAGTGCAAGGAATGCCATGGGCTGGACGATGCGGTGGTTCCAATCGGCCCCAAGGCGCGTAATCTTTCGGGCGAGTGGCTGGCGCAGATGGTCGCAGCCGGACATCTCGATCGAATGCCGCAGGGCGCGGACCAGCTGCCGCTGTGGGAGGCACGCGAAAGCGCAAGCCTGAACGCCGCGGCGCGGGCCTATCTCGACGTCAATTGCGCGCATTGCCACCGCCCCGGATCGACCGCGTCGAACAGCGGGCTCGACCTGCGCTGGGAGCAGCAGGAGCCCCATGCGCTCGGCATCGGCAAGCGACCCGTGGCCGCAGGGCGCGGCGCGGGCGGGCACCTCTTCGACATCGTTCCGGGAGCGCCGGAGAAATCGATCCTGACCTACCGAATGGCCAGCTCCGAGCCCGGTGTCGCCATGCCGGAAATCGGCAAGGAAACGGTCGACGAGGACGGGCTGGACGTGGTCAGCCGCTGGATCGCTAAGATGACGCCGTGAAACGGGTGCTACGCATCCTGGGCGTTTTCGTGATCCTTCGCGTTCACGATACGGATGCAAAAGAGATGTGGGCGAAAGATGGCAGCGAACCTTCATAGAGGCTGCAACTGGCCGATGGCCGCACCGTGCATCTGCGGAACGAAGGTCCGCGCGATGCTCCAGCAATCGTGCTGCTTCACAGCCCCAATGCAGACCTGATGACGTGGCAGCCATGGGCCGCAAACCTGCGCGAGGACTTCCGCGTCATCCGTTACGGGCATCGGCCATATCCCGATGAAAGAAGCACCTATGAAGTCTGTCCGAAGCCTACGCGACTGGTTGTCCGAGAAATCGATTCCCGAACAGGTCGACGAGCGAGGAACCGGCATCTGACCCGTCCGTTCTAAGCCCCTGAAACGCAGACGGGTTCGCCAATGGCCTGCTGCATCAGGGTAAAGGGGGCTTAATCTTGCGCACACTCGGGCTGATCGGCGGCATGAGCTGGATCTCGACCCGCGCCTATTACGAGCGCATCAACAAATTCGTGCAGAAGCAGGCGCCGCCGATGGCGAGCGCGCCGATGCTGATCGAGAGTCTCGACTATTCGAAGGTTTACGAAGCCAAGCAGCGCGACGATTGGGATGCGGTGGCGGGCATCCTCGTCGAATCCGCTCGGCGCCTGGAAAGCGCCGGCGCGCAGGGCCTGGTCATCGCCGCCAACACCATGCACCGGGTCTACGACCAGGTGGCGGAAGCCGTGTCCATCCCGCTCCTGCACATAGCCGACGCGGTCGGTGACGCAATGCAGGCCGCTGAATGCGAAAGCGCCGCTATTCTCGGCACGCGCACCGTGATGATGGAGAATTTTTACCGCCAGCGTTTGATCGCCCACGGCGTAGAGCTGCTCCCGCCCAATCCCGAGGATGTCGAGATGGTAGACGGGATCATCTACAAGGAGCTGATGCTGGGCCGCGTCACGCGCGATGCGGAGCGTGCTTTGAAAACGCTCATCACGTCGAAGGACAAGGAAGGCGCGGACGCGATCGTGCTCGCCTGTACAGAACTCGAGCTGGTGGTCGACACGCGCGCCAATGTGCTGCCGGTGTTCGATTCCACCGATATCCACTGCCGTGCGGCGGCCGACTGGATCATCGATTGACATAGCAGCGCATGCGAATGCGTCTTTTCGGATACACCGCCCAGATTTTCCGCGGAAATTAACCATCGTAATATTGATTGCGATTTGATCGCCGTCATGCTGCCTTTTCCTATCTGAGGGAAGGGAATGACAACATGAAAAATACGTACGGTCGCATTGCGGCTGCCAGCCTCGTTGCGCTGGCCGCTGTCGGCATGGCCAATTCCGGCAATGCCCAATCGACGCCCGCCAAGGGTGCGAAAATCGAAAATTCCTATATCTGCGTCTTCAACCCCGGCCTCGTTGCCAAGGGCAATGTGAAAGCCGAAGCCAACCGCTCGGCCAACGCTGCCGGTGGCAATGTGAAGTTCACTTACAAGAACACCATCCGCGGATTTGCAGTCAATGCCTCGGCGCAGGGCGTCTCCAAGATGCAGGCGAACAACCCGCGCATCGCCTATTGCGAGCAGGACCAGGTGATGGCGACCGCGCAGGGCCGCGGCAACAAGCCGGGCAGCGGTGGCGGTGGCACACAACCGAGCGAAAGTACGCCGTGGGGCGTGACGCGCGTCGGCGGTGGCCTCAGCGGCGCTGCGGGCCGTGCGCTCGTCATCGATACCGGCGTCGATCTCGATCACCCGGATCTCAATGTCGATGTCGCCCTGTCCAGCGCCTTCAACGCCACCCGCGACAAGACTGCGGACGATGGCAACGGGCACGGCACGCATGTTGCCGGCACTATCGCGGCGATCAAGGGCAACGGCATCGGCGTCGTCGGCGTTGCGCCGGGCACGACCGTTGTCGGCATCAAGGTTCTCGACCGTCGTGGCTCGGGTTCGAACAGTGGCGTGATCGCTGGTGTCGAATATGCCGCCAGCATCGATAACGGCAACGACGTCGCCAACATGTCGCTCGGCGGCGGCTTCAGCCAAGCGCTGAACGATGCCGTCATCGCTGCTGCACAGGGCGGGCTCGAGTTCGCGCTGGCTGCCGGCAACGAAAGCACCAGCGCTACCACCAAGTCGCCAGCTTCGGCCAACCACCCGAACATCTACACGATCAGCTCGTTCACGCAGAACAACGACAGTTGGTCTAGCTTCTCGAACTACGGCAACCCGCCGGTAGACTTCGCGGAGCCGGGTTCGGCCATTCCTTCGACCTACAAGGACGGTGGCTATGCCACGCTGTCGGGCACTTCGATGGCCAGCCCGCACGCGGCCGGCCTGCTGCTGCTCGGAAGCATCCGCTCGGGCGGCACCGTCAATGGCGACCCGGATGGCAATCCGGACACGATCGGCATCAACTGATCGTAACTGACTGACAGGAAGGGCCGCGCGGCACTGGTCGCGTGGCCCTTTCTTTTCGGCTGATCCGGTGGCTTTTTGGCTGATAAGGTGACGGGTTCGCAATCTGTTCACGTTGTCCGCGCCTCGGCGCTGGCTTAACCCCGCCAGCGATGACGAGAGCACCCTACGCTGCCGATCCCGCCAAGTCGCGGGGCCGCGAGTTTCCCGAGGAGCGCGAAGGCACCCGCGGTCCGCGCAGTGAATTCCAGCGCGACCGCGACCGCATCGTCCATTCGATCGCCTTCCGCCGCCTGCGCTCCAAGACGCAGGTGTTCATCGCTCCCGATGGCGACCATTATCGCACCCGCCTGACGCACAGCATCGAAGTGGCGCAGATCGGCCGGGTCATCGCGCGCGAACTGGGGCTGGACGAAGACCTGACCGAAGCGCTCAGCCTGGGCCACGACATTGGCCATCCGCCTTTCGGCCACGCCGGGGAGACCGCGCTGGAAGAAGCGATGGTGCAGGCCGGCGGCTACGATCATAATGCGCAGGGCATCCGCACGCTGGCGCGGCTGGAAAGCCCCTATTGCGACTACGACGGCCTAAATCTGACGTGGGAGACGCTGGAAGGTCTGGCCAAGCACAACGGACCGGTCGCGGCGCCCAACTGGGCCCTGGCGGAAATCGACGCGGCCTTTCCGCTCGAGCTGGACACATGGCCCTCGCTGGAAGCGCAGGTCGCCGCGCTCGCCGACGACATTGCTTACGACAATCACGATATCGACGATGGCCTGCGCGCCGGTTTTCTCGAGCTCGACGATCTGTTGACGCTCGACCTGCTGGCCGACCAGTGGCGCGCGGTGGAGACGCGTTTCCCGTATGCCTCGCATGAGCGTAAGCTCCGTGAACTGATCCGCACGCAGATTGGGCTGATGGTCAACGACCTGCTGACCGAAACGCGCTTGCGAGTCGATGGCGTGGGGAGCGTCGACGAAGTGCGCCGAGCCGACAAGCCGCTCGCGGCCTTCTCTGCGGGAATGGCGGAGCAGGAACGGCGACTGAAGAAATTCATGTACGACCGGCTGTATTACCATCCCGAACAGCTCGCGACGGCAGAGCGCGCGCGCGATGTGATCTCGCGGCTCTACGCGGCTTACAGCCAGGATCCCTCGACCATGCCGGACGACTGGCTGGCGAAGCATCCGCAGGGCGAGCCGCAGCGCAGCCGCCACATCGCTGACTTCATCGCCGGCATGACCGACCGCTTCGCCATCGAACAGGTCCGCCAAATCTACGGTCGCGCCCCGGAAGGGCTAAGCAATGTCTGACGCGCTGCGGATCGTACTGGTCGGTGCGACCGGTCTCATCGGCGGGAAGGTGATGGAGGCCTGCGTCGGGCGAGAGGATGTGCGCCTCTCGGCGATCGCCCGACGCGAGGCGCATTTGCCTAAAGGCATCAGGATGGAGCTGTTCGTGGCCGAGCCTGCAAAGTGGGGCGAGGTCGTCGAGGCGATCAAGCCCAAGGCGATGATCTGCGCGCTCGGCACCACGTGGAAAAAATCGGGCGAGGATGAGGCGGCGTTCCGCGCGGTCGACCAGGATCTCGTGCTCAGCGTGGCCGAGGCTGCCAAGGCGCAAGGCGTGGAGCGGTTCGTCCATATCAGCTCGGTCGGTGCGGCGATCGCGTCGAAGAGCTTCTATTTGCGCGTCAAGGCCGAGGTCGAACGCGACCTCACCAAATTGCGCTTCGACCGGCTCGATATCCTGCGGCCCGGCTTGCTGCGCGGTAAGCGAGACAACGATCGCCGCCCGGGCGAGCGGATCGGCATCGCGGCGGCGCCCTTCGTCAATCTGTTGCTTCATGGCGGTTTTCGCCAATATCGCGCGATCAGGGCGGAGACGGTCGCCGATGCAGCGTTAGCCCTCGCGCGCCGTGCCCCACGGGGCCGGTTCATCCACGATAGCGATGCGATCATGCGCGCGGCGAAAACGCTGCCGCGGCTGGACGAAGGATAAGATGGCCATTTGGGAGACGCTTTTCGGACTGGCAAACGGCCTCGCACTGGTCATGTGGATCGGCCTGATTGCCTTGCCGCGCTGGCCCGCTTTACTCGCCGCAATTCTCTATCTCGGTGTCGGCTTGCTGTGCCTGACTTACGCGGTCTGCGTCATTGGACTGTTCAGCGGCGTGCTCGATGGCGGCGGAAGTGGCGCGGCCCCGGATTTCACCACGCTCGAAGGCGTTCGGACGATCTTCGCAACCGAGGCGGGCGTGACCGTGGGCTGGGTCCATTACCTCGCCTTCGATCTCTTCGTCGGCCTGTGGATCGCGCGGGATGCCGATGCCAAGGGGTTCTCGCGCATCGTCCAGGCTCCGATCCTGCTCGCGACCTTTCTCGCCGGACCGCTCGGCCTGTTCCTGTGGCTGGCAATCCGGGAGCGGAGCGCGCGCAAGCAGGGGCGTTGGCAATAGCAGGTTGCTCCGTGAAACCGATGTGGCATGATGCGCCTCGCAGCTGAAAACAGCGGAGAGGACCTATGTCCGCAACGGACAAGCTCACATTCGACGAATTGATGCGGCACTGGGCGGAAGAGAAGCCCGATACCGTTGCGCTGGAGCGGGATGGCAACGCGCTGACCTTCAGCGAACTCGAACTGCGCTTACGCAAGATCGTCGCGATGCTGGGCGCACATGGCGTCGCCAAGGGCGACCGGATCGCCTGGCTAAGGATACGGCCATGTCCGGCGTAAAATACGTCATGTATGGCGCGGCGCCGATCCCGCTCGACCTGCTACGCGAGGCGGTGCAGACCATCCCCGATGAAGGCTTCCTGCGATGCTACGGCATGACCGAAACGACCGGTACCATCGCCATGCTGACACCCGAAGACCACAGTCTCGAGGGCAACCAGCGGATGGAATCGGCGGGCAAGGTCGTGCCGGAGGCCGAGCTGAAAATCGTTGGCGAGGATGGCGAAGAACTGCCCCGCGGCGAAGTCGGCGAGCTGATCTGCAAGAGCCCGTTGAACATGGAAGGTTATTGGAACCTGCCGGAGGCCACGTCCTCCTCGCCGATCGACGGCTGGACGAACACCGGCGATGCCGCCTACATGGACGAGGACGGCTATGTTTTCATTCAGGATCGCAGCAAGGACATGATCAACTCTGGCGGAGAAAACGTCTATCCGGCGCAGGTCGAAAGCGCGATCTACGGCTATCCGGCGGTTGCCGAAGTCGCCGTCGTCAGCGTGCCGGACGATACCTGGGGCGAGGCAGTGAAAGCCTGCGTGGTGCCAAAGCCCGGTAGCGTGGTCGACCCCGCCTATATTATCGCTTTCACACGCGAGCGGCTGGCAGGCTTCAAGGTGCCAAAAACAGTCGATGTAATCGAGGTCATGCTGCGCAATACAAGCGGCAAGATCATGCGGCGGGAGCTGCGCGCGCCCTATTGGGAAGGGCGCGATCGGGCCGTCAATTGAAGCGGTATGCGCCAGCGGCGGAGCGCAACGTCCTGCCCATCGGCGACGTTTTGGCTGAGGAATTGCCCGATAGCGGGCTGGTGCTCGAAATCGCGAGCGGGTCCGGCGAGCATGCGCTGGCCTTCGCGCGGCGCTTTCCCGCGCTCGTCTGGCAGCCGAGCGATCCCGACCCCGAAGCGATCGCCTCGATCGAGGCGTGGCGCGAGGAGGACGGACCGGGCAATCTGCGGTCAGCGGTGATGCTCGATGCGTCGGCAGAGGAATGGCCTGTCTCGAGCGCGGCGGCCGTACTCTGCATCAATATGGTCCATATCAGCCCATTGAGCGCTACCGAGGGTCTGCTGAGACACGCGGCCTCGCTCCTCGATGCCCGACATCCGCTGATACTCTACGGCCCGTTCGTCGAGGATGACGTCGAAACCGCGCCTTCGAATATCGCTTTCGACGAGAGCCTGAAAGCGCGGAACTCCGCATGGGGTCTGCGAAACCTGTCAGCCGTTGATAGGCTCGCCAGGGCGAGTGGCTTCAATCGAACCAAACGCTATCCGATGCCAGCGAACAATCTCACCGTGGTTTACCGCCAGCAGGGCTAATCTGCTCCGCAAACGAAAACGCCCGCCGGTTAGGCCGGGGGTCCTGAAAACCTTGTCGCCGGATCCGGGTCAGATGACCTCGTCTCCTGCGTCGCCGACGGATTGGATGTCTTCTCCGACACCGCGAACGGTATTGCAGGCCGTGGCAGTCAAAGCCATCGTGGTAATTCCAAATGCAAGCAGGATCTTTTTCAGCATGTCCTGTCCTTTCCCGAAGGGCTCAACGGCGGGCTTGGAGATCATAACGGCTGTTCCTCGTTCCGGTTCCCGGAGCAGTTGCGAGGCTTGTTTGCCGCCACCATATGGCGCGCGATGACCGAGCCCGATTTTCTCCTTTTCGCCAGCGATGCCGAAATACTCGCACTATGGGGCGTAGCTCTGCTGGTCGTTGCCGGTATTTGCTCGCTGATGGAGCGCCGGCGGCTGAAACGAACGCAGATCAACCAGGTCGGCTGGGTGCCCTGGACCGGGCTGTTCGTGATGTTCGCAGTACTCGGTGGCGGAATGCTGGCGGTGTCCGTCCCTGCGATAATGCAGGGCTAGACGCTTAGAGGCACGCTTCCAGATAGGCTTGGTCGAAGCCGAACTGGCGCGCCTTCTCCAGTGTGTAGGGGCGCAGGCCCGAGGAGCGGAATTCGCCGAGGATCTTGCCGTCGTCACTCTCGTCGAGATATTCGAACTTGAACAGGTTCTGGGTCACGATCACGTCGCCTTCCATGCCGATCACTTCGGTGATGTCGGTGGTGCGGCGCGAACCGTCGCGCAGGCGCTTCACCTGCACGATCAGGTCGACCGACTCCGCGATCTGGCGCGAAATAGCTTCCTTCGGAATCTTGATGTCGCCCATCAGGATCATGTTTTCCATACGGCCGAGGCATTCGCGCGGGCTGTTGGCGTGGAGCGTACACATCGAGCCGTCGTGGCCCGTGTTCATGGCGGCGAGAAGGTCGAAACATTCCGCGCCACGAATTTCGCCCAGGATAATGCGGTCGGGGCGCATACGCAGGGCGTTCTTCACGAGGTCGCCGATGGTGATGGCGCCTTGGCCTTCGAGGTTCGGCGGACGCGTTTCCAGCGGCAGCCAGTGCGGCTGCTGCAGGCGAAGTTCGGCGGCGTCCTCGATGGTGAGAACGCGTTCGCCCGGGTCGATCATCTTCGACAGGGCGTTGAGCATGGTCGTCTTACCCGAACCCGTGCCGCCCGAGATGACGATGTTCATCCGGCAGGCGCCCGCGATCTTGAGCGCGGTACACATCTTCTCGCTCATCGAACCGAAGTCCTTGAGCATGTCGAGAGTAATCGGCTTCTCGGAGAACTTACGAATAGAGATCGCCGTGCCCTTGAGGCTGAGCGGCGGGACGATCACGTTCACACGGCTGCCATCCTTGAGGCGGGCATCGGCCAGCGGGGTCGTCTGGTCGACGCGGCGGCCGACCTGGTTCACGATGCGCTGGGCGATCTGGAAGAGATGCTGTTCGTCGCGGAACTTGATCGGCGCGATCGTCAGCTTGCCCTTCTTCTCGATATAGGTCTGGTCGGGACCGTTGACCATGATGTCGGACACGTCGGGATCGTTCAGCAGCTCTTCGAGCGGACCGAAGCCGAGCAACTCGTCGACCAGGACCTTTTCGAGCGCGAACTGTTCGCGGCGGTTCAGCGTGACCTTCAGTTCGGCCAGCACTTCCATGATGATCGGGCGGAATTCTTCCGACAGCTCGTCTTTGGTAAGCGTGGCCGCCGCTTCCGGATCGACACGTTCGAGCAGGCGCGGGAGCACCTGTTCCTTGATCTTGTGGACGCTGGCTTCGAAACCGCCGACTTCGGACTGGCCCGAATGCTGGGCATTCATGCGCTCCGACAGGCGCGCCATCGCATCGTCGTTGGGTCCGCTTTCTGCCGGCAGGGGCGGAAACTGCTCGCCGCCGTTGCTGTCGTTCTTATTCTCGCTCGGCGAAGGGGCAGGGGCCCCGCCCTGCATCGGGCGGGCACTGCCGAATTTCGGACGCGCACCGGAGGCCATGCCTGCCTGCCCGTTCTTCCGTCCGAATGCGCTCATTGCCTAAACCCCCGAAAACCCTGGTCGTTCGCGATACAGCCCGTCGATCGCAGGATCGCCGGGACTGTCTTTCTCGTCGTGGTGAATAAGTTGGAAACCTTGATTTTTCCCTAATGGACTAGTGCGGCACGGGCGGTTGACCGGACGATCCGCGCCTTGCGCAAACGATCTCTGGATGAGGGAGAGTTAACGGCTGGTCACCGAGCGGCACATTGTCTAGCGGCGATGCTGTTCAAGTGGCGGGGCCGATTATGCAAGACGACGAAAGACGCGGGATCCTGCTGGCGACGGCTGGTTTCGCGACCCTGTCTGTCGGCGATGCGGTGATCAAAACAATGACCGGCGAATGGTCGCCGCTGGCAGTTGCGACCCTGCGCTTCGCGATCGGGGCGGTGGCCTTGTCGGCGCTGCTCCTGCGCAGCGAGGGGCCGACGGGCTTCAAGCCCAGTCATCCCTGGCTTCAGGCAGCGCGCGGGTTTTGCCTTGCGGTGGCATCGCTATGCTTCTTTTCGGCGATCTATGTCATGCCGCTCGCCTCGGCGATGGCGCTGGCCTTCGTTTCGCCGGTGTTCGTTGCGCTATTGAGCGGGCCCTTGCTCAAAGAGAAAGTGCGACCGGCGGTATGGGTCGCCTCGGTCGTGGCGCTAACGGGCGTGGCGCTGGTCCTGCGGCCGAACCTCGCCGCGCTGGGCTGGGTCGCACTGTTGCCGCTCGCCTCGGCCAGCTTCTTCGCGCTTATGGTCGTCGCCAACCGGGCGAGTGCCGGGCAGGGGAGCGCACTGTCGATGCAGGCCTTCATCGCAACCGCAGCGATGCCGTGGCTGCTGCTGGCGATGCTGGGAGGTCATTTTTCCGGCGTGGACGAACTGCGCGTTACCATGCCCGACTGGACGGTCATCGCGCGCTGCGCGATCGTCGCGGTGACGGCCAGCACGGCGCACTGGCTGACCTATCTGGGCACGATGCGCGCCGGCGCAGCCACCATAGCGCCCACCACCTATATCCAGATGCTGGTCGCGACATTCCTGGGCTGGTGGTGGTTCGGCGACATACCGGACCTGGCGACGCTGGCCGGTGGGGGCATCATCATTGCGGCGGGCCTGCTGCTCTGGCGGTCCACGCCTGCGGCACGCCCTGCGGCAGCGTTAGACAAAGACGATTGAATGCCGGGCGAGAACCGCTAAGTCACCTGCCATGCCAAAGCGGGGACAGTAAGCAATGTGCGGAATTATCGGAATTGTCGGCAAGGAAGCGGTGGCCGATCGGCTCGTCGACGGGCTGAAGCGGATGGAATATCGCGGCTACGACAGCGCCGGAATCTGCACCGTCGATAACGGCGAACTGATCCGGCGCAGGGCAGAGGGCAAGCTCGCCAATCTGGTCGAGGTGCTCGCCGCCAATCCCGCGTCCGGCGATATCGGCATCGCGCACACCCGCTGGGCTACCCATGGCGCACCGACCGCGACCAATGCCCACCCGCATGCAACCGAGCATCTCGCGCTGGTGCACAACGGCATCATCGAGAACTACAAGGAACTGCGCGCGGAACTGACCGAGCAGGGCCGCAAGCTGGAAAGCGATACCGACAGCGAAGTCGTCGCGCATCTCTTGTCCGCCCGCGTCGAGGGTGGCGACACCCCGCAGGAAGCCATCGCCAATGTGCTTCCGCGCCTGCGCGGTGCGTTCGCGCTCGCCATCGCGTTCCGCGAGCATCCGGACATGCTGATCGGCGCCCGCCGCGGCTCTCCGTTGGTGGTCGGCCATGGCGAAGGTGAAACCTATCTGGGTTCCGACGCGCTTGCACTGGCCCCGCTGACCCAGAAGATCGCCTATCTCGAAGAGGGCGACTGGGTGGTGGTCACACGCGAAGGGGCTGAGATCCACGACGAAGCCGGTGCTGTCGTCGAACGCGAAATCCGCACTTCCGGCGCATCGGCAGCCGCGGTGGAGAAGGGCAATTATCGCCACTTCATGCAGAAGGAGATTTTCGAGCAGCCGACCGTGGTCGCGCAGACGCTCGGCTCCTACCTGCGCCAGTCGGACAATTCGGTCGCGCTGCCGCAGTTCGATTTCGACATTTCCAGCGTCCGCCGCGTGACAATCGTTGCCTGCGGCACGTCTTACTATGCCGGGATGGTCGCGAAGTACTGGTTCGAACAATTCGCGCGCGTGCCGGTCGATATCGATGTGGCTTCGGAATTCCGCTACCGCGAACCGGTGCTTGAGGAGGGCGGACTGTCGCTCTTCATCTCGCAGAGCGGCGAAACGGCCGACACGCTGGCCGCGCTGCGCCACTGCAAAGAGGCTGGCCAGACAATCGCCGCAGTCGTCAATGTGCCGACCAGTTCGATGGCGCGCGAGGCGGATCTGCTTTTGCCGACCCATGCGGGCCCTGAAATCGGCGTCGCTTCCACCAAGGCATTTACCTGTCAGCTCGCCGTGCTTGCCGCGGTGGCTGCGCATATGGCGGTGAAGAAGGGCCTTATGAGCCGTGAAGAAGAACAGTTGGCGGTCGCGCACCTTCTGGAAGCCCCCGCGTGCCTCAACGCCGCGCTCGATCATGACGATGACATCGCGGCGATGGCCCCGCTGATCGCGCCCGCGCGCGACGTGCTTTACCTGGGCCGCGGTCCCGACTTTCCGATGGCGCTGGAAGGTGCGCTGAAACTTAAGGAAATCAGCTACATCCACGCCGAAGGCTATGCCAGTGGCGAGATGAAGCACGGGCCGATCGCGCTGATCGACGAGGATGTGCCGGTCATCGTCCTCGCCCCCTCGGGTCCGCTCTTCGAAAAGACCGTTTCCAACATGGAGGAAGTGCGCGCCCGCGGTGGGCAGGTGGTGCTGATTTCCGATCGCGAGGGTCTGGAACAGGCCGGCGAAGGCTGCCTGGCGACGATCGAGATGCCGAAGGTCCATCCGCTGATTGCGCCGCTGGTATACGCTGTTCCGGTCCAGCTGCTTGCTTACCATGTCGCCTGCGTCAAAGGCACCGATGTCGACCAGCCCCGGAATCTGGCGAAGTCGGTCACGGTAGAGTGAGTTACCCGTTGTATTCCTTGCGGAAAGGTCGACGGCACTAACCTAAGGTAATTCCACGGAATTCGTCCGGCCCTTTACCTGCGGCTAACGATTGCGCGTTAACCGTCTCCCGGTGAGCGACCAAGAGAAGTCACCCGCGAACGGGATCGCACCCATGTCGATTGGGGAAGCTATCGGGCTATCGACGCCCGAGGGCACCGAGTGGTCGCGTATCCATGGCTATCGATACACCCAGCTGAGCAAGCGCATGATCGCGCGCGCTATCTCGCATGCGATCGGTTTTGCGCTCGTCACCCTGATCCTGTGGGGCGAGGTCGATCTGGCGCTGATTGGAGCCTGGGGCTTGGCCTTGCTTTTCGCGGTCCTGCTTGCGGCAAGTGAAGATCGGGCTGCACGCTTTGCGGACACTGTCCATTACGGCATCTGGGAAATGCGGCGTCATGCCGTGGCGAGTGCCGCCAAGGGGGTCGTCTGGGGCATCGGACTGATGCTATTCGCGCAGCCCGGCGGAGCCAATCAACTGGCGATCGTCTGGAGCGTCCCAGCCGTTCTGATCCTCGCCAATTCGATAAGCCGGTTCAGCGCGCCGCTGGGTTCGATCGCGTTTACCGTCGCCACGGGGGTCGGCGGGCTTGTGGCCGCACTGCTTGCAGGCGACTGGCTACTTCTGACCGTTGTCACGTTCACAATTCTGTTTGCTGCCTTCGGCACGATTGAAAACGCCCGCGTCGCCGTGACCGGGCGATTGAACGAGACCGCCGCGATGGAGAAAAGCGAAGTCGTTTCCATGCTCCTGCGCGAATTCGAGGAAAACCAGGCAGACTGGCTCTGGCAGATCGATCCGCGCCGCCGCCTGAAAGCGGTATCGCCGCGATTCGCCTTTGCGCTCGGATGCAGCGCCGAGGATGCCGAAGGCAAGCTGTTCTTCGACCTTATTGCCGGTCGGGACCTAGACAGGGCTGCCGATTCCGATGGGCTGCGCGAATTTGCGGAGAAGCTCAAACGCAAGGAGCCATTTTCGGAGTTGGTCATCCGCGTGAATATCCGCGGTGCCGAGCGCTGGTGGGAAATTTCCGGCACTCCGATGCTCGACGAAGCGGGCAAGTTCATCGGCTTCCGCGGTGTCGGCTCCGATGTGACCGAGCAGCGCGAGTCCTCCGACAAGATCGCCTTCCTTGCTCGCTACGATACGCTCACGCAGCTGCCGAACCGCCTCTTTCTCAATGAGTCGCTGGGCGAAGCGTTGGAATACGCTGCGCACTGGCGCACGCGCTGCGCCTTCCTGATGATCGATCTCGACCGCTTCAAATCGGTCAATGATTCCCTCGGCCATCTGGTCGGAGACCAACTGCTGGCGCAGGTTGCCGACCGCCTGAAAAGCCTGATGGGCGAAGGCGAGACCTGTGGGCGCCTGGGCGGGGACGAGTTCGCCGTCGTCATCCGCGACGCGTCCGATCGCAAGCGCATCGACCGCTTGGCGCGCGCCGTTATCGAACAGCTGTCCGAACCGTACCAGATCGAGAACCAGATCCTCTATGTCGGTGCCAGCGTCGGCTCGGCCATGGGCCCGCGCGACGGGAAGACGGTCGAGGAACTGCTGCGCAATGCCGATCTCGCGCTATATCGGGCGAAGGATGCAGGCGGCAATGAGCATTGGGATTACGAGCCTTCGCTCCACGCCAATGCGGAAGAGAAGCGCCAGCTGGAATTCTCGCTGCGCAAGGCGCTGGAGCGCGGGGAAATGCTGCTGCACTACCAGCCTGTGGTCGATGCCAAAAACGAAAAGGTCGTCAGCTTCGAGGCGCTGGTCCGCTGGAACAGCAGCGAGCACGGCTTCGTCAGTCCGGGCAAGTTCATCCCGCTGGCAGAAGACACGCGGCTGATCGTGCCGATCGGAACGTGGGTGATGCAGGAAGCCTGCAAGGAAGCGGCCGGCAACTGGCCGTCTCACGTGAAGGTGAATATCAATGTTTCGCCCGAGCAGTTGCTGGAGCCCGATTTTGCCGCGACCGTGGTGCAGGCGCTATCGCATAGCGGGCTCGATCCGAAGCGGCTCGAGATCGAGGTGACCGAGAGCATCTTCCTGCGCGACGCGAGCGTGGCCCGCAAGGCGCTGGAACAGTGCATGGCGCTAGGCTGCTCGGTGGCGCTGGACGATTTCGGAACCGGTTATTCCTCGCTCGGTTACCTGCGCAAGCTCAGGTTCTCGACGATCAAGGTCGATCGCAGCTTCGTGCAGGGGGCAGCGCAGCAGAGCCGGGAATCGCTTGCCATCATCCGCGCCGTCGTCGCCATGGCGGAGAGCCTTGGCATGACCACCACGGCCGAGGGCGTGGAGAACGAGGAAGAAGCCGAGATGATCCGCAGCCTGCGCTGCAACAAGATCCAGGGCTATCACTTCGGCCGACCCATGCCTGCCACCGATGTGCGGATGCTGTTTGTGCGGAGCAATGCGGAGGCCGTCCGCAAACGGGCTTAGAGCGTTAGGCGAGAGCCTTGATTGCCGCTTCGAACAGTTTGCGCCCGTCGGTTCCGCCATGGGCGGGCTCGATGGCGCGTTCGGGATGCGGCATCATGCCGAGGACGTTGCCCGCTGCGTTGAGGACGCCAGCAATATCGCGGCGCGATCCGTTGCAATTCTCGGCATAACGGAAGGCCACGCGGCCTTCGCCCTCTATCCGGTCGAGCGCTTCGTCATCGGCGAAGTAGTTGCCGTCGTGATGGGCGACCGGGATATGGATCGTCTCGCCGACGTCATAGTCGCTGGTGAACAGCGATTGCGCGTTCTCGACCTTCAGCGGGACGGTGCGGCAGATGAAATGCTGGCTGGCGTTGCGCATCAGCGCGCCGGGCAGCAGTCCGGCCTCGGTCAGCACCTGGAAGCCATTGCATACGCCGAGCACCGGGACACCGCGGTCCGCAGCCGCCTTGACCGAACGCATGATCGGGCTGTTCGCCGCCATCGCGCCCGACCGCAGGTAATCGCCATAGGAGAAGCCGCCGGGGAGGGCGATGAAATCGATCCTGTCGGGTAGTTCCGCATCGCCATGCCAGACGCGCAGCGGCGCGCTGCCGGACACCTGCTCGATCGCCACCGCCATGTCGCGGTCGCAGTTCGAGCCGGGAAAGGTGATGACGGCGGCGCGGAAAGACATCAGCCGACCTTCTCGATGCGGTAATTCTCGATCACCGTATTGGCGAGCAGCTTGCGGCACATTTCGTCCAGCGCTTCGTCGCTGGTGCCGTCTGCCACGTCGAGCTCGACCGTGCGGCCGATGCGGACATCCTCCACGCTTTCGAAACCGAGCCCTTCCAGCGCGTGATGCACGGCGCGGCCCTGCGGGTCGAGCACGCCGGGCTTGAGACTGACGAGAACGCGGATTTTCATGAGCTGCCTTTCGCTAGCGCGAGTGTGCGCGCGCCTATGCCGCGAAGCGCGCGGCACTTCAAGCTGGGCGGCAGGCTTTTGCCGTATCGCGACGTTGTTCCTACAACCTGCGCTGTAGCCGCGATGCAACATAGGTTACAGTTTGGTGACGCAACTCGCAGTTGCAGCACGCGGATGGTCGGCGAATCGGCTATGGAGCGACACGTCGCATTCGACCTTACCCTCCAAACGCCTCGCGAGGATCGCGCGGGGATCAAGCAGGACCTCTTCATGACCCATCGCATTCTTGCCCGCCGCCTGTTCGGCACCAGCCTTGTAGCGCTGGCCGCCGCCGCTTCGCAGCCCGCTTTCGCGCAGGACGAGCCGACCGGCGCCGAACAGCAGGGCGATGGCCAGCTCAACACCATCGTCGTCACCGCCAACCGCCGCGAAGAGAACCTGCAGGACGTGCCGGTCTCCGCCGCGACGCTCGATGCCGACACGGTAAAGACCATCTTCGACGCCGGTGCCGAAGTCACCGCGCTGGCCGCGCGCGTGCCGGGGCTGTTCGTTGAAAGCTCGAACGGGCGTGCCGCACCGCGCTTCTACATTCGCGGCCTCGGCAATACCGACTTCGACCTGGCCGCATCGCAGCCCGTTTCGGTGGTGATGGACGATGTCGTCCTCGAGAATGTCACGCTCAAGAGCTTCCCGATCTTCGATATCGAACGCATCGAAGTGCTGCGCGGCCCGCAGGGCACACTGTTCGGTCGCAACACGCCCGCCGGGATCGTCAAGATCGACACCGTGCGCCCCGGCGACGAGTTCGAAGCGCAGGGCTCGATCAGCTATGGCAGCTTCGATTCCATCTCGCTCGACGCAGGGATCACCGTGCCGCTGGCGGACATCGCCTCGGTCCGCGTCTCGGGCCTGTGGCAGAGCCGCGGCGACTACATCGACAATGGCTTCACCGGCGAAGAGGACGCTTATGGCGCCTATGACGAGCTTGCCGGGCGTATCCAGCTGTTGCTGACTCCGACCGACCGCCTGAGCATTCTCGGTTCTTACCAGCTGCGCGACCTCGAAGGCACTTCGACGCTGTTCCGCGCCAATATCCTCGGCCCGGGCGATAACGACCTCAACGAGAATTACGACCGCAAGACCGTTTTCTACGATGCCGGCGCGGGCAACCAGTCCCAGTACGAAGCTGACATCGCGACCATCCGGGTCGATTATGACGCCGATTTCGCCACCGTCACCAGCATCACGTCCTGGGCCAACAGCGAAGGCTCCAGCCGCGGCGATATCGACGGCGGCTTCGGCGCGGCCTTCCTGCCGGTGAGCGGACCGGGCTTCATCCCGTTCCCCTCCGACACGCAGGACTCGATCGAGCTCGACCAGTTCACTCACGAGGTGCGGCTGGCCTCCGATACCGGCGGCACGCTGGACTGGCAGGTCGGCATGTTCGTGTTCGAAAGCGACTTCAACGTCACCACCGTCGGCTTCGATTTCCCGCCTTCCGTGACGGTCCGCCACACCAATGATAGCTGGGCGGTCTTCGGCCAGCTGTCGGCGCAGGTGACCGACGTGCTCAAGCTGACCGGCGGCCTGCGCTGGACCGATGACGAGAAGCAGTTCGGTGTGATTTCGCCGTCCTTCATCTCCGGCCCCGGCCTGCAATATCGCGAAGTCGAGGACTCACGCCTCAGCTGGGACCTCGCTGCCTTTCTCGACGTGAGCAACGGTGCTAGCGTCTTCGCGCGCGTCGCCAACGGCTTCCGCGCGCCGACCATTCAGGGCCGTGACGTCGCCTTCGGCGCGCCGCCCTCGATCGCCCTGTCGGAGAAGATCACCAGCTACGAAGTCGGTTTCAAGTCCGAGCTGGCCGATCGCCGCGTGCGCCTCAACGGCGCGGTCTATTACTACACGATCGAGGATCCGCAGTTCTCCGCCGTCGGCGGCGCGGGCAACCTTGTGCAGCTGGTCAATGCGGAGAAGGGCCGCGGCTTCGGCTTCGAACTCGACAGCGCCTTCCAAGTGACGCCCGATTTCCTGATCACTGCCGGCCTCAGCTGGAACGACACCAAGATTCAGGATGAAAACCTCGCTGTCGGCATCTGTGCGCAGTGCACCGTCGTCGATCCCACGGTCGTCCTGTCCGGCACCACGCGCGCGCTGGTGGACGGCAATCCGTTCCCCAACGCGCCCGAATGGATCGCGGACGTGACCGCGCGGTATGGTGTCCCGATCGGCGATGGCGGCGAAATCTTCGCCTTCACCGACTGGGCCTATCAGGGCGCGACGAACTTCTTCCTCTATGAGAGCGAGGAATTCAACGCGAACAACCAGATCGAGGGCGGCCTGCGCGTCGGCTATGCCCGCACCGACGGCAGCCTCGAAGTGGCGGCTTTCGTGCGCAACATCACCGATGCCGACAATGTTAAGGGCGGCATCGATTTCAACAACAACACCGGTTTCGTGAACGACCCGCGCGTGTTTGGCGTGTCGGCCCGCGTTCGCTACTGACCCCAATCGTCACGGGGGAAAGGGCCGGGAGGGTGGATACCTTCCCGGCCTTCTTGTTGTCCGCCAGATTTACTCGCCGCTGCCTTCCGGGACCACGGCAATGCGTAGCACGCCGTCGGCGGTCAGGTAGCGCCGGGCGAAAGCCTGGATCTCGGCGGCCGTGATCTCGCGCAGCAGCGGCTCGTAGCGGCGAATGCGGTCGAGACGATCGGCGCGCAGCTGGGCGCTTTCGAGCGCGCCGACCCAGTAGCTGTTCTCGCGCCGCTGCTTGGCGATGCGTTCGACAAGCGGGTTGCGGGCGCGCGCCAGCAGATCGTCATCGATAGCAGCGTCGCGCATCTCGGCTGCGATTTCGTCTATCGCGTCCAAGGCCAGTGCCTGCTTCGCCGGTTCGACGATGGCCAGCGCGCCGAGATAGCCGAAGCCGTCGAACACGCTCGACATGCTGGAATAGGCCTCGGGCGAATAGGTCGCGCCGAGCTCCTCGCGCAGCTTCTCCGTCAGTCTCAGGCTGATGACAGCGGCGGCAAGCTGTCCGGTAATCTCCGCCTTGTGATCGTCGTCGTCATCGGTCGGCCAGACGACATGGACGAGGCCCTGGTCGGCCTCACCCTTGTGATAGAGCGGGCGCAGGCTGCGGTCCTGCGGGAATGAGACCTGCCGCGCTTCGGGGTAGTCGCGCAGCGCCTCGGGCCGCTCCGGCAAAGCCCCGAAGGTGCGCGCAACGGCGTCGATCACCTCCTGCTCTTCGAAATCGCCGACCACGACGATCTCGATCGCCCCCTGTTCGAGGCCGGGCGCGACGGCTGCACGCAAGTCCTCGAGCGTCAGCCCGAGCAGTTCCTCCTCGTCCAGCGTTCCGAAGCGCTTGTCCCCTCCGGCGATCACGCGGCGCACTTCGTTGCGGAACACATTGATCGGCGAGGCATCCGTTTGCGCAATGAATGGCGGGATGATCGCATTCCACCGGGCCTCGGCTTCGGGGCGGTATCCCGGTGCCGTCAGATAGGCTGCGGTGACTTCCATCTGGCGCTCGAAATCGGCCGCCTTGGTGGTTCCTGCGGCATGGAAGTGATCGGTCGCGGAGGCAATGCCCAGGCTGACGTTCCGCCCGGCAAGGATGCGGCGCAGCTCCTCGAAATCGTGCTCTTCCAGACCGGCGAGCCCGTAGACGGAATTCAGCATCATCGTCGCGCCTGGCTGGTCCAGCCCGTAGCCAAGCTCGCCCGCACCGATACGGACATGAAAGCGGACTTCATTGTCCTTGAAATCGGTCGGCTTGAGATTGAGGCGCACAATGTTGTCGAAGCTCAGCGCGCGCAAGCCGAGATCGTCGATCCGCTCGTCCGCCACGACAATGCCGGGCGTGCCGAAATCGGTGTAGGCGAAGTCGGACGTCGCCTCCTCGACGGGCGCCGTCACCGCGACCTCTTGCGAGGCTTCAAAGGCTGCCAGGATCGCTTCCTCGCCCCCCTCGACCGGCGCTTTGGAGGCCACCAGGATGAGCGGGCCCGAGCCGGTGAAGGCCTGCCTGAAGGTCGCATGGACCGCCTCCGCCGTCAGTTCCGGACGGATCTGCTGGAACACCTCGTAACGGGTTGCCGGCGTGACGAAAGGGCGCTCGTTGGACAGCGTTGCGATGAGGCCGTTCGCCAAAGTCGCACTGGGGCGCGTGGCCTGCCGCTCGGCACCGTTCTTCAGCGCCGTGTCGAGATTGGTCAACGCTTCCGTAATTTCGCTTTGCGTAAAACCATATTCGAGCGCGCGGCGGATTTCCTGTTCCCCGACGGCGAGCGCTTCGTCCCAACGATCCTCGCGAGCATAGACGGTGACGCCTGCATGCACCGCGACATCCTGGAAATCGGCAATCCGCATCCCCGCGCGCAAGACCGGGGATGCGGGCGAGAGCGCCAGCTTCTGCAAACGGCGGTTGATGACCTGCGAGGCGACGCCGATCTGGAACGCCCGCCGGGCCTCGGCGACGGTCGTGGGCCGCTCCACGTAGGGAGACTGGCGGGTGATCTCGACCAGATAATCGATCGAGGGATCGACGAAATTCGCCGCTGCGGGTGCGCGCTCGAAATCGACGGCACCGACGTCCGTAACGAACAACGGCTCTTCCGGCTTCTGCCAGTCGGCGAAGCGTTCCTTGATCTTGGCCTCGATCATGTCGGGATCGACATCGCCCACGATCACCAGCGTGGCATTGTCCGGCCGGTAATAGCGCTCGTACATCGAACGCAATTGCTCGGCAGTTACCGTGGCGGTGGGGCCGGCGCCATCGGGACCGGGATAGCGCGTGGCGTAGAGCGTGTCCGGAGCGAGCAATTTGAAGGAAGTGCGTGCGTTGCGCGCCTGATAGCTGTTCCGGGTCTGGATTTCCGACTGCAGGATGCCGCGCTCCCGATCGACCGCGCCTTGCATGATGGTCAGCTCCGAGCCGATCTCGCGCATCAGCATGAGGCCGGTATCGATCAGGCTTTCGTCATTGCGAGGCAGGGCCAGCTTGTAGATCGTCTCGTCGAAGCCGGTAGAGGCATTGGTATCGGCGCCGAATTTCAGTCCCTCTCGCTCGAGCAGCTTGATCATTTCGCCCTCGGGAACGTTGGCCGACCCGTTGAAGGCCATGTGCTCAACGAAGTGTGCCGCATTTAGTTCGCCGTCGAGCTCGTCGATGAAACCGACATCGTAGCGCATGCGCAGCACCACTTCGTTTTGCGGCGTGGCATTGCGCATGATCGCATATTTCATGCCGTTCTCGAGCATGCCGAAGCGTACGGCGGGGTCGGCGGGGATGTCGTAGACGGGGAAGTTCCAGCCGGTGACGGTGCTCGGTTCGATTTGCGCCTCGGCGGCTTGTTCCGTTTCCTGCGCAGCCATATTGACAGGAACAAGGCAAGTCGCCGCTGCCAGAGCGATCAGGGGCAGGCCGACAAAGCGCCGGCGTGGACTAAAGCTGTTCATGAAATGCGTCCCGATTGCGCCGCGACAGCGGCAAGTCCGGACATCAGCCTAAGGCAAAATCGCTGCGCCGCAAGCGCAGCGCGTCGCAATAGTGCGTGCGCCCTATGCCTATTTCTTCGGCTTGACCGGGGAGCGCAAGCGGCTGCGGTGCGCGCTCATGTCGAGCACCTCGCCGGGGCCGTTATCGTCGTCCTGCAGCAGCTTCAGGCGGCGGGCGACTTCCTGATAGGCTTCGCTTTCCCCGCCCAGGTCGCGGCGGAAGCGATCCTTGTCCAGCTTTTCGCCGGTGTTGATATCCCATAGGCGGCAGCCGTCGGGGCTGATCTCGTCGGCCAGGATCACGCGGCTGAAGTCCCCGTCCCAGATGCGGCCGAACTCCAGCTTGAAATCGACCAGCTTGATGTCGATCGCGGCAAACATCCCGGACAGGAAGTCGTTGATGCGAATCGCCATGCTGGCCATGTCCTGCAGCTCTTCATGGCTGCACCAGTTGAAGCAGGCGATTTCCTCTTCGGACACCAGCGGATCGCCCAGGCTATCATCCTTGTAGCAATATTCGAGCAGCGTGTGCGGCAACAGCTCGCCTTCCTCGAGGCCGAGGCGCTTGCTGAGCGAACCGGCGGTGACATTGCGCACGATCACTTCGAGCGGGATGATCTCGACCTGGCGGATCAGCTGCTCGCGCATGTTAAGGCGGCGGATGAAATGGGTCGGGATGCCGATGTGGCTGAGGCGGGTGAAAACGAACTCGCTGATGCGGTTGTTGATTACGCCCTTTCCGTTGATCGTGCCCTTCTTCCGGGCATTGAAGGCGGTCGCATCGTCCTTGAAATACTGGATCAGCGTGCCGGGTTCGGGACCCTCGTAGAGGATCTTGGCCTTGCCTTCGTAGATCTGGCGGCGACGTGCCATGCAGCTGTTCCTTCGCGCTTCAAAAGCCTGCGCCCCGGTGGCGGAATCGGATGCGACCGCTGCCCGGGGCGTTCGGCAAGCCGCATACAGAAGCGGTACGGCTAAAGCAATCAGTGGACCGCAGGGGCGTTATCCTCGACCGCGGGGGCATGGTCGCGCTTCAGTTTCTCGATCAACCGACCGAGCGTGGCGCGCTGCACCAAGACACTGAACAGGACCGCGGCGAAAGTCGCGGCAAGGATCAGGTCGCGCGTCTCGCCGGGCGGGAGCGAGAGTGCAAGCGCGATCGAAATACCGCCACGCAACCCGCCCCACCACAGCACGCGGCCTGCGCCCTTGTCCTGCAATCGCGCGGCGGGAATGGCCTTGGTCGAGACAAGGATCCCGATGGCCCGCGCCGCCAGCGTGATCGGGATAGCAACCAGCGCCAGCGCCGCTTCGTCCAAGCCGACGGTCAGCACGATCATTTCCAGCCCGATGAGCAGGAAGAGGACGGAATTCAGCAGTTCGTCGACCAGCTCCCAGAACTTGACGACATAGTCGCGGGTCACATCGCTCATGGCGTAAGTAACCCCCTGGTTGCCGATCAGCAGCCCGGCCACCGCCATCGCCAGCGGGCCGGAGATGTAAAGGTAGGAGCACAGCGCATAACCACCCATCACCACCGCCAGTGTGATGAGTACCTCAAGCGTGTATTCGTCCATGCTGGCGAGCGCGCGATAGCCGATCCAGCCGAACAGCAGCCCCACCAGGATACCGCCGCCCGCTTCGATCGCGAACAGCCGCGCGCCCTCGGACAGAGAGAAGTCGGTGCCGCTCACCGCCGCGCCCAGCAGGATGATAAAGACCACGATGCCCACGCCATCGTTGAACAGACTCTCGCCTGCCACCGCGCTCTGGAGCGAGGCGGGGACATTCTCCTCCTTGAGCACGCCCAGCACCGACACGGGATCGGTCGGGGCGATCAGCGCGCCGAACACGAAGTACCAGATCGGCGCGATGGGCAGGGCGAGCAGCATTCCGACGCCCCACATGGCGAGGCCGACCAGCACGGTCGAAATGAGCACGCCCACGGTGGACAGCAGCAAGACCGGGAGCCAGGCGACTTTCAAGCGGTCGAGATCGACATGCAACGCACCGGCGAACAGCAGAAAGCTGAGCATCCCCTGCAGCAGCGTCTCGGTGAAATTGAGCTGCTGGAGCGTCTCGGTTACCCAGTCGTCCAGCGTGATGCCGGGGACGACTGCATCGACCGCCGTCAGCGCGATCGCCGCCAGCGCGCCCATGACCGTCAACCCGATGACATGCGGCAGCTTGATGAAATGATGGTTGAGCCAGCCCAGCAGGGCCGAGGCGACCACGAGGATCGCGGCGAGTTCGAAGGCGGAAAGCGCGCTGCTGGCTGTCTCGTGCATGTCGAAGGGGTTAGCGCGCCATCACGCCAGCACAACCCTCAGTCGCAAAGTTTCGCCGCCGTGTTCGCCACCCGCTTGCCGAGATAGCGCGCACCGTCGAGTTCCACCGCGCTCGGCTGGCGCAAACCGTCGCCATCGGCGATCGTGGTCGCACCATAGGGCGCGCCGCCCTTGACCTCGTCGACGCCGACCAGGCCTTCAAAACCATAATCGAGGCCGACCACTGTCATGCCCATGTGCAAAAGATTGTTGAGGATCGACCACAGCGTCGTTTCCTGCCCGCCATGCTGGCTCGCGGTCGAAGTAAAGGCTGCGCCGACCTTCCCGATCAGCGCGCCTTTCTGCCATAGCCCGCCGGTCTGGTCCCAGAAGGCTGCCATCTGGCTGCTCATCCGGCCATAGCGGGTCGGGCTGCCGACGATGATTCCGTCGTACTCCGCCAGCTCGTCCGGCCCGCCGATGCAGCTGTGGCCTTCCATCTGCTGGAAGCCTGCGCTTTCCACCACTTCCTGCGGCGCGGTTTCGGGCACATGGCGCACCGCCGCCTCGGCACCCGCGTCGCGCACGCCCTCGGCAATCGCTTCTGCCATCTTGGCAGTGTGGCCGTAGGACGAATAATAGAGCACGAGAATGCGGGTCATGGGGGATTCCTTTTTGTTCGGTTCGATGGTCAAAGCGTGTGGCGCGGGCGGGGGTTCCGCATGACGGACGCGCCGGTCCTGCCGTGGCGCTATCGCCATTCAGGTCTGCTGGTGGCGTCGCAGATCAAGCTCGACGCGTGGGAAGCCTTTCGTACCGGCGACGAGGGCGAGCCGGACGTCGCCATAGTTCTGTCCGACAAACCATGTCCCGATTGCCCGACCGATGGCGGCACCGCCACCGATGCCGACGGCGTGCGCTTCGCCATCGAAGGCGTCGGTGGCTGGCAGGTGCACGGGGGGCGGCGCATCCTGTTGCATCCTTCGCTCAGCGCCGATCCGCGCGAGTTGCAGCTTTTCACGCTCGGCAGCGCCTGGGGCCTGCTCGGCTATCAACGCGGGCAGGCGATGTGGCATGGCAGCGCGGTCGAGCTGGACAGGCGGCGGGTGCTGTTTTGCGGCGAGGCGGGCGAGGGCAAGAGCACCATGGCGGCAGCTTTGGTGGCTGCCGGTGCCAGGCTTGTGGCGGACGATCTCAGCCGCGTGTCATCCGCAGAAGACGGTGCAGAGCTTTACCCGAGCAGCAGCCGGATCAAGCTGTGGCGCGAAGCGGTCGAGCATTTCGGTTGGGACGATCGCATTATCGAGCGCGACTGGATGCGCGAGGACAAGTTCCACTGCTCGGTCCCCGCCCATTGCGCGGGCGAAGGGCCGGAGAATCTCGACGCGATCCTGATCCTGGCGACGAGTTCCACGCTCGCGGTCGAACGCCTGACCGGAGGCGCTGCGCTCGCGGCGGTACTCGCTGGCACGATCTACCGGCCCGAGGCGCTGGAGGCGATGGGATTGTGGGGCCAGCAGGGCGCACTTGCGGCGAAAATAGTAGCGCAAGTGCCGGTCTGGCAGCTGACCCGCCCCCGCGATCTGGCAGCGCTGGATGAAAGCGTGAACGCGGTATCGGAATTGCTGGACACGCTCGGGTAGCGAAGTGGTGCCCAGGGGCGGAGTCGAACCACCGACACGACGATTTTCAATCGTCTGCTCTACCACTGAGCTACCCGGGCACACTGCTGCGGCAGGAGGGCCGTTTGGGCCCTGCGAGCAATGAGAGCGCGCCTATGGCGAAGCTGGCGCGCATTGGCAAGGGGGGATTTCAGTCTTCCATTCCACCTGTGACCTCTGCCGCGATTTCTTCCGGCAGCGCCTGGCGGCCGGGCACGCTGTACCCATCGCCGAACCATTGCGACAGGTCGCGGTCGCGGCAGCGGCTGGAGCAGAAGGGGCTGAATTCCTCGCGGCGCGCTTTCTTGCAGATCGGGCAGGGCTTGGCAGGCTTAGTCATGCGGCACGATCTGGGCCTGCGCCGCCTCGATCGCAAGACCGGGCTCGGTTTCGACGCGCGTCGGGCGACCGGTGCGGCTTTCAAGCTCCGCGAGCCATTCCGCCTTGAGCTTGGCTTTCAGCGCGGGATGCACCGTCAGCAAGGTCGCACCAGGCCCTTCGACCATTTCCGCCCGGCGCAGCGCCATGCGCGCGGCCATGCCGACGCGGGAGGTGGCGAAGCGGTGGAGCAGGGATGGACCTTCGAGCCGCGCGACGATCTGGACGAAGCCGAAGCCGTTCATCGCAGTGCGCTCGTGCGGCCAGTCGGCAAGCGCGTGTTCCAGCGCTGCGTCTACCGCCTTGCGGTCTGTCTTGGCTTCGAGAGTGGGGAAGTCGATCCCGACGGACCCGCCGAGGTCGAACAGCGGTAGCCAGCGCGCAATCTCGGGCACGGCGGCGAGCGCGAGCTCACGCGGCGAGAAGTCCCCATCGATGTCGATCAGCGTCATCGCCGGCGTGGTGGCGAAGATCAGCGATCCGCCGGAAAATTCCACTTCGCCGGAAGATGCGGCGTGCCAGATGTCATCCCAAGTGCTGTCCGGAAAACTGCGGACGCTCTCTCCGGTGGCCATCGGGCTCTCCACCGAGGCGAATGTCGCCGATATCGGACGAGCAGCCGCCAGTTTGTATCGACCGCGTTCGGTCATGGCGGCGCGCGTGATCGTAAGCGGGATGGTTGCGCCCTCGCTCGCGTCGCGCGGTAGGCGATCGACAAGCACGCCTTGGCCCGACGGATGTGCGGCCATGCCGCGCGCTCCCGATTTTTGAAGGAGTTTACCATCGAAGGTCTCGCCGGGGGCCAGTTCGCCCGGCCAGCGCATTTTCGCCGCGACGGGCTTGTCGCCATCCATCAACAGCGCGCGCGTCTCGCCAATGCCATGCTCGACGAGCCACTCAAGCCCGGTGTCAGGCAATGTCGAACCCCGCCGCCTTCAGCAGCGCGCGTGTTTCATAAAGCGGCAGGCCGACGACGCCCGAATGGCTTCCCTGGATGCGGCTGATAAGCCCTTCGGCGATGCCCTGAATGGCGTATCCACCCGCCTTGCCGTCCCATTCGCCGCTGGCGAGGTAGGCGTCGATCTCTTCTGCGGAGAGGCGCTTGAACAAGACGACCGTTTCGCTCAACCGCTCACGCATGGCGCCATCGGGCGCACATAGGGCGATGGCCGAGAGCACGCGGTGGCGGCGGCCGGAAAGCAGTTCGAGGCACTTGCGCGCGGTCGCCTCGTCCTCGGCCTTGGGCAGGATGCGGCGGCCGGCAGCGACGACCGTGTCGCCCGCCAGCACGAAGCCCTCATCCGATGCGGCAGCCTGGGCCTTTTCGCGCGCCATGCGCTTGGCATAGTTGCGCGGAAGTTCGGCCTTGTGCGGCGTCTCGTCGATGTCGGCGGGAGCGATGGCGTCCGGCGTCACGCCGAGGCGCGCGATCAGTTCGCGCCTGCGGGGACTTGCCGATGCGAGGATGAGCCTTGGCGAGCTCATGCAGATTTACTGCGGGCCGGGACCCTGGCCCGGGCCACCACGGCCGGGCATGAAGCGATAGGTGATGCGCGCCTTGGTCAGGTCATAGGGCGTCAGTTCGCACAGCACCTCGTCGCCCACCAGCACGCGGATGCGGTTCTTGCGCATCTTGCCGGCGGTATGACCCAGCACTTCATGGCCGTTTTCGAGCTCTACCCGGAACATCGCGTTCGGCAGCAGCTCGACTACCTTGCCGCGCATTTCGAGGAGTTCTTCTTTGGCCATGCAGTCTGTCTATCCGTATCTGAGTGAAGTTTCGTGGTCGCGCCCTGTAGCGGCAAGCCTGCGAAAAGGGAAGCCTCGGCGCTCGTCGCCGCGCCACGGGTCGCTGTCCGACCAATGTGGGATGCACTTCGACCGGTTACAATCCGATACGTCATCACCTGTTGTAACGGTGAAGGGTTTCCTACACTGACGGACGAGAGGGGGCGGTTAGATCGAAATACGAAAGCTGATCCCTTGAAGCAATGTCTTGCAATTACCGTCTCGCTCGCCGCGCTTGTTTCGGCGAATACTGGTCTCGCGCAAGAAGCGGCCGAGATCGCGCAGGAGTCCGCTACCGACGCGCGGGAGGCCGAAGAGCCGGAATACGACGACGACACGATCGTCGTCACTAGCACGCGCATTCGTGGCCAGCTGATCGTGGATCAGCCGCCCATCGCCGAGTATGACGAAGAAGACATCGCGGCTTTCGGCGGCGGCTCGATCGCCGATATTATCGAGGCGATCCAGCCTGCCACCAGTAGCGGAGCACGTGGCAGCCGCGGCGACGGCCGCCCGGTTTTCCTCATCAACGGGGTCCGCGTGTCGAGCTGGCGTGAATTCCGCTCCTATCCGCCGGAGTCCGTCGCCAAGATCGAGGTATTTCCGGAAGAGGTGGCCCAGCGCTTCGGCTATTCCCCCGACCAGCGGGTGGTGAACATCATCCTGAAGCCGAATTTCCAGAGCGTCATCGCAGAGGTGGAATACGAGCAGCCTGCGCGCGGCGGCTATTCCTATAACGAGCAGGAACTCACCTATCTGCGCATTGGCGAGAAAGGTCGGCTCAACTTCAACGCCGAAGTGGAGGATCGCAGCCTCCTCACCGAAGCGGAGCGCGGCCTCGCCATCGATGGCCGCGAAGATGAGGCACCTTTCCGTTCGCTGGTTTCCGACACCTGGAGCGGAGAATTGACCGCGAACTACGCGCGGGCATTTATGGAGAGCGGAGATTCCATCAGCCTGAACGCCACCCTCAACCGCGACCGCAGCCGCAGCCTTTCGGGGCTGGCGAACGACGGGCTGACCCCGCTCGAACGGCGCAGCGAAACCGACACGCTGTCGCTGGGCGGGACCTTCAATTCCGCCCTCGGCGACTGGAAAGCCAATTTCATCTCCGACGCCGTTTTCACCGATGGCGAAACGCAAATCGACCGCTTCGATGCGTCTGGCTTCGATGTCGCCGACAGCAAGACCTACAGCATAACCAACAACGCCACCCTGACCGGTTATCCCATCGCACTTCCCGCAGGCGACGTCGCCGTGACGCTGGATGCGGGGCTCGACTGGAAGCGGATCGAGAGCGCCGACACACGCTCCGATACGGATCTGTCACTCACCCGCAGGCGGGTCGATGGGGGCATCAATCTCGCCGTACCTATCGCCGAACGCGACGGGGCGCTGGGAGCCATCGGCGATCTCAGCCTGAACCTGTCCGCAGGGATCGACGAATTGTCCGACTTCGGCGTGCTGACCGACTGGACGGCTGGCGCAAGCTGGCGGCCGTTCGAGAACCTGACGCTGGGCGCGACCTATTTCCGCCGCGGAGTCGCGCCGAGCCTGACCGATCTGGGCAGCCCGCGGATCGACGAGTTCAACGTGCCCGTGTTCGACTATGCCAGCGGGACGACCGAGCTGGTCACACTGGTTACCGGCGGCAATCCGAACCTCGTCGCGGAAACGCAGTCCGACTGGAAGTTCTCCGGCAACTGGCGCCTGCCGTTCTGGGAGGATGCGCGGCTGAATGTCGAATACGGGATCAATCGCTCGAACGATGTCACTTCGACGCCCGGTTTCAGCGCGGCCTTCGAGGAAGCCTTCCCCGACCGCGTGACGCGCGATGTCGGCGGCGACCTGCTGGCGATCGATCGCCGACCGATTACCTTGTTCGAAACGCGCAGCCGTATCCTTTCGATCGGGTTCAACGCGCGCGGCCAGATCGGCAAGGCACCCGAGCGGTCCGAGCGCGGAGCCGGGCGTGAAGCGCAGCAGAGCGGGGCAGGCGCGCGTGGCGGCTTCGATCCTGCGCGCATGGAAGCGATGCGCAAGGCCTTCTGCGAAGTACCGCAAGGCGAAATGCCCGACCTCTCGCAGATCCCCGAACAGTTCCGCGCACGCCTGCTGGACGACAGCGGCCATCCGGACCCCGAAAAGATTGCCGCTGCGCGCGAGCGTTTCTGCGGCGAGGGTGCCGAGCAGCGCGGTGAACGGTTCGCCGCCATGCGCACGGCCCTTTGCGCCGATCCGGCGCAGCTGGATGGCTTACCGGAGGCGATGCTGGCCCGGCTCAGGAACGAAGACGGGGAGATCGACCCCGAGCGCTTGAAGGCGCTGCGCGAGCGGATGTGTTCGACCGATGGCGCACAGACGCAAGGTCAGGCCCGCCAAGGTGGGGGACGGCGTGGGGGCATGAACCCATTCAGCCGCGGCCGCGACGATGAGGACAAGCGGCCACGCTACTTCCTCAGCGTCAATTTCGATCGCGCGCTGGAGAACGAGATCCTGCTGGCAGACGGCGGGCCGCTGTTCGACCAGCTCGCCGGCGATGTGCTGGGCGGCGGCGCAATTGCCGAGAACTCAGCGCGACTGGAGGGCGGCCTGTTCTGGCAGGGCTACGGCCTACGGCTGTCGGGCCGATACACGGGAAAGGCGCGGCTCAACGGCAGCGGGCTCCCGGGCTCTAGCGACCTTTTCTTCGACGATCTAGCCACGCTCGACCTGCGCATCTTTGCCGATCTCGGCGAGGTTTTCGACAAGGACGAGGGCTGGCTCAAAGGCCTGCGGGTTTCGCTGAAGGCCGACAACATCTTCGATGCGCGTCGCCGCGTGGTGGACGAAGACGGCGTCGTGCCGGATGCTTACGATCCGCTGCGGATCGACCCGACGGGGCGCTATCTCGGCATCGACGTCCGAAAGGCGTTTTAGCGCATCAGTGCAGGCGGGAGCGCGGGAAGGCGATATTGGCGATGCCGCGCGGGCTGAACTTGTGCCACTCGCCTTGCGGCTGCGCGAGCCGGTCGGCGATGGCATAGACCACCGCCGGATTGACGCCGAGGCCGATATGGCTGGCAATCACCTCGATGTTCTCGCAGCACTCGTGATCGGCCGCCTGGACCGACCCGCGCCAATGGACCACGCCGTCGCCCTTGGTCAGGATCGAGGTGGTGGGGACGGGCGGCGCCTTGGCGAGATCGCGGAAATTGCCATCCTGCATCGGTTCGGGTTCGCGTCCGTTGAGGAGTTCGAACAGCCGGCGCGCATTGGTGTGGTTGCGATCGCCGCTGATCGGGCTGCCGAGGCTGATGACCATGCGGACCTTTTCGGGTGCCAGCTTGGCAAGCTCGCGGGCGAAGACCCCGCCGAGGCTCCAGCCGACGATCGAGATTTTGTCGCCTGTGCGATCATGGATCTCGTCCACACAGGCCATCATCGCTTCGATCCGGGCATTGTCGACCCGCAGATTGCGACCGAGGTTCCAGCCGACCGCATCGTAGCCGAGCCGTTCCAGCATCGTGCGCAAAGGGCGCGTCGATGCATCCGACGCCATGAAGCCGGGCAGTACCAGCACGCCATGCCCGTCGCCCTTCGGCAGCCGCTTGAGCAGCGGGCGCAGCGCCAGGAAGCTGGCGACTTCGCCCATGGCACGGGTCGGCTCGGTCAAGGCGAGCAGCGTGTGCGGCGGGTGCGCTTCGATTGCCGTCTCGGTGTTGGCAGTAGTCATGATTTTTGCGATCCTTTCCCTTTACGGGTGGGTGTCGAACGGCTGGTGGCTCGTTTCGTGCCGCCTTTGGCAGGCTTGGCGGGTGTTTTCCGTGCAGCCTTCTTCTTCGCCGGTGCTACTGCCGCTGCCTTGGCCGCATCGCGCAGTTCATCGAAACTCTCGACGATGCACTCGATGTAAAATTCCGGATCGGGCAATAGCTCCCGGCAGGCGGTGAAGCTGATTGTCGCTTCGTCGGTATAGCTCTGCACCACATGGCCCAGGCCCATGCCGTCGGTCAGGCAGACGAGGCCCATCTGGCTCTCCAGTCGCGCGCCGCTGGAATAGATCGGCACCGGCGGGCCGGGGACATTTGTGACCACGGTCGAGAAGATCGGCCCGACCCCGCGATTGGCAAGGCCGAGGCGGGTATAGAGCTGCGCGCCGAGGCTCATCCACAGGGCCGGGCTGACCTTGCTCGCCTCGGTCATGTTTCGCGCGCCCATCGCCTCCGT
The DNA here is from genome assembly GCA_029937545.1 of Erythrobacter sp. GTDB lineage: Bacteria > Pseudomonadota > Alphaproteobacteria > Sphingomonadales > Sphingomonadaceae > Qipengyuania. The sequence continues at coordinate 111,137 of JAPYPR010000005.1, read as the reverse complement.
CATCGCCTTCGAGTTCTTCGTACGGTCGTGACAATATTGCAGCCGCTCCAGCGGATCCTCGATATGCGTGCCCAGCGGCGCGACCATGGCGGCGACCTGGTTGCCCATGTCGCCCTTCTCGTCCTTGCTGCGGACCGAAATCGGGGCCATGGCCGTCAGCGTCTTCTTTGGCAAATCTTCCTTGGCGAGCAGGTATTTGCGCATCGCGCCGCCGACGATGGAGAGGAACACGTCGTTGACCTTCGCACCGTCGACCGCCTGCCGGATCATCTTGATATCGGCGAGCGGCACGCTGCGCCCCTCGACCACGCGGTGGCCCGAAATCTTGCGGTTGAAGCGTGTCTTGGGCGCGATCATCTCGCGAGACAGGTCGAACTCCTTGGCGACCATGCCCTTGAGCGCTTTTGCGAGGCCGGGGGCGGCCTTGGCCGCGACCTCCAGCTGCTTCATCGGATTGGTGATCGCGTTGAAATAGCTCTTGCCGAGCAATTCTACGGGATTGGGCACCCTCTCCGGTTGCCAGTCGTCTGGCGCCTGCGGGGCGGCCTCGTTAGGATCGAGCGTGTGCATGGCTTCCAGCAAATCGACCCCGCTCATCCCGTCGATCGCGGCGTGGTGGACCTTGGTCACCATGGCGTAGCTGCCTTTCGCAACGCCTTCGATGTTCTCCAGCCCTTCTACGATGGTGAATTCCCACGGCGGGCGCGTCAGGTCGAGCGGGCGGGCAAAGATGCGCGCGGCCTGGATGCATAGCTGTCGCCAGTCGCCCGGCTTGGGCAAGGCGATGTGGCGGACGTGATATTCGAGGTCGAAGTCCGGGTCCTCGATCCAGTAGGGATAGTCGAGATCGAAAGGCACGCGCACCAGCCGCTGGCGGATGGTGCGGCTGAGCTGCATGCGGCTTTCGAAGAAGTTCAGGATGTCCTTGAAGCGGACGAAGCCGCCGGGCGCGGTTTCCGGATTGTAGATCAGGATCGAGCCGATGTGCATCGGCGAATTGCGCGTTTCCAGCGCGACGAAGCTCGCATCCATGCCCTGGAGTTGGCGCATGTGGTTCCTTTCCGCGCTACCATCCACCTCGGCAGCTAGGCAGCAGCATCCCCTGCTCGGCCCGTGTTTTCACGGATCCGTCACATGGGAAGCTAGCGATTGTGCGGGTCCGGTCAACTTGCCGCGCCCGTCAATACCGTTCCCTAACGGCGGTGTGTTACAGCGCTTCACCCGCCGCGACGCCGCTGGCCCAGGCCCACTGGAAATTGTAGCCGCCCAGCCAGCCGGTCACGTCGACTGCCTCGCCGACGGCGTAGAGCCCGGGAATTCGCTTTGCTTCCATGGTCTTACTGGAAAGTTCGGCGGTGGAGATGCCGCCGACGGTGACCTCCGCCTTGGCGAAACCCTCGGTGCCGTTGGGGCGGAATTCCCAACGGCGCAACCGCTCTTCCGCGGCCCGCAGCGCCTTGTCGGGCGCATTGCCGAGTTCGGTCGCTATGTCCAGCTTTTCGGCGAGAATGTCTGCCAAGCGGTCTGGCAGGGCATCACGCAGCAGCGATTTGAGCGTGGCACGCGGCATCTCGCGCTTGGCTTCGAGCAGCCAGCCATCGGTGCGATCGGGCAGGAAGTTTACGACCACCGGCTCGCCCGGCGACCAGTAGCTGCTCGCCTGCAGGATCGACGGGCCGGACAGCCCGCGATGGGTGAAAAGGGCGGCTTCGGGGAAGCTGGCCTTGCCCGCACTCGCGACGACCGGCGCGGAAACGCCGGAAATTTCGCGGAACAGCACCTCTTTGCCGCCGAGGGTCAGCGGGACGAGGGCGGGGCGCGGCTCGACCACTTTGAGCCCGAACTGGCGGGCGAGATCGTAGGCGAAACCGGTTGCGCCCATCTTCGGGATCGACGGTCCTCCGGTGGCGATGACGAGGGCCGGTGCGCTGTAAGCAGCAGTCTGTGCCGCAACGGTGAAGTCGCCGTCATGCTCGACCGAGGCGACCTCCTCCCCGCAGCGCACATCCGCGTCGCCTTTCGCGCATTCCTCCAGCAGCATTGCCACGATCTGCTTCGCGGACCCGTCGCAGAACAGCTGGCCGAGCGTCTTCTCGTGCCAGGCGATATCGTAGCTCTCGACCAGGTCGAGGAAGTCGCGGGCGGTGTACCGGGCCAGAGCGCTCTTCGCGAAATGCGGGTTTTGCGAGAGATAATGCGCCGGACCCGCGCCGATATTGGTAAAGTTGCACCGCCCGCCACCGGAGATGAGGATCTTCTTCCCCGGCTTTTCCGCGCGTTCGAGCACCAGTACGCGTTTGCCCTTCTGGCCCGCGCGAGCAGCGCACATCAGCCCGGCGGCCCCTGCGCCCAGCACGATCGCATCGTAACGTTCCGCCATGTCAAGCCTCGTCGAGCGTGTAATCCGGCTGCTGCCGCGCGGCGACGAAATACAGCACTGCGCCGACCACCAAGATACCGCCGAGCACCAGCCAGGCTTGCGGCGCCGTCTGGCTGGCGATGAAGAGCGAACTGCCGACCGCAAAGATCACGCAGGAGAGATGCAGCGGCACGATGCGCCCTTCGCGATGCTCCAGCACGGGGAGGGCGCAGCTGGTCACGATATAGGTCACCAGCCGGATCAGCGTACCCGCCACGGCCAGCGCGGTGAAGCCCTCCCACAGGCCGAACAGGATGGCTGCCACGCCGTAGAACAGGATGGCGTTGAACGGCGTGAGGAAACGCGGGTGCACATAGGCGAACCAACTCGGCAGCATACCGCGCCGCGCCATCCCATACATCAGCCGCGGCTGGGCGACGCCGCTGGCGAAATTGTTCGCTCCGATGCTGAAGCTGGCGGCAATCACGATGGCAAGCGAGCCGATCTGGCCCATTGCCGCTTCGGCAGAGCCGGCCAGCGCATTGTTCTCGCCCGCGAATTCGGGGCCGATCAGGATGAACGCCCAGATCACAGCCATATAGAGCAGGGTGACGCCGCTCACCATGGTTACGATCGAGAGCGGAACGTCGCGCTTGGGGTTCTTGAATTCGCCTGCCGCCTCGATCACGCCTTCGAAGCCGATGAAGGCGTAAAAAGTGAGCAGGATCACCGTCTCGACCTGGCTGAACTGCGGCAGGGCGACCGCGCCCAGCTCTCCTCCGGCGAACAAGGCCGACACCACTAGCGCGGCCAGCGGCACCAGCTTGATTGCGGTCATGCCCCCCAGCGTCCCGACCGAAGCGCGCATGCCGTAGAGGTTGATCGCGGTAATAATCGCCAGCCCGACCGCCACTGCGACCGGCGCAGCCACCGGGCCGTCCAGCGCCGGAAATACCACGGCGAGGTAGGCGACCATCACATGCATGTTCGCCGCCGCGGTCACGATGGCGCTGACATAGCGCGCCCAGCCAGCCTGGAAGCCGACGAAGCGCCCGAACGCCGCCTCCCCATACAGCACGGATCCGCCGCTATGTTCGAACCGCGCGCTCATCCAGGCGTAGCACAGCGCCAGCGGCAGGAAGAGCACACCGCCCACCAGCATCATCCAGGGCGCGAAATTGCCGACCGCCGCCACCAGTACCGCGGGCAGGGCGAAGATGCCGGCCCCGATCATCCCGTTGAGCGGGAACAGCGCGGTCCCCCAGAAGCCGACCGTGCGCGGCGGTGCGATGTGTTTCCCGTCCATGGCGGGTGGGGATGGCGACAAACACGGCTTTGCACAAGCGGAGTGCGCGCACTATCTGCGACCCATGTCGCGCACGAAAGCCGGTTCCCCCCACGACCCGAGAGGCAAGGAGCGTTTCCACGAGGAACGTGCGACCTATACCGTTGCCAGCGCGCAACCCGATCTGGAGGCCGGCCTCACCGCGATCCGGGAGACGGCCAAGACGCTCAAGCCGCGCCCCGGCGTCTATCGCATGCTCGATGCGCGCGGCGACGTGTTGTACGTGGGCAAGGCGCGCAGCCTGAAGGCGCGGGTGGCGAATTACACGCAGGTCAAGGCGCTCACCAATCGGCTCCAGCGCATGGTCAGCCAGTGCCGCCGGATGGAAATCGTGGTCACCAATTCGGAGGCTGAGGCGCTGCTGCTCGAAGCGCAACTTATCAAGCGCTATCGCCCGCCGTTCAACGTGCTGCTGCGCGACGACAAGAGCTTCCCCTTCATCTTGCTGCGCGCCGATCACGCTTTTCCGCGCATCCAGAAGCATCGCGGCGCGCGGCGGGCCAAGGGCAATTACTACGGCCCCTTCGCCAGCGCGGGCAGCGTCAACAAGACGCTCAATGCGCTGCAGAAGCTGTTCCTGTTGAGGAGCTGCACCGACAGCTTCTTCAACAATCGCGACCGCCCCTGCCTGCTCTACCAGATCAAGCGCTGCTCCGCGCCCTGCGTCGGGCGGATCGACGAGGCGGGCTATGCATCGCTGGTGCATGAGGCGAAGGATTTCCTAGGCGGCAAGTCCAGCGCGGTGCAGTCCGACCTCGAAAAGCAGATGGCGAAGGCGGCGGAGGATCTCGACTTCGAAACTGCCGCCATCCTGCGCGACCGGCTGCGCGCGGCGACCTTCATCCAGGGCAGCCAGGCGATCAACGCCAGCGGCGTCGGCGATGCGGACGTCTTCGCGCTGGCGGCCAAGGGCGGGCACATGGGTGTGCAGGCATTCTTCATCCGCGGCGGGCAGAATTGGGGCCATCGCGCGATTTTCCCGCGCAACACGGGCGATGTGGAGGAGGCGGAGGTGCTCGCCGATGTTCTCCTGCAATTCTACGAAGAGGTGCCGCCGCCCAAGACGATCCTCGTCGACCGCGAATTGCCCGAGCGGGAGCTGATTGCCGAGGCCTTGTGCGGGAAAGCCGGGCATGCCGTCGCCATCTCGATCCCCCAGCGCGGCACGCGGCGCAAGCTGATGCAGCAGGCGCAGCGCAATGCGGTGGAAGCGCTGGAGCGGCGGCAGGCGGAAAGCGGCGCCAAGGCAAAAATCCAGCGCGAGCTGGCCGAATTCCTCGGACTGGAGGATGTGCCGCAGCGCATCGAAGTCTACGACAACAGCCATATCCAGGGCGACAAGGCGCTGGGTGCGATGGTCGTCGCCGGTCCGGAAGGGTTCGAGAAGGGCCAGTACCGAAAGTTCAACATCAAGTCCGCGCAAACCAACGACGATTTCGGCATGATGCGCGAGGTAATGCGCCGCCGCTTCCGCAACCTCGCCAGCCTCCCCGATGTCGGGGAGGGGGACCATGCGCAGAATGGTGGAGGGGAATCGCAGTCGAACTCCGCGCCCGCCGACACTCCCTACCACCCCCAGCCTGCGGCTGGCGGTCCCCCTCCCCGGGGCGGGGAGGATCATCGAACCGTCTGGCCCGACCTCCTGCTGATCGACGGGGGAAAAGGACAGATGTCGAGCGTGCGCGACACGCTGGCGGAAATGGGAATCGAGGACCTGCCGCTGATCGCCATCGCCAAGGGCCCGCACCATGGCCGCGAGGGGCGCGAGGTGTTCCACTTCCCCGACGGGCGCGAGAAGACGTTGCCGGTCAATTCGCCGCTGCTATTCTATCTCCAGACCCTGCGCGACGAAGTCCACCGCTATGCCATCGGCGCTCACCGCGCCAAACGCAGCCGCGCCATCACCGCCAGCCCGCTGGACGAAATCCCCGGCATCGGCCCCAGCCGCAAACGCGCACTGCTGCTGCATTTCGGCACGGCAGGTAAGGTGCGGGCGGCGGCGCTCGACGACCTGAAACGCGCCCCCGGCATCAGCGAGGCGGTGGCGCAGAAGATCTACGATTTCTACCACGCAGGGGGGTAGAGCAGGCTTTGCGCCCGCTCACCCTTCGACCACGCCCTCTTCCGCGCGCAGGCGGCGGGCCTGGAAGGCGAAGCGGGCGGCCTTGCCGACATCGTTCTGGAACGAGGAATTGACGATCCCGCCGACCACCGATCCTACCAGCGGCACCACCATACCGACACGGTTGCGGACGGAGGCGAAGGCGAGGGCGCGGCTGATGCGTTCGACCACCTGGTCGACGATGGGCGTGATGTGTTCATGGTCCGTATGGACCAGCTGGCCTTCCCCGCCGATGCCCTGTTCGAGATCGGCGATGCGGGCCTTGCGCTGCTCGGGATCGTTCAGCGCGGCGAGTTCCAGAATCTGGAGGCGGAACAGCTTCTCCGCTTCGCCTTCGCCTTCGAAGCCATAGGCGCGGCCCGTATCGCGGATGACGCGCAGGGCGATGGCAATGGTGGCGGGGATATCGGCGCTCATTGACAATGCGCCGCCGAGGCCCGCTGCCGCGCCGGTCGTCGCGCTGACGCTACGCGCCGCGCGGGTGACCTTCTTGGCAGCCCGATGGGCCGCGTTGATATCCTTGGGATCGTGATCGAAACGGACCAGCTGCGGCGCGTCGACAGCCCGATCGAGGCCGTTCAGAATCATCTGGACCGCGCGCTTCGGCACCAGATCGGCGAGGGTCTTGCCCAAGGGGTGGGTGAGCCGTTCGATGCCCCTGCCGAGGCGCGACGGCTTGGCCTGGCGGAATTTCCGCTGCTCGCGTTGGATGTCCATACAGGGGTAATGACCCGCGGCACCGCCCGTTCCAATTTGCCTTGCGTTATGCGGGGTTACCGTCGCTCCGCCGATTTCTGGACGCGTTTGCGCTAGATCAAGGAAATGGCTTTGCACTCGGTGTAACTTTGTCAGACAAGTACGGCAATGTGGGCTTGTCTGTTGCAGAATATTCGAGAAGGAAACGCACCATGAAATCCATCCTGTTCAACGCGACCGGCGACGACGGTTTCTCGAAGCGCCTCGACGCGGTGCTCGACATTACTCGCGCTTTCGATGCGCATCTCACATTGTTGCACGCGATACCTTACGAGGCCGCGGGTGCAGTCGATCCTTATGGCGCCGCCTTTGCCGCGATGGTGCCGGTTTGGCGCGAGCAGGCAGCCGCTCTGAAGGAGACGACGCAGAAGGATATGGCCAACGAGGGCGTGGCGTGGAACTGGGTCGATGCCGCCGGGCCAACCGCCCTGGCGTTGCTGCATGCATCATCCCTGAGCGACCTCGTCGTGGTCGGCGCTAAGGAACCGCGTACGAATGAGAAAGGCGCGTCTTTCACGGCCGGGGAGCTGGCGGTGACCGCCGATTGCCCGGTGCTGGTGCTCCCGGCGGACTGCCAGCGCTTCGAAGTGGGCGCACCGGTGCTGGTCGCCTGGGACGGGTCGGCCGAAGCGAGCCATGCGCTGAAGGCTGCGGTGCCCTTCCTGCGCCAGGCGAGCCAGGTCTATCTGGCGACCGCGAAGGAGAAGTCGCGCAAAGGCGGCGCTGGCAACTTGCCGGACCTGCCGCCGGTTGCCGGAGCGGACTACCTCTCGCGCCACGGCATCTCCTGCGAGATGGTCGAGATCGGCGAGGATGAGGACGGCGTCGACGCCGCCCTGCGCAAGGCCGCAGAAGCGCGCAAGGTCGGGCTGATCGCGATGGGCGCCTATGGCCGCACCCGGCTTGCCGAGCGGATCTTCGGCGGAACGACCCGCGCCATGCTGGGCGATGTGACGGTGCCGCTGCTGCTCACGCACTGAGCGCGGGCGGGCGGCTTAGCTCTTCGCAGGCTTGCGCTTGCCTTTGAAGGGTTTGCCACCGCCCGCCTTGCCCTTCTTGAACGGCGGTTTACCGCCGGGGCGCTTGCCAGGACCGCCGTGATCGCCCTTGCCCATCGGGCGGGCGTGGACCTTCGGCCCGCCATGCTTGCGGTTCTGGCGCGCCTCGATGCGCGGACCGTCGGGCGACTCGACGATGGCGATGGCATCTTGTTCGTCGTCGGGTGAGGCGGTGCGCGCCACGGCGTCGGCGAACTTGCCGGCGACGGCCCGCGGCACCTGGAACCAGCTCTCGTGCTGGCCGATGCGGATCGCGCCGATCTCGTTGCGGGTGATGTGCCCGCGGCGGCAGATCAGCGGGAGGATCCAGCGCGGCTCGGCATTGTGGCGGCGGCCGATGTCCATCTTGAACCACACCACGTCCTCGAAGCCGGGCCGGTGCTTTTCGGCCTTGGCCTTTTCGCGCGCTTCGGGAGTGTTGGCGAGCAGCTCTTCCGGCACCGGCAGGTCTGCACGATGGGCATGGACCAGCGCGGCGGCGATGTCCTCGGGGCTCATGCGGCTCATGATGTCGGCGGCGATCTCGCGGTCGTCGTCTTCGAACTCGCGCGGCTCGGTGATCGCCTCGACCAGGCGCGTGCGGTCCTTCTTGCGGATCGCCTGCGGGGTCGGCGCGTCCATCCATTGCGCGTCGATCCCGGCACCGCGCAGCATGCCTTCGACCCGGCGACGGCGGTTAAAGGGCACCACGATGGCCGCGGTCCCCTTGCGCCCGGCTCGCCCGGTCCGGCCCGAGCGGTGCTGCAGCGTTTCGGCATCGCGCGGAATCTCGACATGGATGACGAGGCTCAAGGACGGCAGGTCGATCCCGCGCGCCGCCACGTCGGTCGCCACGCACACCCGCGCACGGCCATCTCGCAGCGCTTGCAATGCGCTGTTGCGCTCGCTCTGCGAATGCTCGCCCGACAGCGCCACGACGCCGAAGCCGCGGTTCTGGAGGGTCGCGTGGAGCCGCCGCACGCTTTCGCGCGTGGCGCAGAAGGCGATGGCCGTCTCCGCCTCGTGGAAGCGCAGCAGGTTCACCACCGCATTCTCGATTTCCGACGGGCCGACAGTGATCGCCTGATAGGCGATGTCGCCATGCCCGCGCTCCTCGCCCACGAGGGAGAGGCGCAGCGCATTACGCTGGTAGCGCTCGGCCAATCGTTCGATCTGGCGTGGCATGGTGGCCGAGAACAGCAGCGTGCGCCGCGCATCGGGTGTTGCGTCGAGAATCTCTTCCAGGTCCTCGCGAAAGCCCATGTCGAGCATCTCGTCCGCTTCGTCGAGCACCACGCCGATCAGGTCGGAGAGGTCCAGCGCACCGCGCTCGATGTGGTCGCGCAGGCGCCCTGGCGTGCCGACGACGATCGCCGGGCCACCGCGCAAATTGCGCCGCTCCTTGCTCGCATCCATCCCGCCGACGCAGGTCGCGATACGCAGGCCCGCACCCGCATAGAGCCAGCCGAGCTCGCGGCTGACCTGCAGCGCCAGCTCGCGCGTGGGCGCGATGACGAGGGCGAGGGGCTTTTTGGCGAGCGGCATGCCGCCCATTTCGGCGAGCAGATCGTCAGCCAGCGCGAGGCCGAAGGCGACCGTCTTGCCACTGCCGGTCTGCGCCGAAACGATGAGGTCGCGGCCCTTGGCCTGCGGTTCGATGACGGCAGCCTGGACGGATGTGGGCGCATCATAGCCGCGTGCGGCGAGCGCATCGCCGATGACCGGCGGAAGGGTTTCGAAGGACATGGAATCTCGTGTGTTGTCCGGCGCTGCGGTGCATGGGGCACGGCTCTGGGCGCGCGGGTAGTGTGGGCCCTATAGCGCAGAGCGACGCCTTTGGCTCGCGGTTTTTTGTGCAAGTGCGAAGGCGTGCTTCGGCTGTTGACAAAACCATTGGACTCAAACAGTTTCCGCCGGATCAGGGGGAGCCAGCCTAATCGACAGGCGCGCAGAATTGCTGGATGCCATGTCGGGGGTTGCGAGGGGCGACCGTCCCGCTCTGCATACCGTCTACGATATGACGTCTGCGAAGCTGTTTGCGACGATCGTGCGGATCGTGCGGGAGCGTGAGCGCGCCGAAGACCTGCTGCAGGACGTTTACGTCAAGGTGTGGAAACGCGCCGCCCGCTTCGACTCGGCCAAGGGCAGCCCCATCACGTGGCTTTGCACGATCGCCCGCAACACGGCTCTCAACGACCTGCGCCGGAGTGCGCGCGGGGAGGAACTGGCGGGCGACACGCTGCCAGAGGTGGAAGACGACGACATCAAGCCCGCCGACGAATGGCTGTGCGATATGGAAGACAATCGCGCGCTCGCCCGGTGTCTCGAGGAATTGCAGGGCGACCATCGCCGGTCGATCAAGCTGGCGTTTTTCGAGGGCTATTCGCATTCGGAGTTAGCGGAGAAGGTGAACGTGCCATTGGGCACGATGAAGAGCTGGATCAGGCGCGGGCTTGCCGGGCTGAAAGGATGCCTCGGTGGCTGACGATCCCGCCATCCTGGAAGACGATCCCTTCGTCCGCGCAGGCGAATACGCTCTCGGCGTTCTCGAGGGAGAGGAGCGGAGTGCAGCGCAGCGCTCCATGCTGAGCGATGCAAACTTCGCAGATGCCGTTGCATGGTGGGAACGCCGACTAGGTGCGATGGGTGAGGCCGCGGGTCGGATGCTGCCGTCGCCGTCCGTCTGGGCCGGGATCGAAGCGCGGCTCGATGCGGATACGCCGGTGGCCGTTGCGACCATGGCCGGACCGTCGCGCGGCCCATCCGGGTGGAGCATCGCTACGGCGATTGCCGGGCTGGGTGCGGCGGCGGCTGCGCTCGTCTTGTTCCTCTCCACGCCCGAAACGGTCGAAACGCTGCCGCCTGATGTCGCCCTGGCACCGAACGAGCAGTTCGTCGCGCAATTGCAGGACGAGGAGGCCGGGCGCAGGCTTGCAGGTGTGGTCGATCCGCAGAACCGTCGTCTCTCTCTGTCTATCGAAGGCTTTACGGCGGGCGAGGGTCAGGCACCCGAACTCTGGGTCATTCCCGAAGGCGGCGCCCCCGTCTCGCTCGGATCGATCCCGCAAAGCGGCAGCTTCGCACGCGATCTTTCGGCACGTGAGGCCGAGCTCCTAGTTGGGGGTTCGACACTTGCGGTCACGTTCGAAGAGGACACGGGCGTTCCGCATGAGGCTCCGACACCGCCAATCCTGATTGCCGGCGCGCTCGACCGGGTCTGACGCTGCAGTTTCTTTCTTAAAGAAACAATAGCTTACCGCTTTTCCGAGAATTCTGTTCATCCGCGGTGCATCCGATCGGGCACCGTCCGGGTAGCTGCGCGCGCTGTCCCGGTCGGGACGGCAGCCGAGACCCGCAGGTCTTCGCGCAGCCCGGATGGCGATCGTCGTCTGCTGTGGGAGGGGATGACCCGCGCAGATCGGCTTTCTGGTCCGAAAAGGAAGAAAGCACATGATCAAGACAACCAACACCCACCTGGCAGCCGCGCTGCTCGCCGGCACTGCGATGTTCGCAATGGCAACGTCCGCACAGGCCGACGAGACGCCCGAATGCAACGACGCGAACACTAACTCGACCGAGTGCGGCACCGATGCGACCACGACCGGCGACGGCGGCGTTGCCGTCGGCACCGGTGCCATCGCGGACGGCACCGATGCCGTCGCCGTCGGCAGCGACGACGAGGGTACCGCGCCCGCCACGGCTCGCGGCCCGTCAACCACGGCGATCGGCGGCGAAGCTTTCGCCGAAGGTCCGGGGGCCAGCGCCATCGGTTGGCGCTCTGAAGCGACCGGCGAGCGCGCCACGGCTGTCGGCCACCTTGCCACCGCTCAGGGCGAGCGTTCGACCGCAGTCGGCGAGAATGCCGATGCGCAGACCGACTTCAGCACCGCCATCGGTAACGAATCCGTAGCTAATGGCGTCGATGCACTGGCAGTGGGCGACAGCGCGATGGCGATGGGTAATTCCACCACCGCAGTCGGCGGCGAGAGTGTCGCGACCGGTCCGGGTGCCTCGGCCTATGGCTGGCAAGCTCGCGCCAATGCAGAGCGCTCGACCGCGCTCGGCCATCTCGCCATTTCCGACGGCTTCGCTTCGGTGGCCGTGGGTGAAGCGGCAGCGGCCCAGGGTCGCGGCGGCATCGCCATCGGCGGCAACACCGACGGCGGCGCATTCGGCGCTCTGGCGACCGACGATGCCGGCATCGCGATCGGCGGCGACGCAGAAGCACGCCAGGTCGGTGCGATTTCGATCGGTAGCGATGGCGACGGCGACGGCGACGGCGCAGTTGCGGACGGCGTCTACTCCGCCTCGCTCGGTGCAGACGCCCAGGCAACCGGCCTCGGCGCCACTGCTGTCGGCGGCTTGGCCACGGCAGACGGCGAAGATGCCCTCGCAGTCGGCTTTACCGCCAGCGCGAGCGGTCCGTCCACCTCGGCCATCGGCGGCGAGAGCGTTGCCACCGGTCCGGGCGCGAGCGCTTTCGGCTGGCAGTCGGTTGCCGGCGCAGAGCGTGCCACGGCTGTCGGCCACCTCGCCACGGCGCAGGGTGTCCGCTCGGTAGCGGTCGGCGAGAATGCCGATGCGCAGACCGACTTCAGCACCGCCATCGGTAACGAAGCCGTCGCCAACGGCGTCGACGCACTCGCCATCGGCGACACTGCCATGGCGATGGGCAACTCGACCACCGCGGTCGGCGGAGAGAGCGTCGCCACTGGTCCGGGCGCGACCGCCTATGGCTGGCAGTCGAGCGCAGGGGCCGAACGCGCCACCGCGCTGGGCCATCTCGCCAATGCATCGGGCGTCCGCTCGGTCGCGATCGGTGAAGCAGCCGCAGCCAGCGGCGACGGTGCGATCGCGATGGGCAACGAGGCAGTAGCCTCGGGTGCGAACTCGGTCGCCATCGGTAACGGTGCGATCGCCACGAACGACGGCCAGGTGGTCGTCGCCTCGCTCGGCGCGAGCAGCGGTTCGCAGGTCGGCCCGATCGCCTTCGTCACGGCGGATGCCAACGGCACGCTCGGCGTCAGCAGCTCCAACGGCACGAGCAATCTTGCCAGCTTCAGCGACGTGCAGGCCAACTCGGCAGCGATCATGACCAACTCGATGCTGGTCGCCAACAACACCGGCGCCATAGCGGCCAATTCGGCAGCGATCTCGGACCTCCAGAACCAGACGAGCATCCTGTTCGACCTAGCGGACGAGAATAACACTCAGGCCCGGCGCGCCAATGAAGGCGTCGCGCTGGCGCTGGCGCTGGAATCGCCGATCATCATGCCGGGCAAGACCTTCGGCATGGCCGGGGGCTTCGGCTACTTCAACGAGCGCGTCGCGGGTTCGGCCAGCTTTGGTTACCGCATCAGCGACAGCACGGTGTTCACCGGCGGCGTCGGCGTAGGCTTCGACTCCGGCGAGGTAGGCGCCCGGGCCGGCTTCCAGGCTTCCTGGTAAGCGCCAGGTCCGGTCCGCAAGCTTCCCTGCGGACCAGCAAGGAGGGCGGGGCGCGAGAAGCGCTCCGCCCCTTTTTTCGTCAGCAAATGAATGGGGAAGAAGCGCTCGTGGTCCGAATGGCCTTGGACGGTGTTGCATTCGCGTGACCAGTTTGGCGTGACTGCAACGTGTTTGCCTCCGGGCGGCAATCATGCAGTCAAACAAGACTCCTAAGCGCCCTTCAAATACCTTGGAGGGCTTCAATGAATATCAGGAAATCGCTTCTCGCCGGCGCGGCGTTCGCCGTTGCTACCATCCCCACGCTGGCGCAGGCCGGAGAAGTGGTCGGCTCGGTCGGCGATGCGAGCCAGACGATCGCGCTTCGTTCGGCCCAGGTGCGCATCGTCGAGCTCGACCGCGTTACCACGACCGAGCGCGATGGATCGTTCCGCTTCAACGAGGTACCTGCCGGAAGCTATACGCTGGAAGTCAGCTATGTCGGCGCGGAGACCCGGACGCAGAGCGTGACGGTGCCCGCGACGGGGACCGTGCGAGCCGATGTGGCGCTGAGCGGCTTCGGAGATAACGAGATCCTGGTCATCGGCCAGGCCGCCAACCTTTCCAGCGCCCTTTCGCGCAAGCGCCAAAACGACACGGTTTCCGACGTGCTGACTCGCGATGCCATCGGCCAGTTTCCCGACCAGAACGTGGCCGAGAGCCTTCGCCGCCTGCCCGGCATCAACGTGCTGAATGATCAGGGCGAGGGCCGCTTCGTCTCCATCCGCGGCCTCAGCCCCAGCCTGAACGCCACCTCGCTCAACGGCGTGCGGCTGCCTTCGCCCGAAAACGACATTCGTGCCGTCGCGCTCGACGTGGTGTCGTCCGACATCATCGAATCGATCGAGGTGAAAAAGTCGCTCACTCCCGACATGGATGCCGATACGATCGGCGCATCGGTCGAGATCGAGACAACCAGTGCTTTCGACCGCAAGCGGGACCTGCTGACCGTCAAGCTGGAAGGCAGCTACAACGAGCTTGCCGACGAAGTGAGCCCCAAGGGCAGCGTGGATTTCTCTGCGCGCCTTGGCGACAATTTCGGTGTGTCGGGCGGCCTGTCCTATTACAAGCGCACGTTCGAAACCGACAATATCGAAGCGGACGATTGGGAACTCGACGACGGTCTCGTCTATGCCGAGGAATTCCAGTATCGCGACTACGATGTGGAGCGCGAGCGAATCAGCGCTACGCTGGGCCTCGACTTTCGTGCAGGCGACAGCACGGAGCTGTATGTCCGCGGCATCTACAGCCAGTTCGACGATCAGGAATTCCGCCGTCGCCTGACCTTCGACCTCGGTGACGCAGGCGCATCGGGCACGAGCGACCAGCTGGTCTATGACGACGATGAGGCCATCGTGGTCGAGCGCGACATCAAGGATCGCTTTGAACGCCAGAAGATCCGCAGCGTGGTCTTGGGCGGCGAAAGCGATTGGGGCGATTGGTTCGCCGAATACTCCGGCAGCTGGGCGAAATCGAGCGAGCGCGAAAACGGCAGCATCGATCCGACCCAGTTCGAGCGTGAATACGAAGCGGAAGGGCTGCGACTGGGCTTCGATTTGGCTGACGAGCGAGTGCCGCTTTACTCCGTCCTCGCCAACCCTGGCGACTTCTTCAACCCCTCGGCTTACGAGCTCAACGACGTCGAATACGTCGTGCTGTCGGATTCGCAGGACGAAGAATACTCGGCCAAATTCGACCTTGGGCGCCGCTTCGTCGGCGACAATGGCGAGTTCACGGTGCAGGCCGGAGCCAAGGGCCGCTGGCGGGAAAAGAGCTTCAACGGCACCGTCGAGTTCTACGAGCTTGACGACTACGCGCTGGCGGACGCGCTGGGCGAAGACCCGACCTATCGGATCGCCAACATCGGTCCGCTTCCCGGTTTCACCGCGGCGACCGACTTTTTCCTGCGCAACTTCGACAGTTTCGAATTGCAGGAGATCGACAGCGCCTTCGACAGTGCAGTCGAGGATTTCGTGGTGGAGGAAGACATCCTTGCAGGCTATCTACTCGGTCGTTGGGACAGCTCCACGCTGACCGTGATCGGCGGCGTGCGGTACGAGAACACGTCCAACACGCTCAGTGGCAACGATGTGCTGCTGGTCGAGGAAGACGGAACGCTGCCCGATGGCACGATCGCCACCGACGACGTGGTGCTGGTCAGCCCGGTTTCGATCGACAAGGATTACGATCACTGGCTGCCCAGCCTCAATCTGCGCTTCGAAGCCGCGCCGGACCTGATTCTGCGCGCCGCGGGCTACCGCTCTATCGTGCGGCCCGGCCCCTTCCAGCAGGCACCTCGGGTGGCCGTGGAAGAAGCCGATGACGGGGAGCGCGAGGGCGAGTTCGGCAATCCCGGTCTGCTTCCCGCAGAAGCCTGGAACGTGGATGCGGCAGTCGAATATTATATGACCGACAATGGCGCGATTTATGCCTCCGCTTTTTACAAGAACATCGAGGATTTCTTCGTCGAGACCGTATTCGAGGCCGACGATGCGCCGTTCAACGGAAGCTTCCGCGGCGTACCCTTCGATGAAGCGACAATCTGGTTCAACGGCGACAAGGCCGAGGTCTTCGGTTTCGAGCTGGGCTTCGCGCAGGCCTTCACCGGCGCGCTCGACGGGTTTCTGGTGCAGGCGAATTACACCTATACCGATGCGGACGGTGCGGTGACGCTGGTGGCGGCCGACGGCCCGCGCGACATTCCGCTGCCCTCGACCAGCAAGCATACCGGCAATGTTTCGGTCGGCTACGACAAGGGTCTGGTCGATGTCCGCCTGTCGGGCACCTATCGCGACAAATATCTCGATGAGCTCGGCAGCGAGCCTGCGCTCGACCGCTATGTCGACGATCACTTCCAGCTCGACCTGTCGGCCAAATATCGCGTCGCCGACGGGCTCCAGCTGTTCTATGAATGGGTGAACATCACCGATGGGAAGTATTTCGCTTACAACACGCTCGGCGGACGGCGGAATATCTACCAGTACGAGGAATATAACTGGACCATGAAGGCAGGCGTGAGGATGACGTTCTGATGCGTAGCGGTTTCACTTTTTTCGCCCTCTCCACCCTCGCGGTCGCTGCTGCCTGCGCCACGATTCCCGTGATGGGCAATCCCGCTACGCCGGTCTACGCGGTCGCCGAAACCGAACCCGTTGGCACGGCCAATGAAGATGCGGCCGACGATCCGGCGATCTGGCGCAACGCAGCTTCGCC
Organism: Erythrobacter sp.; assembly: GCA_029937545.1. Classification (GTDB taxonomy): domain Bacteria; phylum Pseudomonadota; class Alphaproteobacteria; order Sphingomonadales; family Sphingomonadaceae; genus Qipengyuania. Next base: position 94,821 of record JAPYPR010000005.1, on the reverse strand, counting down.
AGCGGATAGCCTGATCGTCGCTACTGACAAAAAAGGCGGACTCTATGTTTACGGCCTGGACGGCGCGATCCGTGGCTTCCACGCGCAGCCGGGTCTGAACAATGTCGATCTGGTCGATATGGGAAACGAAGGGATCATCGTCTTTGCCAGCGATCGCTCGGACCTAGCGAATGGCAAGATCGCCCTGTTCCGGCTGGATACGGACGCCGCGGAACTGGTGCCTCTCGCAACGCTCGCCGCCGGTCCGGGTGAAGCCTACGGCATCTGCGGGTATCGCGCTTCCGATGGCGGACTCGTCGTTTACACGGTTCCGAAGGAAGGCAATATCGGCGAATGGACCATCACACTGGGTGCGCAGCCAACCATCCGGCAGCTGCGCACCATGAATGTTCCAAGCCAGCCCGAAGGCTGCGCTATCGATGCGCGCGACGGCACCCTCTTTATCGGCGAGGAGGCTGGCGGCATTTGGCGCTTCGCTTCCGGTCGTACGGAGGGCGAACTGGTCGCGCGGGTCGACAATCGCAATCTCGTAGCGGACCTCGAGGGTTTGGCGTTGGTGCCCGAAGGCGCGGCCGGTGGCTGGCTCTATGCCTCGAGCCAGGGCGACAACACTTACATGCGCTATAGCCTGCCAGACGTGCTGCCTGCCGGTCGGTTCCGCATCGGGGAAGGCCGGTTCGGCAGCACCGAAGAGACCGACGGCATCGAGGCCAGGCGCGGAGATTTCGGGCCGAATTTCCCCGGCGGGCTCTTCGTCGCGCAAGACGGGATCAACGCCACGGGGGCGCAGAACTTCAAGCTCGTTCCTCTCGGCGCGATCGAGACCGCGCTGGGCGACTGACGGAAATACCTGCGATAGGGAAGACTGCAAATTTCCGGCGATCACGACCGGTGCTACCGGGTGCCGCTCTTTCCTATCGTCCGGCCCATCCCGGCCGTTCTCGCGAAGCTGGGACCGCATGCGTGTTACAGTCGCGTAGCCTGCAACTGCGGCTACTGCATCAGCGACAGCACGGTGTTCACCGGCGGCGTCGGCGCATGCTTCGATTCCGACGAGGTAGGCACCCCGGCCGGCTTCCAGGTTAGCTCTCTTTTGCGTCTAGACTAGACTAGACCGGGCGCAGGGCGCTCAGACGATAAATTCGTTGACCGCACCCAAATTGACGAAGCCGGCCGCGCCAGCATCGGTCGTGTGGTAAAAGACGATCTGGTCCACCAGCGCATCCACATCCGCGCCATCCTGTCCCTGAAAAACCATGTCCCAGACATTGGCGAGGGTGATCTTCGCGCCCTTGTTGAACATCAGCGTAAGATCGAGCGTGCCGTCGTTGTCGTAATCCTCGAGCCACCAGGCTTTCAGGCCCAGATCGTCACGGTCGTGGATCATGTCTTCATGAATATCGAAATCCGTGACGAAGTCGTGGCCTCCGGCCTTCTCGACTACGAAGATATCCGAACCCTCGCCGCCGGTCAGGATGTCGTTGCCACGGCCACCCTCCAGCCAATCATCGCCGCCGTAGCCGATCAGCGTGTCGGTGCCATTGCCGCCGTAGAGAAAATCGTCGCCTTCGCTGCCGTGCAGCACGTCGTTGCCGTTCCCGCCATACAGGGTCACGCCATCCACCGCGCCATCGACGGTGATCGTCACGCGTGCGGTATGGGTCGCGCCGTTGGCGTCCACCACGGTATAGGTGAAAGTGTCGAGCAGGCTTTCATCCTGAGCCAGCTCGTCGATCGCCCCGCCACGCGCAAAATAGCGCAGGCTTTGGGTCTCGGGATCGAATTCCACCCTGCCGGTCGTTCCGGCCGTATCGACCGACAGGATACGCAAGGCACCGCCGTCCGGATCCGCATCATTGCCGAGCAGAAGTGCGGCAAGATCGTTCGCGACTCCACCCTCGACGATCGAGAGGCTATCGTCAGCCGCGACCGGCGTTTCGTTGGCGTCGAGTACCGACACAGTGAAACTTCCCGAGGTGCTCAGACCTGCCGTGTCCGTCACGCGGCCCTCAAGGTTATACTGCGCCAGTTCTTCGAAATTCAGCGGAGCGGTGGTCGTGATGACGCCAGTGGCGGCGTTAATCCCGAACAGGCCTCCGGCGTCGTCGAGCAGTTCGTAAGTCAGCCGATCGCCAAGCGTGTCGTCGGCCACTAGCCGCCCGACCACCGTGCCAGCGGCTGCGTTCTCTACCACACTGTTGCCGGCGAGGCGCAGGTTGTCCGGCGCATTCGGAATATAGAACCGCGTAACTTGCGGATCGTTGGCCGAATTGCGGCCGAGACCAGCGAACTCCGAGTTGAGATGGACGATATCGTACTCGGCGCGTGAGAACAGTCCACCACTCAGCAGCGTGTGGTGCAATTGCTGCGTATTGCCATCGACGATAGAGGTGTAACGGTCGCCCGCGTCGAGCCAGTTCGTGAGATTGGTCAGCAGCCCGTCATCCGTCAGCTGTCGCTGCGCTGCTTCCCAGGTAAAGCCGCCGAAACTACCGGTGAGCATGACATTGGCGTCCGGGTCGGCGGCGAGCATCGCTTCGATATATTCGTCCACCGCAGCAATCTGGTTGGTCCGCATGATCGTGCCCGCATGATACGGGTCCTGCACCGCTCCCCACAGCGGGTCGCTGCCATATCGCGTGGTGAAATGGACGTTGATCGTCGTCACTTCCTCGCCATTGAAGCTCCAGGTCGCCACCAGCGGGCTGCGGGTGCCATCGAAGATTGCGTGGTCGATGACTTGCAGGCTCCCTTCGACCAGTTCCACGCGGTCGGGGCGATAGAGATAACCGTTGCGGACATTGCCGTTTTCCTGCCCGGCGGTCGAATTGATTTCGTCGGGTGCGATCTCGACATAAACGTAGCGTAGGCCGGTTTGCTGGAAGATCGCTTCGATCAGGCGGTCGGCGGTCGCATGGCCCGACAGATCGGTTCCAGTGCCCCGACCGTCGGCGTCCTGCACGCGCTGGACGGCAATGACATCGGGAGACTGCAACCGGTTTACAATGTCGTTGGCGACCGAAGCGAAGCGTGCATCGTAGGGGTCGAGGTTCGACAGATCGTAGGTTGCGACGGTCAAGTGGTTCGCATCACCACTGAAATCGGCGGTTTCGCGAGTGAGTACCGCATCACGCGTAACGACGGCGCGCTCGGTCGCGACCAGCTCGTAGTGATTGTAGCCATAGCCGAGGATGCCGGTGACGCTCGCGAGCTGATCTCCCACAGTCAGGTAAGGCTGGTCGTAGAGCCGGTCGTCGAGCTGGATCTGCTCGGGGTTCCAGTCGCCTTCGCCGATGGCGAGCCCGCCGCGAATGGTCATGCCGGTCGCGTCGGCGCCATGCGAAGCGACGAGGTAGGTCTCGCCATAGCTGTTGGTGTTGGAAATCGCCTGCGGCGTTTCCAGCGTCACGCGCATGCCTTCGAGCGATTCCCAGAAATCCAGGCCATCGGTCTCCGGATCGTAGGAACCGAACGAGTCGTCTTCGATAACCGAGGTCGGCGGGAGAATGCCATTGACACCGATCAGGATTGCCTCGGGGAGTGCATTGCCGTGGCTGTGCACACTGACCGTCTGGGCGGAAATCTCCGTGATGGTCAGGCCCGGTCCGCGCGCTTGCTCGCCCACTACTCCGGTGACCGTGATCGCGTCTCCGACAGCTACACCGGCGACAGAATGACGAACGAAGATTGCGTCCGAGGTTGCGCTGTCACCATCGCCTACGGCCGATTGAAGCCAGAAGCCGCCGCGGTCGATGGCGGTGATGATACCCTGGGTCGAAACCGTGGCACCGACATGAGCGGACACGTGCCCTGCGCCCTGGATCTCGTAGATTTCCAAGGAAGGAAGCGCCGGGACCTGAAGGCTGGGCGACTGCTTGCCGAGCAATGCGGCGGCGGCGACCAAGTCGTAGCCACCCCATGTGGCGGGCGCGTCGGGCTCGACCGACGGAGTTCGGTAGGCCGAAGTCGTTTGTTCAAGATAGGTAAGACGCGAAGCTACGATTTTCGACATGGACGGGCCCGGATAGTTGATCAGGCTCGCCGCTCTACGATGCAAAGGTAAACGAAGGACTACGCAAAAACCGCAGAAAGATGGGATTTCGCGGATCGATGGTTAAGATTTCAGGCGTGAATGGGGTTAATTTTTCGTACCTGCACGTGGTGGCGGACCTGCTCGGTTTTCCTACATCCCTGCCCAGTGCTATTCCCGCGCCGTTCTTTCCCATCGTCGGCCCGCTTTTTCGAACCCCGAGGTTTTTCCGCCCTGAACTGTGTAACATGCGGTCCATGTCATGGGTCTCGCCCTCGGGCAGCCCAACATTTGTCCTACAAAGGTTTTAGCCCTCTCGCTGGACCCGCTTCCGCATCATCCCCTCCTGCGCCACGCTGGCGATCAGCTCGCCGGCGCGGTTGAAGATGCGGCCGCGGTTGTAGCCTCGGCCCGATCCGCTCCACGGGGCGTCGGTTGCGTAGAGGAGCCATTCGTCGGCGCGTGCCGGACGGTGGAACCAGATCGCGTGATCGAGGCTGGCACCGACCAGCTCGCCGCGCATCCAGCTGAGGCCATGGGGCAGGGCGCTGGTGCCGAGCAGCGTGTAGTCGCTGGCATAGGCGATCACCGCGCGGTGCAGCGCCGCATCGTCGGGCAGGGGCGCGACCGTGCGGAACCAGCTGTGCGCGCGCGGCGGGCGCGGTTCGCTGTTCATCCAGTGCAGCTTGTCATTGGTCCGCATGTCGATCGGGCGGGGGCGGAGGACGAACTTGCGCTGGTCCTCGCTCATGCGGTCGCCCATCCGCTCCACCATGGCGCGGCGCTGCTCCATATCGGGCTTGAGCTCTTCGGGCGGCAGCACGTCCGGCATGGTCGTGTCGTCGTGGGAAAGGCCGTCCTCCGGCCGCTGGAAGCTGGCGGTGAGGTTGAGGATCGGCTTGCCCTCCTGCGTCGCGACCACGCGGCGGTTGGCGAAGCTGCGCCCGTCGAAGTCGCGCGCGGTGGCATAGGCGATGTCGACGCCCTCCTTGCCGCCGCGCAGGAAGTAGGCGTGGAGCGAATGGGCCTCGAGCCCCTCGGGCGCGGTGGCCTGCGCGGCCTGCAGCGCCTGGGCGATGACCTGGCCGCCGAACACGCGGCCGACGCCGCCGGGCTGCTGCGGGGCGCTGAACGCGTCCTCGCCATCGCGGGTGACGGTAAGCAGGCGGACGAGGCCTGCGACGAGTTGCTCGGGGGTCTTGGTGTCGCTCACGCGAGCGGCTTTGCGTGGACCTTACGCTCGCGTCAAGCGGCGGATGATGCGCCAGCCGGTCGACTTGGCGCGGTTGGCGGCGGGCCAGCGGCCGGGCGCGCGGGGTCTGAGGCCGATGCGGCGAAGCGTGGCATTGAAGCACCGGGCTTCGGCTTCGGCATAGCTCCAGGCGCTGCGCCAGGTGATGGAGAGCGAGATCGAGCTCGTCGGCCCGTTACGGACGAAATGCGGTGCCATGACGGGGACGTAGACGGCCTCCCCGGGGTGGATGGCGAAGGGGGTGCCGCCTGATAGGAGGTCGTCGGACCACGGCAGTTCGCGCGCGCCGCCGCGGTGGTAGCTCTCGTGGCAGGTGTCGGGCGCGAAGCGGGGGTTGCCGGCGGGGAACTGGGTCATGGTCTTGGACCCGGTGAGCTGGAGCAGGATGTTGTGCTCCGGGTCGTAGTGATAGGGGGTGACGGCATCGGGGCTGGAGATGAAGACGAAGGCCTGCGGGGTGAGCATGGGGCCGGTCGTGGCCTCGATAGCGGGGTGCAGCTCTTCCAGCAGGTCGAGCAGCAGGGCGCGATAGGCGGGCACCTGCTCGATGTTCTTGAGCACTGCCCAGCTGTCGCTGGTGGCGATGTGGCGGATGGTGTCCTCGATGGCGAGGCCGGTGCTGCCGGGCTTGCCCTCGACGCCGACTGGGAGGTTGCCGCGGTTGTACTCGATGCTGGCGTCGGGAAGTTGCCCTGCAAGGAGGGCCAGCGCGTCTAGCGTCAGCCGCTCGTCGACCTGAAGGCGGTGGGTGAGGGTGTGCGGTATCTCGGGATAGTTGGCCGCAAAAGTCGCCAGCGTATCTCGGGGAAACACCTGCGTCGGTCGCTGCTGCGCGAGATCGGGGTCGCGGACTGTCATCGGCGCTGCTCCATCCGCCAAGCCTCGATCCGTGCCCAGAGCTTGCCCAATTGCCGCCGCCAGCCCCGGCCGGCCTCGACCGTGATCGAGACCATCTCGCGCGTATCGCGCCATATCCGTTCGATCATCGGATGGCCCTCAGCAGCGCAGCTATCGCACCAGGCGAGATCGGGATCGTCCAGTAGCGCCAGGTTCTCGACCTGGAGCTGCATGCCGGGCGAATAGCGCGCATAATCCTCGTCGAACGCGGTTTTGAAAGAGAAGCTGCCGGGAGGTGCAAGCAATGTTGCCAGCATGGCAATCGGCTTGCCCTCGAGGGTCAGGGACAAGCGTTCGAGCCGGCCCTGCTCCGCAGCACGGGTAAGCGCCTGGACGAAGAGCGCGGTCGTATGTGTGTTCGAAGCCAACGACGAACCACTCTCACCCTTCCAGCCCTTCGTCTCAAGCATCAAAAATTCCTCGATCCAGCGCTGCAGTCCCTCCTGCGATAGCGACCGCACGATTTCGACAGTGCCGAGCTCGCCGAGACGCCTTCGCTGGCGGCGAAGCTCTTTGCGCGCCTTCGGAGCCATGGTTTGTGCCAGATGGGTCTCAGGTGTGCTCCCGCGATTGAGGACTGCGCGGGCTTCACGGTGCACGATTTGCATTTGGCGTTGTTGGGAAAGGCAGACCGTCTCAAGTGCTCGGGTGACCGTGCAGTCGGCAGGCAGGCGCGAGAAATGTACGAACCACGAGGAGCCGAGCAGGTGATGGCAGGTTGCCAGATAGGCAGTCCAGAAAGCCTCCTCATAGCCCGCTTCCACGAGCGGAACGCCGCAGAACATATTGGCGTGGAGCCAGTTTGCGGAATGCGGCAGTCGGCGACCGTGATAGTCGCTTCTCGAAGTGCACGGCATCACCCCGCGAAGCTGCCCGCCCTCAACCAGCAGGGCGAGCGAGACCCCTCCCTCCGGATCGAAGATGGAGAGCGATGGTACCAGAAAGCCCGCTTCGAAGAACGCGTTCGGAGTCGATGCGCGGTCGGCGAGACGGCTCCAGGATGCCTGGAGCCCGTCCAGATCAAGGCCCTTCCAGCCGCGCAGCTGAAAGCCGTCGGGAAGATTGCACGTCGCGGGTCTCGGCTCCACGCCGAGCTTGCTCGCTTGTGCGAGGTTACCCCTGTGCATCGGTTTTGCCTCCCTCGACATGCACGCGACCGCTTGTCGATGGGCAGTTCATATCAGGGCAGGGGTTAAGATACAGCGTGCGAACTCGAAGCGTACCGCCACGGGGCAAACTTGGTGGTGAATATAAAAGCCCCGCCCGGATCGCTCCGGACGGGGCAAACGTGATTGCCGATTTTTCGGATCAGTCGAAGTCGACGAGTGCCGGTGCGCTATCCCCGTCGGAGGGAATGTAGGCCGGATTGTATTTCTCCAGCCAAGCATAGGCTTCTTCTATCCACTGGATGTGCACGTCGTCATAGGGGAGATTATGAGTCCCCTGTTCCTGCACGATGTAGCGGAAATCCTTGCCTTCGACCTTCCCCGACTTCTTCAGATTGTCGACGAGAGTGTCGGACTGTTCCATCGGGATACGCGCGTCATGCTTTGCCGCCACGATGAGGATCGGTGCCCAGGGGCCATCGGTATTGCGTGCGGACGAAATGCCTTCTGGATCCTCGGACGTCGCCTGGAAGCCACTGTTGAACCGGCCAGATTCCGCGCGTCCCACTTGTTCATCAGCGGCATGTCGTAGACGCCGGCTCCGGCGATCGCGCATTTCCAGACATTCGGATCGCGCTGGGCACCGCGAGCGGCTGCATACCCGCCATAGGACCACCCCATGATGCAGGCGCGGTTCGGATCGATCACGCCCTTCTCGCCATAGGCAGTGAGGATATCGTTGAGATCGTCCTGCATGCGCTTGCCGTAGCCGCCCGGCTCACGGCCCATCTCCTCGAACGCGCGGCCATAACCGCCCGAGCCGCGATAGTTCGGCTGAATGACGACATAGCCCTGCTCGGCGAGCGGCTGGTTCCACGGCTCAGCGCTGTTGGTGGCCGATTGCACACCGAACGGTCCGCCATGAGGCATGACGACGACGGGCAGGTTCTTTTCGCCCATGCGATGGCGCGGATAGGTCACGATCGCCTGGATCCGGGTGCCGTCACTGGCGGTATACCATTCCGCCTTGACCGGATTGAGAGGCGCGTCCTTGAGCGCGGTCCGCGTCCAGTTCAGCAGCCGCAGAGAGCCCGATTGCGTGTCGTAGAGATAGTAGCCGCCTTCGCGTCGCATTCCGCCGCCGTAAACGATGACCTTGCTGAAATCGTCCGTGTAATCGACGATGACCGCCTCGTCCTGGCCAAAGACCTCTTCCAGCCCGTCCTTGATCGCCTTCAGGGTCGGATCGGTGAAGACGCGGCGCATGGTGCCGTCGAAAGTGTAGTAACCGACGACCTTGGTGTTGTCCTGATTGGTGATGATGCCCTGCAGGTCGTAGCCTTCGACTTCGAAAATCGGCTCGCCAAGCTGCATTGTATTCATATTCATGCGGTAGAGCTTGTCATAACCATCCTCGCGGCTGATGACATAGGCATCGTCCGTTCCGGGAATGAACATGCGCGGGCTGGGCAGCGTACCTGTGAAGCTAGCGTCCGCCTCGTTGTACACGGTTTTGAAGTTCGCGTCGTTTTCCGAACGGTAGAGCATGCGCACCTTGCCGTTCTTGCTGTCGCTGTTGAAACCGGCACGGACCATGCCGTTGCCGTCGGCTACCCAGTCCCTGACCACCGGGTTGGTGCGCTGGACGGTTTTGTAGCTGCCATCGGAAACGTCGACTTCGACGACTTCGGGGATGCCCCAGCGCTCCGTGCTGGTGGCCACGCTGTCGCGCTGGAGCAGGTAGGTACCGTCATCGTGATTGATGTTCAGTATCTGGCCGGCATCGCGCCAGCCCTGCTGCACCAATGCAGTCCTGCGTCCCTAAGCGAGTCCCAAGGACAGAGATCCTGAGCAAACCCCTCGCTCGATCATGAGATGACCGCCCCTGTCCACTATCTATAATGCAACTCGGCGGCTGAACTTCAAGTAAAAACCCCGCCCGGATCGCTCCGAACGGGGTCTCTTCACCAACTTGGGTTAGGCTTGGTCAGCCTGCCGCGAGAGCTGCCAGCAGCAACAGCGCGACGATATTGGTGATCTTGATCATCGGGTTCACGGCCGGACCCGCAGTATCCTTGTAAGGATCGCCCACGGTATCCCCGGTCACGGCAGCCTTATGGGCTTCGGAGCCCTTGCCGCCGTGATTGCCGTCTTCGATGTACTTCTTGGCGTTGTCCCATGCGCCGCCGCCGGCGGTCATGGACAGGGCGACGAAGATACCGCCAATGATCACACCGAGGAGCAGGGCTCCGACGGCGGCAAAGGCGTTCTCCTGCCCCGCCAGGAACAGGATCGCGAAATAGACCACGATCGGTGCCAGCAGGGGCAGCATCGAAGGGAGGATCATTTCCTTGATCGCGGCCTTCGTTACAAGGTCCACCGTACGGGCATAGTCCGGTTTGCTGGTGCCGGCCATGATGCCCTTGTCGTTCGCGAACTGCTCGCGCACGTCGACCACCACGTCGCCGGCGGCCCGGCCCACGGCAGTCATGCCCATTGCACCGAACAGATATGGCAGCAGCGCGCCGAGCAGCAGGCCGACGATGACGTAGGGGTTCTCAAGGCTGAAATCGACGTCCGCCTCGGGGAACAGCTTCGCCAGGTCGGTCGTGTAGGCGGCGAAGAGGACCAGCGCGCCGAGGCCCGCCGAACCGATTGCGTAACCCTTGGTCACGGCCTTGGTGGTGTTGCCGACCGCATCGAGCATGTCGGTCTTCTCGCGGACGCTGTCGTCGAGACCGGCCATTTCGGCGATGCCGCCGGCATTGTCCGTCACCGGGCCATAGGCGTCGAGCGCTACGACCATGCCCGCGAGCGCCAGCATGGCGGTAGCCGCATAAGCGATGCCCATGAGACCTGCGAGCTGGAAGGTGGCGATGATGCCCGCCACGATCACGAGCGTGGGCAGGGCAGTCGATTCAAGGCTGATGGCAAGGCCCTGGATCACATTGGTGCCGTGGCCGGTTTCCGAACTCTTGGCGATCGACCGCACCGGACGATAGTTCGTACCGGTGTAATACTCGGTGATCCAGATGATGAGGCCGGTAATCGCGAGGCCGATGACCGAGCAGATGAACAGGTCCATGCCGGTGAAGGCGGTGACCTGCTCGGCCGTGCCTTCTTCGGCCAGCGGAGCGCCAGGATCGACACCTGCTACCGCACCGCCGATTTCCGTGCCGATCCCGCCCAGCGCGAAGCTGATGACCAGATAGATGAGCGGAATGGCAAGAACGGCAGAAACGATGAAGCCTTTGTACATCGCGCCCATCACATTCGTGCCGCCCTTGGAAAGCTTCACGAAATAGGTGCCGATGATGCTGGTCACGATGCATGCCCCGCCGATCAGCAGCGGCAGCGCCATCATCGAAAGCAGCAGGTCGCCCAGCACGTCGCTGAACAGCAGCGCGGTGAGCACCATCGTCACGCCGACGGTCACGACATAGGTCTCGAACAAGTCGGCAGCCATGCCGGCGCAGTCGCCGACATTGTCGCCCACATTGTCCGCGATCACTGCGGGGTTGCGCGGATCGTCTTCGGGAATGCCCGCCTCGACCTTGCCGACGAGGTCGGCACCGACGTCGGCAGCCTTGGTGAAGATACCGCCGCCCAGACGCGCGAAGATCGAGATCAGCGAAGCACCGAAGGCGAGGCCGACGAGGCCATAAACCACTTCGTCGCTATCGGGGGCGAAGCCTGCCGGACCGACGAGATACCAGAAGAATACCGCGATCGAGAGCAGGGCGAGGCCTGCGACGAGCATGCCGGTGATCGCACCTGCACGGAACGCCAGCGTTAGCCCCTGCTGCAGGCCGCTTTGCGCGGCAGCCGCGGTGCGCACGTTGGAGCGCACCGAGATATTCATCCCGATGAAGCCGGCAACACCGGACAGCACCGCACCGATGACGAAGCCGATGGCCGGCATCAGGCCGAGGAACACGAATACCAGCACGGCGACGACCACGCCGACCATGCCGATGGTGGTGTACTGGCGCTTCAGATAGGCCTGCGCACCTTCCTGGATGGCACCGGCGATTTCCTGCATTTTTTCATTGCCGGCACCCGAACTGAGCACTTGGCGGCTGGTGACGAAACCGTAAATGACGGCCAGCAGTCCCAACCCGATCGATATGAGAACTAGGTCCACGGAAAATTTCCCCTCCCGATTGTTTATGTCTTGCGACGCCCGTCGTTTGGAATGCGGGCGGTTGTCGTGCAGAGGTATAAGGGCAATGTGTTGCGTGGCAAGGCCGAAAAGCGCAGCATTCCGTGCTTATCGACCGCGCAACGCGCAAGTCTTCAATGCTGGTAGCCGAGCGGCCTGTTTGCGGCGGGCGGCGAACCGTCGAGCAAGATGGGCGCTGGGCCTTCGTCCAAAACCGACCCGATACGTGTAGCGGCGGTAGGTAATGCGGTTTCCGGTGCCGCGGTGAAGAGCAATTGGTAGTCGTCGCCCCAACGGATGCAGTCTTCGAAGCGAGCCTTGTCAACGACCGGGATACGAGCGCTTTCCAGAGCGAAAGTCATGCCGCTTGTGCGCGCCATCCTGTTGGCGTCCAGCAATAAGCCGTCGCTGATGTCCATCATGGCGCTGACTTGCGGGGCGAGCTCGATCCCTTCGTTCAGCAAGGGTTTCGGGCGCAGGTAGGCCCTTTCGAACTCTCCGACACCTTCGAAGCCGAGCATCGCCGCGCCGAGCGGGCCGGTGACGTAGATCGCATCCCGCGATCTCGCGCCACGCCTGTCCGGTACCGGGCTGCTTGTCGCGCGACCAATCGCCGTGCATCCCCACGCACGCCGACCCGCGGCAGATATCGTGTCTCCGCCCAGCAGGGATACATCGTAGCTTTCGAGCACGTCATCGAGACCCGTTACGAAGCGTTCGTCACCGTCGCCAAGCATGTGTGACACGAGGACCCCCAGCGGCTCCGCGCCCTTGGCCGCGAGGTCGGAAAGATTCACCGCAATCAGCTTCCATGCGACATCGGCGAGATCGTCGCTTTCGCGGACATGGACGCCCTCGACGATGGTATCGTGCGTAATGACGAGCGTTTCGTTGCCGATTTCGAGAACCGCCGCGTCGTCTTCCAGCCCGCGTGCGGCTGGCGCGGTCGCAAGCGCTCTCAACGCTTCTATGAAGGCTCTCTCGTTCAGCGCCCGGCCTCTTTCGCGACCGCATCGAGAATGCCGTTCACGAACTTCGCCTCGCGGTCGTCGAAGAAGGCTTTGGCGACATCTACATACTCGCTGATCGACACCGCCTTGCCGACGTCCTGCCGGGCGAGCAGTTCGTAAGTCCCGGCGCGCAAGATCTGGAGCATGGTCTTGTCGAGCCGCGCCAGCGTCCACCCTTGCGCGAGGCGGGCGGCCAGCAAACCGTCGATCTCCTCGCGGCGCGCATCCACGCCGGCCACGATATCGTCGAAGAAATCGACGTCCGCCTCGGCATATTCGTCGTCTTCGATCACACGGCCGAGGCGGTGCTGGTGAAATTCGTCGAGCAGCTTGGCGAGTTTCGTGCCCTCCATCTGTTGCTGGTAGAGGGCCTGCACGGCGCCGAGGCGGGCGGCGCTGCGGGCCTGGCTGCGTTTGGTCTGGGTCACTTGTTCAGTCTCACGGAAATCGAAAGGGCGTGCGCGGGAAGGCCCTCGGCCTCGGCCAGGTTGACGGCGGCGGGGCCGATGGCGGCCAGCGCCGCGTCGGAGGCGTCGATGAAGCTGGTGCGCTTCATGAAATCGAGCACCGACAGCCCGCTGGCGAAGCGCGCGCGGCGCCCGGTGGGAAGGACGTGGTTGGGGCCGGCGACATAATCGCCGACCGCTTCGGGTGTGTGCTTGCCGAGGAAGACGCTCCCGGCATGGCGCAGCATGTCGAACATCGCCTGCGGATCGGCGACCATGAGTTCGGCATGCTCGGCGGCGAGGCGATCGGCGAGAGCAGGAGCCTGGTCGAGGCTGTCGACGATGACGATCAGGCCATGCGCATCCCAGCTGGTGCGCGCGGTCTTGCCGGTGGGCAGCGACAGGAGCGTGCGGTCGATACTGTCGCGGACCATGCCTGCAAGCGACGCGTCGTCGGTAATGAGGATGGACTGGCTGGTAGGATCGTGCTCGGCCTGGCTCAGCAGGTCGGCGGCGATCCAGTCCGGGTCATTATCCTTGTCGGCGATAACGAGGATCTCGCTGGGTCCTGCGACCATGTCGATGCCGACGACGCCGTAGAGCTGGCGCTTGGCCTCGGCGACCCAGGCGTTGCCGGGGCCGGTGATGACATCGACCTTGCCGATGCGCTGCGTGCCGTAGGCGAGGGCGCCCACGGCCTGCGCGCCGCCGACACGCCAGACCTCGTCGACGCCCGCGATATGGGCTGCGGCGAGGACAAGCGCATTGCTCTCGCCCTTGGGGGTCGGCGTGACGACCACGAGACGCTCGACACCCGCGACCTTCGCGGGAACGGCATTCATCAGCAGCGAAGAGGGATAAGCCGCGCGGCCGCCCGGTACGTAAAGCCCCGCCGCATCGACCGGAAGCCAGCGCGCGCCGAGGCGCATGCCGATGTCGTCGGTATAGTCGCGGTCTTCGGGAAGCTGGCTTTCGTGATAGGCACGAATGCGGTCGGACGCGAGTTCGAGCGCATCGCGCAGTTCGCCATCGAGCGCGTCGTAAGCCGCCTTGCAGTCCTCGGCGGAAATGCACCAGTCGCTATCGCTGGTCAGCCGGTGCTGGTCGAAGCGAGCGGTGTAATCCACCAGCGCCGCATCGCCGCGCTCTTTCACGTCGTTCAGAATGTTCGCGACATCGCGCGTCACATTGCTGTCGCTCTCGCGCCGGTCGCGCACGACCTTGTCGAACTTCGCCTCGAAGTCGGCGTCGGAGGTGCGGAGCAACTGCATCAGGCGGCCTTGCGCTCGCTGGCGTCGCGGCGAAATGCTTCGACCAGCGCAGCCACGCGAGGATCGGTCTTCAGCGCGGCGCGATTGACGATCAGGCGCGCGGTGATGTCGATGATGTGCCCCGTTTCGACCAGCCCGTTTTCCTTGAGCGTCTGGCCCGAAGAGACCAGGTCGACGATCCGCCCGCACAGGCCGAGCGATGGGGCGATCTCCATGGCGCCGTTGAGCTTGACGCATTCGGCCTGCACCCCTTGCCGCTCGAAAAAACGGCGCGTGAGGTTTGGATACTTTGTCGCGACCCTAACGTGGCTCGCCCCGTCGACGCTGGCCGCGCCTTCCTTCGGCTCGGCAACCGCGAGATGGCAGTGGCCGATGTCGAGATCGACCGGCGCATAAAGATCGGCGTAATCGAATTCCTCGATCACGTCGGAGCCGACGATGCCCATCTGCGCCGCACCATGCGCCACGAAGGTCGCCACATCGAAGGCGCGCACGCGGATCAGGCGCATGTCGTCGCGCGTGGTGCCGAAAGTGAGCGAGCGGTTGGCCTTGTCGTGGAACGCCTCTTCGGGCACCACGCCGGCGCGCGCCATGACGGGCAGGGCCTCGTCGAGGATCCGGCCCTTGGGCACGGCAAAGGTCAGGCTGTCGCTCATGGCCGCGCAGATAGGCAGCGAAGGGACAAAGGGCAACACGAATGGCAGACCGGGCGGTCATGGATATTGTTTCGGTTCCGCAAGCGATTGCGTGGCAGGCCGAACATGCGGAAAAGAACGGCGCACCCGGAACGGCGCGGATCGTCCGCGCCTTGCTCGCGCTGGAGGATAGCCAGGCTGCGACCGCGCGCCGGGTGCATGGCTGGCAAGGATTGAGCCTGCGCGATGCCATGCCGTTGCGGATTGCGGGCGGCATTCACAACCTCCTGCTGACGGGCGAAGAGCCGCGGCTGGAGGATGTGTACGCCGGGCGCATGAGCGACCAGGGGCAGGTCGATGCGCTGGTGCGCGAGCTTGTCGAAGCCTACGATGCGCGCCTGATGCCGTGGCTCGACGGGCCGCCGCAGACGAACGAGGCGGGCCGATCGGCCAGCCTGATGGCGGGGCTGCTGTGGCTGGCGGATAGCCGGGTCGCGCCGCAATTCGAGCTGCTGGAGATTGGCGCGAGCGCGGGCATCAATACCATGATGGGGCGCTATCGCTACGATCTCGGCGGCGTTCAGGTGGGGCCCTCGACGAGCCGGATGGTTATCGAGCCGGAATGGCGTGGATCGCCGCCGCCGGAGAGCGAGCTGGCATTTGTCGATGCGCGCGGCAACGATATCGCTCCCGTCGATCTGACCGACGAGGCGCAGGCGCTGCGGCTCAAGAGCTACGTCTGGCCCGAAGCTTTCCAGCGCATGGCCCGGATCGACGCCGCCATTGCGCTGGCCGAGCGGATGCCGCCGGAGATCGAGCGGATGGACGCGGGCGACTGGGTCGAGCAGGAGCTCGCCAAGCCGCATGACGAAGGCGTCACTCGCGTGCTCATGCATTCGATCATGTGGCAGTACCTGCCGGACTTTACGCAAGCGCGGATTACCGACGCGATGGAGAAGGCGGGCGAGACTGCCGACGGCGACCGCCCGCTCGCCTGGCTGTCGCTCGAAACCAATCGCGAGACCTTCGCACACGAGCTGCATGTGCGCTACTGGCCCGGTGGCGAGGAGGCGGTGCATCTGGCCAATGCCCATGCGCATGGCGAATGGGTGGAATGGCTCGGCTAGTCGGTCCGATCGAGAAACGCGGCTAGCGCTTGATTGTAAGCCTCGGGCGCCTCCCACTGCACGAAATGGCCGCAGTCCGGAATGCGAACGACCTCGGGATTGTCGATGACCTCGTCGAGATCGTCGAGATTCGCAGGCGGCAGCGCCTGATCGTCCATCGCCCAGATCACCAGCGTTGGGATCGTCAGCTTGGGAAGGGGGAGGGGCTGATAGTCGTCGGGTAGCTCGTAAAGCGCATCGAGCGAGAGCACTTCCATCGGACTTGCGCGGTAGTAGTTCAACATGCCGATGGCGGCATCGGGATCGGACCAGTCCTGCAGCAACCGGGCCTGCTCTTCAGGCTCCATGGAGGAAGCGACCTCGCGGCCTTCGAAGGCTTTCATCAGGACCGGGAGGAGGCCGTGCTCGTGGATCGACGGATCGTTGGCTCGGTCGCGGAAGGTGAGGAAATACTGGCTCGCCTCACGCTGGGCCCGGTTGGTGTAGAGCAATTTCGGAAACAGCACCGGATGCGGGGCATTGGCGATGGCCGCGCGCGCCACGCGGCCGTTCATCATCCCGGCATAGGCCACACCCCATGCGATCGCGCCGCCCCAGTCGTGGCCGACGATGGTGAAGCGTTCGATCTCCAGCGCATCGGCGAGCGCGAAGACGTCGCCGATCAATTTGTCCGGCGTGTATGCCTCGACCTCCTGCGGTTTGGACGAACCACGATAGCCGCGCTGGTCGGGCGCGATGCAGCGATAGCGGTCCGAGAATGCCGGGATCTGGTTGCGCCAGGTCCGATGACTTTCCGGAAAACCGTGGAGGAAGATCAGTGCCGGCGCATTTCGCGGTCCCTCGTCGACCACGTCCAGCTCGATCCCGTTAGCGAGCGGAACGCGCTTCTGCTCCAGAGCGGCCATCAGCCTTCGGCCTTCATCTTCTCCATGTAGCCGCTGGCGACCATCGCGGCGACCTGGTCGAGCAACTGGTCCGGGGTGCGGCGCGCCTCGCCCATCGCCTGTTCCATGCCTTGCGCCACGATCACTTCCCGCTCGCCCTTGGCTACCGCATCGACAATCCATTTCGCCGCTTCGCCCGGCGGAATGCCGTTGTCGATGACCGAATCCGAGCGCCCGCGCTTGCTACCGTCGGAGGTGAGGGCATTGCGACTGACGTCGGTGGCGACCGATCCGGGATAGATCACGTGCACCTGCACATCGCTTTGCGAGAGTTCGGCGCGCAACGCGTCCGCATAGCCCGCCAGTCCGAATTTGGCTGCGCAATAGGCCGTCCGCATCGGCACGCCGACCTTGCCTGCGATGGAGCTGATGAAGAGCAAGTGCCCGCTGCCGCGTTCTGTCACATGCGGCAACAATGCCTGCGTCGCCGCGATCTGTGCGGTGAGGTCGATGTCGATGATCTCGCGATAGACTTGCATGTCGGTATCGACCGCTGCGCTGCGCTGGGATACGCCAGCATTGGCAACGAAGATATCGACGCCGTGCCACGCGAAGGCCTTCTCGGTCGCGTCCTTCATGGCGTCTTCGTCGCGCACATCGAAGGGCAGGATGAGCGTCTCGGTGGAGATGCTGTCAGCCACCTCGGCCAGACGGGCCTCGTCGCGACCCGAGAGGATGACCCGCGCCCCCCTGTTGCCCCACTCGCGCGCCAGTGCTGCGCCGATGCCGCTGCTTGCGCCGGTGATCCAGGCGGTCTTGTCTTCGAAGCTCATATGGTTCCCCTCAAGGATAGGTTACGGTTTTCGGTGCGCCATCGGGCAGCGGGATGCGCTCCTGGCTATCGCCCGGCACATTGGCGAAGCGCCCTTCGCGCCAGTCTTCCTTGGCTTGCTGGATGCGGTCGCGGCTCGAACTGACGAAGTTCCACCACGCGTGCCGCTGCGTTTCGAAAGCCTCGCCACCGAGCAGCATGACCCGCCCGCCCGTCTTGCTTTCCAGCGTCATGTCGCGCCCCGGCTGCAAGACATTGAGCGCAAACTTCTTCAGCTTGTGCCCGTCGAGCTCCGCCTCGCCGCCCACCAGCATCACGGCTCGCTCGTCGGTCTCGTCCTCGATAGGGATCGCGCCGCCTGCCTCGAGCATGATCTCGGCGTAGATCGTGTCTGCATAGGTCGTGGTCGCAGCGCGTTCGCCCCACAAATCGCCCATGATCACAACGGCTTTCGCGCGGCCGTCCTCGATCACGGGCAGGTCCTTCACGGCTTCGAAGGCCGGGTCGATCTCCTCGCGCCCGTCGGGAAGAGCGAGCCAGGTCTGCATGCCGTAGAGCTTCGCTCCTGCGCGGCGTTCCTCTTCGGGCGAGCGTTCCGAATGTACGATCCCCTTGCCCGCCGTCATCAGGTTCACCTGACCCGGCCGGATGGTCGAAAAACTGCCGATGCTGTCGCGGTGGTCGATCGCGCCTTCGAACAGCCAGGTCACGGTCGCGAGGTTGATATGCGGATGCGGCCGCACGTCCATCCCGCTACCGAGATCGAGCTGCGCCGGGCCGAACTGGTCGACGAATATGAAAGGGCCGACCATCGATCGCGCCTTCGCCGGAAGCACGCGGCGCACCTGGAACTGCCCGAGATCATGGGTGGTGGGGGTCAGGATCTCGGTGATCTGGCTCATGCGGCGTCCAGCTCCTCGTAATGGCGGAAGATGCCATCCTCATTGAAGGGGATACGCGCCTCTCTGTCCAGATAGCTCGCGATGCCTTCGATTACTGCGACCGCGTCGCGGGAGGCCATGAGCTTTGGATAGTCGTCGCTGATGGCGCCCATCCGGAGAGGGAAAGCATAGCGCAGACCTTCGACCAGCTGGAACAGCGAGGTGTCGACATGGCTCCACTTTGCGCCCGCCATGAAAGGTCCCGGTTTGACGGATAGGGCTGCTTCGAAATGATCGAAGTATTTCGGAATGCGCTCGTCGCGAAATTCCTGGGCGGCACGCTGCGCTGCATCCTTCTGGTCGTCGAAATACACGCCGCTCGCCACAGGGTGATGAGTGTCGTGCACCTCGGCAACGATATCCGTGATCGTGAGCTGCAACTGGATCAGGTGGAGATTGGTCGCCGGATCGCCGGTGCCCTCATCGTGCTTGTCGGTCAGCCAAGCGAGAATATGCGCGACCTGAGCGATCGCGAAACCGCTCTCGCGTTCGACCAGATAAGGCGGCGCGTAGGGCGCGAACTGGCTGCTCTTTTCGCGCGCCTCCATATCTTCGACCAGCGCCTGCGCATCGCCGGTTCGCGCCCGGTCGCGGTATGTGATCCCGGCAGCCGCCATGAAGAGGCGTATGAACTCGCCGCGTCCCTGGATCGATGGCCAATACCAGAGATCGTAGGCTGGCGACGTCATGGCGTCGGTGCCGAGGCCTGAATGGCCAGCGCATGAACCCGCTCACCCGGAATGTCGCCGAGCGCCTTGTTGACCATTCGCTGGCGTTCGAGCCGGGACTTCTCGGCGAAAGCCGCAGCCTCGATCACGATGGTGAAGTGCGACTCCCCGCTGCCGTCGTCGCCAGAATGTCCGTGATGGTTCGCGCTGTCGTTGATCACTTCAAGCCGTGTGGGCGAGAAAGCCTCGGTAAGAAGCGCTTCCATTTCCTGCTGTACTGTTCCGGCCATCGGGCAATTTCTCCTCTTGCGGGGTTTGCATGGCGAGCATCGCTCCCCATTCTACAACGAATGCGCCAGACGAGGTTCCACGGACGTTACGAAGATACCGGCAGGGTCTGCGCCCACCCCACTTGCGAGGAACCCGGCGAATTTCGCGCGCCCGGCGGCCGCGGACACGGTTTCGACGGACCTGGCGAGTGGCAATGGCTGTGCCTCGACCACGTGCGCGAATTCAATGCGGGATACGACTGGTTCGAAGGGATGAGCGCGGAGGAAATATACCACGCGCAGGCTCCGGGTGCGGGCTGGCGGACGGAACAACCGGCGTATCGCCCGACGGCTGGCGTCGACGGAATGCCCCGCTGGGCCGATTACGACGACCCGCTCGACGCGATCTCGGCGCGGGCTGCAGGCATCCGCAGCCGCGCGCGGCGCGAAGCGGAGATGGCGATGGACGGACGCTTCAGTCGCGAAGAGGCCGAGGCGCTGGAAACCATGGGTCTCGGCACGAATGTCGACCACCAGCGGCTGCGTCGCCGCTATTCCGAACTGGTGCGCCGCTACCACCCCGACCGCAACGGCGGAGACCGACGCCACGAAGCGCGGTTGGGGCGCGTGGTGGAAGCCTATCAGCTGCTCAGGAAATCACGCGCGATTGCTTGAAGATGGCAAGCTCAGCCCTGCCGGAAAGCCCAGCGCAATGTCCGCCCCATGCCCCAGGTCGCCGCTCGTGCGGGGATGCTGGCGAGGCCGGGTCGCTCGAGGCCGAGCATGGAGCGGGCAAAGGGCGGCAGGAGCGCGACAGCCTCCGCGCCCAGCATTGCCTGGACCGCTGGCGGCGAGCCTTCGGGCTTTTGCGTGAGGACCAGTTGCGCCACTTCGCGTGCCGCTGGAGAGGTCTGCAAGTCGCCGCGCAATTCGCGGAACAGCGTCTCCGCCTCGCGCCGATCCAGCGGCACCGGATCGGCTCCTAGTGCGCGGGCGATGACGGCGAACTGGCGATAATATTCGTCCTGCTCGCTGCCCGGCATATCCGGGCGGACATGGCGGAGATAGCCTGCGAGGAAGCTGGTCGCCTCTGCGACATGAACCCAGGCGAGAGTACGCGGATTGGTCGCCTCATAGGGCGTACCGTCGGGCAGTGTACCGCCGACCTTTGTATGGATGCGATTGACCCGCTCGATCGCCGCCATGGCGTCGTCGCGGTGGCCGAAAGTGGTAACGGCGATGAAGCGCGCGGTGCGGCGCAGGCGTCCGTGCATGTCGCTGCGGAAGTTCGAATGATCGAGTACGCCCTGTAACGCGTGGGGGTGCAGCATCTGCAGCAGCAGCCCGCGAATGCCGCCGACCATCATGCCGACGATGTCCGCATGGACGAGCCGGACCGGCGAATCCTTTTCGAACAATGCCTCGTCCGAAACCGGCACCGGCTGTTCGCCGCCCTCGACATCGTTGAATACGCCGCGGACCCGCTCGACCAGCTTGAGGCGAAGCTTCTCTGATAGGGGCTCTTGCGGCATTGCCAGCCAATATAGGCTTGGCGCAGCGGATATAAATGCCTAGGTCGCGCAGGCGATGAACGACATGACCGACAAGAGCTTCGATGCCGCCGCCAAGACGGTTCTTTCTGCGCCCGACACCGAAGTCGATGTGCGCGAAACCTTCGGGATCGATATCGACTGGAAAGTCCCGGCCTTCTCCAAGCCGGACGAACGTACGCCTGACCTCGACGAGAACTACGTATTCGACCCGGACACCACTCTCGCCATCCTTGCAGGGTTCGCACACGATCGTCGCGTCATGGTCCAAGGCTATCACGGCACGGGCAAATCGACGCATATCGAGCAGGTCGCCGCGCGCCTGAATTGGCCTTGCATCCGCATCAATCTCGACGCGCATATCAGCCGTATCGACCTGGTCGGTCGCGACGCGATCGTGCTGCGCGATGGCTTGCAGGTCACCGAGTTCCGCGAAGGCCTTCTGCCTTGGGCGCTTCAGCATCCGGTAGCGCTGGTCTTCGACGAATACGATGCCGGCCGGCCCGACGTGATGTTCGTGATCCAGCGCGTGCTGGAACAGCAGGGCAAGCTGACCCTACTCGACCAGAACCGCGTAATCCGCCCGGATGCCAACTTCCGCCTGTTCGCCACCGCCAACACGGTCGGCCTCGGCGATACGAGCGGGCTCTATCATGGCACCCAGCAGATCAACCAGGGCCAGATGGACCGCTGGAACATTGTCGTCGGCCTCAACTATCTGCCTGCCGAAACCGAGCAGAAGATCGTCGAGGCGAAGAACCCGGACATAGATCCCAAGGTGCTGGCCGACATGATCAAGGTCGCCGATCTTTCGCGCCAGGGCTTCATCAACGGCGATATCTCGACCGTCATGAGCCCGCGTACCGTGATCACATGGGCGCAGAATTATGCGATCTTCAAGGATGTCGGCTTTTCCTTCCGCCTCTCCTTCCTCAACAAGTGCGACGAGGAAGAGCGCATGCTGGTGGCCGAATATTATCAGCGGGTCTTCGGTGAGGACCTGCCGGAAAGCGTTGTTGGCCAGGGTTAAGCCTGCACCCTCTATCCATGACTGTATTATTCGTTTAATACAGTAGGCTATGTGCGTATTCGATTCCTTCAGACGCAAGCCGCAGGCCGAGCCCGAGCCGTCGGGGCACAGCGGCTATTATGCGACGCATGACGCGTTCGATTACGACGAGTCGCTCTATGACGATTGGGACGACCGGCTCTCCAGTCTCGATCATGCGCTCGAAGCCGAAGAGCGCCGCCGCCTGCGCTGGTGGCAGAGGGACTATTGGCTGGGCCGCCGCAAGCGCTGGTGGGCAGGGCGCATCGTGCTGGGCATGCTCGCCCTGTTTATCCTGCTGGTCGGCTGGCTGGCGATCACCGCGCCGCTGTCCAAGTCGCTCGAACCGATCGCCCCGCCACAGATTACGCTGCTGGCGGCCGACGGAACGCCGATTGCGCGCAACGGGGCCATTGTCGACGAGCCGGTGGACCTGGACACCCTGCCGCCGCATGTGGTGGAGGCCTTCCTCGCGATCGAGGACCGCCGCTTCTACGACCACTGGGGCGTCGATCCGCGCGGGATCGGACGCGCGATCTTCACCGGCACCGGCGGCGGCAGCACGATCACCCAGCAGCTTGCAAAGTTTACTTTCCTGACGCCCGAACGCACGCTGACCCGCAAGGCGCGCGAGGCGCTGATTGCGTTCTGGCTCGAAAGCTGGCTGACCAAGGACGAGATCCTCGAGCGATACCTTTCCAACGCCTATTTCGGCGACAACGTCTATGGCCTTCGCGCAGCGAGCCTGCATTATTTCTACCGCAAGCCGGAAAACCTGAAGCGCAACCAGGCGGCTATGCTGGCGGGCCTGCTCCAGGCACCTTCGCGCTATGCCCCAACCAGGCATTACGACCGCGCGGAACAGCGCATGGGGCTCGTGGTGAAATCGATGGTTGCGGCGGGATACATCACCGAGGCCGAGGCGCGCGGAATGACGCCCCCGGCGCTCGATGTGCGGCTCAAGAGCGACTTGCCGACCGGCACGTACTTCGCCGACTGGGCGCTGCCCGAAGCGCGCAAGGAGGCCGAGGGCGGCTATGCACGACAGACGCTGACCACCACGCTCGACAGCCACTTGCAGTCCATTGCGCGCGATGTGACGAGCCGCGCGCCGCTCGGGTCCGCGCAGGTGGCGCTCGTTGCGATGCGGCCCAATGGCGAGGTCGTGGCGATGATCGGCGGCAAGGACTACGAAAAGTCGCCGTTCAACCGCGCGACGCAGGCCAAGCGCCAGCCGGGATCGACCTTCAAGCTGTTCGTCTATCTCGCCGCGCTACGGGCCGGGTGGGACCCCGACGATCGCATCGCGAATACCGCGTTCACCCAAGGCAGCTATCGTCCCAAGAATTCGCGCGAGCGCTATTCGGAGAGCCTGACGCTGGAAGAGGCATTTGCCCAGTCGAGCAATGTCGCCGCAGTGCGCCTGTTCGAGGAGGTCGGCAGCGAGAAGGTGATCCAGCTCGCGCGCGACCTGGGCGTGACCTCGCCGCTCACCAAGGGCGATCCCAGTTTGGCGCTCGGTACCAACACGATGAGCCTGCTGGAGCTCACTTCCGCCTACGCCGCCGTGGCCGGCAATGCCTATCCGGCAGAGGCCCATGCTTTTGCCCGTCCAGAGCGGGGGTTCTTCGAGAATCTGTTGGACGGGCCGTCCAGTTTTTCGTCATCGACGCGCGACGATATGCAGCAGATGCTGCGGGCCGCGATCAATGAGGGGACCGGTCGCGCGGCCATGCTGAGCGGTCCGAACTTCGGCAAGACCGGCACGACGCAGGACAATCGCGACGCGCTGTTCGTCGGCTATGCGGGCGATCTGGTGGTCGGCGTGTGGATCGGCAACGACGACAACTCTCCGCTCGCCGGCAATATTTCGGGCGGCGGCTTGCCCGCTCGTATCTGGCGGGACTTCATGAACCGCGCGCTGGGCGTTCAGGCGACGGGTCGACCCTCGCCGCGCGAACAGCGCGATCCTGGCACCCCCGTCGAGCCGCTCGACGTGCCCGATATCGGCGATATTCCGCTGGACGACGGCAATTCGCGCATCCGGATCCGGGACGGCGAGGCGGTGTTCTCGACCGAGGTGGACGGCATTCCGGTCGATATCCGGATCGGCGAAGACGGGATCGGGATCGACGACCAGGCGATCGAGGAAGCGCGCCGCCGCGCAGAGGATCGCCAGATCGAGGCCGAGGAGCGTTACGAGGAAATCAGGCGCCAGCGTGACGAACGTTTGCGCGAGCAAGCGCCGCGCTAGGCGTCAGCTTTCGGCCATCAGCACGTTCATGACTGCCGTGGCGATCGGTCGCGTCGGATCGTCCTGCCACGCTTCCACCGTGATATTCGCGCTGCGGCGACCGAACTTGGTGATGCGGGCCTTGGCATAGGTTGCCTGGTTCTTGCCTGCCGCGAGATACTGCACCGTGATGTTGATCGGCTTGAGTACGGCGGACCGATCTCGGTGCTCCAGCTCGGCCCTGAGTAGTGCGTAGCCTGCGGTCTCGAGCAAACCTCCGGTCGCCCCACCGTGATAATGGCCGGGGCGGCCCTCGACCGTCTCGTCGAACTCCACCCGCATCACGGGGGTGTCATCATCTTCCCAACGCTCCAGATGGATCCCGAGCGAGCGTGCATAGGGAGTCAGCGCATCCATATCGGTCGGCTCAGCCATTCGGCACCACCGGACCTTGTGGCGCGATCTTCATGAAGACGGCCTGGATATGCGCGACCGGATCGCCCGCGTCGCCATCATGGGCAAGACCGCGGACGAAAGCCGCGCTGCGAGTGAGGCGATAGCATTGCGAGCGACCGAAGACGCTCGCCCCTTCGCGCGCCGGGCGCACGTAGTCCACCCTGAGGTCGAGCGTGGCGATGGCGCTGAACTCGTCCAGCGTCCGCCAGATCGCCATGCCGCTGGCCATGTCCATCAGGCTGAGGATCGGGCCGGAGGCAAGCACCCGTTGCCCCTCTTCGCCGAGCAGGTCCTCGCGCCAGGGCAGCTCCAGCTCCACCCAATCGTCGCCATGGTCGCAATAGGTGAGGCCGAGCCAGCCCGAATGCCCGCGCGCGGTAAAGAACTTGGTCGCCTCCGCAGGATCGAATTTAAGTTCTTCGCCGGTCATCGCGGTGCCCGATAGCGCGGGGTTCCGCCGACTTACAATGTTTTAATTTCAAGCGCGGCGGACCGCTTGGCACGCTTCGGGATGCCGAGCCGAGGCATGGGGTCGCACGGTCGGCAAATTGGAGTGAAAATCGATGAAACTATCCTCTATCGACATCGCCAGCCTTCCGGGGCCAGACCAGGTCACCGGCCTGTTCGGCAGCGCCCTTGCCTCCGGACCCGCGACCGGCGACAGGCTGATCGTGATCATGGTCTACGTCTACGACGTGACCCGGCAGGTCCCGGGCTAAGGTCCCCGAGGTGC
Source organism: Erythrobacter sp. (assembly GCA_029937545.1). GTDB lineage: Bacteria > Pseudomonadota > Alphaproteobacteria > Sphingomonadales > Sphingomonadaceae > Qipengyuania. The sequence goes on along the minus strand of JAPYPR010000005.1, from coordinate 69,271 downwards.
AGATAGACGAGAGAATTGCGGCGCTGTGCGGAAATCCGTCCGCGCTGCGCCGCGCGCAGTTGCGAGTCGAGCAGGTCCGCGAAGACTGGCTTGCCAGCAAGCCGGTCGGCGATGTGTTGGCAGGGTTGGCCGAATATGGCGCGGGTGCGGACTTTGAAGATTGCAGCTATCTTGCGCGGGCCGCCGTGACGCTCGATGGCGCTTCGGCGCTGATCGAACCGTTGATCGAAGGAATGGGCAGGTCTTTGGGCGATGAGCCTCTCGCGCATATGCCCTTCCGTCATCAGAAGAACGGCGGAACCTCGATACTGCAGCGCGCCACGCGCGGCAGGGCGGCGCTGGTCCTGATTGCATATGATGAGACAACGGCAGACCCCGGGTTTGCGCGAATGCCTCGCGCTCGATACGGCCACCGGATTTGCGGAACTGCTGTGCATCGCCCAAGCGCCTGAGCATGCGTTGGCTACGCCCGCGCAGGCGCTGCACGCAATTGATAGAAGCTTATCCGCAATTCGAGCAGCAGGAGGCCGCGTGATGCCTCGCGTGATCGCTAATCGCGAGACCGAAAGCGCGAGGCACTGTGGCGCGAGGCGGAGGTCAGCGACAGCCGCCTTTTCGCGGGTGAGGCCGCCTTACGGCGAAAAGCGCTCGCCGCCTAGAACCCGCCGCCAGCCAGCGTGTCGATCGCACCTTGCAGGATGATCGCGGCAGCGTGGCTGTCGATGCGTGCGGCGCGCTTGGCGCGGCTCATGTCCTGCGCGATCATCGCGCCCTCGGCACTGGCGGTGGACCAGCGCTCGTCCCACAGCAGCACCGGCAGGCCGAGCGCCAGCGCGACGTTGCGGGCGTAGGCGCGGCTTGCCTGCGCGCGCGGGCCTTCGCTGCCGTCCATATTGCGCGGCAGGCCGATGACGACGCCCTTGATGCCGCGCTCGGTCGCCAGCGCGCGCAAGCTCTCGCTGTCCTTGCCGAACTTGCCGCGTTGCAGCGTCTTGCCCGCCGTCGCAAAGCGCCACTCACGGTCGCAGGTGGCAATGCCGACGGTATTCGTACCGACATCGAGCCCCAGCAAGGCGCCGCCATCGGGCAGCGCGTTGCCATATTCCAGCGCGTTGTCGGTTACGATTGCGCGGGCTTCCATGCCGTCACCCGCCGCACCACGTCTTCCTGCAAATTTTTCCAGAACAGCGGAATGTCATATACGTGATAATTCCCACCCGGGAGCACGCCCTGGCCCAGTTCGGGCGGATCGCCGATGTAGAGAATGCCGTTCTCGCCGCAGCGCGCGCCGACAGCCCCTGAGACAAGCTCCGCCGTGGCCAAGCTGTCTTCCGGCACCAGCGTGCCGAGATTGTCGCTGGCAGGCGCGGAGCCGCCGGCCATGCCGGTCAGCGGATTGACGCAGAGCACCGGGTCCTCGGTCCCGCGCGGCTGACCATCGAGGCCCGGCATCTGGCTATAGCGCGTGAGTAGCTGGCCCGGATCGCCGTCGTCCGCGAAGCTGAGGTAGCTGACGATGCAGCCGGACTGGCCGGGCGATGCGCAAGCGGGGAGGGGCAGGGCAGGTAGGTCGTGCGCCAGCGAAATCGGCCAGCCGGGCGCGTAGACGGCCGCGATCCGTGGTTCCAGCTCGGTTCCAGCGACAACGTCACGCAGCAAGCGCAAAACATGGGCCGCGCCTTGGCTGTGCCCTGCCAGCACGATCGGCTTGTCCGATCCCACGCTCTCGACGAAATAGCGGAACGCCTGTTCGACATCCGCATAGGCGGCATCGATGGCGCGTGTGGCTTCTTCGCGATCGGTCAGGAAAGCGCCGACCGCTGCCTGACGGTATTTTGGCGCCCAGACCTCGTCGGCACGATTGAACGGGCTCGCGAGGCCGCGCAGGAACACGCGTGCCAGCTGGTCGGTATCGGCATCGTTCAGCGGCGCGTTCCAGTCGCCCAAAGCGCCCTTGGTATAGCTGGTCGGGGGCACGAAGAAGACGGCGAAGTCGGGCAGTTCGCGCGGGTTCGCTATCTCGCCGGGCTGCGAGTTGATGCCCACCTGCGGGACGCCGCGATCGAGGCTCTGTTCGGCGGCGGGCGTATCGGGCGACGGTGTGCGCTCCGCCGGATCGGGGGAGGTTTCGGCCACTGCGGGTTGATAGCGTGCCGGATCGTTCGCGCCGAGGCCGGGGCGCGAATACCACATTGCAGGGTCCTGATACGCGTTCTGGTCCAACGGCTCCTGCTCGACGAAATCGCCGCGTGGTACGAAAGCGATCTCGGTCGCCTCACGAGACCAGATCGACAGCGCGATGCCGCCGACGATGACCAGCGCGATTAGGGACGAGACGATGTAGAGAAACTTGCGGACCATGCGTTCAGGCGTCCTTCGGTTCGAATTTCTTCACGTCGTCCACGTCCTCCATTCGAGCAGAACGGCGCTGCAAGGCGGTCTTGATCATCGCCAGCAGCGGATCGGCGAGCGCGATCCCGAGAATCCCGAACAGCACGCCGAAGATCAGCTGCGCCGACAATACGAGCGCGGGCGCGAGATCGACGGTTTTTTTCGCGATCATCGGAATTATGACGTAGCCGTCGAAGTTCTGGACCAGGAAATAGACGAAGATCGTATAAAGCCCCATGTCGGTACCGCCGGAGAAGCCGACCAGCACCATCAGCACGCCCGATGTGATCGCGCCGATATTGGGGATGAAGGCGAGCAGGCCCGTGAGCAAGCCGAGTAGGGCAGCCATCGGCACCGGATCGATACCGATCAACATTCCGCCGAAGGCCAGCATGATCCAGGTGAAGAACCCTTCGAACAACATGCCGAGCAGACGTCCGGCCAGCAGGCGACGCAAGGTCTTCGCCATGTGGCTGAAGGTGTCGTAAAAGGCATCGCGATGGCGCGCCGGAATCATCCAGGCCGCTCCGCGCTCGTAGATGTCGGGATCGACGGCAAAATAGATGCCGATTATCATGATGAGGAACAGCGTCGTGAGCCCGCCGACGACACCGCCGATGGCCTGCGTTACCGTGCCCACGCCGCTTGCCAGCGATCCCGCGAAGCTGCGAATATCGCCGGACTCGACCGCAAAGCCCCTCGACTGCAGCCAGCCGATCGTGCGGCCGATCTGCTCGGTGACGATACTGGGGAACTGCGCCGCCTGCTGCGAGATCTGGGAGCCCGCAAAATAGCCGAGCCAGAGCAGGAAGGCGACCGTAAGCAACAGCACGATGGCGATGCGGAAACCGCGTGCGATCGGCAGGATGCGGGCCAGGAGGCGCGCTCCGCCATCGATCAGCGCGCCGAATACCATGGCCCCGAAGATCACGAGCAGCGATTGCGAGATGTAGACCGCCAGAACCAGCAGGCCGATTACGATCCCCCAGGTAAAGGCCTTCCCGATTTCGAGGCGAAGTGCCCTGCTGTCGATCCGGGTCGGGCTCCTGCCGAGGTCGCTGCGATCGCTGTCAGGCATCTTGTTTGCTCCCCTGTTCGAAGGGATCAACTCGCCGCGGCGCTTCGGCGTTCCACAACCGCCGGGCGCAGCGTCGACCAGGCGCGCCCTTCGCGCAGGCTCGTCCACCAGGTCACCGGGTTGAGTGTGGTCGTTCCGTCGAGCGAGAAGGTGATGAATTCCGCGCGACCGCCGATGTTCTCCAGCGGGATCGGACCCAGCAGGCCGCGCGAACTGGCGAGCTCGCGGCTGTCGGAGGAATGATCGCGATTGTCGCCCATCACGAAGACCTCGCCGTCCGGCACGGTGATCTCGGGGAAATTGTCGAGCGCCGTGCGGGTATGGTCGATCACCAGATAGGTCGCGCCATTGGGCAGAGTCTCGCGCATCACCGGCACGCGGCAGACCAGCTCCCCGGCGTCGTTGCGGGCGCGGAAATTATCGAGATTGAAGCCGTCGCAGCGCGAATTCGCATCCAGAGGCAGGTCGAGCGCAGGCTCCACCCGCTGTTCGATCGGTGTCCCGTTGAGGATGATTTGACCGCCGCGCACCGCGATCCGGTCGCCGGGCAGCGCGACGACGCGCTTGATGTAATCCTCGTCCCGTTCGGGGTGAACGGGGATCACGATATCGCCATATTCGGGCGTATCGCCCATCACCCGCCAGTCGCCGCGCGGGGCAAGGTGGAAACTGATCGATGACCAGTTCCAGCCATAGGGGTATTTGCTGACGATCAGCCGGTCGCCGACCAGCAGGTTCGGCATCATCGATTCGGACGGGATGTAGAACGGCTTGGCAATAAAGCTGTGAAACGCGAAGACCGCCAGCAGCATCAGCGCAAGGCCGCGGATTTCCGCGAGCCAGTCGACCTTTTCGTCCTTGGTGTCGGAAGACTTGGCGATGTCGTTCATTGCCGGTGTGCCGGTACTCATGCGGGAAGGGCCTCGATGATCACATAGGCCTGTGCCCATGGGTGATCGTCCGTGAGGGTAAGATGAATGCGCGCCTCATGGCCCTCCGGCACCATTTCCGCAAGCCGGATTGCAGCGCCGCCGGTGAGCGCCAGCGTGGGCGCACCGGACTTGGCGTTCACGACTCCGATGTCCTTCATGAAGACCCCGCGCCGGAAGCCCGTGCCGACCGCTTTGGAGAAGGCCTCCTTGGCTGCAAACCGCTTGGCATAGGTGCCTGCGATGGTGAACGGCCGCCGCCGCGCCTTGGCGCGTTCGATCTCGGTAAAGACGCGGTTCTCGAACCGCTCTCCGAAACGGTCGAGAGAGTTCTGGATTCGCTCGATATTGCACAGGTCGGAGCCGACGCCGATGATCACGTTTTTCTCCTGACGGTCGCGGCACCGGCCCACGTCCCCTCCCGGCCACCCACGGCACCGTATCTTATAGGTGGCAGGGAGGGGGTGCGGGCCGGTGCCGGGCGCAGCGACCAAAGGGAGCGAATAGTCGCCATCTACCTTGCCTCATCCATCAATATGCGCATCCGTCGCACGGCATCTTCCAGACCGACGAACACCGCCTCGCCAACGAGGTAATGCCCGATATTCAACTCGGCCAGCTCGGGAACGGCGGCGACGGGTTTCACGTTTTCGTAGGTCAGCCCGTGGCCCGCATGCGGTTCGATCCCGACACTGCGCGCCGCTGCGGACATGGCTTTGATGCGCTCCAACTCTCGCGCCTCGCGCTCGGCGTCGCCGTCGAGACCGGCATGGGCATATTCCCCGGTATGGAACTCCACAACCGGCACACCGAGGCGCTCAGCCGCTTCTAATTGCCGCTCGTCCGGTTCGATGAACAGCGAGACGCGGATGCCGTTGTCTTTCAGCTTCCAGACGATCGGCGTCAGCGTATTGTGAAGTCCCGCCGCATCCAGCCCGCCTTCGGTCGTGCGCTCCTCGCGCTTTTCGGGCACGATGCAGGCCGCATGCGGTTTGTGGGCGAGGGCGATGTCGAGCATTTCCTCGGTCGCCGCCATCTCCAGGTTCAACGGCAGGTCGGTGGCCTGCTGGATGCGCCGAAGATCGGCATCGCGGATATGTCGCCGGTCCTCGCGCAGATGCGCCGTGATCCCGTCACCGCCAACGCTGGCGACGATTTCTGCCGCGCGCACCGGATCGGGATGGTCGCCGCCGCGCGCGTTGCGGATGGTCGCTACGTGATCGATGTTTACGCCGAGGCGTAGCTTTCCGGGGCTAGATCCATTACTCATGTCGCGTCTCCACACACCGCGGCGGAAAGGGTGTCGAACGACCACCCCTGCTTCTGCCACAGTTCGCCGAATTCGAAATCCTCGTCGAGCAGCGCGCGATCAAAGGCGATGATGTCGTTCACGGACCCGACGATTCCTGCCGAAGCACCGTAGCGAGAAATGTCGAAGGGGAAGTCCGCGCCACTGCGCGCGAGGCTGCGCGGTCGCCGGGTGGCGAGCATCGGGCCCTGGACACCGGCAGCACGAAGGCGTTCGCCAATCAGGGTGCCAATCGGTCTGCCGGTCACCAACTCCAGCACCGCGCCGAGCACGATGTACTCGCAATAGTTGTAGCTCCAGCCTTCATCCGGCGGCGCGCTGCGTCCGGCAAGGCACCATTCGACCCCGCTCGGTCCGGTCGAATAGAAATCGGGAACGCCGTTCGCATCCTGCGGGCTGCCGTGGCGGTACAGCTGGACCTCGCCGGAAAAATCGTCAGCGATCGCTGGATCGAGCGCGGCATAGAATTGCGGGCGCACTGGCCCGGCAGCCCCGTCGCCAAGTATCGGTACAGGCTGTACAGCGCAGGCCAGCGCCGGACTGGCGAAGCTCGACCAGACGAGTGCTAGCAGACCGGCAGGAATCCGCATCAAGCGGCGCGGCTCCCCGGTTTCGTCACCGGAATGGCCGCAAGCTCGTCCGGCACTTCGCCTTCCGCATAGCTTGGAAAGTTGATGTCGATCAGCGGGAAGAAGGGCACGCCCAGATCGGCAGATCCGTTGCTGCGGTCGACCAGCGCGCATTCTGCGATGACCTCACCGCCTTCGCGGCCCACTGCTGCGATCGCCTCGCGGCTGGATAGGCCGGTGGTCACCACATCCTCGACCATCAGCACCTTGGCACCCTGATCGAGGCGAAACCCGCGGCGCAGGTGAAACTCGCCCTCGGGTCGCTCGAGAAACATGGCGTCCTTGCCCAGCGCCCGGCCCATTTCGTGGCCGATGATCAGGCCGCCCATTGCCGGGCTGACCACCGCATCGACCTCGTTACGGACTTCGCGGGGGATTTTTTGCGCCAGCGCCCGGGCGAGGTTTCCTGCGCGTTCGGGGTTCATCAGCACCCTGGCGCATTGCAAATAATGCCCGCTGTGCCGCCCGCTGCTGAGCTTGAAATGGCCTTCGAGCAGGGCTTCGCTGGCACGGAATTCGGAGAGGATTTCGTCTTCTGTCATACCGCCCCGGCTCAAAGCGTGTTGCGCGCGATTGCGCAAGAGGCAAAGGGTAATGCATAATTTTGTCTGCTGGGCGCTTGAGGCGCGGGCCATCCCTGCCTATAGGGCAGCCCAAATCCCGCCCATTTCCGGGTCGTCGCACCATGGGTGGCCGATTCTCGATGGTCCTTACAACGATCACCGGGCCGAGCTGAAAACGAGATACGAAAGAGCGTCCAGACGATGAATTTTCCTGGCTTCTTCAAGGGTTTGAACCGCACCATGGCCGGTCTGGCGATGGCTGGCATGCTAGCCGTGGCTCCGCAAGCGGGCTTGGCGCAGGAAGGTCTGACGCAAGACGATCTCGTCGCTCCGGCTCCCGAGCAGACGCCGTCGGCGGCGCTGGAAAGTGTCGATCCGGCAGAGGCCGCGGACGTCGCCGATCCGGAAGCCATCTCGGCCGGCAGCGATGCCTATATGCCGATGGACCCGGTCGAAGGTAAGGGCATGCCCGTCGCAGGAGGTTGGGATGTGCAGCCGCAGTTCTCGCCCACCGGCGAATATGCCAGCGGGCTGCACGTCGGGCTGATCTGGGTGATGGTCGCGATCAGTCTTTTCGTGCTGGCGCTGATGATCTACGTCGTCGTGCGCTTCCGCAAGGGCGCCAATCCCGTGCCCTCGAAGACGAGCCACAACACCACGATCGAGGTTGTCTGGACCGTCGTCCCCGCGCTCATCCTGCTCGGCATCGCGATCCCCTCGATTACGCTGATCGCCAAGCAGTATGAGACGCCGCCCAAGGATGCGATCACCGTGAAGGCGATCGGCTACCAGTGGTACTGGGGCTATGCCTATCCCGACAATGGCGATTTCGAGATCGTGTCCAATATGCTTGACGAGGACGAAGCCGAAGCGCGCGGGGAACCGCACCAGCTTGCCGTCGACAATCGCATGGTTCTCCCCGTCGGCGTTCCGATCCGCCTGCAGACCACCGCGGCCGACGTGATCCACTCCTTCGCCGTGCCGAGCCTGTGGTTCAAGCTCGACGCCGTACCGGGGCGCCTGAACGAGAAGATGCTTACCATCAACGAGCCGGGCGTGTATTATGGCCAGTGTTCGGAACTGTGTGGCGCGCGCCATGGATATATGCCGATCGCGATCGAGGCGCTGCCCCTCGACCAGTTCAACGCCTGGGTCCGTGCGCAGGGCGGCACCGTGGCCGGTGAAGAAGAGGTGCGGATCGAAACCGATCCGTCGCTACCGCCGGTGCAGGAGCCAGAAAGCGCCGAACCGGGTGCTCCGGGTGCCGGTGCACCGCCGGTCGAAGACGTAACCACGTAAGCCAGACTTGAAGATAGACTCGAAAGATTAGCACGATGGCCACTACCGCCGACAGCTTCCAGGCTCACCCCGACGACCACGCGCACGATCACGCCGATCACAAGCCCGGCTTCTTCGCGCGCTGGTTCATGTCCACCAATCACAAGGACATCGGTACGCTCTACCTGATTTTCGCGATTATCGCGGGTATCGTCGGTGGCGCCATCTCGGGCATCATGCGAGCCGAACTGGCCGAGCCGGGCATCCAGTACCTCCAGTTCTGGGCCGAGTTCATGGGCGGCAGCGCGGACTTCGATACCTCGCTGCATATGTGGAACGTCTTCATCACCGCCCACGGGCTGATCATGGTCTTCTTCATGGTAATGCCCGCGATGATCGGCGGCTTCGGGAACTGGTTCGTTCCGCTCATGATCGGCGCGCCGGACATGGCCTTTCCGCGCATGAACAACATCTCGTTCTGGTTGACCGTGGCGGGCTTCGTTTCGCTGCTGTTCTCGCTCTTCATGCCTGGCGGCACGGGTCCGGGGGCAGGTGTGGGCTGGACGGTCTACGCGCCGCTCTCGACGTCCGGTTCGCAAGGCCCGGCGGTCGACTTCGCGATCTTCTCGCTGCATCTTGCCGGTGCCGGCTCGATCCTGGGCGCGACCAACTTCATCACCACCATCTTCAACATGCGCGCGCCGGGGATGACGCTGCACAAGATGCCGCTGTTCGTATGGTCGGTGCTGGTCACCGCTTTCCTCTTGCTGCTGGCGCTGCCGGTACTTGCAGCCGCGATCACCATGCTGATCACGGACCGTAACTTTGGCACGACCTTCTTCGATCCAGCAGGCGGGGGCGATCCGATCCTCTACCAGCACCTGTTCTGGTTCTTCGGCCACCCCGAGGTCTACATCATGATCCTGCCGGGCTTCGGCATGATCTCGCAGATCGTCGCGACCTTCAGCCGCAAGCCGGTGTTCGGCTATCTCGGCATGGCCTACGCCATGGTCGCGATCGGCGTTGTCGGCTTCGTCGTGTGGGCGCACCATATGTACACCGTCGGCCTCGACGTGAATACGAAGATGTATTTCACTGCGGCGACCATGGTCATCGCAGTGCCGACCGGCGTGAAGATCTTCAGCTGGATCGCCACGATGTGGGGCGGCTCGATCGAATTCAAGAGTCCGATGGTCTGGGCGCTGGGCTTCATCTTCCTGTTCACTGTCGGCGGCGTGACCGGCGTCTATCTCGCCAATGGCGGCGTGGACGACGTGGTGCACGACACCTACTTCGTCGTCGCTCACTTCCACTACGTGCTGTCGATGGGCGCGGTGTTCTCGCTCTTTGCCGGTTTCTACTACTGGTTCCCGAAGATGAGCGGCCGGATGCACTCCGAACTGCTCGCGCACCTGCACTTCTGGGGCTTCTTCATCGGCGTGAACGTGATCTTCTTCCCGCAGCACTTCCTCGGCTGGCAGGGCATGCCGCGCCGGTATCCGGACTATGCGGAAGCCTATACCTACTGGAACGAGATCAGCTCGTTCGGCTATCATATCATGGCCGCATCGATGGTCCTGTTCTTCGTGAACATCGCCTATGCTTTCGTGGCAGGCCGCAAGGTCGGGGCGAATTACTGGGGCGAAGGTGCGACGACGCTCGAATGGACGCTGTCGAGCCCGCCGCCGTTCCACCAGTTCAGCGAGCTGCCGGTGATCGAGGACCATCACGACCACCACAACCACATGCCCATCGGCGACCAGAAGCCCGCTTCGGCGTAAGGCTGGGTGCCCTAGGCAAAGCAGCGGCCGGCCCCCAGCGGGTCGGTCGTTTGCACATCCGGCGAGAGGATTTTCGATGCCTAAAATGCGCACCATCGACGTCGGCGAGGTTTCGCTGCGCTGTGCGATCGAGGGCCCTGAACCGGGCACAGGACCGCTCGCCATCATGGTCCACGGCTTTCCGGAAAGCTGGTATAGCTGGCGCCACCAGATCGACCCCGTCGCCGAGGCGGGGTTCACCGCCTGCGCCATAGACGTGCGGGGCTATGGCGGCTCCGACAAGCCGCAGTCGGTAGAGGCTTATGCGATGGAGCGGATCGTCGGCGATCTCGTAGGCCTGCGGCAGGCGCTCTCACCCGATGCTCCCACCGTGCTGATCGGCCACGACTGGGGCGCGCCGATCGTCTGGAACAGCGCCCTTACACACCCCGAGCATTTCCGCGCGGTGGCGGGCATGTCGGTCCCCTTTGCGGGGGTGCCCCGCCGTCCTTTTACAGAGGTCTTCCACGAACATTTCACCAGCCAGGGCAAGTTCTTCTACCAGGAATATTTCCAGGCCGAAGGCATCGCCGAAGCCGAGGCCGAGGCAGACCCGCGCGATTTCGTCCAGCGCATGATGTATTCGATCAGCGGTGACGTGCCGCCTGGCGAATACTGGTCCAAACCCTACGGCGCGACCTTCCTCGAGGGCCTGCCCGATCCCGAGCCGGTCGGCTGGCTCACCGGAGACGACCTCGATTTCTACGAGGCCGAATTCAAGGCCTCGGGCTTCCGCGGACCGCTCAACCGCTATCGTAACCACGTGACCGATTACGAATGGCTCCAGGGCTGGAACGGCAAACGCATCGAACAGCCCGCGCTCTTCATTGGCGGCACGCGTGACCCGGCGACCTTCCTGTTCGGCGCGGTCGAGGATCCGGTGGCGCTGATGCGCATGTTTGCGCCGCAGGTCGAAGGGCACATCCTCGACAGTATCGGGCACTGGACGCAGCAGGAAGCGCCCGATGCGGTGAACCGCCTGCTCATCGACTGGCTAAAAGGGCTCTGAGCCCCTATATGGTCGACCATCCAATGACCCAGGCAACCACCACCCAGCTCCCCGCGGAATGGCGCGATTTCTTTGCGCTGACCAAACCGCGCGTGATGACGCTGGTGATCTTCACCGGCCTGTGCGGCCTGCTCGCCGCGCCGGGCAGCATCAATCCGATTCTCGACTTCACCGCTATCCTGTGCATTGCGATGGGGGCAGGCGGTTCGGCCGTGCTCAATCAGTGGTGGGAAGCGGACATCGATCGCGGGATGAAGCGCACTGCCCAGCGTCCCTTGCCGACCGGACGCATGCGGCGCGAGGATGCGCGCGACTTCGGCATCGTGATGTCGGTTGCCTCGGTCCTCATCATGGGCGTCGCAATCCACTGGCTGGCCGCGATCATCCTTGCAGTGGCCATCCTCTATTATGCGGTCATCTACACCATGTGGCTGAAGCCGCGCACGCCGCAGAACATCGTGATCGGTGGCGGGGCGGGGGCCTTCCCGCCGATGATCGGCTGGGTCGCGGTGACCGGCGACATCACGCTGATGCCGGTGCTGCTGTTTGCGATCATCTTCATGTGGACCCCGCCGCATTTCTGGGCGCTCGCGCTGTTCGTGAAGACCGATTACGAGAATGTCGGCATCCCGATGATGCCCAATGTCCGCGGTGAAAAATCGACCCGGCGCCAGATCCTCGTCTATTCCGTGCTGCTCGTTCCGCTTGCGGCCACGCCGTGGTTCATCGGCGGTACCGGGCCGATCTACGGCGTTGCAGCGCTCGCGCTGTCGCTTGCATTCCTTGCGCTTTCGATCCCGGTCGCATTCCGCGAAAAGCAGGCCGACGACACGATGAAGCCGGAGAAGCGCCTGTTCGCGTTCTCCATCGTCTACCTCTTCGCGCTGTTCGCGGTGCTCGTGGTGGACCGGGTACTTGCCTATAACGGAATGCTGACATGACCCCCGAAGAAGAAGCCGAATTCAAGCGTCGCCAGAAGAGCCGGAACCTCGTGCTCGGCGGGATCCTGCTGTTCATGGCCGCGCTCTTCTATTTCATCACTATCGCCCGGATGTGAGGATATCGTGACCACCGCCACGCTCGAAACCCGCAAGACCCGTACGGCGCTGCTGGCATTCGGCGGCGCGCTGGCAATGCTCGGCCTCGGCTATGCCGCCGTGCCGCTTTACGAGCTGTTCTGCCAGGTTACCGGTTTCGGCGGCACGACCCAGCGCGCCAGCGAGAGCGAAGCGGCTACCGCAGAGCGCCTCGGCGCGGCGGCCGGCGGGCGGACGATCTCGGTGCGTTTCGACGCCTCGACGGCTCGCGACGTGCCGTGGAGTTTCCGGCCGGAGCAACCGACCGACACGGTCACGATCGGCCAGCGCGATATGGCGATCTATCTCGCCACCAACAATTCGGACCAGCCGATCACCGGCACCGCGACCTTCAATGTCGAACCGGAACAGGCCGGGGCTTATTTCAACAAGATTCAGTGCTTCTGCTTTACCGAGCAGACCTTGCAGCCCGGGGAGCAGGTGCGGATGCCCGTGCTCTATTTCGTCGATCCGAAGGCGCTGGACGATCCGAACATGGATGGGGTGGAGCAGATCACCTTGTCCTACACTTTCCACCGGGCGATAGAATCTGTCGACTAGGGCCTAGACCCGCGCGCCTCGGCGCTTTAAGGGCAGGCGCGCATAGCGAATACAGGACCAGGGACACATGGCTGGCAACGTCAATCACGAATATCACATTCTCGAACCCGATATCTGGCCCTTCCTCGGCTCGCTGTCGGCGCTCACCTTCACCAGCGGCATGGTGCTGTTCATGCACGAGCTGGCCAGTGGTCACCTCGTGCTCGGCCTCGGCATCGCCGGCCTGATCGCGACGTTCTTCGCCTGGTTCTCCAACATCGTGAAGGAAGCCGAGCGCGGCGACCACACGCCGGTCGTGCAGTTGCACATGCGTTACGGGATGATCCTGTTCATCGCCTCGGAGGTCATGTTCTTCGTCGGCTGGTTCTGGAGCTGGTTCGATTTCGCCCTGTTCCCGTCGGAAATTTCCGAAGTCATCGGCGGGACTTTCCCGCCTGCCGCGATCGAGTATGTCATCGATCCATTCAGCTTGCCGTTGCTCAACACGCTGATCCTACTGTGCTCCGGCACCACGGTTACTTGGGCCCACCACTCGCTGATCAATGGCGATCGCGAGGGCCTGAAGAAGGGCCTGTGGGCGACGATTCTGCTCGGCGCGGTCTTCACCGCCATCCAGGCCTACGAATATGCGGTTGCTCCGTTCGCATTCGGCGGCAACACCTACAGCTCGGCCTTCTACATGGCGACGGGCTTCCACGGCTTCCACGTGCTGATCGGGACGATCTTCCTGATCGTCTGCCTCGTGCGCACCTACAAGGGCCACTTCACCCCGCGCCAGCATTTCGGCTTCGAAGCGGCGGCGTGGTACTGGCACTTCGTCGACGTGGTGTGGCTGTTCCTGTTCGTCGTCGTCTACGTCTGGGGCGGCTGGGGCGCTGCCGTCCACTGATGCCATTAGGCAGAACAGAAACAAGCGAGGGGCAGCCCGGCCATGCCGCGGCTGCCCTTCTCGCATCGGACGCATGAGATGACGACGCGGACCATCCCTATCATCCCGACAATCGTCGTCGTGGCAGCAATCGCGACAATGATCGCGCTTGGCTTCTGGCAGCTCGACCGCGCGGCGGAGCGGGACCAGCTGAAGCAATCCATGATCGACCGTCCCTCCATGCCGGTCGCGGATTATCCATTCGCTGACCCGCAGAGCGAAGCTTTGCTCTATCGCCGACTGAGCGCGACTTGCGCCGAAGTCGTCGATATGCAGGTCGCCGGCGGCCGGGATGCTTCGGGGCGGACCGGCTGGAAGCAGATCGCTACTTGCCTGTCGTCTTCGGGTCGCCCATTCCAGGCCCAGATCGGGGTGGCTGAAAGGCCTGACGCGGTGGCGCAATGGACGGGCGGAGAGGTCGAGGGCGTCGCAGTTCTTGCACCGGACGAGCGCGGATTCTGGGAGCGGCTGACCTTTCAAAGCCCCGAACGGCCGCTGATGATCGTCGCCGATACGCCCAAGGCAGGGCTGCTTCCTTCGGCGCCGTCACGGCCCGAGGAGTATGAGAACACGTCCTGGGGCTACGCCGGTCAGTGGTTCTTCTTCGCGCTGACGGCGCTGGTCATCTATATCCTCGTTCTGCGACGCCGGGGCAGGGACGCTAACGCAGGCTAAAGGCCGCCTTGCTTGCCCGCGCGTGCCGCCCCCGCTAACCGCGTGTTCCGATGAAATACGTCTCCACCCGTGGCAGCGCCCCTGCGCTCGATTTCGCCGAGGTCACGCTTGCCGGTCTCGCTTCCGACGGCGGGCTTTACGTGCCGGACAGCTGGCCGCAATTCGGCATGGACGAAATCCGCGATATGCGCGGCCTGCCCTATGCCGAGCTGGCGGCGCGGGTGATGGCACCCTTCGTCGGCGACAGCCTGACGCCGGCCCGCCTGCGCGAACTGACCGGGGAGGCCTACAGCCGCTTCGCCCACACCGCCGTTACGCCGCTGGTCCAGCTGGACGAGCAGCAATGGCTGCTCGAACTGTTCCATGGCCCGACGCTCGCCTTCAAGGATGTCGCGCTGCAATTGCTCGGCCTGCTGTTCGAAGAGTTCCTCGCGCGCGAAGACAGCCGCCTGACCATCGTCGGCGCAACCAGCGGGGACACCGGCAGCGCCGCCATCGATGCCGTGGCGGGGCGCGACAATGTCGAAATCTTCATGCTCCACCCCAAGGGCCGGGTGAGCGACGTCCAGCGCCGCCAGATGACCACGGTGCGCGCGCCGAATGTCCACAATATCGCTATCGAGGGCAGTTTCGACGACGCGCAGGCGATGGTGAAACGCATCTTTGCCGACGAGAGCGTCACCGCGCGGCACCGCATCGGGGCGGTCAATTCGATCAACTGGGCGCGGCTGATGGCGCAGGTGGTCTATTACTTCGCCGCCTCGCTGCAATTGGGCGGGCCCGACCGCAAGCTCGCATTCAGCGTGCCTACCGGCAATTTCGGCGACGTCTTCGCCGGCCATGTCGCCGCGCGAATGGGCTTGCCGATCGATCGGCTCATCGTCGCTACCAACGTCAACGACATCCTTCACCGCGCGCTCAGCAGCGGGGATTATTCCGCGGGCAGCGTCACTCCCACTGCTGCACCGAGCATGGACATCCAGGTGAGTTCGAACTTCGAGCGCCTGCTGTTCGACGTCGGCGGGCGCGACGGGGTTGCACTCGGAGAACAAATGCGCGGGTTCGAAGGCAGCCGTGCAATGATGCTAAGCAACGCCCAGCGAGAGGGGGCCGCGGGCCTGTTTGCCAGCGCTCGGGTCGATGAGGACGAAACGGCGGCATCGATCCGCCATGCTCACGAGAATTGGGGCGAGATCATCGATCCCCATACCGCCATCGGCCTTCACGCCGCGCGTCACGCCGCACTCCCGTCGCAGGTCCCGATCGTGACGCTGGCGACGGCTCATCCGGCCAAGTTCCGCGACGCGGTCGAACGGGCGACGGGTCTTCGGCCCGCGCTTCCCAACCGCGTCGGCGACCTGTTCGCCCGCGAAGAAGCCTATACGGAGCTGCCCGGCACCTACGAAGCAGTGCGCGACCATATTCTCGAGCACGCCGCCTGATGGCCGAACTGTGCCGCGATCCCGTGCTGATGGTGGGGGAGGGCTGGGATGCCTACCGCCTGCTCGACAGCGGCCATGGTCGCAAGTTCGAGGAATACGGACCCTACCGCTTCATCCGCCCCGAACCGCAGGCGATGTGGACGCCGCGCCTCGACGATTGGAATGCGCATGGCGAGTTCGTCCCCGGCAGCGACGAGGACGGGGGTGGCCGCTGGCAGTATTCGAAAAACGTGCCGGAAAGCGGCTGGGAGTTGGGCTGGGGCGAGGAGGCGCGCTTCACTGCGCAATGCACGCCCTTCCGCCATCTCGGCTTCTTCCCCGACATGGCACCCGTGTGGGACTGGATGGGCAAACAACTCGGAGAGACGCGCGACGCCGAGACGATGAATCTGTTCGGCTATACCGGCGTCGGCACGCAGGCGCTGAGCACATACGGTCGCGTCACCCATGTCGATGCGAGCAAGAAGTCCGTCGCCCAGGCGCGCGAGAACGCGGCTCTGGCTGGGTTGGACGATCGCCCAATCCGCTGGCTGGTCGAGGATGCGATGAAATATGCCGCGCGCGAGGTGCGACGCGGGCGACGCTACGACGGGATCATCCTCGACCCGCCCAAATTCGGGCGCGGACCCGATGGCGAGGTGTGGCGGCTGGAGCAGGGCCTGCCCGATCTCATCTCCGATTGCCGCCAGTTGCTGGATGGCGACAGCAGGTTCCTCTTCCTCACCGTTTACGCGGTGCGCATGAGCAGCCTCGCGCTCGGCGGGCTCCTACAGGAGGTTTTCGCAGACCTGCCCGGCATGGTCGAGCATGGCGATCTCGCCGTGCAGGAAGACACGTCTGGCCGCCTCCTGCCCACCGCGATCTTCGCGCGGTGGTCCAATCCGCGCTAGAGGTCAGGGAATGGACGATTCGCTGATCCTCGAAGTGGCCGACTTCGAGCACGACGTGCTCACCGGCATCTATTCCGAAGAGACGGGCAAGCCGCAGCCGCTGCGCTTCACCGTCCATGTCCGTATGAAGCCGCTGCGCCACTACGATGCGGACACCTCGCTGGACGAATCGAAGAACTACATGGATCTGAAATTCGCCGCTTCCGAAGCGCTGCCCGAAGGCGTGCACTTCAAGCTGATCGAGGCGGTCGCCGACCATGTGTGCGAGACCCTGTTCCTGCAGGACAGGCGCATCGAAGCAGTGACAGTCAAGATCGTGAAGCTGGCCATCGCCGAGGCGGGCGAGAAGATCGGCATCACGCTGCACCGCGAGCGCCGCGAATGAAGTGCATCGCGGTGGACGACCTGCCCGACGATCCCCTCGCCGCCGCGGGCCTGTTCCACCAGCACTGGCTCAGCCATATCGAGCAGCAGCTCGAAGGCGGCCTCGATGTGGCCATCACGGTACCGGCGGCAGATCACACGCACCGTGAGTGGCGCCGGGCCGTCACCGCCGGCCTCGCGCGCAAGCATACGCCGCGCAGGGTGAACATGGTGGCCGGCGAAGGCGCGGCGCTCGATGCGACGGTTGCCTATCTCAGCAAAGCGCCCGGCGTCACCGGGCAATATCTGGAGACCTGAGGCATGACCGTGACGATCCTCTTTCTCGGCCCTTTGCGCGATCTGGCCGGAAAGCAATTGCTGGAAGTCGAGGGGCCGCTCGATTGGTCCGGCCTGCTTGAGGCGGTGGGACCAGATGTTGCCGAACAATTGGGCGAACAGCGCGTCAATGTGGCCTGCGCGGGCAAGGTCCTTTCCGACAAGACCCGGCTGAACGCCGAGGATGGCGACGAGGTCGCTCTGCTGCCACCGGTGAGCGGTGGCTAGGCTCACCATCGACACGCCGCTCGACGTCCGGCTGCTCGACAAGGGCCTGTCGGTGGGCGAGGCGCTCGCCGCGTTCAATGCCGCAAATGGTGAGGCGGGCGGTGTCGTCTCCTTTCTCGGCAAGGTCAGGCCGGACGGCGATGTTCGCGCGCTCGAGCTGTCGCATTACGAACCGCTGACGCTGCCCGGGATGCGAGAGCTGGCGGAAGCGGCCCGCGATCGATTCGCGCTCGACGGAGCCCTGGTCTGGCATCGCATCGGCGTCATGACGCCGGGCGAGGCTATCGTGCTCGTCGCCACCGCCGCCCGGCATCGCCGCGACGCCTTTGCGGCTGCCGACTATCTGATGGACCACCTCAAGAGCGCGGCGTGGTTGTGGAAACGCGAAAGGCGCGCCGACGGCTGGCACTGGATCGAGCCGCGCAGACACGACCATGAGGATATCGCGCGTTGGGAATAATCCGCTTGGTTTGATCTCGATCAAGGAAACGATCTCCGGCTTCGGGCAAACAGTCTCCAACAAGGAGATCGAACATGTCCAAGCATCTTACTCGCGAACTCGTCGCCCGGCAGGCCGCCATCGTTCCTGCACCGAAGAACCGCCACGAGGTCGATCGTACGTTCGAGCTGCCCAAGGGCCTCTACGCCGCGACCGTGGCACTTTACCTCGGGTTCCTTGCCGTGATGGCGACGGGGCTATCGACCCCCGGCCTGATCATCCCGATGGCCATCTTCACGCTGTTCGTCGTGGCCGGCTTCGGCGTCCCCGCAATCTGGACCAAGCTGGTGCCCGAGACCGCCTCGCGCCCGATGAGCTACGCCAAGCTGCGCCGCGACGGCATCGCCACGCTGACCGGGCGGCTCACGGCCAAGGATGCGAGCGTCCAGATGCTGATCCTCCCGGTCATCATCTTCTGCTGGGGTATTTCGACCGTGTCGATTGCGGCCTTGGTCCGCTGATCGAACTTAAAAATCGGGTAGGAGTGCGGGGTCGAGCAATTCGATCCCGCGCTTTCCGTCGCGCCGGATCGCTCCGGCGCGTTCGAAGCGGGTGAGTGTGCGGCTGACGGTTTCGATCGTCAGGCCCAGCATGTCGGCAAGCTCGCTTCGTGAAAGCGGCAGGTCGAACCGTCGTGCCGGATGGCAGGGCGAATCGCTCGCAGATCGGGCTAGCGACAGGATAGCGCCTGCGACGCGGCGTTCGGCCGAGGCATTGCCGGTCAACGACAGCAACTCGCGGCTGGCATAGAGATCCTCCTGCGTGCGCCGCAAAAGCGCCGTGCCGAGCCGTGGGTATCGCTCGATCGCCCGCTCGAAAGCCGGGCCGGAGAACACGCATACCTCGCTTTCGCCCAGCGCAACCACATCGTGCTGGACATAAGGTCCGAACATTTCGCCGACAAAGCCGCTGGGGTGCACGAGCGACAGGATCCGTTCGCGACCGTCGCTGTCCGTCGAGGTGATTTTCAGGGCACCGCTGACAAGCGTGGCGCAGGCCGCATCGCTCAGGCCCGCCGAAAACAGCGTCTCGCCCTTCGCGAGCCTGCGCGTGCGCCCCGCTTTCGCCAGTTCGTCACGTTCGGCTTCGTCGAGCACGGCACAGGCCGCGCGATCGCGTACCGGGCATGTCGCGCAGGCGAGGCTCATCGGACGCGCGCGCGCAGTCGCTCCAACGCCGCGTCCTCTTCCGCGACCAGTGCGATGACCTGGGCGCGCGCGGCCTCGATTGCTGCCGTCTCCTCTGCCTGCACCGACGCTGCAGCGTACAATATGTCGAGATCGCCGAGCGGCACCGAGGCCAGGCTCCGACTCGAATCGAGATCGGCGAGCGCGACTTGTGCAGCGGCCCAACTGTCGCTGCCGATTGCAGCGCCCGAAGCTGCCGCCACCCGGCGCTCGGCCATGGGCAAGGTGCTCGTGAAGGCGCGGTGGGCTTCTGTCGCGCGATCCACCAGCATGGTGAGCTGGTGAGAGAGGGGGCCGCTAAGTGGAGTCTCCACTACGGGCACATCGATCCTCTGCGGTGGCCCGACATCGAACTGTCCTTCGGCCCGCTCGATGTCCCTGATCGCCAGGGACGGGTAATCGCTATCGGCGGGAGTCGCGCATCCGGCCAGCAGGAGTACAGGGCAGGCGGCGAGAGAGAGCTTGCGATACGTCATCGCCCACTCCATATCACGCAGACCGAAAGTCGCCAGCGAGGATGCAAAAATCGTCGCTCTGGCCGTTGACTTGGGCCCGCCATTCGCCTAACGGCACGCTTCTTTCCGGGGCTGCCAATCGGCGGCCTGACGGGTGCGCCGTATATTCGCAAGGATGCGGCAAAGCTAATTGATTGAGAGATAACCACCATGTTCGCAGTAGTGCGCACGGGCGGCAAGCAATACCGGGTTGCCGCCGGAGACAAGATCGCCGTTGAAAAGCTGGCTGGCGAAGCTGGTGACACCATCACGCTGGGCGACGTCCTGCTCGCCGGTGAGGGCGAAAAGCTCGAAGATGTCGGCAAGGTGACCGTGTCTGCGGAAATCATCGCCCAGGCGAAGAGCGAGAAGGTGATCGTCTTCAAGAAGCGCCGCCGCCACAACTATCGCCGCAAGAACGGCCATCGCCAGCAGATGACCCTGCTGCGGATCACCGCCGTCGGCGACTCGAAGGCCGAGAAGAAGGCTGCGCCGAAGAAGGAAGCGGCTCCGAAGGCCGAGGCCAAGACGGACGACGCGCCGAAGGCAGACGCCAAGAAGGCTGCCCCCAAGAAGGGCGCCGTCGAGGAAAAGGCTCCGGCCAAGAAGGCAGCGCCGAAGAAGGCCGCCGCCAAGAAGACCGAAGACAAGAAGTAAGGATTACGGACGATGGCACATAAGAAAGCAGGCGGTTCATCGCGCAACGGTCGCGACTCAGCCGGTCGTCGCCTCGGTGTGAAGAAGTTCGGTAGCGAGAACGTCGTCGCCGGCAACATCATCGTGCGCCAGCGCGGCACCAAGTTCTATCCGGGCACCAACGTCGGCATGGGCAAGGACCACACGCTGTTCGCCCTTACCGACGGTATCGTGCGCTTCCACAAGGGCAAGCTCGACCGCAAATTCGTCTCGGTCGACATGCTGGCGGAAGCCGCCGAATAATCGGACGATCCGATAACGGGATCGTCCAGACGGGACGGTCCCAGCCGGGATAACCACCGGCAACCGAAGAGGGAGATGGGGCCGACCCGTCTCCCTCTTGTCGTTTCTCCCTCTCAGTCTGGCGAAATATCCTTTCGCCGCCACGCAACTGTCACGCGTCCGGCCTAGGAGCCCGGAGCGTGGATATGGGGAGAATACCGATGTTCCATGTTACCGAGAGGCTGCTGCTGCGGCCTGCCTGGCCCGAAGATGCAGAAGCGCTGTTCGGCGGAATCTCCGACGAGGGCGTCGTCCGCAACCTCGCGCGTGCGCCGTGGCCGTATCTCCCCGAACACGCCCGCCAGTTCGTCATGCTAAAGCGTGAACCGCGCTATCCGCGCTTTCTGATTACGCGACCCGGCGATAATGGGTCTGAGCTGATCGGATGCACTGGGATCGATGCGGGCGAAGGATCGGTAGAGCTCGGCTACTGGATCGCGCGAGCTTGTTGGGGACAGGGATATGCGACGGAAGCGGCACGCGGCATGATCGATATCGCGCGACTGCTTGGCCATAGAGAACTGACTGCCGGACATTTCACCGACAACCCGGCGTCCGGTCGCGTGTTGCGCAAACTCGGCTTCCGGCCCACCGGCAAGACCGTGTCGCGGCACAGCGGCGGACGCGGCGAAGAAGCGGATTGCATGATGTATCGCCTCGACCTGTCCGAAGACGAGGTCGCTGCCCCGAAAGCAGCCTGACTCAAACGAAAGGCCCCGCAATCGCTTGCGGGGCCTTTCCTGTTTTCCTTAGTAAGACTTACTCGGCGGGCATCAGTGCCGCTTCGAATTCGCCCTCGTACTTGCCGATCAGGTGGCGGTCGTCGTGATCCCACGGGTGGAAGCCCGGCTTGAAGTAGCTCAGCCACGCCGGGAAGATACGGCGCACGACGCCCGGCTTCACGGTGAGGTATTTGAACAGGCCCCACTTGGCCTTCCAGCCGGTGATGCCGTCCTGCGCCAGCAGTTCCAGCGTGTCGATCCAGCGGTTGCGGAAGAAGTTGAAGCTGACGATCAACATCATCAGGCTGCGCAGTTTCCAGCGACGGAAGGGCGTCCAGTCGCGGGTCGCGTGGTTCCAGGTGTCGAAGGCGACGCCCTTGTGCTCGATCTCCTCGACCGAATGCCATTCCCACATTGCGCGCACTTCCGGATCGGCATCCTTGAAGTGCTGCGGATTGGCGAGGAATTCCTGCGCCATCATTGCGGTGTAATGCTCCAGCGCCATGGTCGCGGCGAGGTTGACGATAACCGGGCGATCCTTGGTCAGCGCGAGCATCTCGCCCACGCGCTTGTCGATCGCCTTGATGTCGTAACCATGATCCTCGGCAAGGCGGTTGAAAGCAATGTGTTCGCGCGTGTGGTTGATTTCCTGCTTCACGAAGGCGCGGATTTCTTCCGCGAGCTTCGGATCGGCACCATCGCGATGCGCTTTGACGGCTTCGATGAAGAAGGCCTCGCCACGCGGAAAAGTGGCCGACAGCGCGTTGTGCCACGCCGTACCGAACGCATCGCCCGCCCACCAGCGGCGCGGCGTGGTGTCGCGATTGAAACGCTCGTCGCGCACGGTGAGGGTGAGATCTTCCGGCGTCGGGGCGGAAGTGCGGGTATCGGTATCGATGGTGACGGGGGCGTTCATGGGAAAGCTCCGGGGTTAACTGACATTGATGTAAGTAGCGCCTGCTTACATTGATGTCAATAAGGATGGGTAAACGGCTTTGCGCGCCCGCCGCTTTGGGTTAACGCTTCATCGCATGGCGACGCGCAAGAGACTTTCCCCCGAAGAATCCCGCCTTGCTGCACTCGAAGCGGCACGGGCGTTGTTGATCGAAGCGGGGCCGCAGGCGGTGACGCTCAAGGCCGTCGCCGCGCGGATCGGGCGCACGCATGCGAACCTGCTCCATCACTTCGGCTCGGCGGCAGGACTTCAGAAAGCTCTCGCGGGCCACCTTGCCGGGACCGTCTGCGACACGATCATCGACGCCGTGCGCGCCAGCCGCGCTGGTCTCGGATCCCCGCGCGAAGTGGTCGATCTCGCCTTCGATGCCTTCGACAAGGAAGGGGCAGGCGCGCTGGCCAGCTGGATGATCCTCACCGGCAACGAGGATGCGTTGACGCCTATCGTCGAGACGATCCACAACCTCGTCGACGAGATCGCACCGGAGGAGGCCGAGCACGGCGGCGACCCGATGCAGGTTCACGAGGAAACGCTGGCGCTGGTCCTGATGGCGATGGGCGATGCGCTGATCGGCAGCGCGCTCTCGCGCTCGCTCGGCTTGCCCGAGAGCGCCGCGCGCGACCGGGCGGAGCGGATGCTGGTCAATTCGATCGCGGCGCTCAATCTGCCGCAGTAAGCCCCGGTTTCATCCAGTCAGGCGCGCGATCTGTGTCGATCGCGTCCAGCCGCAGGTGATCGACCGCGAGTTCGAGGTCTTCGTGCGCAACCTTGCGACGCTTTTCCTCCGATGACTCGAGCGGCACTACAACCAGCCGGCGGTTGACCTTGCTGCGCCAATTCATCCGGGCGGTGTTTTCCTGCCCGACATAGCAGCCCTTGTTGAAGCTCACGCCATGCAGCTCGACCGCATTGGTTTCGAGCCAGAGGATGTCGCCCAGTTCCGCGCGCCCCTCCGGAACGCCGAGTGACAGCCGGTGCGCGCGCCACGCGTTGTCGGCGGCTTCGTCGTCATCGTCGACAGGCGAGAGCCAGCGCTGGCCCAGCGCACCAAGCCTGGGATCGGACGCTCCGCCGTCGCCCATCTCGCGTTGCCAGTAGACGCCGACCGTGGGATCGACTTCGATGTCGATCGCGCGGCGCAGACGGTAGAGCG
Organism: Erythrobacter sp.; assembly: GCA_029937545.1. Classification (GTDB taxonomy): domain Bacteria; phylum Pseudomonadota; class Alphaproteobacteria; order Sphingomonadales; family Sphingomonadaceae; genus Qipengyuania. The sequence continues at coordinate 45,778 of JAPYPR010000005.1, read as the reverse complement.
ACAGGCGTTTCGCAAGCTCCTCCGCTGCCTCGGCCTCGCAATCGATCAGCAGCTCACCTTTCGAGCCCGGCCAGACGAGAAAATCGAACATCGTCTTGCCCTGCGGTGTCAGCAAGCCCGCATAGACGGGCAGACGCCCTGCCACATCGTTGGTAACCAGGCCTTGCAGGAAGCCAGCAACATCCTCATCGGCGTCGCGGGGCGAAAGGCGGATTACCGCCCGCTCGAACAATCGTGTCGCAGTCATGGGTGACAGATAGGACGCGACCGCCCATAGGCAAAGCGATGTTCAGCGATATCGAGCAATTGGTCTTTTCCGGCGGCGGCATCCGCTGCTTCTGGCATGGTGGTTTCCTGTCGGGTCTGGGGGACGAGGTGGAACTGACTCCGAAACGGGTCAGTGGCGCATCGGGCGGGGCGCTGAGCGCTGCGGCGTGGATCGGTGGGCGCGAGCAGGATCTCAAGATGCTGATGAGCGAGGCGTTCCGGATCAACGATGCGAATTACGACCGCACGCGCAGCAATTTCACCCCGCACCAGGAAATCTACCGCGCCGTGGTCGAAACGACCCTCGACCAGGCCGCGATCGAGGCTATCGCCGAAGGGCCCGAATACGAAGTATCGCTGCCATGCCCGCCCAAACATCTGCCAGCCCGATCGAGCGCGGCTTTCTATGGAATACTCTACAAGGTCGATCAGGCGATCCGCTCGACCCCGCACCTGATCTTGCCGCGTCGGTCGGGATTGGGCGAATTGTGCGTCGATGCGCGCCAGGCTGCCCGGGACGGCAAGCTCGTCGATCTGATCTGTTCCGCTGCGACCATCCCGCCGGTCTTCGATGTGCCGGAATGGGAGGGGGACCGGGTGCTCGACGGCGGCATGTTCGACAAGGCGCCTTTGCCGCAAGACGACCACGGGAGAACGCTCGTGCTGATGACCAGCATCTACGAAAATCTCCCGCAGACCGATCGCTGCACCTACATCCAGCCGACCCGCGAGGTCGCGGCGGACAAGATCGATTTTTCGGACGCCAGCAAGGTAACCCGGACCTGGGAGCAAGGCGAAGCGGACGCGCGCCAATGGCTGGCAGGTCGCGGGCAGTGCGGCTAAGGCGCGCGCGATGACCCAGACCCTTACCATCCGCCGACCCGACGACTGGCACCTGCATTTCCGCGACGGCGAGACGATGCGCACCGTGGTGCCCCACACCGCACGGCAGTTCGCCCGCGCCATCGTGATGCCGAACCTGTCGCCGCCGGTGACCACCAGCGCTCTCGCCGCCGCCTACCGCGAGCGGATTGCGGATGCCGTGCCGGATGGGGTGGAATTCACGCCATTGATGACGGCTTATCTAACCGATGAGAGCGATGCCGACGATCTTGCGGCTGGCTTCGCCGATGGTGTTCTTACGGCTGCCAAGCTCTACCCGGCAGGCGCTACGACAAACTCGGCGCATGGTGTTACCGACGTCGCCAACATCGGCGGCGTACTCGAGCGGATGGCGGAAATCGGCATGCCGCTGTGCGTCCATGGAGAGGTCACCCACGCGGAGATCGACATCTTCGACCGCGAGGCGGTGTTCATCGAGCGCGTGCTGCAACCGCTGGTCGGGCGCCTGCCCGAATTGAAAGTTATCTTCGAACACATCACGACGCGGCAGGCGGTCGAATTCGTGGACGCTTCGGACGCGAATATCGCGGCGACCATCACGCCCCAGCACCTGCATATCAATCGCAACGACATTCTTGTCGGCGGGATCCGGCCGCATATGTATTGTCTGCCCGTCGCCAAGCGCGAGGAGCATCGGCTGACCTTGCGCAAGGCCGCGACCGGCGGTTCGGAAAAATACTTCCTCGGCACCGACAGCGCGCCGCACCATCGTCACGATAAGGAGAGCGACTGCGGCTGCGCGGGCATTTTCAACGCACCGCATGCGCTGGAAAGCTACGTTACGGTGTTCGACGAGGAGGGCGCGCTCGAACGCTTCGAAGCTTTCGCATCGGAAAACGGACCGCGCTTCTACGGCTTGCCGCTCAACGAAGGGACAGTGACGCTCGAGAAGGTTGCGCAGGACGTTCCGGCGAGCGTCGGCGGCGGAGCGGCGGAAATCGTGCCGTTCCACGCCGGTGAAACGCTCAGCTGGCGGCTGGCTTCCTAGAGCGCGACCACAGATCCCAGACGAAGATCGCCGCCGCTGCCCAGATGCAGGCGAAGCAGGCTGCCTGCGCGAAGTTCAGTTCCTCGCCGAAAACCGTCAGGCCCAGGATGAAGACGATGCTCGGTGCCAGGAACTGGATGAAGCCGAGCGTCGAGTAGGGCAGTTTGCGCGCGGCGATGGCGAAGAGCAGTAGCGGGAAGGCTGTCAATGCGCCGCCAAGCATGATCGCAAGGCTGAGGCCGATGTCCTGCACGAATGACGAACCTGCCGGACTCTGTGCGTAGTACCAGGCGACGCCGAGGGCCGGGACGAGCAGGATCGCCGACTCGATGGTGAGGCCCGGCAGCGAGCCGACCGGCACCTGCTTGCGGATGAGGCCGTAGGTGCCGAAGCTCATGGCCAGCGTCAGGCTGATCCAAAGGGTCGTCAGCGCTCCTGCCAGCAACAGCGAGACGCCGATCCCGGCTATCGCCACTGCAACCCACTGCGGCCGCGAGAGTCGTTCGCCGAGCAGCAGTGTGCCCAGCAGCACGTTGACGAGCGGGTTGATGTAATAGCCGAGGCTGGCGGCGTAGACCTGCCCGTTCTGGATCGCCCAGACATAAACCACCCAGTTGATCGCGATAAGCGTGGCGCTGAGCAAAAGCAGGGCGAGCGTCTTGCGCTCCGCCAACGCCCGGCGAACTTCGCCACCCTGTTTGCGATAGGCGACAATCAGCAGGCACAGCGGCAGGGTCCAAATGATCCGCCAGCCGACGAATTCGAAGGGCGGCACGCTGCGGACGAGAATCAGGTAGAGCGGCAGGAAGCCCCAGATGACGTAGGCACCGACGGCTGCGCCGAGGCCGGTCCTGTCTGTCTGTGAAGCGTCTTCGGTCATCCTGCCGAGGCGCTAGGCGCGCGAAATCGGCGCGGCAAGCTTCATTTCGCCGATGCAGGACGGTCGGTTCGTCGCAAATTCCGAGTCTGACGGCGCGGTTGCATTCGGTTCAGGTTGGCGGGCCTAAAGCTGAACGTCACAGGGCCAATACAAGATCGCAAAAGGGACGAATACGATGGCACATATGTTCAAGCTTCCAGCACTGGCCATGGCCGCAGCGGGCCTCACTCTGGCTGTTCCGGCATCCGCAGCGCCGGCTTCTCACGCCGCTCCGGCAGCGCACGCTTCTGTCTATTATGACGGACCCGCTTCCACGATTTACGAGAACGGGAAGAAGCGCAAGCAGATGAAGCGCTATCGCGACCGCGTCTATTACAGCGATCGCGGCTATTACAACGATCGCCGCGATTACCGGGATCACCGCAAGTCGCGCCCCTATTACCTGGGCTACGACCGCAACTACGGTGAGCCGGTTCGCCGCGACACCCGCATCTGGCGCGGTCGGGACAATCGCTACTATTGCCGCCGCGACAATGGCACCACTGGCCTGTTGGTCGGTGCCGGGGTCGGCGCGCTGGTCGGCCATGAAGTCGCCGGTCGCGGCGATCGCACTCTCGGCGCAATCCTCGGCGGCGCTGCCGGCGCGTTGCTCGGCCGGACCATCGATCGCTCCAGTACTCGCTGCGGCTAATCGGAAACACCAGCTTTCGTCCGTGCCCACCCACGGGCGGAGGGCGGCACCCAAGATAACAATCACGGGCCGCCAAGGGCGTCTCTTCTTTCCTTCGGGAGAGGGGAGGCGCCCTTATCGTTTGGCGTTAAGCTTTTCGCGGGCTTGTTGTCCCGCTATGATGCAGCGCGCTAAAGCTGCTGGAAACGCCCGGCGCCAGACAGCAGAAGCCGACACTTATCTGCCGGAGGCCACCGATGAAATTCCGTCCCTTAGCTGTGCTTGCCCCTGTCGTCCTGCTGGCCGCCTGTGGCGGTAATGCGGATGAGACGCAGGATGCCGATGCGGTCGATCCGGCGAGTGAACAGGCGCTCAACGATGGCCTGATGAGCGATCCCGACCTGGCCGGTCAGAACGAGGCCAATGCGGCGCTGTCCGGCACGGGCAGCCAGGCGATCCCCGAAATCGACAAGAGCCCGCGCGCCGTAGAGGCCGCGCGCAATCGCGCTGCGCAGATGGTCGGCGGTTCGTCCAATCTGAAGGCCGCTCCGGCAGCCAGGCAACTGGCAGCCAATGCGCCCGATACGGCAGCCATGGTCGCCGCAGCGCGTGCCGCGGTGAAGCCCGACGGTCCCAATTGCGCTGCCAGCGCCGAATACGGCTCGGCCTGGGCGGCCAAGCTCCCGACTGCCTTCCCCGTCTATCCGCGCGGCAATACGCAAGAAGCCGCCGGGACGGACGAGGGCGACTGTGCGTTGAGAATCGTCTCCTTCTACACGCCCGTCGCCCTCGATGACGTACTCTCCTTCTACAGTACGCGCGCCCGCGATGCCGGCTTCAATGTCGAGCATACGATGAAGGACGGGGACAATATCCTCAGCGGCACGAAGGGCCAGTCGGCTTACGTCGTTTACGGCCGCCGCCTCGATCGGGGTGTGACCCAGATCGATCTCGTCACCAGTAACTGACGGGTCTGCCCAGCCGGGCGGGCGTCAGGATTTGAGGCCTACGCCGATGGTGGCGCGGGGCTGTTCCATTTCGGTGCTTGCCACAGGATAGGCACAGTAATCGGCTGCATAGAACGCCGCCGGGCGATGGTTGCCGGAAAGGCCGATCCCACCGAAAGGCGCGGCCGAGGAGGCCCCGTTGGTCGGCCGGTTCCAATTGACGATACCGGCGCGGATCTCGCTCCAGAACTGCTCGAAATCGGCAGGGCTTCCGCCGACGAGCGAAGCCGAGAGGCCGTAGCGGGTATTGTTTGCCTCGGCGATGGCGGCATCGAGATCGGCCACGCGGATCACCTGCAGCAGCGGGCCGAACAGCTCGATATCGGGTCGCTCGGCAATATCGGTCGCATCGAGGATCGACGGTGACAGGAAGGGTAAGCTCTCGTCCTTTCGCTTCATGTGCACGATCGGTTTTCCGCCCCGCGACATCAGCGCGACGAAGCTTTCGGAGAGCAAATCCGCGGTCTGGTTGTCGATCACACAGCCCATGAAGGGCTGGGGATCGGCGAAGGGTTCATCCACGATCAGCCGCTCGGTCAGCGCCTTCACTTCCCCCACGACCTGATCGAACATCGAATCGACGACGATCAGGCGGCGTGCGGCGGTGCAGCGCTGGCCTGCAGTCGTGAACGCGGACTGGATGATCGTCGCGGCGGCATCGGCCAGCTTGGGCGTGTGGGTGACGACGATCGGATTGTTACCGCCCATTTCAAGCGCGACAATCTTGCCGGGGTTAGACGCGAGCTTGCGATTGATCGCAATCCCCGCGCGCGCCGATCCGGTGAAAAGCACGCCGTCGACATCGGCATGCTCGACCAGCGCCTTGCCCGCATCCGGGCCGCCGTGGATGCACTGCACCACGCCTTCCGCGATGCCCGCCTCGTGAAAACAGCGGGTCAGGAATTCGCCGACTGCGGGCACCTTCTCGCTCGGCTTGAAGATCACGGCATTGCCCGCGATCAGCGCGGGGACGATATGTCCGTTCGGCAGGTGCGCGGGGAAATTGTACGGCCCGAGCACGACCATCAGCCCATGCGGTTTATGGCGCAGCGCGGCGGTGCCCTGTAGCGCGCTGTCGAGCTTCTTCTGCCCGGTGCGTTCGGCATAGGCAGTGACGGAGATATCGACCTTGCCGATAACGGCCTGGACTTCGGTCCGGGCTTCCCACAGCGGCTTGCCGGTTTCGCGGGCGATCAGTTCGGCGAAGGGTTCGGCATGCTTGCGCACGGCATTGGCGAAACGGCGGAGCAGTTCGACGCGCTGGCCCAGCGGTGTCCGCGCCCAGTCGCGCATCGCCTCGCGCCCGCGGGCGATCGTCTGCTCGACATCGCCCGCCGTGCCTCGCCAGATTTCCGCGCCGGTGGCAGGTTCGGTAGAAACCAGTTCCATATCAGACAAGTGAGACCTTCCCGCGACCTTTTTCGTTCGTGTGCGCGCCTATGAGATAGCTGCGTGAGTGCGTCAAACTGCAAATGGCGACTACATCACGCATGGCCAGCCGGGGCCGGTGCCGGGCCGTGAGCCTCGCCCATTCGCCGCAACGCCGCTACCTTGGCGACCAGTGGTTGCCAGTCGTCCTCCTGGTCGATCGCCGACCAGATGCTCTCCACCTCATCGATGAGCATGGATTGCGGGGCCTGGTCACTCCAGTAGGGGTGATCACTCGGTAGAGGCCGGTAGTCCGCCAGTGCGCCTTCCGCCGCTCGCTTGCCTCGATGCCGAAAGAAGAACTCGTCCGGCGTAATCCCGCTTTCGCGCAATTGCGCTTCGCTCGCCGCGACCAGTGCCGCGTCCGCCTCCGCGCCGCGACTCTCTACACCGAGGCGCCAGCACCAGCGCCGCCCGATCGCCTCCATGTAGAGTGGCCCAAAGCGATCCATTGCGGCGATCAGCGGCGGTGCGTCCGTCAGGAGGCGCAGCGCGATGGCGAACTGGCCGCAATTCCAGTGGAGCGCTTCCGGCTGGCGACCGAACGCATAGAGCCCCTGGTGATCGAAATAGGCAGCAGTGAAGGCCGGGTCCCATTTCGGCAGGAACCGCCAGGGGCCGTAATCGAAGCTCTCGCCCGAGATGTTCATGTTGTCGGTGTTGAGTACGCCATGGACGAAGCCCGCGACCATCCAGCTGGCGGCGAGATCGGCCAGCCGCTCGACCACGAGGTGCATCAGCCGCACCGCAGGCTCTTCGCGTCCTGGTGCATCCTCTGGCGGGGGCGGGCCGGGAAACTGCTTGAGGCAGTAGTCGACCAGCTGCGCCATATGCGCGCGCTCCTCCAAGGCGAGCAGGCGCTGGAAGGTGCCGATGCGTATGTGGCCATGGCTCAGCCGCGTCATCACGGCAGAGCGCGTGGGGGACGGCTCGTCGCCCCGCCACAGCGATTCGCCCGTCTCGACCACGCTGAAAGTCTTGGAGGTGTAGACTCCCAGCGCTTCCAGCATCTCTGTAGCGAGGATTTCGCGCACCGCGCCCTTCAGTGTCAGCCGCCCGTCGCCGTCGCGGCTCCACGGCGTCTGGCCCGATCCTTTCGTGCCGAGGTCGAGCAGGCGGCCCGCGCCATCGCGCAGCTGGGCGAACAGGAAGCCGCGTCCGTCGCCGATCTCCGGATTGTACACGCGGAACTGGTGGCCGTGATAGCGTAGTGCCAGCGGCTGGGGCAGGTTGTCGGGCAGGGCTTCGAACCGACCGAAATGGCGGATCCATTCCTTCTCCGAGAAATTGTCCAGCCCCACCGAGGCTGCGTGGCGATCATTGCGGAAGCGCAATTTCGTTTCGGGGAAATCGCCCGGCGCGACCGGGTCACCGATCCATTCGGCGAGGGCGGCGATCGGCGTTTCGGGGCGATAGCTCGCAGCTTGCGGTTCGTCGCGCATACAGCGATAGTGGGGACGAAGCCCGCCCGCAGCAAGGGCGACACCGAAATCGGCACGGGACACACTCCTTCGACCATGGACACGAGCTACACCGACCGCAGTTGGCAGAGCGCCGACGGCCTCACCCTGCATTTCCGCGATTATGGGGAGGCGAACGACTGGCCGCCAGTGATCTGCCTGCACGGCCTCACCCGCAACGCCCGCGATTTCGAGGATTTGGCGGCGCATATCGCCGCGCAGGGCTGGCGCGTCATCGTGCCCGACATGCGCGGGCGCGGCGACAGCGAATACGCCAGCGACACGGCGAGCTATGCCGTGCCGATCTATGTCGGCGATATCCTCGCATTACTGGAGCAGGAGGGGATCGAGCGTTTCGTGTCCATCGGCACGTCGATGGGCGGTCTCATCACCATGATCCTCGCGACTGTCCGGCCCGATGCGCTGGCCGGGGTCGTCCTCAACGACATCGGCCCGGCGCTGGAGATGGCGGGACTGGACACGATCAAGGGTTATGTCGGGCAGGGGCGCAGTTTCCCGACCTGGATGCACGCCGCCCGCGCGCTGGAAGAGGTGCAAGGTGCGAATTTTCCGCGCTTCGCCATGCAGGACTGGATCCGCATGGCCAAGCGCGGGATGACGCTGGCGAGCAGCGGGCGGATCGTGTTCGACTACGATATGAAGATCGCCGAGCCGATCCTTGCGGCGGACGAAGCCGCCGTGCCGCCCGACCTGTGGCCTGCCTTCGAGGCGCTCTGCGGACGTCCTGTGCTGTTGATGCGCGGCGAAGTATCGCCCCTCCTGTCGAAGGAAAGCTTCGCCGAGATGCAGAAGCGGCTGCCCGAGGCCACTGCCGTCACTATCCCGCAGATCGGCCACGCGCCGACGCTGGACGAGGCCGAGGCACGCGCGGCGATCGATGCGCTGCTCGAGCGCGTGGCATGAGCGCTGGTCGCCCGCACATTTTGCACCTGCATTCCACCTTCGCCGCTGGGGGCAAGGAGCGGCGCAGCGTACAACTGATCAATGCCTTCGGTGCCAAGGCGAAGCACACTATCGTGTCGGCAGAACCCGGCCGGCTGGGCGCCGCCGACGGCATCGCGAAAAGCATCGACGTGATGGTGCAACCAGAATTCCCCAGCCTCAAGGGCCTGCCGCTTCCCGGTCGCCTCCAGCGGCTAGCCAAGGCGATGAAGCCCTACGATCTCATCCTCACCTATAATTGGGGCGCGATGGATGCGGTGATGGCGCATACGCTGTTCAAGGACGTCAATGGCCTCGCCCCGCTTATCCATCACGAGGACGGCTTCGACGAAAGCGAGCTTCACCGCCTGAAGAAACGCCGAACCTGGTACCGGCGGATCGCGCTGGGCAAATCCTCCGGCCTCGTCGTCCCGTCCGAACGGCTGGAGGAGATCGCGCTGGTCGATTGGCAGCAGCCCCTCGGCCGGGTAAAGCGCATTCCCAACGGGATCGACACCAAGGCTTTCGGCATGCGGCCCAAGAAAGACGCGCTGCGGCTGATCAAGCGTCCGGGCGAACACTGGGTCGGTACACTGGCGGGGCTGCGCACGATCAAGAACCTGCCCCGACTGGTTCGTGCCTTCGCGCCGCTGCCGGAAGAATGGCAGCTGGTCATCGTCGGCGAGGGCGACACGCGCGATGCGATCCTTGCCGAAGTCGATCGCCTGAAGATCAACCACCGCGTCCACCTGCCGGGCGCAGTAGCCGATCCGGCGCGGGTCGTCGGCCTGTTCGACATCTTCGCCCTGTCGAGCGATTCCGAACAGTTCCCGCTCTCGGTCGTCGAGGCGATGGCCGCGGGCTTGCCGATCGCCGCCCCGGCGGTGGGCGATATCGCCGCGATGGTGGCCGAAGCCAACGAGCCTTACATCACGTCCCCCGGCAGCGAGGGCGGGCTTCAGGATGTGCTGGCCGCGCTGGCGCAGTCGAAGGACCTGCGCCGCCAGGTCGGCGAGGCCAATCGCGCAAAGGCCGTGAGCGAGTTCGACGAGGCGAAAATGGTGGCGACTTATCGCCGCCTCTACTCGAGCGCTATGGGCCACGAGCTGTAGCCGGACGGGGCAATGCTTTCATCGTCCGTTCACCCGGACGGGGACAGGCTTCGACGACCATTGCCCTTGGCGGGCGCACTGCCTAAGGACGCGCAAACATTTTTCGACGAGACAAGCGGAGCCCGCCACACGTGGCCCTCACACCCAAAAAAGAACTCAGCCGCGAGGAAAAACTCGCGAAACGTGACGCCGCCGAGCAGGAAGCCCTGCTGCGGGAGGTCGATGACGCGGTGCGCCAGGGCGATACCGAGGAATTTTTCACGAAATACGGCAAGCCCTTGCTCGTCGTGCTCGTGCTCGGGCTGGTCGGTTTCGGCGGATATTTGTTCTGGGACAGCCGCCAGGAGCAGGCGATGGAGGCGGATTCCGAAGTTCTCGTCGGCGCGCTCGACCAGGTCGAAGCGGGCAATCTGCAGACCGGATACGATCAGCTCGAAGCGCTGGCCGGAGAAGACCGGGGCGGGGCCTCCGCCGTTGCCGGGCTGATGCGTGCCGGGATCGCAGCCGAGCAGGACAGGCCGGATGAAGCCGCACGCCTCTTCGCCGCCGTCGCTGCGAACGAAAGCGCGCCGCAGGCTCTGCGCGACCTGGCGAAGCTGCGCGAAGTCGCCACGCGGTATGACAGCCAGTCGAGCGGCGAGGTGATTAGCCAGCTCAAACCGCTCGCTGTGCCCGGAAAACCTTTTTTCGCGAGCGCCGGCGAACTCGTCGCCCATGCCTATATGGACCAGGGCAAGAACGCCGAGGCCGGCGCGCTGTTCGCGCAGATCGCCAAGGACGACGACGCGCCCGAAGGACTGCGGTCACGCGCACGGCAGATGGCCGGCGTGCTTGGCGTCGACGCGATCGAGGATGTCGACGCGCTGCTCGAAGAACAGGGCGTAGACACTCAGGCTGCGGACGGCGAAGCCGCCGCGCAAATCCAGTAAGGGGCCCAGCTCGGGCCGGAATGGAAGAACCGACTATGGATCGTAAGGGCCGGAAGCCTTCGAAAGCTCACTCAGGCAGCGTTTTGGCACGCAGCGTTTTGGCACGCGGCGCTCTGGCCGCAGCGCTGGTCGCCAGCCTCGGCGCATGTAGCGGCGGCTTGTTCGGCGGGGGCGACAAGAAAGACACGCCGACGATCGGCAATCGCGAACCGATCCTCTCGCGCATCGAAGCCGGTGCCGAAGTCGATCCAGCGCTGGTCGGCGTCGCCGTGGTGCTTCCGCCTGCGCAAGCGAATGACAGCTGGGCACAGGCCGGCGGCACGGCCAGCAAATCCTATGGCCACCTCGCACTCTCCGCCACGCCGACGCGCGCGTTTACCGCCGAAGTCGCCGGCGGCTCCAACCGCGAGCGTCTGGGCGCTGCGCCGGTGGTGGGCGGCGGCATGCTGTTCGCGGTCGGAAGTGACGGCGAACTCGATGCCTTCGATGCGCAGACCGGTGCCAAACGCTGGGCATATGCGCCCAGCATGACAGGCGACACGCGCGCTTCCGCGTTCGGTGGCGGCGCGAGCTATGCCGATGGCAAGGTCTACATGACCACCGGTGCGGGCGACGTGATCGCCCTCGATGCCGACAGCGGCGCGCAGCTGTGGCAGGTAAAGCCCGCCGGTCCGTTGCGCGGTTCGCCGACCATCGCCTTCGGTTCGCTGTTCGTGATGACGCAGGACAACCAGATCTATGCGCTCGATCTGACCGACGGCTCGGTCCAGTGGCAGCAGTCCGGTTCGGCCACGCAGGCCGGCGTCTTCGGAGTAGCGGCGCCTGCCGCAGGTCAGGGCACGGTCATCGCGGGTTACAGTTCGGGCGAGCTTATCGCCCACCGCTACGAAAACGGTCGCACGCTGTGGGCCGATGCGCTGGCGCGTACCTCGATCTCGACCTCGGTCAGTTCGCTGACCGATATCGACGCCGATCCGATCATCGACAACGGTCGCGTCTATGCGCTCGGCCAGGGCGGCCGCATGGCAGCTTACGAGCTGGTCACCGGGCAGCGCATCTGGGAACTCAGCCTCGCAGGGATATCCACCCCGGCTATCGCGGGCGAGTGGATTTTCGCCCTGACCGACGATGCCCGTCTGCTGGCCATCGCGCGCAGCACCGGCAAGGTCCGCTGGATCACGCAGCTGGCGCAGTATCGCGACCAGGAGGACAAGAAAGGTCCCATCTTCTGGACCGGACCGGTGCTCGCCGGGAACAACCTCTGGGTCGCCAGCAGCGAAGGCGAGATCTATCGCGTGAGCACGGGCGAGGGTTCCGCCAGCCTGTTCTACGACCTCGACGAGCCGGTCAGCCTGGCTCCGGTCGTGGCGAACAGCACGCTCTATATCCTCGACGACAGCGGCACGGTTACCGCCTTCCGCTAGGCTTTGCGCTATTCTCTGCCGGGTGTTAACCATTCGGGTGTAGGACGGCGGGGAAATGGAAACGCGTGAATCGATCCCGATGACGCGGCCGAAGAGCGATGTCTCTGCGGCTGTCGGGCTGGTCGGCCTGGCCGGGCTGTTCGCTTGGGTCCTGTTCGCGCGTGCCTATCCTGAAATTGCAACCAGCCTCGACCTGCCCGGCCCGCGCGAGGTCATGTCCGGCCCGCATGCAGCGCTGGTCGGCCTACTCGCCGCGGCTCTCCCGATGGCGCTCTGGTCGGTAGTGGTCGAGAAAGTGCATCGTCGCCCCAGTACCGGGCTCGACTGGTCGCTCGGCCGCAGGCGTCAGCCCGATCGCGCGGACACATTGATCAAGCTGATCGGACTTTGGGCGACCTGGGCAATCATCGCTGCGCTCTATTGCTTGTGTCGCTGGTACTGGAGCGGGAACTACCTCTTTTCGATGCGGGTGCTGGGTTATGCAGCAATACCGCTGATGGTGCTGTCGGTCCCCTATGTGTTCTGGATCGATCGCTACATGGTGAATCCGCGCGACCACGCCTGGCACTTCGGGGCACTGCTCGTTTGCAAGACCGGCTGGCAACCGGATCAAATCAAGGCTCATTGGCGCAGCTGGATCATCAAGGCATTCTTCACCGCCTTCATGATCTCGATCATCCCGTTTGCCTTCCGCAACGTGGTGGAAGCCGATTTCGGACTGCTGGCGCAGCGGCCCGAGCAGCTCGCATTAATGATCATCGAAGCCATGTTCATGATCGACGTGATGATCGGCACTGTCGGCTACATCGTCACCATGCGCCCGCTCGACGCACATATCCGCAGTGGTAACCCCTTCCTCGCCGGCTGGGTGGCGGCACTGATCTGCTATCCGCCCATCGTCTGGGGTATTCTGGGCGAGGGCAAGGCGATCAATTACGAGCTCGGCACGCCAGGGTGGATCTTCTGGCTCGAAGGCAACGATCTTGCTCTGGCTGCATGGGGGGCGCTGCTGGTAGTGCTCACCGCGTTCTACGCCTGGGCGACCTTCGCCTTCGGACTGCGGTTTTCGAACCTCACATATCGCGGCGTACTCACGAACGGGCCATACCGCTTCACGCGCCACCCCGCATACGTGTCGAAGAACCTGTTCTGGTGGTGCGCGACGCTGCCCTTCCTGGTGCAGGACGGGTCATGGGTGGAGACCATCCGCAATTGCTTTTTCCTGCTGGTGGTGAACGCGATCTATTTCTGGCGCGCCAGGACGGAAGAAGCGCATTTGCTGCGCGAGGACGCGAAATACCGCGAGTACCATGCCTATATGGCGCAGCACGGCTTGCTGACGGCGCCCCTTACGCGCGTGCAACGTCTGGTCTGGAAGCCGAGCGCAGCTCTGCCACCCCAGCCGGCGGAGTAATCAGCCGAGCGGATTGCCCTCGTCGGTCTCGTAAATGCGGATATCGCGCGAAGCGTGCGGATTGTCCGCCATCACCTTCTGGAATTCCGCCATATGGGCGGACTTGCCATGCGCATCCAGCGCCGCCTGGTCGCGCCAGCTCTCGAACAGGACCAGCGTGTCGGGATCGGCCAGATCGGTCGCGAAGGCATAGTCGAGGCAGCCGTCTTCCGCACGGCTGGCGCGGACCATCTCGACGATCCCCTTGCGCGTCGCTGCATCGATCGTGCGGCCCAGCTTGATGGTACCATTGATCTGGATCATCGGTTTTTCCCTTCGCTCAGAAGCTGTATTTGTAGACGCGTTCGATATCGCCGCCCCATTCGCCGTAATAGCGATCGAGCAGGACCTGCGCAGGCACTTTCCCGCTGGCGACGATCTCGTCGAGCGTTTCGAGGAACCCGGTTTCGTTGTCGCCGGAGGAGTTGAGGCGTGCGCGGGAGGCCAGGCCGGCGCGGGCGATGGCCAGCACCTCTCTCGCAAGGTCGCGCAAGGTGCCGCCGCCCGGGATCGGCGCGGCGAGCGCTTGCTTCGGCACGGCAATGCGCAGCGCCTCGCGCTCTTCCATCGTCCAGTGCTTGACCAGATCCCACGCCGCATCGAGCGCGCCCTGATCGTAGAGCAAGCCGACCCAGAAAGCTGGGAGGGCACAGATCCTGCTCCACGGCCCGCCATCCGCACCGCGCATTTCGAGGAAGCTTTTCAGGCGGACTTCGGGGAAAGCGGTGGAAAGGTGGTCCCACCAGTCGCTCTCGGTCGGCTTTTCGCCCGGTAGCACTTCGAGCTCGCCTTCCAAGAAATCGCGGAAGCTGAGGCCGGCGGCATCGATATATTTCCCGTCGCGGAAGACGAAATACATCGGCACGTCGAGCATGTAATCCACCCAGCGCTCGTAGCCGAAGCCGTCCTCGAACACGAAGGGCAGCATGCCGGTACGGTGCGGGTCGGTGTCGCTCCAGATATGGCTGCGGTACGACAGGTAACCGTTCGGTTTCCCTTCGGTGAAGGGCGAATTGGCGAACAGCGCAGTCGCCAGCGGCTGGAGCGCGAGGCCGGTGCGGAATTTCTGCGCCATGTCCGCTTCGCTGGAATAGTCGAGGTTCACCTGGATGGTGCAGGTGCGCAGCATCATGTCGAGGCCCAGCGTGCCGACGCGCGGCATGTGCCGTTTCATGATCTCGTAGCGGCCTTTGGGCATCATCGGCAGCTCGTCGCGGGTCTTGTCGGGCCACATGCCGAGGCCGAGAAATCCGACACCGCAATCCTCGCCGACGCGCTTCACCTGATCGAGATGCCGCCCGGTTTCCGCGCAGGTCTGGTGCAGGTTTTCCAGCGGCGCGCCCGACAATTCGAGCTGGCCGGCGGGTTCCAGACTGACCGTTCCGTCCTCCCCGCGCATCGCGATGACCTTGCCGCCCTCTTCCACCGGCTCCCAGCCGAACTGGCGCAGGCTCATCAATATGTCGCGAATGCCGCCTCTCTCGTCATAGGATGGCGCACGAAAATCGCTGCGATGGAAGACGAGCTTTTCGTGCTCGGTGCCGATGCGCCACTGGTCCTTGGTCTTCTCCCCGCGCTGCATCGGTGCGACCAGCTGGTCGCGGGATTCGATGACGGGATCGGCGTTGCCGGAGGTCTCGCGCGTGCTCATGGTCGGTGGCGTTAGAAAACCGAACCTTTCGAGGGAAGCCTTTTATTCTTCGTCCAGCCAGTCGCCCGCTTCCGCCATCCACACGGCGGTCCCGGCGATGGCTGCCGTCTCGCCGCGTAGAATCCGCGGTCCGAGGCTAGTGGCGACCGAGGCGGGATGCGCACGGATCGCGGCCCGCTCGGCATCGTCGAAGCCTCCTTCCGGGCCGACCAGTAGCGCGGCCGGTCCCTCAGCATAGCAGAAGGCGTCGGCAGCCGGTTCGCCGCCTTCCTCATCGGCGAAGAACAGGTGGCGGTCCTGCGGCCAGTCGCGCAGCAACGCGTCGAGTTTTGCGACCGGTGCGATCTCGGGCAGGGCGGTGCGCGCGCATTGCTCGGCCGCCTCGGTCACGATCGTGTCGGCTCGTTCGGGGTTGAGCTTGTCCGCCACGCAGCGCCGGGTGACAACGGGCGCGATACGCGCGACGCCCAGCTCGGTCGCCTTTTCGAGCACGAGGTCGAAGCGATCCTTCTTGAGCAGCGCGGGGCAGAGCCAGAAATCCGGCACCGGCTCGCGCGGGCGCAGGTGCTGCCCAACTTCGAGCTCGACGCGCCGCTTGTCGACCTGCGAAACGCGCGTGGCCCATTCTCCGGTGAGATCGTCGCACAGGATCACAGTGTCCCCTTCGCCCACGCGCATGACCCGGGCGAGGTAATTGGCCTGGTTGCCCTCGATTGCGACTGTCCCACCGCTGCCGAGTTCGTTCTCGACGAACAGGCGCGGTGCACTCTTGGGCGGCCAGGCGGGTGTTGCGGGCATGGCTTTGCAGGTGGCACGTCGGAGGTTAGGGAGCAAGCGATGAGCGAAACCGCCAAATCTGATGTCGTCCCCGACAGCGAACACAAAGGCTTGGTCGCGCGGCTGCCGCAATTGCAGCGCGATCTCGCGATGCTGGCTCGGTTCGACCGGCCGATCGGCTGGTGGCTGCTGTTCTGGCCCTGCGCGTGGGGCGTGTGGCTGGCCGGGGCTGGGTGGCAATTCGCACTGCTCGGCTGGCTGCTGCTCGGCAGTATCGCGATGCGCGGCGCGGGCTGCGTCTACAACGATATCGTCGATGCCAGGCTCGATCGGAAGGTGGCCCGCACTGCCAGTCGCCCGGTGGCCAGCGGACGTGTCTCCAAGAAAACCGCTTGGGGTTGGCTGCTGGCGCTGTGCCTGATCGGCCTGCTGGTGCTCGTGCAGCTGCGCTCGCTCGCGCAAGGGGTGGCGTTGGCGAGCATCGCTCTCGTCGCCGCCTACCCCTTTATGAAGCGCATCACCTGGTGGCCGCAGGCGTGGCTCGGCATGGTCTTTACCTGGGGCCTGCTGGTCGGTTGGACGCAGCTGCGCGCCGACAATTGGGACGCTCTGGCCGCCATGTACGCAGGCGCGGCGCTGTGGGTGATTGGCTACGACACAATCTATGCGCTGCAGGACCGCGAAGATGACGCACTCGTCGGCATCCGCTCCAGCGCGCTGCGGCTCGGCGGTCATGTGACCGGCGGCGTGGCGCTGTTCTATGCAGGCGCGGTGGCGCTCTGGGCGCTCGCCTTCTGGCTTTACCGTGCGGACTGGATCGCGCTGCTTGCCTTGGTCCCCGCCGCTGCGCACCTCGCATGGCAAGTCGCGACGCTCGATGCGGAAGACCCGGCCAACCCGCTCGACCGCTTCCGCTCAAACCGCTGGGCCGGCGCGCTGGTCGCCGCCGCGTGCTTCGTCGTGGGGAACGCCTGATGTGCAATCTCTACCGCATGACCAAGACCACCGACGAGGTCGCAAAATGGTTCGACGCGGTCAATGCGCTCGGCGGGGCGAATTTTGCCGAGGAGGTGTTTCCCGGCTATCCCGGTGCCGTGGTCGCGGAAGGCCAGCTCCGGCAGATGACCTGGGGTTTCCCGCTGGTGATGAAGGGCAAGAACGGCCAGCCGCTGAAGCCCAAACCGGTCAACAATGCCCGCACCGACAAGCTCGACAGCTTCTTCTGGCGCTACAGCTTCGAGGAGCGCCGCTGCATCATCCCGGTAACAGGTTGGGCGGAAGCCGAAGGGCCCAAGGGCGGCAAGACGCGCAGCTGGATGTCGCGGCCCGATGCGGAGGTCTTCGCCGTCGCCGGTGTGTGGCGCGAGTCGGATGAATGGGGCCGCTGCTATTCGATGGTCATGACCGATGCGGACGGGCTGGCGGCAGAGGTCCATTCGCGCATGCCAGTGCTGCTTACGGACGCTGACATCCGCGTCTGGACCGACGGCTCGCCCGACGATGCGCGGGGGTTGTGCAGGCCGTGGCAAGGCGAGCTCACCCTCGATCGCACGGGCGTGCCGTGGTCCGGTCGTGGACAAGTCTCGCTGCTCTGACCCTGGAAACTTGAGCGACTCGGCGCGGTTTGCCTAGCCTTGCCGCATGACGGACACCTTCGTCGCCCTTTCCGATCCCACGCGCCGGCTCTTGCTGGACCGGCTCAGCGAGCAGGGCGGGCTTACGCTCTCCGATCTCAGCGCGGAGCTGCCGATGACGCGGCAGGCGGTGGCCAAGCATCTCGCCGTGCTGGAGGCGGCGGAATTGGTCGCGAGCAAGCGCGACGGGCGGTGCAAGCGGCACTACCTCAACCCGTTGCCACTGGCGAAGATGGCGCGGCGCTGGCTGGGTCTGTTCGAGGACGTGCCGATGACCGCACTGGCCGGCTATCACGGGTCCGACCGGCATCCGGATTTGGCGCCACGGATGTAACCGGTCGCGGCGTTTCGCGACGGCGAGCGAACATCGGTTCGCGCGGCATGATCTCATTCATAGCTGACCACCTCGAACTCGATCCCGTCCCAGTCGAAGAAATAGAAGCTGCGCGGGCCGGGCTCGTATTTCCCGTGATTGAAAGTCTCGAGGCCGTGTTCGATAACGACGGCCTCGGCGGCGTCGAGGTCGTCGACCGCGATGCCGATGTGGTTCATCGGCACGCTCTTGGCGAAATCGCCGGCAATGCGCGGGCTGGTGTGGATGGCGACATAGGCATGGTCGTCGCCGAGATGGATCGAGCGTCCGTTGTCGAGCGAGGGCCCCTCCCAGCGGCGGTGCCAGCCGGTCAGCTGTTCGAGCAGCTCCGCGCTGCGTTCCCCGTCGGTGACCGAGAAATTGACGTGTTCGAGTCGTGCATTGGCCATGGAGTATCTCCTGTTCGAATGGCGATGCACATATCCATGCAACCTCAAGCTAAGTTGAGGTCAAGGTCTAATTACGCTATCAGTCTGATCGATGAAAGCGAACGATCTGCTCGGCATCGGCGAACTTGCCCGCCGCACTGGCCTCAGCGTGTCGGCCATCCGGTTTTACGAAAACAAGGGGCTGGTCGAGCCGATGCGCACCGGCGGCAACCAGCGCCGCTTCCTGCGCAGTGATATCCGCCGGTTGAGCTTTATCCTGATCGCGCAGAACCTCGGCCTGTCTTTGGCGGAAATCGAGGAGGCGATGAAGGGCCTGCCGCAAGGCCGCACCCCGAACGCCTCTGATTGGAAGCGGATCAGCGCCGCCATCCGCCAGCGCATCGACGCGCAAATCGCGCGGCTGGAAAAGATACGCGAGGACCTCGACGGCTGCATCGGCTGCGGTTGCCTGAGCCTGAAGAAATGCGCGCTCTACAATGCCTGCGACAAATGGGGCGAGAGCGGGAAGGGTCCGCGAGTACTACGCTAGAACGCGAGGTTCGCGCGCCCGCCGATCATGTCGATGCCGGGATTCTGCTCGGAATTGAACAGCCGGGCATTGCTGATGTGCACCCAGCTCGCCTCGACCGAGACGCGGTCCGACACCGGCAGGCCGATCGCGATCTCCGGCTCGAACAGCACGCGGCTGCCGAGGTCGGTGCGGATACGGGTCTCGGGGTCGATCCTGAACGCAGGGGTATCATGCAGGGCGAGGCCGACACCGGGGCGCAGGTAAAGCGGGCCGAGCTCGACCTTCCAGCTGACGCCTGCCGCCACGAAGTTAGTATCGCCTGCCGTGTTGACCGATCCGAAGGCATAAACCGATGGCTTGCCCACGAAGGACAGCACTTCGATCGGCTCGCTACGAACGCCTGCCTGGAGGTCGACGCCGTCCTCGTTCGTCTCGAAGGTGAATAGCGTATCGACACCATGCGCCATGACCCCGCTGTAGACTTCACCTGCATGGGCCGAGGTCGCAGCAGCTGAGACGAGGCAGGCACCGAGGATGGGGAAAAGGCGTTTCATTCGAAGGCTTTCGCTGGAGTGAGACCGCGGTCTATCCGCACCTTCCTTGCTGCAGCCTGACGCTCAGTATTCCGGCCCCAGCTCCTCGTCGAGGTCGCGCGGGCGGGCGAAATGCACCAGTTTGCCGCAGCCGTCGCGCAGGTCGGCCCAGCTCTCGATATCGAGTTCGTAGACCGCATAGGCGGCGGTCGGGAATTTGACCTTCGCGTCGTCGTAGAGATCGTTCTCGTTCTTCGGCGCGACGAGTTCGAACAGCATGTCGCCAAGGCCGGGGTTGTGGCCCGACAGCAGGACCGCTTCCGCATCGCCGCCGCATTCGCGCAGCACGTCCATGATCGTGTCGGTCCCGGCAAGGTAGAGCCGCTGGTCCCATTGCGGTTCCAGGTCGGGGAGGGCGTCGGCCAGCGTCAGCTTCACGCGCTCGGCCGGACTGGCGAGCACTGTGTCCCACTTTACGCCGTGCTCGCCGATATGCTCGCCGATCACCTTGGCGCCGCGATGGCCGCGATCGTTCAGGCCCCGGTCGAAATCGCGCTTGTCGCTTTCGCCCCAGTCGGACTTGGCGTGGCGCAAGAGACCGAGGATTTTCACGAGGCGTCATTCTCCGCTGCGACTTGGGCGTGCGATTTTCCAACACCCTTCGCCACGCGCTGTAAAGCCTCTTCGAGCGTCAGGCGAATGACGGGCGTGCCTTCGGGGAAAGCGGAGAGCAGCCGGCTGGGGAAGGCGCTGGAGAGGACGATGAAATGGCCCGAATCGTCGCGGCTGCGGATCAGGCGACCGAAGGCCTGCGCCAGCCGCGCGCGGATGATGCGGTCGTCGTAACGCTTGGCGCCGCCTTCCTGCTCGGCGGCAGCCGCGCGGCGGGCGCGGTGGAGGATGGTCGGGCGCGGCCAGGGCACACTCTCGAGGACGACGCAGCGCAGGCTCTCGCCCGGCACGTCGACCCCGTCGCGCAGGGCATCTGTGCCGAGCAGGCTGGCGTGGGGATCGTCGCGGAAGATGTCGGTCAGCGTGCCGGTGTCGATCGGGTCGACATGCTGCGCATAGAGCGGCAGGCCTGCCCGAGCGAGCCGGTCGGCGATGCGGCCATAGACCGCGCGCATCCGGCGGATTGCGGTGAAGAGGCCCAGCACGCCGCCGCCGCTCGCCTCGATCAGCCGCGCATAGGCGCCCGCCATCGCCGGGATATCGCCCTTGCGGATGTCGGTGACGATCAGCACTTCGGCGCGGTTTGCGTAATCGAACGGGCTGTCGGCCTGCGCGGTGCGCGGGTTGAGCTCCAGATGCGGAGCGCCGCTGGCGGCGATAGCATGCGGCCAGTCCGGACCGCTCTCGTCGCGGTCGGTCAGCGTGGCGCTGGTCATCATCAGGCCATGCGCCGGTTCCATGACCACGCGCGCGAAAGGCTTCATCGGGTCAAGCCAGTGGCGATAGAGGCCCACGTCGAATTCGCGCGCATCGTTGCGGTCGACCTGCAGCCAGTCGACGAATTCCGGGTCCGCCGGACCGCCCAGCCGCCCGAGCAGCGCTTCCCAGGCCGCGATCAGGTCGATCCGCCAGGCGAGCGAGTGGCGCGCCCCCTCTATCCGCGCGCGGCCCTGCCCGTCGAGCCAGTCGGGGGCGTCTTCCAGCACCGCCTCCAGCCGCCCAGCCAGCTTGAGTAGCGGTACGCGGATTGTTGCCAGCGCCTGCGCCGCCGTGCCCGCCGCCTCGACAAGTTCGCCGGGCATCTGCGCAGTCTCGGTCTCGATGCCGTAGCCTGCCTCCAGCCCGCTTTCGTCGCGCGCGAAAGTGGTCGCGCGGACCTGCGCCAGCAATTCCTCGACCGGGCCGATCGGCGCGCCCTCCGCCAGTCGCCCCAGCCAGCCTTCGGAGGGGAGGGCGTGCGCCGCCTCGACAGCGGCCTCCACTGCCTCGCCGCCAGCATCGTCATAGCTCGCCACATCGGCCAGCCGAGCCGCCAGCCCGCGTCGCCGCCCACGCGAGTTCTTCTCCGGCCCGACGATCCAGCGCCTGAGTTCGATCGCCTCCTGCCCGGTCAGCGCGGCGGAGAAGGTCGAATCCGCTGCATCGAAGACGTGATGCCCCTCGTCGAATACGATCCGCGTCGGTCGTCCGCCCTGATCGCGACCGCGCGCCGCGTTGACCATCACCAGGGCATGATTGGCGATCACCAGATCGGCCTGCGCGGCATTTCTCGCGCTGCGTTCGATGAAGCATTTCCAGTAGTGCGGGCACCCGGCATAGACACATTCGCCGCGCTGGTCGGTCAGCGCCGCGATGCCGCGCTTCCTGAACAGCGTGCCGAGCCAGCCGGGCAGGTCCCCGCCGATCATGTCGCCATCCTGCGTGTAGGCCGCCCAACGCGCCACCAGATGCGCGAGGATCGCGGGCCGTCCGGCAAAGCCGCCCTGCAACGCGTCCTCGAGATTGAGCAGGCAAAGGTAATTTTCGCGCCCCTTGCGCACCACCACCGGCGGCGATCCGTCCTCGCGGGTCGCGGGCCAGGCGCGGGCGCTCTCGCGGCGCAGCTGGCGCTGGAGGTTCTTGGTATAGGTGCTGACCCACACCGTCCCGCCCGACAGTTTCGCCCACAGCGAGGCGGGGGCGAGATAGCCCAGCGTCTTGCCGATCCCCGTGCCCGCCTGCGCCAGCAGCACATGCGGGCGCTTCTGCCGGTCGCGCGGGGCGAAGACGCTGCCTGCATTGCGCGAGAACAGGCGTTGCCCCTCGCGCCGTTCGGCCCCTTCGCCGGTCAGCCGCTCGAGATGCGCCTCAATCTCCGGCTCCTCGATCAGCACCTGCGCGGGCTGTGGGCGCTCGGGCGTCTCCTCCCATTCGGGCAGGCGGCTGAAAAGCCATTTCTCGGCCCGCTCGGGCTTTTTCACATGCGGGGCGAGCACCCCCGCCCACGGCCAGCGCAGCCGCGCCAGCGATTGCAGCGTCGACCACGCACCTTCGCGCTGCGCCCACTCCGCGCTCTCGCAGGTCGCCACCAGCGCGCCCGCGGCTTTCTGCAGCAGCAGCGGCACCTCGGCATCGTCGCCCGGCTCCTCCAGCCCCAGCGCATGGGCGAGGCCCTTGGGCGTCGGCACGCAGAACTGCGCGGGATGGACGAAGGCGAACAGCTCCAGCAGGTCGAGGCCGTTGAGGTCCGGATAGCCCAGCCGGTTCGCCACTAGCGGCGCGTTCATCATCAAGAGCGGCGTATCGGCTGCCGCCATCACCGCTTCGCCCTTCGAACATCCCCGCGTCGCCCCGTTCGCATCGCGCAGCCAGGTACCGGCATGGCTGGCGTGCAGGGCAGGGAGGAGGAGAGGCTGGCTCACGCAAGGGCGTTAGAACACATTGGGAACGCGGGGCAAGCGGGGTAGGAGGGTTTTCTCGGGGGTGAAGGCTGCTTCCAAGAAGTGCGAGATTATCTCGAATGGCTGCGTTTGGGTGGAAAGCCGCCTCAGGGCACTCCACCCCACACTACTTTGATCCCGTGCTCACTAAGATTGGATGCTGTCAGCACGGTGAAGAGACAGTCGGATTCATCAGCCGGACCTTCGCGCCACGGCAATACGACATGTGTCGGATCAGTCACCACAGCAGCGTCTCTTGGCGCATTGCACAAGCGCTCCATCTGGGCCACGAAGTCGTTCAAATCAGTTGGAAATCCCGAAAACTGAGGGACCCTTAACGAAGGTCTGTTCGCTGCAAGCCATACTTTTGCGAGCCTGCGCTCATAAATTGAATGCTCTTTCTGCCAAGCATTACCGTAGGATTCGGTAAACGCGTCGTCGTCAGTTCGGAGACCGATTTCTGCGGAAACGAGTAGTCGAGCTAAGCAGGCCATTTGCGGATCACTGAGAACAGGATGCTTGCCGACCCTAAGGTATTGGTATTGCCTGTCCCCCGCCTTCCCCTCAAAAAGGGATGCTCTGCCTAAATCAAGGCCGCAACGCTCTAAACCCTTGGCAAGCTCGGGCGAGGGACTTGACGGTTTGTCTAATGGGATATCCGGGAGGAGGGGTTGAGCGCAGCTTGCAAGAACAAGGGCCGCTGTCAGAAAGAGAGAGTGAAAAATCTGCATCGCAATACTCTATCAGTCGCGTCAAGGTCCACACACGGGTCGCAAGTGGAAAGGCTGCTTTTAGCGTGAAAATGAGAAATCTGTCCTACACAACTCTTTTGCGATAACTCCCGCCCCATGTCGCACCGCGACCTCCTCAGTCGCCACCCCACTCGCGCGCCCCAAACCACCCCGCAGTTTTTTCCGCCCAGGACAGTGGTCCATGCGGTCCATGTGACTGGAGTGGCCCGGCACCGCTCCAACAGGCGCCCAACACTTCGCACTTGCGAAAGGGGCACGCAGCGGCAAAGGGTTCGCGCATGAGCATGACCGATCTGATCGAAGCCGCCCGTGTGTCCAAGACCTGGCCGTTCCAGGAGGCGCAGCGGCTGCTCAAGCGCTATCCCGACGGCGCGAAACCGGATGGCAGCCCGGTGCTGTTCGAAACCGGCTACGGCCCCAGCGGGCTGCCGCATATCGGCACCTTCCAGGAGGTGCTGCGCACCACGCTGGTCCGCCGTGCGTTCGAGGCGATGATCGGGGCGAAACCGGAGGACGGCAAGACCCGCCTCGTCGCCTTCTCCGACGATATGGACGGCCTGCGCAAGGTGCCCGACAACGTGCCCAACCAGTCGCTGTTGCAGGAGAACCTGCACCTGCCACTCTCCCGCGTGGCCAATCCGTTCGACACCGATCACGACAGCTTCGCGGCGCACAACAATGCGCAGCTGCGCGCCTTCCTCGACCGCTTCGGCTTCCAGTACGAGTTCATCGCGGCGAGCGAAATGTACAATGCGGGCAAGTTCGACGAGGCGCTGAAGCAGGTGCTGCGCAAGAACGAGGCGATCCTCGACATCATGCTGCCCACGCTGCGCGAAGAACGGCGCAAGACCTACTCGCCGATCCTGCCGGTCTCGCCCGCCACGGGCCGCGTGCTGCAGGTGCCGGTGGAGGTGGTCGACGCCGAGGCTGGCACGATCCGCTTCACCGACGAGGATGGCACCGTGGTAGAGCAGTCCGCGCTGGGCGGCATGTCCAAGCTGCAGTGGAAGGTCGACTGGGCGATGCGCTGGTATGCGCTGGGCGTCGATTACGAGATGTACGGTAAGGACCTGACCGACAGCGGCGTACAGTCGGGCAAGATCGTCAAGGTGCTGGGCGGGCGCAAGCCGGAGGGGCTGATCTACGAGATGTTCCTCGACCAGAATGGCGAGAAGATTTCCAAGTCCAAGGGCAACGGCCTCTCGATCGAGGAATGGCTGCAATACGGCAGCGAGGAGAGCCTGGGGTTCTACATCTTCCCCAATCCCAAGAGCGCCAAGCAGCTGCATGTCGGCGTGATCCCGCGCGCGGTGGACGATTACTGGAGCTTCCGCGAACGGCTGGCCGAGCAGGAGCTCGATAAGAAGCTCGGCAATCCGGTGTGGCACCTGGCGCGGGCGAATGGCGGGTTCGAGGGTAGCGAAGCGCCGGGGGCGGGCGACAGCCTGCCGGTGACCTATGGCCTGCTGCTGAACCTCGCCAGCGTGCTGGGGGCGGAAGCCACGATGCCGAACCTGCGCGACTACCTCGAAAGCTACATCGGCGCAGGGCAGGTAACGCCCGATCTGGAGGTGTTGATCGAGACTGCGGTCAACTACACGCGCGACTACATCGCGCCGACGCTGGTTAAGCGCGCGCCGACGCCGAACGAGGCCGAAGCGCTGAAGGCGCTCGACGCCTATCTCGCCAATGCCCCAGCCGATGCGAGCGCGGAGGATCTGCAGACCGAGGTCTACGAGATCGGCAAGCGCGAGGAATACGGCTTCGAGAACCTGCGGGACTGGTTCAAGGCGCTCTACCAGACGCTGCTCGGCAGCAACCAGGGCCCGCGCATGGGCAACTTCATCGCGCTCTATGGCGTGGAGAACAGCCGCAAGCTCATCGCAGAGGCACTGGCCCGATAGGTGAGTAGGGAAGTGTCCGATGTATCAGACACTTGCAAAAACCTTACCCCGAAAAGTTGAAAACCGCCCACGGGTGCCTGAAATGCTATCGATTCCGCGCCATGGGTCGCACCTTGGATGAGGATGGTTGGGATGTCTGACGGTAATGAGCTGAGTAACCGACCGCCCGGTTCGGGCATTGAGAAGAACTTCGCCAAGGCAGCCGACGACGCGCGCAACCTCGGGGCGATCGCCGATCTTCGCATCGGCTCGAACCGGCTGTTCCTGCAGACCACCGAACAGACCCGCATGGCGTTGTGCATTTCGGATCCGCATCAGCCCGACTGCCCGATCGTCTATGCGAACCAGGCCTTTATCGAACTGACCGGTTACAAGCGTGAGGAAATTATCGGGCGCAACTGCCGTTTCCTCCAGGGCAAAGCGACGTCCGATGGCGCAGTGGCAAAGCTGCACGCGGCAGTGGAAGCGGCGCAGTATACCGTCGTCGACATTCTCAACTATCGCAAGGACGGCACGGCTTTCTGGAATGCCGTCCATGTCGGCCCGATCTATAACGAGAACGGCGATCTTACCTATTTCTTCGGGTCGCAATGGGACATTACCGAACTGTTTGCAGCGCGCGAAACGATCATCGAGAATGAGCGCGTTGCCGCCGAATTGCGGCACCGGACCGATAATCTGTTCGGCGTGCTGACGGCCATCGTCCGCCTGTCCGCCCGCGGGGCGATGGATGCGCAGGATCTGGCTTCCAAGATCGAAAAGCGGATCGAAGCGCTGGCAGGGGCGCACCGCGTATCATTGTCGAAGGAAGGGTTGCAGCAGGACAAGACCAATCTCCGCGCGCTCGTTGAGGAAGTGTTACGGCCCTACCGGAATATGCACGTCGATCGTATCGATATCGCCGGCAAGCTTATCGAACTGCCGCGTGCGTATGTCACACCCATCGGGCTGACGCTTCATGAGCTGGCCACAAATGCGCTCAAATACGGTGCGCTGTCGGAGAACGACGGCAAGGTCCACGTCGATTGGACGATCGGCCGGGATCGCATGCTTGAGATCCACTGGCGCGAGACGAAAGGCGCGGCGACGCCCGAGCTCGAGAGTCAGCCAACGACACTCGGTGGCGGTTCGGGTACCCGCCTGATCGAAGGTGTCATACGCGAACTGCAGGGGACAGTGGAAACGAAGTTTGCACCCGAAGGCTTCCGCGCCACGCTGCGCATCCCCGTGCCGGAGCGCGCTCTCGCCTGATAGCTACCCGCTCAACCGTGCTTGCGGGCGCGATACCATTTGGTCAGCACGTATTTCGATCCCTTGACCACCGGCGTTCCAGCATGGAGCGTTCCCTCGTTTGGCTCGCCCTCCGGGGTGGCGTTGTTCCAGACTAGCAAGACACCGGGCTTGGGCTCGATCGACGCACCGACCTCCACGAAATGCGTATGTCCTCCTTCCTCGACCGTGTTCAGGAAGGCCATGGCAGTCCAACAGCGCTGGCCGCCACGCTTGCGCTCCAGCTGCCAGTACTCCTGATCGGTGTAGAACCAGTCGTTATGCGGTTTGAACTCCTGCCCCGGCAGATAGCGCTGCCCCTGAATGCGCTCACCTTGGGTCGGCGACATCCCCAGTAAATCGTCGATCCGCCGCGAGATCATTCTCACGAACGGATCGTGCGGATCGAAATTTCCCGAATAGGAGGTGCGAAACTTCGAGACATAGGCAGTCTCGTGCAATTCGCTCGGTCGGGCGATCGCGTCGATCATGCCGATCAGCCGCTGGCATTCCCCGGCGCTGAAGAAATCCCCGATCGCGAAGATTTCGGCCTTGTCGGTCGGCACCTTGTAGGCTTGCGGATCGGCCTCGAGCCGCTTGCGCACCTGTGCGCCAATGCGTTTCAGGGCGCCCTGGTCCGGAATGGTAGCTGCCTTGCTCATATGCTTGTGTTAGCAAGCACAGCCGACGCTTCAAGTATTGCGCTTGCCCGCACGCGATCGGCCGCTAGGCTGTCACGACAATCTTCGGGAGAGCACAATGGCCGATACCACTGCACGGCGTTACTCGATCGGCGCGATGATCTTTCACTGGACCATCGCCGTCGCGGTCATCTGGAACTGGCGCCTGGCCGAGAACGCCCACCACACCGATGACCGAGCGCAAGCCATGGCGATCTTCGCCGATCACAAGGCCCTTGGCATAACGATCCTCGTGCTGACGATCGGTCGCTTGCTCTGGCGCTGGACGCATCCGGTGCCGCCACTCCCGTCCGACCTCGCCGGCTGGGAGAAGACACTCGCGCGTACGGTGCATGTCATCTTCTACGTTCTTCTGATCGGCCTGCCGCTCGGCGGATGGATCGCGAACTCGCTGAACGGGCAGGAGATCGATTTCTTCGGCGTGTTCACGATCCCCGCGCTGCCGATCGGCACGAACGAGGATCTCGGCGGAACGATCTTCGACCTTCACGCCCTTGGTGGATCGATCTTCATTTATCTTATCGCGCTGCACATCCTCGGTGCTTTGAAGCATACCTTCTTCGACAAGAATGGCGGTATCTTCCGCATGCTGCCCTTCGGCAAGGTACCCGGCTGAGGCTGCTCACTAAAAAGCCCCCGCCGATCGCTCGGCGGGGGCTGCTGTGCCATCCGGACCACTCTCAAGCCGGCTGGCGAAGGACGCTTACCAGAAGAAGTCGTGGATCACGTCGACCACTTCGCCGCTGTAGATGTCGACCAGCAGCACGTCGTCATAGTACCGGACCCAGCGATAGGGGCCGTAGACTTCCGGCAGGCGATAGCGCCAGGGATCATTGATCCAGTAGCGGCTGCCGAAGAACAGGGTGCCCAAGCGGAATCCGATGTTCAAGCGGCGATAGCGATAGTCGCGATAGGGCGCATAGTAGCGGCCCAGCCGGTAGAGGCTGCGATTGTTGTAGCGATAGCGGTTCCAATTGTAGCGATCGTTATCGCGCCAGCGGCGGTGGTCCCAGCGATCGTAAGCGTGCCAGCGGCGACCGTCGTAATAGCGCGCCCGGCGGTCGTAACGGCGTCCGTCCCGATAACCGTCGCGATAGGCATCGCGGCGATTGTAGCGGCGCTGATCGCGATAAGTCGTGTTGCGGTCTGCGCGATAGGTGCGGTTGCGCTCGTAGCGGTCGGCCCGGCGATCTGCGCGTCCTTCGGCCCTGCGATCGGCAGGGCGTTCCACCCTGCGATCTTCTCGACGTTCTGCGCGGCGCTCGCCTCGGTCTTCGGCCACACGACGTTCCACACGCCGCTGGACACGGTCGTTAATGTCACCTCGCCGTTCCGCACGCCGCTCGGGCCGCGCCTCACCACGGTTCGACCGGCGTTGCTGGCGAGCCTCGCCGCGATTGCCGCGCCGATCCTGCCGGCTCTGCTGGCGCTGCTGCTTGATTTCATTCGCGCGCTCGCGCCATTCCTGGGCTTGCGCTTCCGCAGGCAGGGCAGTCACCGCCATCGCCGCGGCGAGGGCGCTGAGTGCGCTGCCTTTCATCAGTCTCGTAAGTGTCATGGAGCGTTCCTTCCGGTTTCACCAGCCGCTCCACCACCTGCGGCTCATTGCACTGTCACCGTTTGTATCAGCTCGGGCTGACCCCAATCTGAACCGGCCTGTCGACCTGTCGTTAATATTAAATCCGCGTAAAATGAACAAGATCGAACTTGGCAGGTAGCTTGTAGCGGTGCAAGGCGGGCGCGATGCTTTCCACTCTCGATGCAATCCGCAACGATATCGCCGAGCGCCTGGCTGACGGTGCCACCAATCGCAGGTCGGCGTCGCACACGCCGGTCGTCGCCACCGCCAATGCCGACGCACGGGTGATGGTGCTGCGCGGCTTCGATCCTGAGAGCTGGACGCTGCGATTTCACACCGATGCCCGCTCGCCCAAGGTCGCCGTGATCGAAAGCGATCGACGTATCGGAGTCCTCGTCTACGATAAGCAGGCGAAGCTGCAATTGCGCCTGCGTGGGACGGCGCGGATCGTCACGACGGGCTCCGAGGTCGAGAGTGTATGGTCGCAGAGCGACAACTTTGCACGCCGCTGCTACCTCGGCAGCGGGCCCGGCGAGCATTCCGGCCAGCCGACCAGCGGGCTGCCATCAGAGTTCGAAGGCGCCGAGCCGACCGATGAAGAGGTGGTGCCCGCGCGTCAAAACTTCGCGCTGCTGCTGGTCCAGATCGAGGAAGCGGACTGGTTCAGCCTCGCGCATACCGGCCATCGCCGCGCGCTCTTGATCGGTGACAAAGGACGCTGGATATCGCCATGACCCGTTCCGCTGGCAGGCCGCTCCGCAACGCTTCGCCGCAGTTTGCACCCAAGCCATCCCCGCCGACCACCCCGCGCCGCCAACCGTTCATGTGGCAGAAATGTGGCAGGCCGATTGCGGGCGCAGGCGATCACCCACGCAGACTGCACATCGTCTGACGATATTGAACATCGGGGGGCGGGACAGCGGGCCAAGTGTAACAGGGGGGAGGCGATCAAAAGGGTAGCCTTTGCAGAGGCACGCTGTCGCACGTGAAGGAGTACAGTATGACAATTCGAACCAGCACGGCCTCGCGCCTTGCCCTCGTCGCCCTGATGGCGCTGCCCGCTGCCGGCACCCTGTCGGCCCAGGAAATCGAGCCTGCGCAGGACGGTGAGGTCCTCACCACGGTTTACGGCGCAACGCCGGTCGAAGGGCCGGATATCGACGGCGTGATCACCGCCCGCCGCGGCGACCAGATTCAGGTCACCAGGACCGATGGCACGAATTTCGTCATCACCGTGGAGCCCAACACAGAGATCCGCGGTACCGGCGGCTTTCTCGGCCTCGGTCGCACCTCGCTCACGGCGCAGGACCTGCTGAACGGCATCCCCGTCGAGGTCGAAACCATGCAAGCCGGCGAGACGCTGCTCGCCAGCGAGATCAAGCTCAAGAACGACGATCTCGAAACCGCGCAGATGATCCAGGCCGGCACCACGCAGCGCTTTGCCGAACAGCGCGCCGATATCGACACCAACACCGCCGCGGCCGAGGCGCTGCGCGGACGCATGGGCAATATCGACAATTACAATGTGAAGGGCGTCACCAACGTCTATTTCGACACGGGCAAGTGGTCGGTCGGACAGGGCGACCGCGCGCAGCTGTGCCAAGCCGCAAGTCAGGCCGATAGCATGGACAACGCTTTGCTGCTGGTCGTCGGTTATACGGATTCGGTCGGCGCGCAGGAATACAACCAGACACTGAGCGAACGGCGCGCGGCGCGCGTGGTCAATATCCTCCAGCAGGAATGCGGCTGGAAGCCCTGGCGCATGCTGACCCCGACCGGTTTCGCCGAAGCCGATCCGGCAGCGGATAATTCGACTGCGGAGGGCCGTCGCCAGAACCGCCGCGTCTCGGTCAACATCCTCGTCAGCAAGGCGGCCGAGGAAGGCTGAGCTTTACAAGTAGGCAAGACAAAAGGGGCGGGCCTCGCGGCTCGCCCCTTCTTGTTTGCGTATAGCTCTGGCCGAAAAATCAGGCGGCCTGCTTGATGTCGCGCAGGGTGAGGTCGAAGGTCACGTCCTCGCCGGCGAGCGGGTGGTTGCCGTCGGCCTTCACCTGCTCGTCGCCCACTTCGAGGATGTAGAGCGTCATCGGCTGGCCCTCGGACGTCTGCGCCTGCATCGCCATGCCCGGCTGCGGAGCGGGCTCTGCGGGCAAATTGGCGCGAGGAATGTCGATCACCAGCTCCTCGCGACGCGGGCCGAAGGCGTTGTCGCTGTCGATGGAGACGGTCTGGCTGTCGCCGACTTCCATGTCGGTCAGCGCTTCCTCGATCGCCGGGAAGATCTGGCCTGCGCCAAGCTGGACCGTCTGCGGGCCGACTTCGGACGTGTTGCCGATTTCCTGCCCGTCGCCGCGCTTGAGGACGTAGTCGATGGTCACGGTGTCACCGTTGCTGGGTGTCGTCATGGTATTCCTTTGAATTTCGTGTTCGCGGCACGAGGGATGCGCCGGCGGGAAATACGCCCGCGTGTCGGGCGCGTGGATCGTCATTGTGTCAAAGTGGGGTGGGAGGAGTCAAACGCAGCGGCGGAGAACCTTCGTTAACCATCGTCACGCGCAGTTGTCCTGCGGTTTTCCTCAAGAAGTCTGTTGCTAGCGCTTGGAGTGTGAGAGTGCCAGCTCTAGAAAGCAAAGTCCCGCCGAGCACGTGGCACGACGGGACTTTGATCAACCAAGGGCTTGCAGACCCTCAGCTGCGGTTTCACTGCTCATATTGGGATTGCGTGGTCAAAGGCTTGGGAAGCTGGTTATTTCGAAGCAAAGTACGGTGTTCGTCAGAAATATCCTCACGCCTATCCGGATGATCACCCGCAATCGAAGTCCAACCCGCAGATAGCGTGATGTTATCCTATCGACGCTCTGGGCGAGTATAGGCGGTGGCTTCAGGAGGAATATATCGAGAGAGGCAAGTTCCGCGAAGTATCTGTCGTCCAAGGTGAAGGATGGGCAGCTGCCTCCGTCTGTCGCGCAACTCGCAATCGATAGGGTCACGCCTAAACAGATTGCATCTGCGGCGTGATGCTCATCACCATTACCTAGTCAGCTTCTTATACGCCAACCGCGTCGGGCGATCCGCCGCATCTCCGAGCCTGCGCCGCTTGTCTTCTTCGTAAGCCTCGAAGTTGCCCTCGAACCATTCGACATGGCTGTTGCCTTCGAAGGCGAGGATGTGCGTCGCGAGGCGGTCGAGGAAGAAGCGGTCGTGCGAGATGACCACGGCGCAACCGGCGAAGTTCTCGATCGCCTCTTCCAGCGCACCGAGCGTTTCCACGTCGAGGTCGTTGGTCGGTTCATCCAGCAGCAGCACGTTGCCGCCGGTCTTGAGCATCTTGGCCATGTGCACGCGGTTACGTTCGCCGCCCGACAGCTTGCCGACATTCTTCTGCTGGTCCGCGCCCTTGAAGTTGAAGGCGCCCACGTAGGCCCGCGTGGAAGTGTCGTGGCCGTTGACCTTCATGTAGTCGAGGCCGTCGGAGATTTCCTCCCACACGTTGTTCTTCGGGTTCAAATCGTCGCGGCTCTGGTCGACATAGCCGAGGTGGACGGTGCTGCCGATCTCGATAGTGCCGCTGTCGGGCTCTTCCTGTCCGGTGATGATCTTGAACAGGGTGGACTTGCCCGCGCCGTTCGGCCCAATCACGCCGACGATGCCGCCCGGGGGCAGCATGAAGTCGAGGTTTTCGAAGAGCAGCTTGTCGCCATATGACTTGGTCAGGCCCTTGGCCTCGATCACCTTGCCGCCGAGCCGTTCGGGCACCTGGATTACGATCTGTGCCTTGCCGGGCTTGCGATCCTTCTGGCTTTCCTGAAGCTCCTCGAACTTGCGGATACGCGCCTTGGACTTGGTCTGGCGCGCGCTCGGCGTCTGCCGGATCCATTCGAGCTCGCGGCTGAGCGATTTTTGGCGCCCGCTTTCCTCGCGGCTTTCCTGATCGAGGCGCTTGGCCTTCTTTTCCAGGTAGGTCGAGTAATTGCCTTCGTACGGATAGTAGCTGCCGCGATCGAGTTCGAGGATCCACTCCACCACATTGTCGAGGAAGTAGCGGTCGTGGGTGATCATCAGCACCGCACCGGCGTATTCCTTGAGGTGGTTTTCCAGCCATTCGACGCTTTCGGCATCGAGGTGGTTGGTCGGCTCGTCCAGCAGCAGGATATCGGGCTTCTGGATCAGCAGGCGGGTCAGCGCGACACGGCGCTTCTCGCCGCCGGAGAGGTCGGTGACGGGGCTATCGCCCGGCGGGCAGCGCAGCGCTTCCATCGCGATTTCGAGCTGGTTGTCGAGCGTCCAGCCGTCGACCGCGTCGATCTCGGTCTGGAGCGCGGCCATCTTGTCGCCAAGCGCTTCGAAATCGGCGTCGGGTTCGGCCATCTGCGCGGCGATGGCGTTGTATTCATCAACCTTGTCGGCGATGTCGCGCGCACCGTCCTTGACGTTTTCGAGCACGGTCTTGCTCTCGTCCAGCTCGGGCTCCTGCTCCAGATAGCCGACGGTGATGTTCTCGCCCGGCCAGGCCTCGCCCGAAATGTCGGTGTCGATGCCGGCCATGATCTTGATCAGGGTGGACTTGCCCGCGCCATTGGGGCCGACGATGCCGATCTTCGCCCCGCGATAGAACTGCAGGTTGATATTGCTCAGCACCGGCTTCTGCGCGCCGGGGAAAGTCTTGGTCATGTCCTTCATGACGAATGCGTATTGCGCGGCCATCGGGCGGGTCCTTCGTGATCGGATTGGGATAAGCGGGCGGCGCGCGCCCGGCAGGTGTGGTGGGGCAGATAATGGCCGCAGGGCGCAGGAGCAAGCGCGGTGTGCGGAGCGCCGATCTTATCACCGTGCCTGACGGAACGTTCACATGGTCGCGGCTACCCCTAGAGAAGTCTCCATCTGCTGTTCTTCTTCGAGAAATCTGCGCAAAAGTAACAAAAAGTGAGGACTTGTTAAGTGCCTGTCTTTAAGACACCGGCAGGGGGTTTCACACGACAGCATGCGCGAGCAGATACTTGGACTTATTACGCCCGCCATGGCGTTGATTTTCATGGCAATGTTCCTTGTGTTGTGGAAGCGCGGGAACATGGGGTCCCATGTGCTCGGCTTTGCAGCTGCCTATTTCTGCCTTGGGCTCGGTTTTCTGTTCACGCATCTCGTGCCCGATCCGGGCGCCTTCTATGTTTTTCACGTCACACAGGTGCTCTATACGCTCGGCACGGGCGTTCTGATCTGGGCCGCGACGAAGCGGGTGAGGCAGCAGGTTTCCATCCGGGCATTAGTCGTCGTTTATGCGGTCTCCGCTCTCACACTGGCCGCCGCGATATTCCTGTCGGACGACACCGCGCCGCGGCTCTACATCGTTAACACCGGCTATGGCGTGATGATGGTCATCGGCACCATGGCGCTGTTCAACGTGCAGCGAAGCAATGCGATCGACACGCTGATCGCCGTGTTGTTCGCCCTGGCCGCCGTCAATTTTCTCGTTCGACCGGTGCTGACGCTGATCATCGCGGGTGGGTCGGACGCTTCCGCCTATCGCGAGTCCATCTATTACTCGGTGCTTAGCGTAGCGGTGACGGTCGCCTCGCTGATGACCGGCGTTGCCCTGATCGGCGCCTGCGCGTGGGACATGGTCATCGCCGAGCGCGAACGTGCTGAGCGCGACATGCTGACGGGCCTGCGGGCGCGGCGTGCCTTCGAGCAGGATGCGGTCGCGATCATCGAGCGGGCCAAGCAGGAAGGCGTGCCGGTGGGGCTGGTGGTGGCCGATATCGACCATTTCAAGGCGGTGAACGACGTTTACGGCCACCAGGTCGGCGACAAGGCGATTGCGGCTTTCGGGGGCGTCGTCGCCGACATGATCCGCAACAGCGATATCGCTGGCCGGATCGGCGGCGAGGAGTTCTGTATCCTCGCGTGGAATTGCGACGGCGAAAAAGCGGAGGCCATGGCCGAGCGCATCCGTCGGCGCTTCTCGGAGACGGCGGTGCCGGGCATGCCGAGCAACAACCGACTGTCCGCAAGCTTCGGCGTTGCCGGGCGCGAGGCGGGTGAAGGCTATGGCAAGCTGTTTGCGCGCGCCGATTCGGAACTCTACCGCGCCAAGGAAAGCGGTCGCAACCGCATCTGCCGTGAGGATAAGGCGAACGTCGTGACCAAGTTCAGGCCGAAGGACGCCCAACGCGCATGAGCCGCGGTATCAGGGCCAATTGCAGCACGGCTCTGAGCACCAGAAACGCCACGAAAGACAGCCACAAGCCGTCATTGCCCAACGGCCAGGTAACCCACAGCAACAGGGCATAGCCCACGGACGCCCCTGCCATGCTGAGCAGAAGGGCGCGCGTCCAGCTGGCCCCTACGAATACGCCATCGAGCACGAATCCGGCGACGCCCGCGAACGGTATGACCACCAGCCATGGTACCAGAGCGCGAGCCTCGACAGCCACTGCCTCGGTCGCTGCAAAGGATTCGAGGATCGAGCCGCCAACCACGGCGAAAACTCCGGCGAGTATAGCGGCCACACCCAGCCCGCGCAGCAGGATAGCCCGCATGTAGGCGAGGAAGCCGTCGCGATCGTCCTCCCCATGCCGCTCGCCATTGAGTACCTGTGCCGCATTTTCGAACCCATCGAGCAACAGCGCAGAGAACACGAATAGCTGGTAAAGGATGCCGTTGGCAGCCAGCACCACTGCGCCGCGCTCGGCGCCCAGCCGCGTGAGGGCCGAGATCGCGACCATCAAGATCACGGTCCGCAGGAAGAGGTCGCGGTTGACGGAGAGAAAGGGCTTCAGCGCCGTAAGCGAGATCGAAGCACGGTCACGCACTGCGTCCCGAAGGTCCGATCCGGCGACTGCGACGACAATGGCGGCACAGGCAACCAGTTTGGCGAATTCCGCGATGAAGCTAGACCAGCCGATCCCGGCAATACCCCAGTCGAGCGCCAACGCCAGCCACAGCCCGAGCGCGACGTTGAGTAGGTTGTAGGCGACTTCGATCGCCAGAACCGTCTTCATCCGCCGCCGCCCGACGAGGAAGCCGACCAAGGCGAAATTGGCGAGCACCGCAGGTGCGCTCCAATAGCGGATATCGGCATAGATCACGGCAGCAGTGCGAACCTCGCCTTGCGCGCCCAGCCCATCGAGCAGCGCAGGCAGTAGGATCGGCTTGGCGAGAAGCAGCAGCGCAGCGATGGCGAGGCCGACCACCAGTCCGCGGATCAGCACAGCGACCTGCTCCGCCGGACCCGACCGAGTGCCAGCCTGCGCGACGAGGCCGGTCGTGCCGGTCTTGAGGAAGTTCATGACTGTAAAGAGCGCGGCAAACAGCTTGGCGCCGACATCGACCGCACCTTGTGTGGGGGCATCGTTAAGCTGGCCGACGATCCACATGTCGCCGATCCCGATCAGGGCAGTCGCGACATTGGTGACCATCGCGGGCAGGGCGATGGCCCAGATCGCCAGGATCGCCGTCCGATCGAGTTTAGCAGGTGTCGAGGTCGCGCTCACCGGAACTTGAGACAGGAGCGGGCCATTGAACGCAAGACCACCGAAACCCGAGGACGATAATATGCCCACACTTTACACGATGCCCGGCACCTGTGCCCTTGCCACCAATATCGCGGTCGCATGGCTGGATGCTCCGGTCGAGGTCAAGAACATAGCCTATGGCGACCACAAGAGGGGCGAGTATCTCGCGATCAATCCGAAGGGCAAAGTCCCGGCAGTGGCTTTCGAAGACGGCGACGTCCTGACCGAAGCCGCGGCGATCCTGAGCTGGCTCGGCGCGGAACACGGGACCGAGGGCTATGCACGCGACAAGGTGCTGGGGCGCAAGGAAGCCGAGGCGCTATCTTACCTCACAAGCGAAGTGCATGCGGATTTCGGACCGCATTTCGCAGTAAAGACTTACGCCGGGAGCAAGGACGCGCAGGACGAGGTGAAGGCCGCAGCTTATGACAAGCTGCGCAAACACTTCGAGCGGTTGGAAGCCAATTTCAACGAATCCGATGGCGAATGGTATCTATCGGAACGCAGCTTCGCCGATGCCTATCTCTATGTCGTGACGCGGTGGATCGAGCAGACCCCGCTCTCGATCGACGACTACCCGACCCTGCGCTCGTTCCGCGATCGGATGCAGCAGGACGATGGAGTTAAACTGGCACTCGCACGGCAGGACATGAAGCCCGTGTAGGATTCGTAGGATTTCGCAATCTTGGCGCGGATCGATCGCAGCTCGTTCCTCACCGAAACCGGGGTGTCTCGATCTTTTCGAGCAGCATTCGGAAAGTCTTCTACGATGGCATGAG
Organism: Erythrobacter sp.; assembly: GCA_029937545.1. Lineage (GTDB taxonomy): Bacteria > Pseudomonadota > Alphaproteobacteria > Sphingomonadales > Sphingomonadaceae > Qipengyuania. Next base: position 8,581 of record JAPYPR010000005.1, on the reverse strand, counting down.
CCACCAGCGAATGAGGCTTGCCACGGCTCCGAGCACCGCAACGCTGCCCGCCCAGATCGCTGCCATCCATGCAAGGCGCTTCCAGAGCGGCGCGGAAGGTTCGTCGGACATCAATGGTAGCCCTCGTGTCCGACTTTGCCTCGGAACACCCAATACGCCCACGCCGTGTAGGCGATAATCAACGGCATGGTGATCGCTACTCCCACCAGCATGAAGATCTGGCTCCGTTCGGGAGCGGCTGCATCCCAGATCGTTATTCCGGGCGGGACGACATAAGGCCACATGGTTACCCCGAGACCCGCCATGCCGAAGAAGAAGAGCGCGATCGACAGCCAGAATGGCTTGCTGTGCCGCTCCGCCTTCAAAGTGCGCAGGAGGGAAATTGCAATGACGGCCGTGATGATCGGCACAGGCGCTGCAAAATAGATTTCAGGTGCCGTCATCCAGCGTGCCGCGTATTCGGCGTTCAGAAAGACGTTGTAGAGACTGACGGCTCCCATCAGGACCAAAGTCGCCCATGCAGCGCGGATGCCCAGGTTTCGCGCATGAGCTTGGCCTTCGCCGTCCAGCTTCCAAACCAGCCAGGTTGCTCCCAAGAGAGCATAGCCGACCACTGTGCCAATTCCGGTGAGTAGCGTGTAGGGCGTAAGCCAATCGAACCAGCTTCCCGCATAATTCCGGTCGACGACCTCGATACCCTGGAGGAGCGCTCCCAGCGTCATACCCTGGGCCATAGCGGCCACGAGCGAGCCACCGGTGAACGCAGCATCCCAGAAACGACGGTGTGACGGATCACGCCAGCGATATTCGAACGCGACGCCGCGGAAGACGAGGCCGAGCAGCATGGCGATGATAAGGGGATAGGTGGCTGGCAGCACGACCGCGTAGGCGAGTGGGAAAGCGGCGAAAAGCCCGCCTCCTCCCAATACTAGCCATGTCTCGTTGCCATCCCAGACCGGTGCGATGGAATTCATCGCCCGATCTCTCTCAAGCCCAACGTCGAATGTCGGGAAAAGAATGCCGATGCCGAGATCGAACCCGTCCATCACGACATATGCGAAAACGGCAAAGGCAATAATGAATGCCCAGATAACGGTGAGGTCCATTACCTTTCCTCCTTCCGTTTGATGTCGACAACGGCTTGATCCATCTGGTCGATTGGGTCTTGGGTCGGCCCCGGCGTGATACCCGCCGTCCTGATCGGGCCGGTATCTCCCTGCTTTACCCCCGTTTCGAGCGCATGCGGCGGTTTGTGCATAAGGTGCAGGATATACCAGACCCCCGCGCCGAAAACAGCGAAGTAGACTACGACGAAGGCCAGGAGGGATGTCGCGACAGCGGGCGCGTCCAGCGGACTGACCGCGTCGGCCGTGCGCATTAAGTTGTAGATCACATAAGGCTGGCGACCCACTTCCGTCGTGATCCATCCGGCGATTACGGCCACGAAACCTGATGGTGCCATGACCAGCGCCGCCCTGTGCAGCCAAGTCCAATCGTAAAGCCTTTTGCGCATGCGTGCGACAAGGCTCCATAGCCCCACACCAAGCATGGCGAACCCGAGACCGACCATTATGCGGAACGACCAGAACACGATGGCGACCGGCGGTTGTTCATCGTCCGGAATGGTGTCGAGCCCGGCCAGGGGCGCATCCGGGTCGTGTTTCAGAATAAGACTGGAAAGCTTGGGAATACCGAAGGCGTACTCCAGCTTCTGTTCCTCATCGTTCGGAATTCCAAACAGATAGAGGGGCGCACCGTCCGGGTAACTATCATAATGCCCTTCCATCGCCATGACCTTCTGCGGCTGGTACTCCAGCGTGTTGAGGCCGTGCATGTCTCCGGCGAAAATCTGCACCGGCACGACCAGTGCTGCCATCCACATCGCCATCGAGAACATCTTGCGCGCATGCCGGTTGGCTCGATCCTTGAGCAGATGCCACGCCCCCACACCGCCGACGACGAAAGCGGTTGTCAGATATGCTGCGAGCACCGTGTGGACTAACCGATAGGGGAAGCTGGGATTGAATATGATCTCCAGCCAGCTATCGCCAGGGAGATACTGCCCGTTGGCCCCCATTTCGAAGCCGCTCGGCGTATGCATCCAGCTATTTACCGAAAGGATCCAGAAAGCGCTGATGAAGGTGCCGATGGCGACCATCAGGGTGGCCGCAAAGTGCAGCTTTCTTCCCACCCGCTCCATTCCGAACAGCATGACGCCGAGGAAGCCTGCTTCGAGGAAGAAAGCGGTCAACACTTCATAGGCCATGAGCGGGCCGATCACGGGCCCGGCTACATCGGAAAAAACCGACCAGTTCGTGCCGAATTGGTAGGACATGACGATCCCGCTCACGACGCCCATGGCGAACGCGATCGCGAAGATCTTCACCCAGTATTTGAAGAGATCGAGGTAGATCGACTTGCCGGTTTTGAGCCAGAGCCCTTCCAGCACGGCCAGATAGCTCGCCAATCCGATTGAAAAAGCTGGAAAGATAAAGTGGAAGCTCACCGTGAAGGCGAACTGAATACGGGCCAGCAGGATGGCATCGAGTTGGTCGAACATGATCTTACTCTAGTACATTCGCCTGATGCGGGTGGTGCGAAATTGGCACCGACTGTTCGGCTGCTTACAACGCGCAGATCGCGCATCGCCGAATGTTGGGCAGGCTACCATCAAATCTGCCCTCTTGCGAGATCGTGGGGTTGAAGATCGCTGTCCCCATTATCGCGAAGCGCATCGACAAAAGCCCCGGCCTGCGAAAGGTGCACCTTGCCTCCCAGATCCTCAACGAAATGCGTGCGTTCGAGTTTGTCCATCACCGGACCTTTCACCTCCGAAAGGTGCAACTTGATGCCGCCATCCTTGAGCCGGTGGTTTATCGCTTGCATACTTTCCAGACCGGATGCGTCGATCGCATTCACGGCGCTGCACATGAGGATCACGTGACGCAGTTCGGGGTGGTCGGCGACCTCCTCCATCACGAATTCCTCAAGCCAGTGGGCATTGAGATAAGTCAGGCTTTCGTCGATGCGGATTGAAAGGATGTGCGGATCGGTGAAGACCGCATGGCGTTCGATATTGCGAAAATGCTCGGTTTCGGGAACGCGCCCGACGATCGCAGCATGGGGGCGCGACGCGCTCCACAGGTAAAGCAGCAGCCCGACACCCACCCCCGCGATGACGCCCATCTCGCGTTCGAAATCCGTACCTGCGTTGAAGAGCACGCAGCACAGTCGGACCGGTCGAGTTGGACGACTATCGCGGTAAATGGGTCGCGTTCTTCTCTCATCCCGCCGACTTCACGCCGGTATGCACCTCTGAGTTTGTCGCTCTCGTCAAGCGTGAGAGCGAATTCGCAGAGCGCGATTGCGCTCTCATCGGCCTGTCGGTCGACAGCCTGTTCTCTCACCTTGCGTGGCTCAGGCTGATCCGCGACAAGTTCGATGTCGAAGTTCGCTTCCCGCTTTTGGAAGACCCTACAATGGTGGTCGGGCGAGCCTATGGAATGATTGCAAGCGATGATGCAGACAGTGGGACGATCAGAAGCACATATTTTATCGATCCAGCAGGCATCATCCGAGCGATTTCAACCTACCCAGCGAACGTCGGGCGCTCGATTCCGGAGATGCTGCGTTTGATCGACGCGCTGCAGGCGGCCGACAGAGAGGGTGCACTCGTGCCGGCGGACTGGCAGAAGGGCGACCCGCTACTCAAGCAGATGAGCATCAGCCTCGACGATGTCTTTGAAAGCGCAGAGGCAGGCGGCTGGTTCACCGAAGTGCATCGACCATGAACCTCGATGAGCAAATAGATATCTTCAAGGCGATCGGGCATCCGGTGCGTTTCCGCGTCCTCCAGTCTTTGAGCGACAGCGAGAAGAGCGTCGGCGAGATCGAAGAAGATACTAAAGTCTCCCAGCCCGGCCTGTCGCAGCACTTGCGATCCTGCGCAAAGCGGAACTGGTGACGACACGCCGGGAGGCGAAGATGGTCTTCTACTCATTGGAGCGGGCGAAGATCGATCAGATCGCGGACAGCCTCGTCAAGCTCGTGGGGGCACAGCCCGACTTGCGAGACAACCGCAAGCAGCCGATACCCGGTGCTGCGAATTTTGCGCGTGTCATGCGCGACTGACGCCGATATTGCATGGCCTATTGCACCCCATCCCGGTGCAGATCGGCTTGATGGTGTCTAGTTGGTCGGGGAGACTGGATTCGAACCAGCGACCCCTTGTACCCAAAACAAGTGCGCTACCAGGCTGCGCCACTCCCCGACCGGATGTCCCGCAATGCGTCGTAGATGGTGGGCCCGGCAGGACTCGAACCCGCGACCTAGCCGTTATGAGCGGCCAGCTCTAACCAACTGAGCTACAGGCCCCCATGCACCGCATGCGGACGCAAGCGCCTAGCGGCACAGCGCCAGACTGGCAAGCCGCTAGACGACGACGGATTCGATGATTTCCGCAACAGTGGTCGGGCGAACACCGCGCTGGTCGAGGTAGGCGTAAACGGTCCGCAACCAATCGTAGAAGCGGTCGAGGTCGTCTTCGCTGCGCACATAGGGCGTATGGCCGGGCGATAATGAAGGGCTGTGGAAGCTGATCGTCAGGGTCGGCAACCCGTCGTCGAGTGCGATGTCCACGGCCTTGAGCGCCTCCTGGGCCGAAGTGCCTTCGGGTGTCAGCGCAATGCGTTCCAGCATGCCGAGGCGCGAAAAAAGACTGGTAAGCACTGCGGACTTGCGGGCGAGGGGAAACAGCGCGTCGCCCTGTTTACGCAGCATCCCCCAGTAAACAGTGGTCAGCGGCAGCTCCAGCAGCCTTCGCTGAGAATCGGTCCAGTAGGGCGTACAGGGATGGCCGCGAAAATCCGGCCCCCCTTCCGCGCTGTAATCGAAGCGACAGCGCACCGAACTGTCTATTGCGATGCCGGTTTCCGACAGCATTGCGGCCGTCGCAGGGCCGACGCCATACCGGCCTGCGCGGTAGATGCGAGGGACCGCTCCGAACTTCTCTTCGATAAGGTCGCGGAGGGCGCGGAACTTGGCGCGCTCGAGGTCGGGCGGAAGATTTCCCGAGAAGCTGGCGTGCCGGGTAAGATCTTCATCGAAGGGCGGATTGACCCACGGATGCAGCTGAACCCCGATTTCAGCCTCTCCATTGGCCACAGCTTCACCGATGATGTCCTGGGCAATCGGCGACTGTGCGATCGGCCAGTCCATAAGGTAAACGGGCGAGATGTTGAGCGAACCGCAGAACTGCTGGAACTTTGCGATCCTGGGCACGTGGTCGAGCGTGTAGCCCTGACGCGAAAAATCGCCCGTCCAGTCGAATTCCTCCTCGGCATCGACTGTCAGAAGCACCCGCTGCCCGAAATCGGGTGCAAAGCGGACGGCCTGATCGCGCGACGGCGGATGGAGAAGATTCGCGTGTTGAATGTGGCCTGCCCCCCTCCGGCGTGTCCAATGGCGAGTGATCAGCCCGCCGCGCGACCCGGCGCATCGACAGGGCTAGGCAGCGCCTCTTCCCCGGTCAAGAGTGGCAGCGAGAGGACCAACCACTGGTCGTCGCGCGACAATTCGCCGCGCGCTGCTCGCGCCTCCGCCCGGGCAAGGCGGAGCGAGAAGCCCGCGCCGAAAATCCCGGCGCTCACCGCTCCGGTACCGCCGCGGGCCTCGTGAGAGAACACGTCTCCTGCGCTGGCCAGCGTGGCTGGCAATTGGGCGCGCAAGGTCGTCTGCCCGTCCTCCGTGCGCAGGGAGAGCTTGATCGTCTCGCCCGCCCCAGTCGCACCCGCGATCGTGGCGAGCACGCGCCAGGCGAGCATCTCCGCATCGCCGCTCGTCATTGGCAAGAGCGCCGCATCGGCCTCCAGTTGCGTGGCAAAACTGGCAACCCGCGGTTTCAGCACGGATTGCAGTTGGTCGATCTGCGCATGGGCGATGGCGGCGAAATCCGCCGTTCCTGGATCGAGATCGAGCGTGCCGGTTTCGAGCCGCGCCAGCCGGTCGAGCTCGTCGAAGCCGGCGAGGATCCGTGCGCTGTCACCCGCGATCGACGCCGCCAGTGCACGGTATTCGTGCGGCGTAGGGCCGAAGACCTGCTGCTGGATGACCTCCGCATTGCCCTGCATCGCGTTCACTGGCGTGCGCAGCTCGTGGAGCAGCTGGCGCAGACGGTCCGCGCTGTCATGGCGGCGGTCGTCGCTCGCCTCGACAGCCCTGCGGAAGCGCCCGACATAGCCGTAGAACCTACCCTCGCCGCGGGTGAAGCGGGGGGCGGCATCGACGGTCCATTCGCCTGCTATGGCCTCGCCGCCGCGCAGCGTCAGGGTAGCGCCGCGTACAGGCCTGCGATTGAGGAAAGCGGCAGCGAACTCGTCTTCGCCAGCGTCATCGCCGCGCCGCTGGGCCAGCGCGGTACCGACCACCATGGGCGCGATCTCGTCTTCAGCCCAGTCGATCCGGCCTTCGGCATCGGTGCCGATCAGGAAGCTGGCGACCGGCTTGCGCTTTACCGCCGGTTCCGGTTCGCCGAGCGGCAGGGACAAAGCCTCACCGCCACCGCTTCCGCGATTGCGTTTGTAAGCCTCGATCCTGTCCACGAGCGCGCGAATGCCGCCGGTCCCGGCGGGGGTGGGGTGCGCTGCTGTAGCCGGTTCCGCAGGAACCTGGTCGTCGGCCCCTTCAGGGTGAAGTGCCGACTTATCATCCTCCGAGGCCTCGTCCCCGTCATTCGCGGCGGACAGGACAAGCGGAGGCGGGCCCGCAGGCAAGTCCGTATCGATTTGCTCGTCAGGCTCCGCCTCGTCCAGCAGCTCCAGCATGTCCGGCAAGGGCAATGCGCGGTCCTGCACACCCAGCCGGTCGAGCACGCGCACGGCAGCTTCGGGCAGGTCGCGGCGGTGCCGCAGGAAACCGCGCGCGCGGATCGGCAGGCGGGGGATCAGACTCTCCCATTCCTCGCCCGTCAGATGCGCCCGGTAGAGCGCGGCTGCCGCGATCTTGGGATGCGCCTCGCCGAACCATTTCACCAGTTCCGGATTGCGGAACCGCCAGCCGTTCTCGCCTACGATGCGTGCGCGCTCATCGACCGGAATCATCTCCGCCAAAGCGATCAGACGCAGATAGGCCGCCGCCTTCAACGCCGGGTCGCCCGCCTGTGGACGCTCGCCCAGCAGATCGATCAGCTGCCGGAACTGCGTCTTGCCCGCACGCTCGCCCGCCGCGCGATGGCGCAACACTGTGGCAAGGCGGTCGTCAAAATGCATGGATACTCCGGTGCGGCATCAAGGTTTGCGAAGGGTAAACCATGACACCGTTTCGCTTTCTATCCGTGTAAGACTTACGATGAACGGAAAGTTGCCTTCGCGTTGCAAAGCGGGACAATTGCTGGCAAAGATAATAATGTTAGCCAAGAGGCTCCAGATGCGTTGTCAACATTTCACGATGCATCCCGGATCCGGAACGGGTAAGTACATTTTAGGGGCATGAGGGTCATGGCCAATCTCGACGAAATCGATCGCAAGCTGCTGGGCGAATTGCAGGCCGAAGGGCGTATTACCAATGTCGAATTGGCGCACCGGGTCGGCCTGACCGCTCCGCCGTGCCTGCGCCGCGTCCGCGCGCTCGAGGACGTGGGCGTGATCAAGGGCTACCACGCCGATCTCGATCCGGGCAAGCTGGGCTTCTCGATTACGGTTTTCGCCATGGTCAGCCTGAAGAGCCAGGCCGAAGACGCGCTGCGCGAGTTCGAGGAAGCGATGCGGGACCTGCCTGAGGTGCGGGAGGTCCACATGCTCAACGGCGAGATCGATTTCATCATCAAGATCGTCAGCAAGGACCTGCAAAGCTTTCAGGAATTTCTCACCAGCAAGCTGACCCCGGCGCCCAACGTCGCCAGTGTGAAAACATCGCTGACGATCCGCACGAGCAAGAGCGAGCCGGGCGTACCGCTGGGAATTAAGGAGCCGGTGCGATGACCGACGCGATGCGGGGCCATTGCCTGTGCGGCGCGGTCGAGATTACCATCGAAGCCCCCGCCCACGAGATCGAAATCTGCCGATGCAGCATGTGCCGCCGCTGGAGCGGCGCAATCTACACCGCGCAGACGGGTAAGTCGGTCATGATCGCGGGCGAGGACAAGGCCAGCGTCTACCGCTCGAGCGAGTGGGCCGAGCGAGCCTTCTGCGGGATGTGTGGCAGCCATTTGTGGTTTCGCTTCCTCCCCACCGGCAATCGCAGTTTCTCCGCCGGTCTGTTCGATGCTGCCGCTTCGCACACGATCGAAAAGGAAATCTTCGTCGACGAGGCTGCCGACTGGTGCCGCATCGAGGGCGACCATCCGCGCCAGACCGGGGCCGAGGTCATCGCCGAGGCCGAGGCGGCTGGATACAAGTTCGACTAAGCGCGATCGCAATCAAGTTGCGCTTATGCGCTAGGATTCCTGTGCTCTGATAGCAACTTCTTGGCCAGCCTTCTTTATTCGCTCAGACCATTCCCTCCTCATGCCGAGGTATTTATGGGATAGATACTGACGTGACCCCCTGATTTTCCTCCAAGTTAGATTAGAGTCCGGCCCTGACAG
>JAPYPR010000039.1:7746-9784 GCA_029937545.1 Erythrobacter sp. | reverse complement strand
CGCCGGGTGCGGCCGCCGAGGGAGAAGAGCTACTGGTGGACATGGCCGAGGCCAGCAACCACACCTTCCGGACCTTCAACCAGGCCTACGCCGGCTCGACGACGCTGACGATGAACACGATCATGCACCGCGCGTACCGGGCGTCGCTGAGCTGGCGGACACTGTTTCGGGTGGACGACATGCTCGCCCGCGAGAGGGCCGGGGGCAGCCAGAAGCGCCCACTATTGGCCGGCGGCGACGACGCGCAAGCCGTCGAGCTCGGCATGCTAAGTGCTCATAAGAGAGCACGGCTCCGGACCCGGCCGCTGGCCACCGAACGCGAGCTTCTGGCCACGGCCCGGTCGCTCTACAACGACCCGAGCCTGCAGTTCCGACGACCCGGGCAGCGGGACTCAATGCTGGCGGCGGCGGGCAAGCACGCGGCCGAGCAGGTCATCATCGTGCTGGCAACAGGGACGGGAAAGACCCTGATCCCCATGGTCGCGGCAGCGCTCAAGGGCGCCAGGACGACGATCCTGATCCTGCCGATGGTGGCGCTCCGCAGCAACATGCTCGATCGCCTGAGGCGGGCCGACATCCAAACCACCGAGTGGACCGCAGGTGAAACGTCGAGAGCAGCCCGAGTAGTGGTCGTGTCAGCAGAGGCGGCCTGCACCAGGAGCTTCCTCGAGTACGCGCACCGGTTAGAGTGCCGTCAGCGGCTGGACCGCATCGTCGTGGACGAGTGCCATCTGACGGTGACGGCAAGATACCGCAAGAGCATGAGGAACTTGGGCTCGTACGTGCGCCAGATCCGGACACAGACAGTCTGGCTCACGGCCACGCTTCCGCCCAGCTTCGAGGAGGCATTTATCCAGCGGAACTTTCTGGTGCGGCCACGCATGGTTCGAGAGTCAACGAACCGGCCCAACGTTCGATACCGGATTCGCGAGTACGGGGGACCCGGACGGTTGCGCGACGAAGCGGCCGACCTCATACGGTCCCTCCTAAGGGGCGGGCCGGGCACAACTGACAGTGTGTCAGCCGTGCTTGGAGATGCGAGATCTAGAGTCATCGTCTACTGCGGGACGATCGATCTCATGAAAGAGCTCGCGGACGAGCTCGACGGCTGCCCGACGTACACAGGGGACAGGGAGACCATGAGCGCCGAGGAGAAGGAGGCGGCGATCGGGCAATGGCTAGGTCCAACCGGCTCACCCGTGATCGTGGCGACGTCCGCGCTCGGACTCGGCTTCGACTACCCGCATGTACGGTTGGTAGTTCACGTCGGGGCGCCTCAGACCATAACGGACTTCTCCCAGGAATCCGGCAGGGCAGGCCGGGATGGCCGACCAGCAGAATCAATCACGCTGCTAAGCGCTGCGTGGAAGCCGCAGGTGTGCGTGAGCGCGGACGAGGAGGCGATGCAGCTGTACCTATCACGGTTGCACTGCCTCCGAGGGGTTATGGGCCAGTTCCTGGACAGAGAGCAAGATTGGACTTGGTGTATGGAAGACAGGGACGAACTCTGCGACGTGTGCCCGGAGCACCACAGGGAACCACGACCGGCAGGGAGCCGGTTTACCACGACGGAGCCCACGAAGGGGGAGCCAGCGGGTCGTGGAGAGAGTGGACATGGTGAGGACGAGACGATCTCGGACGAAGAAGAAGATGTGGGCGGCACGGAAATGGGATATTCAGGACCGGCCGAGATTCTTAGGCAAACCAGACGGGACGAGGAGGTGCTCCGCCGCTTCGAGGCCAACATGGAAGTCATGCGAGAGTGCTGCCTGCTGTGCCGGGCCAAAGACTTGCCATTTGACCATTGCGCGAGCTCTTGTTGGCGGCGCCAGTCTTGGATCGGGGCGAAGAAGCGGGTGCTGAAGTCATGCCAGAGCGAGGGAAAGCCATGGATGGCCGACTATACGGCGTGCTTCATGTGCTACCTTCCACAATCTATATGCAGGAGAGCCGACCCGGAAGCTGCCGAGAAGGAGAAGAGGGATGACCAAAGCGCGGATAAGTGCCGGTATAAGGACATGATCATCCCACTATGCTA
>JAPYPR010000039.1:0-7646 GCA_029937545.1 Erythrobacter sp. | reverse complement strand
CTATCACTTATGCGGTGTGAATTGTAGTACAGTTCATAGGGAAATGACACCAATTTGAATTTCGGCGCTAGTGCAGTTGGAGTTGAGTTCAATGGCAGAGTTGGACTAGAGTTCATCGGAAGTTTTCGCGGCAAAATAGAGCAATACGTGCATGATTCGATAGAGAATTCAGTAATTAGTAGTGCTCTGCATTTTCAGAGCATGGCAAACACATTTGATCGAGTTATCCGAGGTCGATGTCTGCAGCGAGAGGCGGAAAAGTGGGGTCAGGGGTAAGCCACCGGAGCGTGGGTATACGCGCCCGCCGTGTCGTTGCCGATATATATAATGGGGACAAGGAAACGTCGAGTAGAGTTGTTCGTAGACGATTCAAGAAGGAAACGGCCCGTCGAACACAGTGTCCCCATCATGGATGCGTTATACCCATTTGTCAAGCTGCCCGAGTACCCGTTTGTTATTTGCAAGATATGCCAGTATGCGTACATCGCCAACGAAGTCGAGACGCATTTACGCCGGCACCACCGCGGCATGGGAAAGGGCGCACGGAGCAGAGTTGTCTACGAGGTCAAGGCCATACCGGGCATCATACGCAGTCAGGAGAGATTGATACATTTCGCGCTCCCCGAATCGATGGAAAAGCCAATCCCATTCATCAAACGGCCCCAGACAGACGGGTTACGTTGCGAGGCATGCCCATATGTAGCCCGGCAGCCACAGCGTATCCAAGATCATTGCCGTACAGTGCATGGGTGGAAGAATGACCGCAAGAGGAGTGAGAATTTCAAGTCAGGCTCCCGGGAGGATTGGGCAGTCCCGTGGAGAAAGAATGTCCATTGCCAGAGGTTGTTCCAAACCCGTGCAGCCAGCGGTTGGTTTGAAGTGCAAGAGCCCAGCACCGAAACGCCCAAACCCGAACAGAAGGCGGAGGTTATGGCGTGGATTAAGCAGTTTCACGATACGCAAGAACAGCGTTTCAAGGACGCCGAGAAAGAAGCCGTTATCGAGGAAGTTGACCAAAAGCTCGAGGCGAACGCATGGTTAGGTCGCGTTGGATGGTCGACCCATTTGAACATGCTGGATGCGGAACAATTACGAACGACGACGGAGCCAGCAGACGACGAAGAAGGGGCGTTGCGGCAAATGTGCGAAAGCTTGGACCGCGCCATGGAAAGCGCCCGAGGAGTATGCCGCGGCAGCAAAGTGGGTGTATCGGCATTGTTTGAGATCAACCGACGCGAGGTCGGAAAGAAGCCGGCACAGCCGTTTGATGCGCGCATGGAGGAGGACTCATGGGTGCGATACAAGGATGTATGGCGAAAGATGATGTGTGTATGGTACCGCACGCAGCGACAGGACGAAGAAAGCCGGCCGCCGTACCAATTTACCAGCACACAGCAGGCGAGGTGGGATACATTTGTGCGGAGTGCACAGGCGCGCGACGACATATTCCGAGGCGTGTCCAGCGGAGGGCCGGGCACCACGTTGTGCGACAGGTCGTTTGACCATGAGTGTTTGGAGGTGGTTATGGCGTTTTTGGACCATCAGATTGCGGATGACGATTACCAGAACGCCATCATCAGCGCACTGGCCGTATTGGGGATCCGCGAGGACGGCGGCTGGCACGACTCGTCCGATTACACGCCCGTATTATCGGCCGTGGTGAAAGTGGCGCGGATGCTGGCCATCAGTTGGGCGTATCAGCAGCGAGAAGCCGACGTCAAGACAGCCATGCGGGACCGCAACATGGTAGAAAGGTTGGCGCGTGAAAGCGTGCCCGGCATGTTTCCCCGCGTGCGGAGGATGGTGCGGAGGTTTATGACACGAGTTGGAGACGGGCGGACGGCGCAACCGGGGCCGATGGATTGGATTCTGGAGACGCGCACATACGGCATGCACATACGGTTCAACACAACCGCCGGCGGCAGCATTGACTGGGTCAAGGACCGGGTCCAGTACAAGAGGATCAAGTTCGACATGGGCCAGTTAGCGGAGATGATGTTCGCGGTCGTCGGCGAGGCGAGAGGGTTGTTGGGCGAGTTAGCCATGGTTGGCGAAGACGGGGTCAGCAAGTTGCCAGCCATCCCATGGGAGCGGTTCGAGGACGACAACAGCGAGGACCAGGTGGGGTATTCGTTTTTGCGAGACACGCGCAACGCGTGGTTAGACGACGGCAAAGGGTGGGCGGTCAGACAGATAGCCGAGTCGGAGGCATTGCAGAAGGAATGGATTTGCCACGACGAAGACGCAAGCCACCCGTACAGGATCAAGGCGGTACAGGATCACAGCAAGAAGCTGGAAAGATTTCGAGAAAAATTGTGGTTGTTGGTGCACTTGACTTCCGGGCAACCGGCGAGGACAACGGAGATTCTGAGCATCCGCCACCAAAACACGAGCAACGGCGGTGCGCGGAATATATTCATTAGCAAGGGGCAGGTATGTTTCGTCACGGCATACCACAAGAATTTCCAGCAGACCAACCAGGCCAAGATCATCCACCGGTTCATGCCGAGAGCCGTTGGGGAGTTGCTGGTTTGGTATTTGTGGTTGGTTTTGCCGTTTTGGCAGGATGTCCAGGGTATGATCAAAGGCGCGAACAAGGCGAGCGCATTTTTGTGGGGGGAGGAGATCGCCAGTGTAAGCCAAACCACGCGAGACGAGGGTTACAGCAGCGACAATGAAGGAAATTGGGGGAAACCCGCAAAGCACAGCCCATCCGTTCCATCAGAAGACGGCAGCCAAGGCGGGGTTGACATTCCCGGCGAGTGGAAGAATTGGATTAGGGAGAGAAAGTGGACGTCCGACCGCGTACGACGGATTTTGCAACAGCACAGCGAGCGGTTGATGGGGTGCAAGTTGAACATCAGCATATGGCGGCATGTTGCGATTGCGATCTCCAACCGGTATTTAGGATCCAAGTACACGCGTAGTTTTGGAGAAGACGGGCCGGAGTACGAAGACGAAGACGGGATCGATGACGAGGCGTCAGATTTGCAGGCCGGGCACGGATCGCATGTGGCCGGGACAATATACGCGCGAGAGTTGCAGCAAGGATTGAGCGGCACGGCATTGGCACGGGAGAAGTTTCGCGAGGTCAGCAGCAAGTGGCACCGGTTTTTCGGGTTTGACAGCCAGGATACGGCGCAACCCGGCCAGAAGCGGAAGCGCGAGGCGTTCGAGAGCGCCCGGGAAGAGGTGCGGTTCCAGCGGTTGCACGAATTGCAGCAAGTCAACATCAGCGGCCAGTTGCAGCAGATGATGGGTCGGGGCGCAGAGTTTCGCGGTCAACAGTCGAGCGTGATACGGGCCATTGTCGCCGGGGACACACCCATCGTCCAGATCACAAGCACGGGCGGGGGCAAGAGTTTGTCGTTCATGTTGCCGGCATATTGTTCCCCGGACGGGACAACGATTGTGATTGTGCCGTTGTTGGCGTTGCAGGATGATTTGTCGGAGCGGTGCAGGAGGTTGAAGATCACGTCACACATATGGAGGAGCCGGCAGGGCAACCCGGTAGCCAGCATAGTATTCGTGACGCCGGAATCAGCCGTGACGGCGGGGTTTGGCGATTTTGTTCGTCGGTTACAGAGCCGCGGGGTGTTGGATCGGGTTGTGGTGGACGAATGCCACACATTGTTGGACGGTTGCCCCGAGTTCCGACCCAAGTTGAGCGAGGTCGGGCGGACCATCCGAGGCTGGGGGGTACAGCGAGTATTTTTGACGGCGACGTTAGGACCGGACGACATGGACGGATTTTACGAGGTTGCGGCCATAAGCGCGACACGTAGCATCGTTTTCCGGAGCAGGACAAGCCGGCCCAACATCCAATACAGGGTCATCAAGGTCAGAAGCACGCACGAGGAGCAGGAAGAGGAGGAAGACAGCAAGATATGCGAGATTGTACAGGAATGGTCGGAGCAGAATCAGGAAGGCAAGGCGATTGTGTACACGGGATCCGTCGATCGGGTGAAGAAGGTTGGAGAGATGTTAGGTTGCGGGACGTATTACCGCGGCATCGACACCGCCAAGGGCAAGAAGGAGCGGTTCAAGACGTGGGTACAGGGAGAGAGGGTGATTGTGGCGACGAACGCATTAGGGATGGGCATTGATGTGGCGAACGTGCGATTAGTCGTACACGGATGGATGCCCCGACGAATGCGAGATTATGTGCAAGAGAGCGGGCGGGCGGGGCGAGACGGGCAAGCGAGCCAGGCCATTGTTGTTTGCGGCCGTATGCATAAAGACGGCAAGGCAGACAAGCAGCGGGGGCGGGGACAACAAGATGGACGAAACAAGGCGAAGGGACGGGAGGGGAATACGGTGGATTACGTGGAGAAGGACCAGTGCCGGCGGATCACGTTGGATAGGTGCATGGACGGACGAACAGACCGAGAAGGTTGCGAAGATGGTGAAGAGAAATGCGACGTTTGCAGCCGACATACATACAGCGCGGCACGGGACGAAGCGCCAAGCAACGCAGACAACGGGGCGCAAAACGAAGCACGGGGGATATTCGAACGGCAGAAGAGAGAAATACGGTTCCAGGAATGGCAAGATACGCAGCGGACGATGGAGGAAGCGACGACAGCGGACGAGTTGGAAAGGCATTTGGAAGATTGGGGTTGTTGTTGCGTAGCATGTCGCATGGGAGGCGAAGCGGACAGGCATAAGATGGAAGATTGCCCACACAAGGAGATGGCAGGGCATAGACGGGTGATGGAGAGCATTGGGAGGATGGAACGGGAGGTGTTTGGTAAGAGGCGGTTGGCGAAGTATAGTGGTTGTTTCGGGTGCGGTTTACCATATAAGGTATGCAACGGATGGAGGCCGGTGGTCGGGGATGAAGGAAGATATGTCAAAATATGGGGAGGGCAGTGTCAGTATAAGGGAGTATTGACGCGGTTTTATGGGGCAGCATTGAATATGTTGAAGGAGGAGACGGAGATGGCAAGCGGTCAAGAGGCCGAGACGCCGGAGTTTTACAGTTGGGCAGGAAGCAGGGTCGATAAATGGGGAGGGATGGAAACGAACGAGATGTGCCGGGGATTCGTGACGATATGTCGATGGATTGTAGAGAATTAGCGACAAATAGCAGAACCGCACAGGGCGAGTTTGCCAAGTTGATGAGCATTTCATGACGGCTCAAAGTGGGTTGACGGGCGAAGGACGAGGCATGCATGGATGGAGGGTAGGGATGATAGCGGTTCACAGTAGAATTTTGGGGCAGCAAAGAGGCAGTAGGCATGTGCGGATTCGCATGATTCAGGGTTCGTTGAGTAGGATTTTACACCGCATAAAAATATTCCGTTATCATAAAGCCGAAGTTGTATATTAGATTTTATTAGATTTACGTGTTATGTGTTAGGGTTATAAGTTATTTGTAGTTGACATGTATGATATAAGGGGTAGGGTAGGGTGATTGGATTGTATTGAGGGTTGTTGGTCAGTCCGAAGGTTTGGGGACATGGTTGGGGGGAGGCCGTTTGGGGACATGGTCAGGGGAGGTCGTTTGGGGACAGGGTTAGGGGGAGGTCGTTTGGGGATATTGTTAGGGGGAGGAACGGTGGGAGCGAGGACGAAGATGGGGAGTTTTGGAGTTACAGAAGCGCCAGCCCCGGTTCGAGAGTGAGATCGCAGAGGGGGAAAGGATGAGGGCGTCGTGGGAGATGGAAGAGTTCAAGAAGCAGGGACAAAGGTGGGCAAGATATTGTGTGCCGTTTTATTTGCCATGGGAAGGGGAGGATTTGCACGGTCGTGGCAGACAGAGCGCGGTAAAGATAGTGTAGAGACCAACGGGTGCATGATGGACGATTCCGGTGCCGATGACGTCCAACGCCGGACGTATTTCAGCGGACAGGGTTTAGGTTCACAGTTTGAGGATAAGCAATGGGAGCAGATGGACGATGGAGAAGGCGAGGGATTACGTTTGGGTTGGGGACGGCGTTGCCAGTAGGGTTCGTTGTTCGTTGGATTAGAGGCGGGTTGGTCGGGGCGATTGCGTCGGCGGAGGTCGGGATAGAGCGGCGATGTGGGGCCGGAGGGTTAGGGTTATTCACGGGGCAGGTGGGGCCGATGGAGGCGGATCAGGCAAGCAAGAGAGGACGAGGGTTAGGGAGCGATATGGTTGCAAGGGGAAATGTAGTGTTCGGAATCGAATTATATTGACGAGTATAGGGGAGTAATCGGACCATCCGCGCGGATGAAGAGGATAGCCATCGTATATGGAGCGGATGAGGCAGAGTGATCCATTTAAATGGAATGCAGCATGGATGAAGGGTAAGGCCGCAAAGGCATGGTTGAACCCCAGGGCGGCAGCATAGGTTATATGTAAAAAGTGTCAAAAAGAAATTGAAATAGACAGATGGTGTCAGGAGTATTATTTATAGAAGGGCGGGGAGGTGGACAAAGGAAGATTCAGAAGAGGGTTATGGTACAGGGTAGGGTTGGGTGGCATGTAGTGTGAGGCAGTTGATGGTTAGCGATGATGGTTTCGTGTGAATAGGGAATTGCAGGAAGGTTGTCAACAAGGTAATAGGATGGTTTGCAGTTCGTAGCGGAAAGGGGGAAAGGCGGGTGGGTATCAGGTAGGGGCAAGCAGTATAGATAGATGGCGGCGGAGTTGTTATGGTTGGGTTTAGGATGGGCGGTATATGGGCGTTGCAGTAATGGAGGGTTAAGGGTTCATGCAGCAGGCGGTGGTAAGAGAGAGTATAGCCCCAGAACATACGGGATATAATGGGGGGTAACGCGCGGGGGAAGAAGCGAAGGCAGGTTGAATTATTGGTTTGAAATAGGGTATGTGTAAAGTGTTACAGTATGGGTATATCAGAAGGGATTGATATAGGGTAGCGAAGGTAGTGTTGGTAAGGGTTGGGAATATAAGGAGAAAGGGATGATATAGAAATAATTTAGATTGGGGTAGATAGAATGAGATAGTATGGGTTAGAAGAGAGCATATAGTAGTGGGTTTAAAAGAAGAGCGTGGATTAAGTAAAGGAAGTGGAAGGGTGAGAGAGAGAGTTAGGGTTAATGAGGGTTATTTTATGTAGGGATTGTGATTGGGGTTGAAGTTTGGAGAGGGTAGGGGTTGGGATTGGGAGAAGGTGAAGGTGAGTGTTTGGGTTTAGGAGAGGGTGAGGGTGAGCGAATTTAGGAAGGGATGAAGAGAAGGAGGGGAAGAAGGTGAGGGTGAGGGTGAGTGAATTTAGGAAGGGATGAAGAGAAGGAGGGGAAGAATGAAGGGTAGGGTGTGAGTGAGGGTTTATAAAAATCGTGGTTAGAGATAAGGTTTGGGTTGAGAAAGGGTAAGGGTTAGAGGATGGAATTAGGGTTGGGTTATTTAGGAATGATTGAAGTTGTTAGGGTTGGATAGATAGTTGTTATTGAAATAGAAGTATATAGGAAGAGAGGATGAGAGGTAAGAAAAGAGTAATTGAAAAGGATGAATAAGAGTGTGTTTGTGGGAGAGGATATATATGTTATAAGGGAGTAAGGATATTTAAGAGAAAATGAGAGGGGATATATTTGAGGGTTTGTGTTGATGAAAGATTAGGGTTGAGATTGGATATATTTAAAAGAGGTGTTAAGTTGTATTAAGAGTTGGTATTGGGGGTTTAATAGTTGGTTAGGGAGAGATGGGTAGGGTAAGG
>JAPYPR010000015.1:38010-53778 GCA_029937545.1 Erythrobacter sp. | reverse complement strand
CATCAGCGCAGCAATAGGAATCCCCGTCGAGTCGGATCGTGTGGAAAACGCTCTAAGGAGGAAACTATCTCACCGGAACCAGCTTCTCCACCAGCGCCCTGAGTTCGCTCGGCGTGGTGTGGCCGGCGACGATCTCGTGATAGCCGATGCCTGCCTTGCGCAGTGCTTCCTTCTTCACCGCATCGCGCGCGGCGGCGCTGGTGCCGGTGTGGTGGCCCGATCCCTGGTATTCCAGCGTGTGAACCACGCGTGCGTCTGCGTCCATCAGGGCGAAATCGACGCGTTTGGAATTGACCGCGCGGAAGGCATCGTCGTCTGGGCTGGCGAGAAATTCGCCGAGGCTGACCTGCGCCATCACCTGCCATTGCGGATTGCGCGCGACCACTGCCGTGTCGAGAGCGGTGAACACCTTGGCCTCCGCCCGGTTGAGCAGCGGCCGGGACGAGAACTTCGCCCGGCTGACGGCTTTCAGCTGCTCGGCGGCGAAATTGGGGGTTTGCGCCTTGCCGCGCTCCGCCGCCTCGATCTTTCGCAAACCGGCGCCCTTGCCACTACGCCGCCCGCTGTTGCGCCCGCGCCAGTAGGCCTTTCGCTTTTCCCGATCCGCGTGTGCCAGCTGCCGCTCTAACACGATCCCGATCACCGCGCCGATAAACAGCACGATCAGCAAAACAAGCGGGCGGTCGAGCAGGAAGTCTACAGTTTCCATAACGGGCTGCATAACGCGATGGCACTAAAGAACTCTATAGCGCTACTTCGCGCCCGCCCTGAAGCAGCATCGGGCCAGCGGGATGTCGGCATTGATCACCACCCCGAGCATGGGCCCATCACGCCTTTCCTAGTCCGCCTGAACCGTCTTCACATTGTCCACGAGGTGGGACTGGCAAACAGGGAAAGTGAACTCAACCCGCGGACGGGTCTGTTTCCCATAGGCGGCGGCTCTTCGACCTGCTGTCGAGAACGAGGCCAATCGCCATCACCAGCAAAGACGGGAAGGCTAGGGCCGTACTGGCGAAGAAATAGATATCGGCCTGTGCCGCGGGCAGCGCGAAGGCCAAGAGACCGAGGAAAACGGTTGCCCAACTGAACCCTGCAAACCATAGCGCCCAGTAACGCTGGGATTTAAGGGCGTAATAGGTGATGCCGACGGCAAGAAGAGTGTCGATGATGCGTACCAGAACCCTCCGTTCGAACTCGCCGAGCAGACCGCTGAACGACGTTGCGATGATCGCGATCGTAATGGCGATCATCATCTTGTGATCGTTGCGATCGGCCAATTGCCAGATCAGGCCAATGAGGCCGAAAAAGACAATCAAGAAACCGATCGCGACGATGGTCATGGGTCAGGCCCACTGTTTCGCTACAGATGGATGCGCTTGGAACCCGAAGTTTCCATCGGGGCAGCCGAACGATACCGTTTCGAGATTTGAGGCTTTCTGGATCTTGATCATCTCAAGAGTTGCAGAGCCGAGATGTTCGCGGCCCGCAATCAGCATCGAAAGGCCGTTTCCCACTTGCGATAACGCCGCCTGCGGAGTGTTGACCGGCAGGTTTGAGGAATTACTGGCCTCGACGATGCTGGCGCACAGATTGGCCGCCGATATCAGCGCCTTGTCGATCGTTGCAATGGATTGCTGGGTTTCACCGGCCACGACGCGACCGGAGGTTTCTTCGATCCTGAGCATGTTTTTCTCCTTCTTCTCCAAAGCTCTCTCGCTTGGGGGAGTAAGAAAATCACTATGGGGCGGGTTCTGCCATCGCCGATACAGCCATAATGGATAGAATGATGACATTGACGAGGACAAGGGTGGCCGTGGTTATTCTCGCGATCCATATCAGCAGCTGCTTTTTCCCGCTCGCGTTTGCCCGTCCCCCAATCGGAGGGAAGAGCCGCTTGGGGGCGCCAACACGCATGGGCGGCTCCAGTGATCGGGCCGGCGTAATGAGGTACTCTTCGGTCGCAGAGGCCTGCAGGGCGATCCTCTTATCAGACCCGGCCAGAGCTTCGTCATGCTGAAAGTCTTTTACCTTGAGCACTGCCGCTGCGCGTGTGCCGACTTCCAGGGCTTCCATTACTGCGGAAATATGAGCTTCGACCGTTCGGTGCGAGATACCCAGCTTTCTGGCGATTTCTTTCGATGTCAGACCCTCACCAGCAAGCTCGATACACTCGAGTTGTCGCGGCGTGATCCGCACGTGGGAGATGGCACTGTCCGTATCGGTCAAAGTAGATCCATTTTGGACTATTTAACTGTCATTACCTACCGGGTTAGGGAATGTTCCGGGGCGGTGCCAATCACCGCATAGCTCACGACGGCAAAAAATCTGTGTGCGATCGCGCATCGGAGCGGTGGGAAAACCCCGAGCTTCTGACGAAATCGCTCAACAACGGCAGAGGGCTTACATCCTCAAAAGCAAGTCTTTCCTACTCCGCCCCAACCTGTCTTCATGCGGTCCATGTCCGTGCTACACCCCCTTTGTAGAAGCCATCCGCCGAGCGCCCGCCCGCACGTCCGAACATTTTTGCCCCTAGACTGTGGTCCATGCGGTCCATGTGAGTGGACTGGCAGGCGGCAAGTCCTGCAATTGTCCTACACGTCGCTCAGGTCCTGGCGAGCTTCACCAGCACCCGGTCCAGCGCCTGGAGGAAGTTGGACCGGTCCGCCTTGCCGAACGGCGGCGGGCCGCCTCCGGCCGCGCCGAGGGGGCCGTCCATCCCGGCGCGCAGGTCTTCCATGATCGCGCGGGTGGCGATGGCGCTGCCGATGCTGGCGGCGTCGAACGGCTTGCCATCATGGCGAAGCACGGTGGCGCCCGCCGTGAGGCAGCGTTCGGCCAGCAGGATGTCCGCGGTGACGACCACGGTGCGCGGGCCCGCTTCTTGCGCGATCCAGTCGTCCGCCGCATCGAAGCCGTCGGAGACCACTACGCGCTTCACCCGCTCGCTCACCGGCACGCGGAAGGGGCTGTTGCTGACTACGCGGACATGCGCCCTGTGCCGCTCCGCCACGGGGTAGATCTCCTCCTTCACCGGGCAGGCATCGGCATCGACCAGGATCATGGGCGTGAGAGGCGTGGGCGCAAGCATGGCCGAACCCCTAGCCGAGTGGCGCGATGCCGGTAAATGGCGGCAGCACACGAAAAGCCCCGTCGCGCCTTCCGGCGGGCGCGGCCTCGATCGTGCGTCGCGGCCGGATCAGGCGGCTTCGGTTTCCGTCAAGCGCAGATTGGCGCAGCGTTCGGCGAGTTCGGTCATCTTCTCGTCCGCCTCGTAGCAATTGGCGGTCAGCTCATCGAGCTTGGCCACGTGGTCGCTCTGGCCGAGCGCTTCGGCGTAGGCCTTGGCCGTGCCGAAGCCGCAGATCCGTAGTGGCTCATGCGCTGGTATTGCGAGATCAGCACCACGTCGCGCGCGTCGGCATCCTCGATATCGGCCTCGAGCACGTGCTTGGTGGCTTCCTTGACCAGCCCTTCCATGCCCTTGCAGTGCTCCTTCTCGGGAATGCCGCAGTCGGAGAGCAGCTGGTTCACGGTCGCGGTGCTGTCGGCAATACCGTCGGCGGATGCCCTGAGCTTGTCGGCCAGCGAGTTGTCGTCGGTAGCGTCGGCCATCTTGCGGACGACCTTCTCCATCTGCTCGTTCGCGGACCAGTTGTCCTGCAGTTCGTGGATGTAGCAACCGGTGAGGTTCTTGGGGGCTGACATGGTCGGTTTCCTTGTAAGGGCGGGGCAGCAGTGTGCGCCTTGCCATGATGCGTTACCGACGGGTGAGGCAGGCTCGCGTTCCTCCCGTCCGGTGCATATGCGCGCAGCCGGTAGCTGGTCGGGGCGAGGGGAGGACGCACTCCCTTTGTCGCTGTGCACCTATCGACAAGCACGCAAACTCCCGCCACTCTCCCGGCGAGATCCGCCGCTGCGAGAAGGGGAGCGCCATGGCCGATACCGAGCCCGCCGCCATACTGGACGACAAGCGCGAGCGAAGGCGCCTGCCCGTCGTCGGCCTCATCCTGACCGCGTTCTATCTGGCCGGGTTGGTAATCTACCTGACGGTGCAGGGGCAGAACCCGGCGGATTTGCGCCTCAACGAGCTGGGCGATTTCCTCGGCGGGGTGTCGAGTCCGCTGGCCTTCCTGTGGCTGGTGCTCGGCTTCTTTCAGCAGAGCCGCGAGATTCGCCTGTCGAACCAAGCGCTGCATCTGCAAGCGGCGGAGATGAGGCGCTCAGTCGACGAGCATCGCCGCATCGCCGAGGGCGACAGGGAGATGGAAGATGGCTGACGCGACCGAAACCAACCGCGCCGTGATCGAGCAAGCCTTCGAGGGCCTGCGCCACGGCGACCCTTCGCATTTCCTGCCGCTGTTTGCGGAGGATCTCGAGTGGCGGGTAATGGGTTCCTCCGCCTGGTCCAAGCATGCCAAGGGGCTGCCTGCAGTGGAGCGCGACCTCGTCGGCCCGCTGTTCGCGCGCTTCGCCGGACCCCATTTTAACATCCCGGAACTGATCCTCGCCGATGCGGCTTTGGGGCGATAGCGCTGACGAGGCGTTTTCAATTACTTGTTGTCTCGACGTCTGCGCGGGTTCCGGCGCTTATTATAAACCGTCGAATTCGATATCCACGACGCGTCCGCGGCGATCGATCAGACATTCGAATTCGCCGCTGTCGCCGTCTTCGTAATCATAATCGTTCCAGCCCTCGCGCTCGTAATGGCCGGCGATGCGGATGTCGCCTTCCACCTTGAGCAGGCGACCGTCGCGATCGACATTTTCGATCTGGGTCACATTGGCCGGTCCCCAGCGGCGGGCTTCGTTCTCGGCGACATTGACGCAGCGCTCGATCAACTCGCGGCTGTACTGCATGCGGTACTCGCCATCGTAATAGCGGCCTTCGTAGCCGCGGTCGTAGTAATAATCGTCGCCATAGCGTCGGTCGCGGTAGCGGTCATCGTCGTCGTCCCCGCCGAGGATCGCGGCCAGGCCGCCGATGATGACGGCACCGGCGATCACCTCTTCGGTGCCGATGTCGTCCCCATCGTCGTCCCCATCGAGATCGAAATCCTGGGCTGCGAGCGGGGCCGAGAAGAGGGCACTCGCGGCGATTGCGGCGGTGAGGGGAGCGAGGCGTAGGGTCATCGGTCAGGCCTTTCCAACCGGCGCGGACCGGTCTGCGAATTTTAAATTGCTTGTACAAAATCAATGAGTGGCGGAGTGCAGCGTTCCGGGGACGCACCGGTTCGGCAAGGTCCATGGCCTGCGAAAATTGAGATTTTCTCTGGAAACCCGGCACCCCCGACCCATCTCTGAATATGAGAGAAACAATCGAGAGGAGCGATCCCAATGCAGGTCCAGTTCAATTCCGATAGCAGCGTCATGGGAACCGAAAACGTCGCCGAACGCATCGAAGCGAGTGTGCGCGACAAGCTGGCGCGCTTCAGCGAGCGACTGACGCGGATCGAGATTCATGTGCGCGACGAAAACGGAGCCAAGCATGGTGCCGACGACAAGGCCTGCACGATCGAGGCGCGCCCGCGCGGCGGCAAGCCGATCGGCGTGACGGCGAAGGCCAGCAAGGTAGACGACGCTGCGCGGATGGCGGCAAATACACTCGCCCAGCGGCTGGAGCGGCATTTCGGCAAGGAGAGCCGCCACGGCCACGATCCGCGCCCCGACAAGGTCATGTGAGCGCGGACCGATCGAAGCTATTTGCGAGCGATCAGGGCGTTAGTTCACCCTGTTCGCGCCCTTCCCACCGCGCAATACGGTCGGGCGATACTTCGATCAGCACCAGACCATCCGTGTCGAGACCATTCTCGAACCATATTTCGAGATCCTTGACCCAGTGCTTCTCCAAAGTCGCGCGGTCGCGGTTGAGTTTGCCGGTACCTTGGACGGCGCAGTAGAATTCGCCACTGGAATAGGTTGCACCGCACTGCTCCGAACGCTTGAGGTCGTCGTCGATCCGGCCGTCGTCCGTGGCGAAGCGGTAGGTGGTTCCGTCCTCGGCGCTGACGTCCTAGTTGTTCGACATCGGGCGAGCGGCGATCGCGCCTTCGGCGCCGGTCTTGGTGACGAGCATGGCGATATCGATCGATTTCAGCTTGGCTGCAATATCGGAAATCGTGCGGTCGGACATAGGCTTTTCCTTATTTTGTGAGCTGACGCGTCATGAACGACCAAATACAACCGAAGTGCCAAAGGCGTGAGCGATGGCTCGCCAAAATCGGCTCGTAAATGCCTCGTCCCTGGTTCTGGCTCGTTTCATCGCAGCGTCGCGCCGCTTGGCCACAATTTGCCCAAATCGGAAACATCCAGCCGGGCTTGGCGTTCGTATCTTGAAGCGGCGGCTGGAAAAGCCTGTCTCCGCACACTCTTTTCACAAGGGGTTAAACATGAACAAGCTTACAATAGCGCTCGCCTCGGCTGCCTCGCTGGCAGTTGCCGCCTGCGCAGAACCCGTCGAAGAAACACAGACGATCGACGACACCGCCGCTGCCGATCAGATGGTGAACGATACTGCCGAGACCGGCACTATCGTCGAAGTTGCGCAGGGCGACGAACAGTTCTCGACGCTCGTCAGCGCCGTTACGGCTGCCGATCTCGGCGAGACGCTGTCGGGCGATGGACCCTATACCGTTTTCGCACCGACCAACGACGCTTTCGGCAAGATTCCTGAGGCAACGCTGACCGAACTGACCACGAACGACACCGAGACGCTCGGCAACATCCTCACCTACCACGTGGTCGAAGGCAATGTGGACGCGGCTACGCTGACGCAGGCGATCACTGACGCCGGTGAAGATGGCTATACGATCAACACCGTGAACGGCGGCACGCTGACCGCCACTGTGGTCGACGGCAATGTCGTCCTGACCGATGCAGCCGGAGGCACGTCCACTGTCACAGCGACCGATGTCGCTGCATCGAACGGCGTGATCCACGTCATCGATACGGTCCTGATGCCGCAGTAAGCGCTATCTACGTTATGATGAGAAAAGGGCGGCCCTAGAGGTCGCCCTTTTTGTATTCCGAAGTGGTCGTTGACGCCGGTTCGGACAAAACCTCAACCGGCTCAACCTCGAGAGTACCTGCGAGCGGCTCGACGATGACTGCACCACCAGGCGTTGAGTGCTGCTTGCCCACGGGCTCGCGAACATTGCTTCGCTCGATCGGTGCACGCGTCACGGCAGGCCCATTGGCGAGCGTATCGACGTCGGCTTCGTCGAAGAAATTATCGTAGTCTGCATCGAGCCGCGCCGCATCGCCCTGATCGAACCATTCCATACGCTGCTCCCGTAGCCGTCCATGAAAGGCAAGCTCCGCCACCGGTATCGTTCCCTCGGGTGTGACGAGGGGATAGTGATCGGGCGTGTTCCGGCTCGCCGCTCGCGCGTTGGAAGCCAGGCTGGGTGCAGGCGTTTGCGGAATGGCGAACTCGTGACCGCGCTCTTGTAGCATCGGCGTTTCGCCGATCGCCGCACCGGTCGTCATCCCGCCCCAAACCACGCCGAAGAGGGCGACGGCAAAGCCTGTGCGGGCAAGGTTGATGTCGGCACCGTTTGTCATGGTTCTGCTGGTAGAATGAGCGGACCGTGCGCACGGTTCCTCGCCCCTCTGTACGGGCATCGCCCACGCTCGTCATTCAGACCGCTGTTAACCTAGCCCCTGAACCGGCCTGCGATGGTTCAGGGGCTAGGTTAACAGCGTAGTGACATTTTGCGCGTATGCGATGCGCGATACCTCTGGACAGCCCGAAGCGAGAGACGAGCGATGCATGACCTGCAACTGAAAATTGCGACCGCCGAGGGCGAGGGCGCTTGGGAGAATGAACTGCAGCGCCTGTTTGAGGCGGGCAGTGTCGACGACATTCACGCTATCCTCCACCCGGCGATCGAGCAGCTCGAAAGCGATTTCGGGCGCATGTGCCTGCGCACGACGCCCGAAGGCGTTACCATCGCCGGATGGCCGGAATTGGTCGAAGCGATTCAGGAGCATGAGGGCGACAGAATAACCGGTGTCACGCTGGCGGTGGCGAACGAGGCGGACCGCGCGTTCGAGAAGGGCCAGCTCCATAACCCGTTCATGATGCTCGGCCTTTATACCGACGAGGCTTACGCCTTCAGCACGGCTCGTGAGGCGGACCTGCTTGCGCAAATGCAGGCGGAAGATGGCCCCGCCTGGGCCGGATATGACGAGGATATCGAAGTCTATCTCGACATCGACGGGCTGGACGAGCTCAACACGGCCCTACTGCATCACAAGCAGCGCCATTTCTTCCGCGATGGTGCGCCCGAAGACGCGCCGCTGCGCTATGTCGAATATGTGCTGGGCTGCTGGTGGCGCGCGCTACTGTTCCAGCAGGCGGTGGCCAGCGAATGCACCATCCACGGCCTGCCCGGCGGTATTCCGGTGCTCGCCGGAACGGTGGAGATGCGTCCCGAGATCGTGATGGTCCATGGCAACGGTGCTCGCACGGTGGAGCCGCAGCGCAAGGCCGAGGCCGGCGAATGCGCTCCGATCCTCGCTGCAGATTTCATCCAGGTTCGATCCGTCGAGGAGGAAACCGAGCCGACCGGATCGCACCTGCGCCGCCGGGTCCTCGAAACCGGCCAGGAGGAAGAGGAAAAACCCAAGCGAGGATTGCTGTCGCGTATCTTCGGCCGCTGACGCGCGATTTGAGGTGTTGGACAGAGCGTAATCCCCCGCTAGTCTTCCCGCTCACCACATTGGTCGATCGGGAATAGCGATACCATGCCCAGCTTGCGAGCGCGCCTCGTCAATCTTGCCTTGCCGCTGCTCGGCATCAAGCGGTTCTTTTCCGAACCGGACAAGCTAGAGGACCGCATCGCAGCCTTGCGGCGCAAGCCGACGATCATGCCGCGCGCTTCGCTTCACAAGCAGTTCGATATCGTCGAGGACGACAGCCGGGGTCACAAGGTTGTCACCATCACGCCGCGGGGTGTCGATGCCGCTGACAAGCCACACCTACTGTATTTGCATGGTGGCGGCTACGTGATGGATATCGCGGCAGTCCATTGGGACAGCGTTGCGCGGCTGTGCCGCGATCTCGCCGTGTCGGCCACGGTCCCGCTCTATCCGCTCGCGCCCGAGCACAAGGCAACCGAAGTGCTGGACGCGATGCGCGCGCTCTACGACGATGTCGCCGCGAAACACGGCGCGGAGAGAATAACCGTCATGGGCGACAGCGCAGGCGGCGGCATGGCTCTGGCGCTGGCGCAGATGATCCGGAAGGACAGCGGCGAACTGCCCGCGTCGCTCGTTCTGTTCTCGCCTTGGCTGGATGCGAGCGCGGACGCTCCGGGACAACGCGATATTGAGGCGCGTGACAGGATGTTGGCGGTCTCGGGCCTCGAAGCATGCGGCGCAATGTACTGCGGCGAACTTGCGCCGGACGACCCTAAGGTCAGTCCCCTTTTCGGACCGCTGGAAGGACTTCCTCCGATGGCGATCTTCTCGGGTACGAACGACATCCTGCTGGTCGATGGCCGTCGTCTCGACGAAAAGCTCACGGCACTCGGTTCGCGCTCGCATGTCTATCGCGAATATCCGGGCATGTTCCATGTCTGGATGTTGCTTCCCGTGCCGGAGGGGAGGCAAGCGCTCGACGAGACGGCGGATTTCATCCGCCAACACTCGAGGGTTTCCGCATGAGAAATGCACTGTTCGCCTGCGCGAGCGCCGCACTGCTCGCGGGCTGCCAGGCCGGGGAGGAGGCCGCGCGCAGAGAAGCCTTCGACGGCATCCCCGCCGATGACATCGTGCACTTCAGCGGTACGGAGCCCTTCTGGAACGGTAATATAGAAGATGGCTACGCATCCTATGCGACGCCGGCAAATCCGGAAGGAACGCGTTTTGCGGTCGAACGCTTTTCCGGGCTCAATGGCGCAGGCTACAGTGGCACGCTGGACGGCGCGACCTTCGACCTCACTATCACGCCCGGCACCTGCTCCGACGGGATGAGCGACCGCAGCTATCCCTACACCGCAACCCTGCTGATCGGCGACGAAATGCGCGAAGGATGCGCCTGGACCGCCCGGCAGCCCTTCTCCGGACCTGCAACGCCGTAAGCGCGTTGGCTGGGCGGAGACACTCTGAATGATGCGCGCCGTACCATCGCTTCCCCGCCTGCTCGGGCTTGCCGGCCTCTTGCCGCAGTTCGCCAGTGTGCTCGCGTTGTATTTCGGGCCGGAGGAGTGGCGCTATGCCGCGCAGGCGATCGCCTTCGGCTATGCCGCGCTGATCTTCAGTTTTCTCGGCGGTATGTGGTGGGGCATTGCGGCCATGGCCCCGGCTGCGGAAAACCGGCGCTCGCTCGGCTGGGTTTGGGTGGCGGCGGTCGTGCCCAGCCTGATTGCGCTCGTCGCCTATCTGCCGTGGGTGTTCGGCCAGACCTGGCCCGAACCTTCGCTCATCATGCTGGGAAGCGGCATCCTCATGAGCCTCGCCGTCGATGCGAAACTGCGCCCACTGGCGCCCGCCTGGTGGATGTCGCTCCGCGTCCCGCTCTCGGTCGGGCTCGGTCTCGCTACAGTCGCTGCGGCGCTTGCCTAAGGCTCGACGCCTGCACGCTCGAGTTCGGGGCCGAGACGTCCCGTCAGCCACAGCCACCACATGCGGAAGTCGGCTCCGAGGCTCCAGAGCGGGTAGGTAAAGGTCGCGGGCCGGTTCTTCTCATGCGCGAAATGCGCGATCCAGGCGAAGAAGTATCCCGCGACCGGCATGGCTGCGAGCAGCCACCAGTTCGCGGTGACCAAAGCTACGATGGCCAGCGCCACGACCAGCGACGTGCCGATATAGTGCAGCGCGCGCGTGCCGGGGCGCGAGTGTTCGCGCAGGTAGAACGGCCAGAAATCCGCGAAGCTTGTGTATTGTTTCTCAGCCATGCATCGTCCGGATCAGAAGAGCCCTGGAATGCGCAACTGCGCAGCGCTGGGCTCGCTCGACATCATCAGTTCGCTCTCCGGCAGGGGGGCCTGCACGGTGCCGTCCTTACCCGCCGCGCCGATCGCGGTGCAACTGCGGCCGGCGAGGAAGTCCAGCGCCGCAGATATTGACGCTTCGCGCGGATCGCCAAGCGGCACGAGGAAGTCATCCGCCGCCGCGCAGGTCCGCGGCATGACCGAGGCGAGGCCATCGTAATAGCCGTCGTTGTCGTCGCGGTTGACCGAGCGGAAGGCGACCACGCGCAGGCGATCGTCGCAGGCGGAACGGTCGCGGGCGATCTGGCCGACCGGCTTGCCGAAGGTATCGCTGCCGACGAGGGCGATATTCTGGCCGAGATAGGGAATGAACGCATTCGGCAAGAGTTCGCTGGCCGATGCTGTGGCGTTTGTGCCGATCACCGCGATTTTCATTGCGGAAATCGCCTGGGGTTGAGCACTGAAATTGTAGGTTTCGTTGTTCTCGCTCTTGGAAGGCCTGAAGATAGTCGTCGAAAATTCCTGTCCGACCTTGTCCGCCGCCAGCAGGTCGCCGAGCAGTTCCGCTACCGACACGAGACCGCCACCATTGTAGCGAAAATCGAGAATGACCTGCTCGATCCCCTGCGACCGGAATTGGGAGAAGGCATCGCGTAACTGGCGCGACGCGTCGTCGACGATGAAGGTCCGCAGGTTGATGTAACCGACCTTGGTCCCGCCGTTGTCGAGGATAAGCGAGCCGTAGCGATCGGACAGCGGATCGAGACTGTATTCCTCTTTGGCTACAGAGACCGTGCTTTCCGTGCCGTCCGGCTGGCGAATACGCAAGTCGCGGGTGACCCCGGGCTCGCTCGGGCCAAGGGCGTTGCTTACCGCGCCTGCGGGATTGTTCGGGTTGGCCGCCATGATGCCAGCCACGGTCTGCCCGTCGATGGCGAGAATTTCCGTCCCCCGGTCGATCCCCTCGGCAAAGGCAGGTGCGTTTTCGAACGCTTCGACGACGAACACCCGCCGCGCCTGGGTGTCATAGCTCAGGCGGACACCGAAACCCGCGTTGGAGCCGTTCTGGATAAGATCGTTCTCTTCTTCGATTGACGTGGTGTAGGTGAAGAAGCGATCGCGGTTCTGCGCGCGGGCGGGTGCCACAAGGGCGTTTATGTAGGACTGGACACCGGCATGGCTCGCTTTCGATACCGAGGTGTCGAGCAGGTTCGGGAACAGGTACCACTCGTTCAGCTGGGCCAGGACCCAATCCTGGCGTTGGCTCAAGGAGCACTGATTGGTGCTACCTCCGCCGATTGCTCCATTGCCGCTGCGACTGGTGCTTCCGCCTCCGCCGCAAGCGGCAAGCGAAAAAGCCAGGGTGGTGCTGAGAATGGCGCGACCCATAGACATGCGATGTCTCCATATTCTTGCGGTGACCGAGAGGCAGAAACCGTCTTTCCGGCATGCGGGATTAATCCGCGCTGATCAAGGAACCAGCGAGAGAGTCCCCGAAAATGCGGATTTCTGCTTTTGCAGGGGGAAAACCGTGCAAATTCCTGCTCGGCACATGGTGTTCCTCCCGTCCCTGTGCCTTACTCTTCCACCGAAGGGCGCGCGCGGTCGTGCGCCGGGTAAAGGAGCATGCATGTCGAGCGGCGTACCGAGTTGGATCCAACAGGCAATCGGTGGAGGGGAGGTGCCACACGCACCCACCTTGGCGAAGGTGGCCGACGAGAAGGCTCTGGCACGCTCGGGTTTCGCGCTGGCCAGCGACGCTTTTCGTCACGGCGGCGAACTCGACCCCTCCTTCACCGCGATCGAAGATGATGCCGTTGCGCCGCCGCTCGAATGGACCGCGCCGCCACCGGGAACGCAGGAACTGGTGCTGGTCGCAGAAGACATAGACACCGGCCAAGTGCATTGGACAGTGTGGGGCCTGCCGGGCCAAAAAGGCAAGCTGCTCGAAGGCGAGGTCCCACCGCGCACCGGCAAGAACGCCCATGGCAACTCGGAATGGCTCCTGCCCGATCCGCCGCTGGGCGAAGAGCATCGTTACCTGTTCCAGCTTTTTGCCGTCGATCTCCCGCTCACATTGATGCCGGGTGCGACGCATGAGGAACTCGTCCGCAATCTGGACGGACACGTGACCGCCGCCGCGGTCCTCACCGCCCGGTTCGAAGGCCATCAGGTCGAAGAACTGGACCTCGAGGATCTCGACGACGATGATTGAAGCATAGCCAAGGAAAGGAATTATCATGGCTGGCAAGAACAACGCACTGCAGAAGCCGGTGAATCTGACGCCGGAACTGGAAAACGTGGTCGGCAAGGGTCCGATGACCCGCGCCCAGGTCACGTCGAAGGTGTGGGATCACATCAAGGCGAACAACCTGCAGGATTCCAAGGACAAGCGCATGATCAACCCCGACGACAAGCTCGGCGCGGTGATCGGCAAGGAACAGATCTCCATGTTCAAGATGACGGGCGCCGTCTCGAAGCACATGAGCTGATCCTGCTCAGGACCGGCGGCGGAACGGCCAGTGCATTACGCCGCCGGACCACAGCGTGAGCCAGATGACGAGCGGCTGCGCGAACATTCTCGGTATATGATAGCCGAGCCTAAGCCCGCCATCGGGGCGCGCCATGTCGAGCGCGAAGTGGTGGATATTTGCCGGAAAAACACACACTGCGTAGAGCGCGAGGCCGATCGCGCCGGCTCGACGCAACGGTATCGAGACGCCCTGCAACAGAGCAGCTGCGCCCAGCAGTTCGGCAATGCCGGTCCAGAACACGACGGCTTCGGCCATGGGCACCCAAGGTGGCATGATCGTAAGGAAAGGTTCCGGCCGAGCGAGGTGCAAGTACCCGGCGACTGCATAGAAAACCGCCAGCAACAGTCTGACGACCAGACGGATCATCGGGCCGGCCTACCGATACGGTAGGGACCTTTGCGCCGTGGCATCGGCTTGCCCCGCCAGCTGAGCGAAATTTTGCCACGGCTGACCAAGTTATCGGTCGCACAATGCACTGCGCTCATCTCCGCCCGCCAATCATCGGGAGCTAGACGGCGGGCCACCTCGCTAGGGCATATCGTCGCGCCCTCGGCGCGCCGACCGAGCATTTCCAGAATTTCTGCTTCGAGGTCGCTCAAACCTCGACCACTTCGACGCCGTTCCAGAAAGCGATGTAGCCCTTGATATGGGCGGCGTCGGGCTTCGGGTCGGGATAGTACCATGCGGCGTCGGGATTGATCGCGCCGCCGGCATTGATCGAGTGGTACTGTGCCGTACCTTTCCACGGACAGGTGGTTGTCTTGTCGCTGGTCGTGAGAACGCCCCGCGCCACGTCCTTGGCCGGGAAATAATGATTTCCCTCGACGACCACCGTGTCGTCGCTCCGCGCCAGGGTCTCGCCGTTCCATCGTGCTTCTATCGTCATCATTCCCGCCTTTTCTTGCAGTCTGTCTTTGCTAAGGACAGCCCACGACATCGCAAGGGGTTCCATATATGCGCAAACTCGCTCTCGCCGCCGCTTTACTCATCACGACCAGCCCGCTCGCCGCACAGGACCGGGCAGAGCGCACCGCTGCCGCCGCTCTCCAAGCGGCGCCGGTGTGGGATGGCCACAACGACGTGCCGATCCAGTTGCGCGGCCGGTTCGAAAATCAGATCAACGACTTCGATTTCGCCGACACGCTTGATACCGCGGCGGAGGATCGGGCTGCGATGCACACCGACCTCGCGCGCCTGCGCACCGGCAAGGTCGGCGCACAGTGGTGGTCGGTCTATGTCAGCGCCGGCCTGCCCGAACCCGAAGCCGTGCAGGCGACGATCGAGCAGATCGACGTGACCAAGCGTCTGATCGCGCGCTATCCCGACGCGCTGCAACTTGCGCTCACCGCCGACGATGTCGAGCAGGCGATGGCGGCGGGGCGCGTTGCCTCGCTCCTCGGGATGGAAGGCGGGCACTCGATCGGGTCGAGCCTTGCCGTGCTGCGCCAGATGTACGATCTCGGTGCGCGCTATATGACGCTGACGCACGGCACCACTCTGAGCTGGGCCGACAGCGCGACCGACGCGCCGCAGCACGGCGGACTGAATGCGTTCGGCATGGACGTCGTACGCGAAATGAACCGCATCGGTATGCTGGTCGATCTCAGCCATGTCAGTGAGGAGGCAATGCACGACGCGCTCGACGCGGCCGGGGTGCCGGTAATCTTCAGTCATTCCGGTGCGCGGGCAATCAACGGTCATCTGCGCAATGTGCCTGACAGCGTGCTCGCGCGCCTGCCGCAGAATGGCGGCATCGTGATGGTCGTGGCGTTGCCGTGGTTCCTGACCGAGGATTTGCGCCAGCATTCTGCCAATCGCGCGGCGGAACAGGCGCGGCTCGAAGCTCTGCTTCCCGGCCGACCCGATGAAGTCGAAGCGCAGCTGGCGGTCTGGGATGCGGAGAACCGCGCGCCGGTATCGACTATCTCCGACATGGCCGACCATATCGACCATGTCCGCGAGATCGCCGGGGTCGACAGC
Organism: Erythrobacter sp.; assembly: GCA_029937545.1. Classification (GTDB taxonomy): domain Bacteria; phylum Pseudomonadota; class Alphaproteobacteria; order Sphingomonadales; family Sphingomonadaceae; genus Qipengyuania. Next base: position 38,330 of record JAPYPR010000015.1, on the reverse strand, counting down.
ATCGGCATCGGCGGCGATTACGATGGGATGCCCAACGGCCCGGTGGGTATGGAAGACGTGACCGGCTATCCGGCGCTGTTCGTCGAGCTGGCCCGGCGTGGCTATTCGCAGGAGGATCTCGAGAAGATTTCCTCGCGCAACATGATGCGGGTCATGCGCGCGGCGGAGGCCTATGCAGTGAGCCAGCGGAATGCGACGCCGATCGAATACGCTGTTGGTGCACCGCGCGATGGGGAGGACTGAGCCTCCCGGCCAGCTCATTAGCAGGGGGCGTGACCCCAGTTCATCAGGCTGTAGCGCCAGTCGCTTTCTTCGATGTC
>JAPYPR010000015.1:21679-37910 GCA_029937545.1 Erythrobacter sp. | reverse complement strand
AGGGGGCGTGACCCCAGTTCATCAGGCTGTAGCGCCAGTCGCTTTCTTCGATGTCATTCTTCGAGTTCCTTCGGCTGCATGTTCGCGCAGTCGATGAAGTCGGAATAGACCTCGTCCTTCTAGTCCTCGTCCATCAATCGTCGTCCGCAGTGTCGGGCAGGTCGGAGCGGTCGGTCGACGCCATTTCGTCGAGCTCTTCTTCGCTCATGCTCTCGTACATGTCCTTGGACGCGCCTTGCAGATCGGAGACCTTCGTCTTGCCGCGCTTGGCGGAAAGGGCGGCTCCGGCAGCCTGCTGCTGCGCCTTGCTCTTGGCCTTGGGCATCAGTTCTGCGCCAAAAGTTCGGAGCCGCGCTTGAGCACCTCGTCGCCGTGTTCCTGCTTGATCAAGTAGGCCGGACTGTCCTCGTCGCCATCCTTGGTGACTTCGCTGCCCTGGAACGTGCGGGTCACCTCACGCTCGAAGCCTTCCTTGATCTGGCCCTTGCCCTTGCCGTTGCCCCAATCCCATTCGACATACTGGTCGGTCTGAAAGCTGTTGGAATTGCTCATCGTAAGGTCACCTCGGCAGATTAGTTTTCGATAACTTCGAGCCCGTCCTCGTTAACAACCTGCCCCTCTTCGGTAAGTTCCGTTTCGCCGCCGAGGTCTTCGGACGATCCGGTTCCCACGATGCTGTCGGTATTGTCGCCGTCGTCTTCCATCGAAGAGATTTCGCCGCTCACGGTTGCCTCTTCTTCGACATCGTCTTGCATCAGTGCAGGGACAATCCAGGTTACGGACAGGAGCAGGATCGCCAGCAGCAACCCTCCGGCGAGGACCCAGCGCACGACGCCTTCCTTGCTTCCGCCGCTCGCTTCGACTTCGTCCACGTGACCATCATGATTTTCCATTGTGAGAATACCTCCCGGTCGGTTTGACCTTTAGCTGCGTTACGCGCCTTCGCGGCGAATGTTCCCTTTTACGGACCTGCGGCTCAGTCGCGCAACAGATCGTTGATGCCCGTTTTCTCGCGGGTTTGCGCGTCCACCGTCTTTACGATGACGGCGCAGGCGAGGCCGGGTCCGCCATTCTTGCCCGGCAGCGAGCCGGGCACCACGACGGAATAGGGTGGGATGTGCCCGCGGATGACCTCGCCCGTGTCGCGATAGACGATCTTGGTCGACTGGGTGATGAAGACGCCCATGGCGACGACACTGCCTTCGCCCACGATCACCCCTTCGACGATCTCGCTGCGCGCGCCGATGAAGCAGTTGTCGCCGATGATTGTCGGATTGGCCTGCATCGGTTCCAGCACGCCGCCGATCCCGGCGCCGGCGGAGATGTGGCAGTTCTCGCCGATCTGCGCGCAGCTGCCGATGCTGGCCCAGGTATCGACCATCGTGCCCTTGCCGACATAAGCACCGATGTTGACGAAGCTCGGCATCAGCACGCAGCCGGGGGCGATATAGGCGCCTTCGCGGGCGATCGCGCCGGGCACGACGCGGAAACCTGCTTCGCGAAAACGCGCATGGTCCCAGCCGGCAAATTTGCTCGGCACCTTGTCGAAGGCGGGATGTCCGGCACTACCGCCCTCCATCACGCGGTTGTCGTTGAGCCGGAAGCTTAGCAGCACGGCTTTCTTGAGCCACTGGTTGACCTGCCAGCCGCCCTTTCCATCCGGTTCGGCGACGCGGCCCTTTCCGCTGTCGAGCATCTCGAGCGCAGCCTCGACCGCTTCGCGCACGCCGCCCGATCGAGGCGTCACGTTCGCGCGGTCATCCCATGCGGCTTCGATGCGGGCTTCAAGGTCGGCGCTCATGCTGGTCTCCGTATACGTATCGGAGCGCTCGTTAGCAGCCCAGCCGTGCTAGTCCATCCCCGCTGCTTGCGCGAACTGATAGGCACGCTCCACCAGCGGCGCGACGCGTTCGGACATGTTCTTGGCATGGGCCGACGAAGCCGTACCGTCGATTACCCGTTTCTTGATGCCTTGCATGATGCCGGCCAGCCGGAAGAGGTTATAGGCGAAATACCAGTCCATCGGCGGCACTGGATAGCCGGTCTTCGCGACATAGCGGTCGACCGCCTCTTCCTGCGTCGGGATACCCAATTCGTCGAGATCGAGGCCGAGCAGACCCGCGCGCCCGTCTGCCGGATTGTGCCAGTTGAGCATGAGGTAGCTGAAATCCGCGATCGGATCGCCCAGCGTCGACAGCTCCCAGTCAAGCACCGCGAGCACGCGGTTGGCGTCTTTTTCGAAGATCATGTTGTCGAGCCGGTAGTCGCCATGGACAACACTGCTCTCGTGCTGCGGCGGGATCGTCTGCGGGAGCCATTCGATCAGCCGCTCCATCTGCGGCATGTGCTCGGTTTCGGAGAGCTTGTACTGCTTCGACCAGCGGCTGATCTGGCGCGCGCAATAGTCGGTCGGCTTGCCGAAGTCGGACAGGCCGATTTCGTCCGGCTTGCGTAGGTGCAATTCGGCCATGGTGTCGATCATGGCATTGTAGATTTCACGCCGATCCTTGGGGTCGATCCCGGGAAGGGCACCGTTCCACAAGGATCGCCCGTCGGCAAGGCCCATCACGAAGAACTTGGAGCCGATGACGTCGGGGTCCTCGCACAAGCCATAGGTCTTGGGCACGGGAAAGCCGGTCGGACCCAGCGCATGCATGGCCTGGTATTCGCGGTCCACCGCATGCGCGCTAGGCAGCAGTTTGCCGAAGGGCTGGCGGCGCAGGACGTAGGACCGGTTCGGCGTATCGATCCGGTAAGTCGGGTTCGACTGGCCGCCCTTGAACTTCGAATAGCTGATCGGGCCTTGGAAGCCCTCGACATTCGCCTCGAACCACGCCGCCAGCGTGTCGAGGTCCATCGCGTCCTTGTCGGACACCGCGACCGTGCCGACCATTTCCTTGTCGAAGTCGATATCGCTCATCGCATCCTCTCTCGTACCGCCGGGCGAGCTTGGTGGACCACCTAACCCCCGTTTTTGCAAAACTCGGCGATGGCTATCCAGGCCCGGAAAACTGCCGTTCTGACGAGCAAATCACGGGCCGATGTGTCACCTTCCGAAAAATCTCCATCGCACGGTCTTTCCAAGCCGTCGCAATGGGTGCGTAGCGCAACCCGTCCATGTAGGACAGGCTGCGCTATGCAGTGTCAGTCGAACACGATTACGCTGCGCGCCGAAGTGCCCTGCTTCATCTTCTCGAACCCATCGTTGATCTTCTCGAGCGGAATGCGCTCGGCAATGATCGTGTCGAGGTCGAGCAGACCGCGCATGTAGAAATCCACCAGGCGCGGCAGATCGACGGGGAAATGGTTCATCCCCATGATCGCGCCCTGCAGCTTCTTGCCGGAAAGCAGGTCCATCGCGCCGAGGCCGACCTTGCAGTCCAATGGCATCATGCCGAGGATGGTCGCCGTGCCGCCGCGCCGCAGGATCTTCACGCACAGGTCCGCGCTCGCCTGACGGCCCACAGCCTCGATCGCATGGTGCACGCCGCCGCCGGTGATCTTCATCACCTGCTCGACCGCATCGTCCGCCATGGCGTCGATCGCGTGCGTTGCGCCCAGCGTCTCCGCGAGGGCACGCTTTTCGGGCAGCGGATCGATGGCGATGACCTTGCCCGCACCGGTGATCTTCGCTGCATTGATCGCGGCAAGTCCGACGCCGCCGCAACCGACGACCGCGACCGTCTCGCCCGGCACGACCGAGCAGGCATTGAAAATCGCGCCTGCTCCGGTCGTAACCGCACAGCCGATCACGGCAGCACGGTCCAGCGGCATGTCCTTGTCGATGGCGACGCAGGCATGCTCGTGGATCAGCATCTGTTCGGCAAAGGCCGAGAGGTTGAGCATCTGGGCCACGGTCTCGCCACCGTTGCGGGTGATGCGCGGCGGTGCCGTCTGGTCGCGGCGCGTGTCTGCCCCCATGCACAGCGCCATGCGCCCGGTCACGCAGAACTCGCAATGGCCGCAGAAGGCCGAAAGGCAGGAGACCACATGGTCGCCCGGCTTCACCGTCTTCACCTCGCTGCCGACCGCGCGCACCACACCCGCCGCCTCATGGCCCGGAATGGCCGGAAGCGGATGCGGATAGGCGCCATCGATGAAGTGCAGATCCGAATGGCACAGCCCGCAGGCCTTGGTATCGATCAGGACTTCGTGCGGGGCCGGATCGGCGAGTTCGACCTCGCCGATCGTCAGCCCGCCGACCTGTTCCAGTATTGCTGCCTTGGTCATTAGCGCGTTGCTCCTACATTGCCGCTGGACATGCCGGCGCTAGCCGCCGCGCTGCCGGCGCTGGCCGACTGCGCGTTGCTGTTGCGCAGGGCGTTGCTGCTCGGCCCTTCGTTCGGCGTATGCTTGGCGAATTCCATGCGCGCGATGGAGCGCGCGTGGACCTCGTCAGGACCGTCCGCCAGGCGCAGCGTGCGCTGGTGGGCATAGGCCGAGGCAAGGCCGTAATCCTCGCTCACGCCGCCGCCGCCATGGGCCTGGATGGCATCGTCGATGATCCGCAGGGCCATATTCGGAGCCTGTACCTTGATCATGGCGATTTCCTGCTTGGCGGCCTTGTTGCCGACCTTGTCCATCATGTCCGCCGCCTTCAGGCAGAGCAGCCGGGTCATGTCGATATCGATGCGGGCGCGGGCTACGCGCTCTTCCCAGACCGAGTGCTTGTAGATCGGCTTGCCGAAGGCTTCGCGCTCCTGCAGGCGCTTGCACATCTTCTCCAGCGCTTCTTCGGCCACGCCGATGGTGCGCATGCAATGGTGGATGCGGCCCGGTCCAAGGCGCCCCTGCGCGATCTCGAAGCCGCGGCCTTCGCCCAGCAGCATATTGGTGACAGGGACGCGCACGTCCTTCAGCTCCACTTCCATATGGCCATGCGGCGCATCGTCGTAACCGAAGACCGGCAGGTGGCGGATGATGTTCACCCCGGGCGCATCGTTCGGCATCAGGACCATCGATTGCTGGGCGTGCCGACCGGCGGAAAAGTCGGTCTTGCCCATCACGATCGAGACTTTGCACCGCGGATCGCCGAGACCGGATGACCACCACTTGCGGCCGTTGATCACATATTCGTCGCCGTCGCGTTCGATGCGCGTCTCGATATTGGTCGCGTCGGAGCTGGCGGTATAGGGCTCGGTCATGAGGAAAGCGGACCGGATTTCGCCATTCATCAGCGGCGTCAGCCACTCGTCCTTCTGCTCGCGCGTGCCGTAGCGGTGGAAGACCTCCATATTGCCGGTATCGGGCGCGGAGCAGTTGAAGACTTCGGACGCGAAGCCGACGCGGCCCATTTCCTCGGCGCAGAGCGCATATTCGAGATTGGTAAGGCCGGGACCGTCGAACTCAAAGGTCTCCTCGACATGGTGATGGCCTTCGTTGCGCGGCGGCATGAACAGGTTCCAAATGCCGTCGGCCTTGGCCTTGGCCTTCAGTTCCTGGACGACGGGGATCACCTTCCAGCGATCGCCTTCCGCATCCTGTTCGCGATAGGTCGGGACTGCGGGGCGGACGTGCTGCTCGATGAAGTTCTTCACCCGGTCGCGCCAGAATACTTGTTTCTCAGTGGGTTCGAAATCCAACGGGTTTTCCTCTTCTCTCAGATCGGTTGCTTCATGAAACTGGCAGATGCGGCGGCGCAAGCCAAGCCTCCACCTGCATGCCTAGGGGGTTATCGTGTGGCCGTCGGGATCGGCGCGTACCGCATCGTCGATGGCCTTCGGGAAGTCAGGGTCGGAAGCGCGCCGGGCCGCCATGCGGGCCTCGTGCTGCTCGCGCGTGATCGGGAAGCGGCCGAGCCAGAAGGCGGCGATCAGGCCCAGCACGCTGGCGGTCGCGACGAATAGCACGACCAGCTGGGTCACAGTCTCCTGCGTCACCTGCGATTGCGGCGTGCCGGGCGCGAGATCGATCGACTGTACGATCAGGCTGGTCAGCAGGATGCCGCCGCCGGTCGCGCATTTCTGGACCAGCCAGTTGCCCGAATAGAAAGTGCCTTCGGCGCGCTTGCCGGTCCGCTCCTCGAACGCCTCGACGATCTCCGCGACCATGGAGGTGGCCGAAATGATCGACACGACGCTCGCGGTGTTGGCGCAGATCAGGAATGCGTAGAGCAGGGCGGTGGACGCGATGGTGCCGGTGGTCGGCCACGCTCCTGCCAGCAGCAGTAGGTAGGGCAGGCAGTAGAAGGTCAGGCCAACGATGGCCGCTACGGCTGCCGATTTCGGCTTGCCCCAGGCGCGGTGCAACGGGCCAACGATGACGAACATCAGCACGACCGAGAAGAACAGCACCACCGGATAGAGCTGGAACGCAAGATCGCTGAACTGCCAGACGTAGAGGTTCACATATTGCGTGATCGAGAAGGTCATTCCCTGCAACACATAGGCTGCCAGGCCGCCGAGCGCGAAGATCACGAAGGCTTTCTCGCGAAACGCATCGAAGATTTCGGCGAACGCCCCGCGTAGTGAGAAGGGGGGCGGTCGATGCGCCGGAAGCCGCGCCACGATCTTGTGCTGCGCCGCCGCAGAGCCGATGACCGCGAGCGCCATCAGGCCGGCCCCGAAGAGGCCGAACTGGGCATAGCCCTCGGGCTGCAATTGCGCCTCGGGTGTGGGCAGGAAGATCGTGAAGGCCAGCACCATCATCAGCAATCCGCCGAGCCAGCCCGACAGGAAGCGATAGCGGAACAGCGTGGTGCGCTCGTCATAATCGTCGGTGATTTCGGGCACGAGGCTGACCGAGGGTACTTCGCAGGCGGAGAGCAGCAGCCGCACGCCCACGGCCAGCGCGACGATCTCCCAGAAACCGGGCGTACCGGTGAACGGCGGGGACCATAGCATCGTCCACAGCAGCGCGAGCGGCCAGGGCGCGACATAGAGCCAGGGCAACCTGCGACCCCAGCGCGTGTAGGTCCGGTCGGACAGATGACCGATCAGCGGATCGACGAGGGCATCGACCACGAGTGCGGTGGCCAGCGCCGCGCCAACGACACTCGCGTCGACCCCCAGCACGAGGTTGTAGAACGGCAGAAGGAAGAAGCTGAAACCCGAATCCTTCACGCCGAAGGCCACCGCGCCGGAGCCGTGGACCAGCTTCAGCCTTTGGGAGAGTGGGCCGTCGACGAAAGACATCAGGTGGTGCCAGCGCCCTGTTTCGCCTGCTCTTCCATCGCTTCGAGCGCGGCGAAGAGGCCCGGTTCTTCCGGATCCCAGCTATGCCGCGGGCCGAGCGTGATCCCGCCATCGACGATCAGCGAAGCTCCGGTCATGAAGCTCGCTTCCTCGCCCGCGAGGAAGGCGACTGCATTGGCGATGTCGCGCGGCTGGCCGCCCCGGGCGACCGGCTGGGCATTGGAGGACATCTGCGCAATCGCCGCATTGGCCATCGATTTCATCTCGCCGGTAATCTCCAGGCTCGCAGTGAAGATGTTGGTGTTGATGAAGCCCGGCTGGATCGCATTCACGCGGATGCCGAATTGCGCGAGATCGGTCGCCGCGCATTTGGTCAGGTGCAATACGCCGGCCTTGGCCACGGCATAGGCGGTCGGCGAATAGCCCGGGCCCACGGCGGCGATGCTGGAGACGTTGACGATGCTTGCGCCTTTTCGCCCCTTCATGTGCGGAACGGCGTAGCGGATACCCATCGCAACCGACCGCAGCAGCAGGTCCATCGTCCGGTCCCACTCGCCCGGCTCGATCTCGTCGATCGGGGCGCGCGCGCCACCTGCGCCGGCGTTGTTGAAGACGATATCGATGCCGCCCGTTTCACTCGCCGCGCGGTCCATCAGCGCTTTGATGGCCGCAGGATCGCAGACGTCGCATTCGGCGAAGCGGGCGTCGCCTTCGGTTTCGCTCGCGAGCGTTGCGCCGTTTTGGGCATCGATGTCGCCGGCGAAAACGATCGCGCCTTCGCTCGCGAACAGGCGCGTCGTTTCGGCGCCGATGCCCGATGCGGCGCCGGTTATGACGACCGTCTTGCCAGAGAATCGCATGCCTACTCTCTCCCCGAATTTCTCCGCCTCCAGCTTAGGCGCGCTGTCTCGCTCGTCAACGCATTCCGCCTGACGCTACGGCATTGCAGGTCTTCGTGTGCACCCTTGCGCCTCGTGGCCGAATCCTCCTAACGTTAGCGTCAACATACCGATGTTTCAGAACAGAGAGGATCATGGCCATGTCCGATAGTGATCTCGAAGCCTTCCGCGCCGAAACGCGCCAATGGCTGGAAGCCAATTGCCCGCCCGAAATGCGCGAGCCGGTCCGCGACGAGGAAGACGTTTACTGGGGCGGCCGCAACGCCAGCTTCAAGAACGATGCCCAGAAGGCCTGGTTCGAGGCCTGCCGCGAAAAGGGCTACACCGTTCCCGAGTGGCCGAAGGAATATGGCGGCGCGGGACTCACCCCGGCGCAAGGCAAGGTGCTCCGCCAGGAAATGGCTGCGATCAATGCCCGGTCGCCGCTCTCGAGCTTCGGCATCTGGATGCTCGGCCCGGCGCTGCTGCACTTCGGCACGGAAGGCCAGAAGCAGCGCTTCCTGAACGAGATCACCAATGGCGAAATCCGCTGGTGCCAGGGCTATAGCGAGCCGGGCAGCGGCTCCGACCTCGTTTCCATGCAGACCTTCGGCGAGGACAAGGGCGATCACTGGGTCGTCAACGGCCAGAAGATCTGGACCTCCTATGCCGACGAGGCCGACTGGATATTCTGCCTCGTCCGCACCGACAAGGACAACAAGTACCAGGGCATCACCTTCATGCTGTTCGACATGGCCAGCGATGGTGTGTCGACCAAACCGATCAAGCTGATCAGCGGCAACAGCCCGTTCTGCGAAACCTTCATGGACGATGTCACCGTGCCCAAGAGCTACGGCGAGGACATTCCCGGCTATGTCGGCGAAATCAATCGCGGCTGGGACGTGGCGAAATACCTCCTCGGCCACGAGCGCGAGATGATCTCCGCGACCGGCGGCGGCGACCGGGCGACTTCGCTCGGCGCTGTCACCTCGCGCCAGGGTGCGCTCGACCCGGTGCTGCGGGCGGAGATTGCCATGTTCGACGTCGATGCACTGGCCTACACCGCCATGAGCGAGAAGTTCATGGACGAACTCAAGTCCGGCAAGGGTCATCCAGCCCAGCCGAACATGATGAAATACGCCGGTACCGAACTCAACAAGCGCCGTAACGAGCTGGTCATGGCGGCCGGCGGCAGCGACGCGCTCGAATGGGAGAGCGAGGCGTCGAACGGCGGCAAGGCCGCGCGCGGCTGGCTGCGGACCAAGGCCAATTCCATCGAAGGCGGGACGAGCGAAGTGATGCTCAACGTCATCTCCAAACGTATCCTCGACCTGCCCGGAGCCTGATCCGATGCCTCTGTATTACGACGACGACCAGGCGATGCTGGCCGAAACCGCCAGCCAGTTCATGGGCGAGGAAGGTTCGATCAAGAACCAGCTGCGCCATTGGCGCGACCGCGACTGCAAGGACGGCTTCGGCCATGCCCTGTGGAAACAATTCGCCGAAATGGGTTTCACCGGCATGCTGGTGGACGAAGACGACGGCGGGCTCGGCATGGGCCAGGTCGAGGCAGGGATCGTGCTCGAGGAAATCGGGCGCAATCTGACGCCGTCGCCCTTCCTGTCATCCTCCGTGCTTGCCGCGACCGCGCTCAAGCACGGCAGTAACGATGTGAAAGGCCGCTGGCTGTCCGACCTGATTTCGGGCGACAAGGTATATGCCATGGCGATCGACGAAGGGCCCAAGCACCGGCCGGAGCGGATTGCGACCAGGGCGGAAAAATCGGGCAACGGCTTCCGCCTCTCGGGCAAGAAGGACTTCGTGGTCTATGGCGCGTCCAGCGAGATGATCGTCGTCGCCGCGCGTACCTCGGGCAGCAATGACGACAAGGACGGCATCACTTTGTTCGCCGTGCCGCAGGACGCCAGTGGGATGAGCCACGACAGCGTGCGGCTGGTCGATAGTTCGATGGCGAGCCATGTCAGCTTCGACAATGTCGAACTCGACGGCGATGCCGTGATCGGCGAGGTCGACGGTGGCCGCACGATCCTCGACGCCGTGCTGATGGCGGGCCGGGTCGGCTCGGCAGCCGAAGGCGTCGGCGTGGCGCGCGGGGCGATGGACATGACCGTCGACTATCTCAAGCAGCGCAAGCAGTTCGGTCGGCTGATCGGTGAATTCCAGGCTCTGCAACACCGCGCCGCCCATCTTTATTCCGAAGTCGAGATCGCCCGCGCCGTGACCGTCAAGGCCGCGCAGCTGGTCGATGGCGGCAGCGAGAAAGCCGAGCTGATGACCAGCGTCGCCAAGGCCAAGGTGGCCAAGGCCGCCGGGCTGGCGGTGCGCGAAGGTGTGCAGATGCACGGCGGCATCGGCATGACCGATGAATACGACATCGGCCTCTACATGAAACGCGACCGGGCGCTGCAGGAATTCCTCGGCGACCAGTATTACCACGCGGGCCGCGTCGCCGAATTGAGCGGCTATTGAGCCGGGAGAGAGAAATATGAATCTGCAAGACCTGTTCGGCCTCGAAGGCCGCGTCGCCCTCGTCACCGGCGGAAGCCGGGGCATCGGCAAGATGATCGTCGAGGGCCTGCTCGCCGCAGGCGCTGCGCGTGTCTACATCGTCGCCCGCAAGAAGAGCCAAGTCGACGAGACCAGCGCCGAACTCGGCGACAAGGTCATCGGCCTGGTCGGCGACCTATCGCAGATGGAGGGTATCCAGCAGCTGGCGGACGATCTGGCCGCGCGCGAGGACAAGCTCGACATTCTCGTCAACAATGCCGGTGCCGCCTGGGGCGAACCGTTCGAAGAATTCAGCGAGGCCGGCTGGCACCGCACGATGGATTTGAACGTCAAGACGCCGTTCTTCCTGACGCAGAAGCTGATGCCGCTGCTGAAGAAGGCCGGCACGAAGGACCGCCCCGCGAAGGTCTTGATGATCGCCAGCATCGACGGGATGAAGACCAATCCCTGGCCGACCTATCCCTATCAGGCATCGAAGGCGGGCCTTATCCACCTCACCCGGCGCATGGCGGCGGAGCTGGTGCAGCACAATATCGTGGTCAACGGCATCGGCCCCGGCGCCTTCCCCAGCGCAATGAACCGCGCGGCGCGGGACAATGCGGATATGGTCGAAAAAGGAATCCCCAGCCGCCGCGTCGGGGTGACCGAGGATATGGCGGGCGGGGCGATCTACCTGCTCAGCCGCGCGGGCGACTATGTCGTCGGCACGACGATCGCGATCGATGGGGGCGTCGTGAACGCCAATGTCGGCGCGGGCAATTTCGTCGATCCGTCGGGGGACTGACCTCGCGAACCTGTCGCCCGCGCCGGACTCCGGCGCGGGTGGTCAGCGAATGAAATATCCGACGACGCCCCAGTTACCGCCCGATTTCGCAAGGACGACGGCTTCGACCGTACCTGCGGCTGACGCGATGCCCTTGAGGTTGCGGCTGACGACTTCGCCGAGTGGCTGGCGTACCGGGGTGACCTGCTCCGATGATCCAGGTAACGCGATTGCGCCGATCCCGGGTTGCTGATGGCAGCGGATTATCGGTGGCGGGCGTAGTATCGGCTATCCCGATTTGCTCGGGTGCAGCATTTTGGGGGGCACTTTGCGGGGTCTGCTCCTCCTGCTCCGCTAAAATTCTTGCGGCCTCGCGGCTGCTGGCCACCCCGAGTTTCTTGCGGGCTTCGCGCAGATAGTCGTTGACCGTGTGGACCGACAGGTCGAGCTCGGCAGCGGTGGAGTTGGCGGTATGTCCGGCCAGCAGCAGCCGCAGGACTTCGCGCTCGCGATCCGTCAGCGATGCGACCCCGTCCGCCATGGTCAGCTCATCAATTCGCGCACAAACGGGATCAAGCCGGTCTGCCGCTGGCGCTTCATGCGCTCGGCAGCGAGGATCTCGCGGACCTTGGCGAAGCAGGCCTGCGCGTCCTCGTTGATGACGACGTAGTCATAGGCGTCCCAGTGGCTGATTTCCGAGCGGGCACGCTCCATCCGGGCCTCGATCACCTCTTCGGCGTCCGTCCCGCGGCTGCGCAGCCTGCGCTCGAGTTCGGCGATGCTAGGGGGGAGGATAAACACGCGGACCACGTCCTGCTGGTCCTTCTGGTAGAGTTGCTGCGTGCCCTGCCAGTCGATGTCGAACAGGAAATCCTGCCCGTCCTTCAGCGCATTGCGAATGCGGCCTTTTGGTGTGCCGTAGCGATGGCCGAAAACATGCGCCCATTCATAGAAATCGTCCTCCTCGACCATCCGGTCGAACTCGGCATCGTCGACGAAATAGTAATGCACCCCGTCGATCTCGCCCGGGCGGGGCGGACGCGTCGTGACGCTGACCGATAGCTTGATCTCGTCTTCCGCAACCAGCAGCATCCGGCTGATCGTCGTCTTGCCTGCGCCGCTCGGCGAGGAGAGGATGAACATCAGCCCGCGCCGTGCGAGTTTGTCTGTCGACGTTTGGGATTCGGCCATGTGCGCTCTTGCGCCAAGCCGGGCGCTTAAATCAAGGGCGGCAGGGCGCCATGCCTAGATCATGCTATCGGGATCGGCCTGTTCGCGCAGCATTTTCTTGCCCGCAGCTTTCGATTTGCGGCGCGAACGTCCTCTGTCGAACAGCACCTTGAGCGCAAGACCGGTACCTACGGCTACGGCGCCGGGTACGGATTTCGTCGCGACCTTGGTTACACCGTAGGCCGCCAGAGCATTGAGGGTCGAGCGATTTTCGACGATTTGCTTGGCATAGCCCTTGCCGTAACGCCGCCCGAGAAGGGCTTTCTCCACCGTCATGCGGGACAGCCGTCCGACACTGCGGAGGAGAATGTCGTGAATGATGAGATTGGTCGACGGGTCCGGGCTCGGCCCCGGCATTTCGTCCGGTCCGATGGTCTTGTCGGTTGCCTTCTCGATCGCCGCTCCGGCGCGGTCGGTCAGATGATTCGGTTTTTTCTTGCTACTCAAGCCCATGCCATGCCCCGTTCTGCCGGGGCTTTGCGCCGCGGCTATTTCTTGCGGCCGAAATCGACCGTGACGACGTTCGAGCCGTCTTCTGCACCCTCAACGGCTGCGTCCTCGCCCTGTTCCGATCCATCGTTCTCGGGATGCTCGGTCGGGGCGGGGGCCATGTCGGCCACGGTCGCCTGGAACTGGAGCCCGAAATCGACGGCCGGGTCGACGAATTGGGTGATCGCGGCGAACGGGATGTCGAGCGCGGCGGGAACCTGGTTGAAGCTCAGCCCGACCGAAAAGCCGTCCTCGCGCACATTGAGGTCCCAGAACTTGTTCTGCAGCACGATCGTCATTTCGTCCGGGAACCGCTCGCGCAGGCTGTCGGGGATGCTCACGCCGGGGGCGTGCGTCTTGAACGTGATGTAGAAGTGATGCGCGCCCGGCAGCTCGCTGCCGGTCTGCTCGATTTCGCCGAGCACGCGGCCGACAACGGCGCGCAGAGCCTCCTGCACGATGGAATCGTAGGGGATCAGGCTGTCGGGCGTCTCGTCGCTCATGCGGGCCTAGGTGTAACCGCGAGGCGCGCGGGTCAAGCGCTTTAAGCGCGGCTTTACTACGCCGTAAGGTGCAATTTCTTGCCTATCGCCCCGTGCGGCTCTAGCGCGGGCGCCATGCGAACAGGCCGTATCGAGCGCAACACAGCGGAAACGAAAATTCTCGTCGACGTCGATCTCGACGGGACGGGATCGTACGACGTATCCACCGGCATCGGCTTTCTCGATCACATGGTCGAGCAATTCGCCAAGCATTCGCTGATCGACGTTACGCTGAAAGTCGACGGCGATCTGCATGTCGACCAGCACCACACCACCGAGGACAGTGCCCTGGCGCTCGGCCAGGCGCTGGCGCAGGCGCTCGGCGACAAGGGCGGGATTGCGCGCTACGGCAGCGCCTATTCGCCGATGGACGAAACTCTGGCGCGCGTCGCGCTGGACATCTCCGGCAGGCCCTATTTCGTGTGGAAGGCGGGGTTCAGCCAGGAGAAGCTCGGCGAATGGGACACCGAGCTGATCGAACACTGGTTCCACTCGGTCGCGCAGACCTGCGGCCTGACGCTGCATATCGAGCTGCTTTACGGCACGAATAACCACCACATCTGCGAAAGCATCTATAAGGGCTTTGCTCGCGCGATGCGCAGCGCGGTGGAGATCGATCCGCGAAAGGGCGGCGCGATTCCGAGTACTAAGGGGCAGCTCGGTGGGTGAAGAGGTTTTTGGTGGCGTCTGGTCGCTCCCTGCGGTCGCTGCGCCCTGTTCCGTCCCGCGCCCCCTTCCGGCCACCCACTGCACTATACTGTTTAGGTGGCCGGGAGGGGCCGCGGGACGGAACAGCAAGGTCAGGACGGATGTCCTGACCGCACGCAGCCAGAAACCGCAGCCGAAGGCATCGTAGATGCCGACCAAGGAAATAATCGCGCTGGTGGATTACGGCGCGGGGAATCTGCATTCGGTCGAGAACGCGCTCCGCAAGGTCGGGGCGAGAGTGAAAGTCACCGACGATCCCGATGTCATCCGTGCGGCCGACCGGATCGTTCTTCCCGGTGTGGGATCGTTCAGGGCGTGCGCCGAAGGTCTGCGCGCTGTCGACGGGGCGATCGAGGCGATGCACGAACGGGTCTTCGTGGGCGGCGCGCCGTTCCTCGGTATTTGTGTGGGCATGCAATTGCTCGCCACGCGGGGTCTGGAACATGGCAGCACGCCGGGGCTCGACTGGATCGAGGGCGAGGTGCGGCTGATCGAACCGACCGATGAGAGCGTGAAAGTGCCGCACATGGGCTGGAACGACGTTGCGCTGACGCCACATGCGAAGATGCATAACGTTGTGTATGAAGGTGAGGCCTATTTCCTCCACTCCTTCCACTTCCACGCCGATAGCGGGAAGGATGTGCTCGCCATGACCGATCACGGCGGCGGGATGGTCGCTGCTGTGGGCCGCGACAATCTGCTCGGCGTGCAATTCCATCCGGAGAAAAGCCAGCATTATGGCCTTGCGACCCTGACCCGTTTTCTGGAGTGGAAGCCGTGATAATCTTTCCTGCGATCGACCTCAAAGGCGGTCAGGTCGTCCGCCTCGCCGAGGGCGATATGGATCGCGCTACCGTCTATGGCGATGACCCTGCCGCCCAAGCGAAATTGTTTGCCGAGGCCGGGGCCGAGTATCTGCATGTGGTCGACCTGGACGGCTCCTTCGCGGGATCGGCGCAGAACCGCGAGGCGGTCGAGAGCATCGTCGCGGCCTTCCCGGGGCGCGTCCAGCTGGGCGGCGGCATCCGCAGCCAAGAGGATGTCGAGGGCTGGCTCGGTGCGGGTGTATCGCGGATCGTGATGGGCTCTGCGGCGCTGAAGGATCCGGAGTTCGTGAAAGACATGGCCCGCGCGCATCGTCAGGCAATTGTTGTTGCAGTCGATGCGAAGGACGGCATGGTCGCGACCGAGGGCTGGGCCGAAGTGTCGGACGTGCCGGTGGTCGATCTCGCCCGCCGGTTCGAGGATGCAGGTGTGGCCGCGCTGCTGTTCACCGATATCGGACGCGACGGGCTGCTGAAGGGCGTGAATGTCGAGGCAACAGTCGAACTCGCACGGCAGGTCGGCATACCTGTAATCGCCAGCGGCGGGGTCGCAGGGATCGAAGATATCGAAGCGCTCAAGCCCCATGCCGCCGATGGCATCGAGGGCGTGATCACCGGACGCGCGCTCTATGACGGGCGGCTCGATCTTTCTCTAGCAATACGCGCCGCCAGGTTTGACGGGTCTATATGAGTCGGATTAATCACGACCGACCTGAATTGCGGCTGAAAGACAATTTCAGGAGAGAAATTGAAAAGGTTCGCGAGAGCGTTGCATCTGACACTTCGGCGGCGAAATGGCCTAAAAGCTTAAAACCCGTCGCTGAGAATCCAAGGGCTTTGGCTGCTTTAGGAGACTTTTTCTCAAACTTAGACGCGTGGTCTGCAGGCGATTACGGAGCTTTCAATTTTTCGGAACCGCCTAACGTTGTTAAGAAAAGCTTAGAGCGTCTCTTGAGGCAGAGGATCGTGTCAATCAGCGACGGATTGACGGTCGAGGATTGGCTCCGAGAACCTAGTGTTGACCAAAGGGCGGTGCTTGAATTGCGACCTCTACTGATAATCTTCGTGGACCTTTGGTTATGACCGTCCGTGTCCGCGTCATCCCCTGTCTCGACGTGGCTGATGGCCGCGTGGT
>JAPYPR010000015.1:0-21579 GCA_029937545.1 Erythrobacter sp. | reverse complement strand
TGACCGTCCGTGTCCGCGTCATCCCCTGTCTCGACGTGGCTGATGGCCGCGTGGTGAAGGGCGTCAATTTCGTCGACCTCAAGGATGCCGGCGACCCGGTCGAACAGGCGCAGGCCTATGACCGCGCCGGGGCGGACGAGCTATGCTTCCTCGACATTTCCGCCAGCCACGAGGAGCGCGGGACTCTGCTCGACATGGTGAGGCGCACGGCTGCCGTGTGTTTCATGCCGCTCACCGTCGGGGGCGGGGTGCGCAGCGTGGAGGATGCGCGCGCGCTGCTGCTCGCCGGGGCCGATAAGGTGGCGATCAACTCGGCTGCGGTGTCGCGGCCCGAACTGGTGCGGGAGATCGCCGAGAAGTTCGGCAGCCAGTGCGTCGTCGCCAGTGTCGATGCTCGGGCACGAACCGAAGGCGAAGGCTTTCGCGGCTGGGAAATATTCACCCACGGCGGCCGCAAGCCGACCGGCATCGACGCCGTCGAACACGCCGAGCGGGTGGCGGAGTTGGGTGCGGGGGAACTGCTCGTCACGTCGATGGATGGCGACGGGACCAAGGCAGGCTACGACCTCGAGCTGACCCGCGCGATCGCCGATAGCGTTTCGGTCCCCGTGATCGCCAGCGGCGGCGTCGGCACGCTCGACCATCTCGTCGAAGGCGTGACCAAGGGGCACGCGAGCGCGGTCCTTGCCGCATCGATCTTCCATTTCGGCGAGCATACGGTAGCCGAGGCCCACGCGGCCCTGCGCGAGGCGGGATTGCCTGCGCGCGGGTAATGCGCGTGTCCCCATGCGGGACAAGCGCCAGGCGAGTCCTGCACCTGTCACACCGCTCTGGCATGGGGAGACTCATGTCCAGCCAGTTCATATCGCTGGCCGCGCAATTCGCGGATCTCTCCGGCCCGGCCGGCATCGCCGCGCGTCTGCAAGAGCCCAGCGCTTTGATGATCGTGGCGATCGCACTGGGCGGCATCGTCGTCGGTCGCTTCCTGATCGGTCGCAGCGATGGCAGGCAATAATCCAGCCCGATTGCCTCCCGCCGCGCCGCCGTGCATAGCGCGCCGATGGACACGTTAACCCGTCTCGAAACCACCATTGCCAACCGCCGGGATGCCGATCCCGACACCAGCTATGTCGCGCAGCTCAACTATCGCGGCGTGCCGGTCATGGCGCGCAAGCTGGGCGAGGAGGCCGTCGAGGCCTGCGTCGCTGCGCTTAGCGGCAGCCGGGAGGAGCTGGTCGGCGAGGCGGCGGATGTGCTGTTCCACCTGATGGTGCTGCTTGGCGCGAGGGATGTGCCGCTGGCCGAAGTGTTCGCCGAACTCGACCGGCGCGAGGGCACCAGCGGTATCGACGAGAAGAATTCGAGGAGCGCGTAATGCCGATCGACCCGACCCAGCCCTATGACGACGACAACATCTTCGCGAAGATCCTGCGCGGGGAAATCCCTTCGAACAAAGTCTACGAGGACGAGTGGGCCTTTGCCTTCGAAGATATCAATCCACAGGCCGAGGTGCACACGCTGGTGATACCGAAGGGCCGCTACGTCAGCTGGGACGATTTCAGCGCCACCGCCCCTGCGGAAGAGATCGCGGGCTTCGTGCGCGCCGTGGGCAAGGTCGCCCGGGGCAAAGGTCTGGTCGAACCCGGCTACCGCATGATGGCCAATGTGGGGGCGCATGGCGGCCAGGAAGTGCCGCATCTTCACGTGCACCTGTTCGGTGGTGAGCCGCTAGGACCGATGATCGCGCGAAGATAGTTGTTGATTAGGTGCGCTATCGACATCCGTCGATAGCTTGCGGCTGTTCCGTCCCACGCCCCCACCCGGCCACCCAAACAGTATAGTGCCGTGGGTGGCCGGGTGGGGGCGTGGGACGAAACAGCCAAGGTCTGGACGGATGTCCTGTCCGCACCCAACCAAAAACCTCACCCAAAACATTAATCGCTCACACGCGCCGCTTTGTCGTTTGTGATTGCCCCGCGACTCGGCGGTCGGCTAAAGCGCGACCCAGTATATGACGACCCCCAATCCCCCCGACGGCGTGATCGACGGCAGCCGCCACCTCTATGCGGTGCGCGTCTATTACGAAGACACGGACCTGTCGGGCATCACCTATCATGCGAACTATCTGCGCTGGTTCGAGCGTGCGCGCAGCGATCTGCTGCGCCGGCTAGAGATCGACCAGCGCGCGGCGATCGAGGACGGAACGGGCGCTTACGCCGTGTCCGAACTATCGCTGAAATATCTGAGCCCCGCGAAACTCGATGACGATGTCACGATCGTCACCACCTGCACGCAGATACGCGCGGCGTCATGCCGCATGCATCAGCGGGCGTTTCGCGGGGACGACTTGCTGGCCGAGGCACATTTGCGCGTCGGTTTCGTTTCACCCGAGGGCCGGCCCGTGCGCCAGCCCGAAGAATGGCGTGCGGCCTTTGCGCGCTTCGGTATCCAAGAGGGCGAATGACCACACTTTCCATGCTTGCAGCCGTTGCCCCGACGCGGCTCGATCCGATCGAACTGTTCCTCGATGCGGACATCGTCGTCCAGCTCGTGATGGCAGGGTTGTTGCTCGCCAGCATCTGGGTCTGGATGATCATCGTCAGTTTCAGCCTGCGCATGGCGCGCACTCGCAAGCGCACGATCGCCTATGAAAGCGAGTTCTGGCAGGCGGATAATTTCGATCGGTTCATGTCGGAACGCGGCAACAAGGATATTCCCGCCGCTCGCGTCGCGCAGGCGGCGGTCAGCGAATGGCGCAAGTCGACCAAGGGCGAGGTGCGCGACAAGGAGGCGCTGCGCGGCCGCATCGCCGTGGCGATGGACAGCCAGATCGCGCTGGAGGCAGACGAGATCGCCGAACGCCTCAACTTCCTCGCCACGGTCGGCTCGGTCGCGCCCTTCGTGGGCCTGTTCGGCACCGTCTGGGGCATCATGAACAGCTTCTTCCAGATCGGCGCGCAGGAAAGCAGCTCGCTTGCCGTAGTCGCGCCGGGTATCTCGGAGGCTTTGTTCGCGACCGCGATCGGCCTGTTCGCCGCCATCCCTGCGGTGATCGCCTACAACCGCTTCAGCCACCGCGTGGAACGCTACGAGGCGCGGCTGCAGCGCTTTGCGGACAAGCTGTCCGCCACATTCAGCCGCCAGCTGGAACAGCGCTGATGCTTTCGTCGAACCCAGCCTGCCCGCTCCCCCACCCGGCCACCCACAGCACGGTATCCTATGGGTGGCCGGATGGGGGAGCGGGCCGGTGCTGCCTCCGACCGTCAGGGAGGACAGGGTAATGGCGATGAGCCTTGCCTCTGGCGGAGGCCGTCGCGGCAGGCGGCGAGGGCGCGGCGGTCGTCGCCCGATGTCCGAAATCAACGTCACGCCCTTTGTCGACGTCATGCTGGTACTGCTGATCATCTTCATGGTGACCGCACCGCTGCTGACTGCGGGCGTGCCGATCAACCTGCCCGACAGCCGCGCCGACTCGCTGCCGCAGGAAGCGCAGCAGGTAACGATCAGCATCGACGGGGGCGGCTATGTCTATATCGACGATGCGCAAGTCGCGGTCGGCGGATTGCCGCAGGCGCTCGAAAGCATTCCGCGCACCGATGACGGCCCCGACATCACTTTGCGCGCCGACCGCGGGCTCGATTACGGGCGCGTCATGGCGGTAATGGGCGAGCTCAACCGCGCCGGGCTCAACCGCATTGCGCTGGTGACGAACGGCGGCCAGGTCTCCGCGCCGGTCAACAACGGTTCATCGACGGAGGAATAGCCGGTGAGCATGGGATACACCGCCTTTCGCAGCGAAGAGAAGACCGGGCTACTGGTCGCGCTCATCCTGCATCTGGCGTTGTTTGTCGGCCTGTTCGTGCAGGGCCTGCTCCCCGCCCCCACCTTCGAGCCGGTCGAGCGCATGACCGTCAGCCTGGCCGAGGATGTCGGGTTGGAGGCGACTGCGCCCGATCCGGTCCCGGAAAGCCGCGCCGCAGTCGCGCCGACCTTGGCTGACAGCCCGACCCCGCCCGTGGTTGAGCCGGTCGCGCCGCCAGTCCCGCGTCAGGTCACTCCGCCGGCCCCGCGCGTGCAATCGCCCGTTTCCGCGCAGCGCGCCCAGCCGCGCGAGACCCCGCGCCGGGAGCCGCAGCGCACGCAAACGCAGCCGCGCAGCAGCGAACGCAGCGGCGGCTCGCGCCTGGGCGACAATTTCCTCGACGGCGCGGGTGCGAGCACCACGACCAGCGAGGCCCGCGTTCCCGCCTCGCAGATCGGGGCGAGCGCCAAGGCGTCGATCGTCCAGGCCATCGCCCGGCAGGTGCGCCCTCACTGGCAGGGCAAGGCCCCGTCCGGTGCGGACGCCGAATTGCTCGTCTCCGTCCTCGCTTTCGATCTCAACCCCGACGGCTCGCTGGCGGGACGCCCCCGCGTCGTTTCCCAAGATGGCGTGACCCCGGCCAACGAGGCGCAGAAGGGCCGCCACGCCGAAGTCGCCATACGCGCCGTCCAACTCGCCGCGCCCTTCGATCTCCCACCCGAATATTACAATGCGTGGAAGTCCATCCGCGGCGCCCGCTTCGACAGGAATTTGTCCCGATGAAACAGCTCTTCATTCTCGCCACCGCTCTCGTCGCCGCTCCGCTTGCGGCACAGAACGAGGATCTCGGCCAGCCCATTCAGGAAGGCGGCGAGGTCGAAACCGTCATGGAGGCGGAGGATGGCGAAGGACTGACCTTTACCATCACCGACGAAACCGCGCTCGAAGACCTCGGCATCGCCATCCCCGGCTTTGCGACCGACGCCGACGTCGCCACCCCGGCCAACCAGAACGGCACGGCCGCGCTCGGCAAGGAACTGGCGCGCGTCATCACCGCCGACCTGCGCAACAACGGTCTGTTCAAACCGACCGGCCCGGATGCACTGCCCCAACCCACCTTTCCCGAGATCAACGCGCCCAACTGGCCGACCTGGTCCAATCGCGGGGCGGAAATGCTGGTCCATGGCTACGTTCGCGCCCGTAGCGACAACCGGCTGACGGTCGGCTGCTACCTTTACGACATGGCGCTGCAGCAGCAACTGGTCCGCGAGGGCTGGGTCGTGGAACCGGCCAACTGGCGGCGCGCGGCGCACAAATGCGCCGACCTCGTCTATTCGCGCCTGACCGGCGAAAGCCCGTTCTTCGACAGCCGCATCGCCTATATTGCCGAAACCGGGCCGAAGGATAACCGCACCAAGCGGCTCGCGATCATGGATAGCGATGGGGCGAACCATCGCTTTATCACCACCGGTCGCTCGACCGCGCTGACGCCGCGCTATTCGCCGGACTACAAGAAGCTGTCCTATCTCAGCTATGTCGACGGCAATCCGCGGATCTATGTCTACGACATCGGCACTGGCCGCCAGACGCTGGTGACGCAGAGCGACAATCCCACCTTCGCCCCGCGCTGGAGCCCCGACGGGCGCTACATCCTCTATTCAATGGCGGTGAACGGCAATACGGACATTTATCGCGTGCCCAGCACGGGCGGAACGCCGCAGCGGCTGACCGATGCACCGGGTATCGACATCGGCGGGTCCTACTCGCCCGACGGCAGCCGCATCGTGTTCGAAAGCGACCGGTCCGGCGGGCAGCAATGCTATGTCATGAATTCCGATGGATCGAACCCGCGCCGCATCAGCTTCTTCGGCGGGCGCTGCGCGACGCCGGAATGGAGCCCGCGCGGCGACCAGATCGCCTTCACCAATGCGAGCAGCTTCAATGTCGGTGTCATGACGCCATCGGGCGGCAGCGTACGCACGCTGACCCGCGGCTGGCAGGACGAGGCGCCGACCTGGGCCCCCAACGGCCGCATCATCCAGTTCTTCCGCACCGAACGGAACAGCGGCAAGGCCAGCCTGTGGCAGGTCGACTTGACCGGCGAGAACGAACGCCGACTGCCGACGCCGGTGGACGGGTCGGACCCTGCCTGGGGACCGATCCTGCCGTAAGAGCATTGAGAGACTTGTAGGACTAATTGGGGGACGAATTCGGGGGGCAAACCGACTTCACCACGCTGTTTGAAAAGGGGACAGCATTATGAATACCCGTGTTGCAACAGGATTGATGCTTGCTTCGACTATCGCGCTGGCTGCCTGCCAGAAAAAGGCACCGGAAGAACTGCCACCGCCGCCGACGCAGACCGCAACGCCCACGCCGACTGCGCCGACCGGCCCGACCGTAGGAACGCAACAACACTTCACCGATGCCGTGGGCGTGGCCAATACGGTCGTCTATTTCGATACCGACCGGTACAATATCGACGCGGAAGACTCGGCCAAGCTGCAGGTTCAGGGCCAGTATTTCAGCCAATATCCGCAGCTCAACTTCACCGTCGAAGGCCATGCCGACGAACGTGGTACGCGCGAATACAACCTCGCTTTGGGTGAGCGGCGCGCCAATGCGGCGAAGAACTATCTCGTCTCGATCGGCATTCCCGCCAACCGTATCCGAACGGTAAGCTACGGCAAGGAGCGCCCGGTCGCGCTCGGTTCGAACGAATCGGCCTGGGCGCAGAACCGCCGCGCCGCGACTGTCGTCATCAACTGACTTTTGAAATAGGAAGGGCTCCCGTTATTGACGGGAGCCCTTCACGCGGTCGCGACATACGGGAGGGACAGGTCAGCGACCGATCGAAAGTCCGAGCAGCGGGGCATTGCCGGAAAGAGTTTCGGCAGGCGCATCGACATTCGGTCCACCCATCGCGAGCGCGATGACGAATGCCGCCATAAGGGCGGTGCTGATATGGGCCGACAGGGTCAGTTGCTTGCTCACGTTCTCTTCTCTCGCGGGTGTCTGTTGCAGACGCGGGTTAACAACCCTACCGCAACGCAACATTTCATTTTGAAACCCGTTCCCACATCCTTGCCTCCTCCGCCACGACGCCTAGATTGACCGCCATGCTTTCCCGACGAACGACATTCCGCCTTCATGCCTAAGGCGCGGCGATCCACCGACTGGGGCTTTCCCAGATGGCGCGGCTACGGCTCCTCGCGCGAGGCGACCAATGTGCGGATTTGCGACCGTCATGGTTGCGACGAGCCGGGCGATTGCCCAGCGCCCAAGGCGCCGAACAGCCCCGAGCGGTGGATGTTCTGCCAGCGTCACGCAGCCGAATACAACCAGAAGTGGGATTATTTCGAAGGTCTCGACAAGGCCGAGAAGGAACAGCGCGCCAAGGCCGAGCGCAGCGAGAACGCCGGCTATGCCGAAGCGCAGCATTATGGCTGGGGCGGCAGCGGCGACGGCTCGCGCAGCGCGGACGAAATGCGTGCGCTCCACATACTCGAACTCGAAGCCGATGCCGATTTCGCCACGATCAAGAAGGCGTGGCGCGAGAAGGCCAAGACCGTGCATCCCGATGTGAAGCCGGGCGATGCCGAAGCGGCGGTCGAGTTCCAGAAGCTGCAGGTGGCCTATGAAGTGCTAAAGGCCGCCGAAGAGCGCCGCGAGTGGAAGGGCTAGCCTAGTCGGTTGCGCACGGCGCTCGCGAGCAGTTCGCCCAGTCCCGAGCCTTGTTCGGGATATAGATAAGGCTCGATCATTTCCGCTTCCATCAATGCCAGTTCGCCTGACAGCAGGCGGGCCATATCGATCCGGCAGTAGAGCGGGGCGGGGAACGGGAGTGCGGCGACCACCGCTTGTGCTGTGGCCAGATCGTCCGCGTTGGGCGTGTAGTCCGACTCGTATCCGCCATAGAGCGACTGAATGCGATATTCTCCCTGAGCCGCGCGCTTGAGGACGCCGTGGCTGAAAGCACCGTCGATGAAGAGGAAGGTATATTCGCCTTCTTCGGTTACGCTCGGCAGGAAGGGCTGGATCATGCAGCGATGGCCCATCTGCAAGTCCGAGTCGGGCATGGCATCGGCGGCGAAGCGGTACTGGCCGAGGCCGCCTGCGCCTATGCGACGCTTGACGACGACCGACGGCGTATCGAACATATCCATCGCCGCACCGACGTCGCCTGCATCCGCATCCATGAAATAGGCGGTCGGCACGATAGTGGCCCCGGCCTCTTCCAGCTCGCGCAGATAGCCCTTGTCCGCGTTCCACCGCACAATCTCGGGCGGATTGCAGACGGCAATGCCGCGCGCCTGCAGAGCCTCCAGCCTGGCGAAGAACTCCTCCGGATGGTCCTGGTAGTCCCACGCCGTGCCCAGCAGGACCAGCGCGAGCCCGTCGAACGCCTCGAGCGATGCGCGCCAGTCTATCTCCACCAGCTCCAGCCCCGCCGCTGCAAAAGCCGGACGCAGGGCGGCAATCTCCAGGTCGTGCTCGAACGCGTCTCCCCGGCGTGGGCCATCACCGGGGAGCGTATCCGCACAGGCTAGAAAGCCGATCCGTTTCAGACCGCCTCCAGCGCCTGTTCGAAGTCGGCGATCAGATCGTCGGCATCCTCGATCCCGATACTGATGCGCACGAGATTGTCCGAAATGCCGAGCTCCGCGCGGCGGCCTTCGGCAACCGAGAGGTGCGTCATCGATGCCGGGTGGCTGGCGAGCGTTTCCGTGCCGCCGAGGCTGACCGCGAGCTTGGCGATCTTGAGCGCGTCGAGGAAGCGGAAGCATTCCGCCTCGCCGCCCTTGAGCAGCAGCGAGAAGGTCGAGCCTGCGCCGAGGCAATGGCGGTCGTAGATGTCCTGCTGCCGCGCGTCCTTGATCATGCCGAGATAGCCCAGGCCTTCGACCTTCGGATGCTGGCTGAGGAAGTCGCAGACCTTGGCGGCATTCTCGCCCGCGCGCTGCATCCGTAATTCGACGGTTTCGAGGCTGCGGCACAGCATCCACGCCGTGTTGGGATCGCAAATGCCGCCCATCGTGTTGCGGAGCATGCGGATCGCATCGATGAAGCGCTTCTTGCCCGATACGCTGCCTGCGACGAGGTCCGAGTGGCCGCCGACATACTTCGTCAGCGAGTAGACCACGAGGTCCGCCCCATGGCCGAGCGGGCGCTGCCACAGCGGGCCGAGGAAGGTGTTGTCGATCGCGATCGAGCACTTGTCCGGATCGAAATGCGCATCGCGCGCTTCCTTGACTGCTTCGATATCGACCAGCGCATTGGTCGGGTTGCCGGGGCTTTCGAGGTAGATCATCGGCACTTCGCCGCCTTGCTCCTCGGCCTTCGCCTTCGCCTTGGTCATCACCTCGTCGAGCTGTTCGCGGCTGGCACCGGCGGGGAAGTCGATGAAGGTGACGCCGAATTTCGCCATGGTCTTGGCGATGAAGCCCTCGGATGCGGCATAGAGCGGACCGGAGTGCACGATCACGTCGCCCGCCTTGCAGGCCGCCAGCAGCAGCACGGCGATCGCGGTCATGCCGCTGGAGAAGGACAGCGCCTCTTCCGCCCCGTCCCACACCGCAAGGCGATCCTCGAGGATTTCCTGGTTGGGCGCGTTGAAGCGCGAATAGACGAGGCCGTCGGCGCCGCCCGGGCGCTTGCCGGTGATGCCTTCGAAGTGGCGCTTGCCGTCGGCCGCGCTGGGAAAAGCGAAGGTGCTGGTGAGGAAGATCGGGGCCTTCAGGCTGCCTTCCGATAGCGTCGGGTCGTAACCATGGCCCATCATCAGCGTGCTGGGCTTCAGTGCGCGGCCGTTGATCTTGGTGACTTCCGCCTTGGGGTTCCTGCGCGGGGTGGTGGGGTCGATGTCGTTGTCGCTCATGGGGAGGAGCATCCTTCCTGCAAACACGCCCCCAGGAAGGCGGGGGCCGATGGGGCAGACGGGGCGCCCGCTCCTAACCTCCGCAGGAACGCATCTCCGCCAGCTGCCGCTTGCGCCGCCTCCTTATGTTGGACCGATGTTGGTTTCAACTGCGACGAGTCCAGTCACATGGACCGCATGGACCACAGTCCAAGGGCGAAAAACTTCGCGGCCTGCTTCGTTCGGGTTAGCGACCAGGTATTGGGAGAGTTCGCGGCAAATCATCCCGGCGGCATAGCTCCGGCTTTCCGTGTAGGAAAATCAGCCAGCCACCAGCGCATTCATCCCCCACACGACCGCGACGATCATCACGATGCCGAACAGGTCAAGCAATATTCCGGCCTTCACCATGCGCTGGATGCGGATGCGTCCCGTCGCCCAGGCGATGGCGTTGGGGCCGGTCCCCGCCGGAAGCATGAAGCCCCAACTGGCGGCGAGGGCGGCGGGCATGGCGAGCAGGATCGGGTCCGCGCCCAGTGCCACGACCAGCGCCGCGACCACCGGGATGATGCCCGAAGCGGTCGCAACATTGCTGGCGAATTCGGTAATGAGCACGACCATGCCGACGACGGCGATGGCGACGAGCACCAGTGGCCACGCCTCCAGCGGTAGCAGCGCCTCGCCCAGCCAGTCGGCCAGGCCGCTCGCGCTCATGCCCGCCGCAAGCGCGAGGCCGCCACCGAACATCATAATGACACCCCACGGCGCGCGGTCGGCCTCTTCCCACACCAGCAGCGGGCGTCCGGTGCCGTCCGGCAGCAGGAACAGCGTGAGCCCCATGAATATCGCGATGGTTCCGTCGGTCAGCGAGCCTTCGGGCAGGTAGGGCGCGATCCACATCTGCCCCATCCACAGCAGGAAGGTGACCGCGACCACGGGGACGAGGCGCTTCTCCGCGCTCGACCAGGCGGCATGGGTGTCGATCGCGGTGCGGGCGGCGCGCGCATCGAAGGGGTGGTCGCGCACTTTCTGCACGCGGGCGACGAGGAAGGCCGCCAGCGGCACGCCGATGATCACCACGGGCAGGCCATAAATCATCCATTGTGCAAAGGTGATCCGTGTGCCGGTCAGCGTGTCGAGCAGGCCGACGGCGATGGCATTGGTCGGCGATCCGACCAGCGTGCCGAGGCCGCCGATGCTGGCCGCGAAGGCGATGCCCATGGGTAGAGCGCCCGAAAGGCCTTCGGTGTCGCGCCCCTTTAATCCGCCGCCCGCGAGCACGGCGACCGCCATGGGCATCATTATGAGCGCGGTGGAGGTGTTGGAGATCAGCATCGACAGGATCGCCGCCGTGCTCATGAAGGCCAGCAGCACGCCCGTCTGCCCGCCGCGACCGCCGACGAGGCGGAGCAGGGCGAGCGCGAGCCGCTTGTGCAGGCCCGTGCGTTCGATCGCCAGCGCAATGAAGGCCCCGCCAAGGATCAAGAACAGGATCGGGGAATAATAGGCGCTCGCCGTTTCGCGTGCGGTCATCACACCGGCGAAGGGCAGCACGAGGAAGGGCATCAGCGCGGTGGCGGTCAGGGGCAACGCCTCGGTCATCCACCACGCCGCCATCAGCACGACGAGGCCCGCAACGATGAACGCCTCGCGGCTCATGCCTACGGGCGGGGCAAGGACAATGGTCAGCAACAGCGCAGCTGCGCCCAACAGCAAGCCGATCGTCTTGGCGTTCATGAACCCTCCCGGGTCCGGTGCTAACAGCCACAGGACGCAGCTTCAATCGCCGGAGTCCTGCAAAGCAAAAAGGGCGACCCGCGAGCCGCCCTTTCCGAAATTCATGCTGTGGAATGCCGCGCTTATTTCGGTGCGAGCACCATCACCATCTGCCGGCCTTCGAGGCGCGGGAAGCTTTCCACCTTGGCGAGCTCTTCCATGTCGTCGCGCACGCGGTTGAGCAGGTCCATGCCGAGCTGCTGGTGGGCCATTTCGCGTCCGCGGAAGCGCAGGGTGCATTTCACCTTGTCGCCGTTCTCGATGAACTTGTTCACGTTGCGCATCTTCACGTCGTAATCGTGATCGTCGATGTTCGGGCGCATCTTGACCTCTTTGATGTCCTGGGTCTTCTGCGTCTTGCGCGCGAGGTTCGCCTTCTTCTGCGCCTCGTAACGATATTTGCCGACATCGAGGAACTTGCACACCGGCGGGTCCGCACTGGGCGACACTTCGACGAGGTTGAGGCCCAGTTCGTTGGCCTGCTCCGTCGCTTCGCGGGTGTACATCACCCCCAAGTTCTCTCCTTCGTGATCGATCACGCGGACCTTGGGGACGTTGATCATGTTATCGTAGCGCGGGCCGCTTTTCACGGGCATTTGCATGCTGCGCCGGGGTGGACGTGCTATGTGGTATTCTCCTGATTCTGCCGTTTGTCTGGCCGCGATATAGGGAGAAACGCGCGTTTTCGCCAGTGCGAAAACCCTTGGACCGAATTAGGCCGCCTGCCAGAGCGGGAAACGCGCCAGCTTGCCCTTGGCCGGAACCACTGCATCGATGCGGTCCGCGGGTTGCAGCGCCTTGAGGATTGCGGGGTCGGCGGCGCTCATGCCGCCGGTATAGGCACCGAAGGCGGGCAGGATCATGCGCCCGCTCGGCTTGCCGTCCGCTCCTTCATTGGCGCTGACGACGGCGCAGGGGCGGCGGATCATACGCTGGCGGATCTTGAGCTGCAGGCGCGGGTGGTAATGTCCGGACAGCTCGGGACGCATCTCGCCACTCTTGGCGCGGTGGCGCAGGATGACGCCGCCGAGTTCGATCTCCTCGACCAGCGTGCCGCCGCAGCGGGCCTCCATGTGCGGATCGTGATTGCCGGTGATCCACACCCAGTCGACCGCCTTGGTCAGCGCCTCCAGCATGCCGCAGGCGTGATCCTCCAGCCGGGTGGAGCCATCCGAATCGTGGAAATTGTCGCCCAAGGTGATGACGCGGCGCGCGCCGGTCTCGCGGATGGCGAGCGCCACCCGCTCCAGAGTCTCGCGGCTGTCGTAGGGCGGGATCATCTGCCCGTGCCGGGCGAAGAAGCTGCCTTTCTCCAGGTGCAAATCGGCCACCAACAGCGCGTTCTCACGCGGCCAATAGAGCGCGCGGCCCTCTGTCAGGAGCCATTCCTCGCCTGCGAACGAAAGGGGAACCATGCGTCGCTATTGCCGGAGGCCGTGGGCGATGGCAAGAGCCTTCGCATGACCGACTGGACCGAGCAGACCGACCAAGCCCGCAACTGGTTCGAAAGCCTTCGCGACCGCATCTGCGCCGAGTTCGAGGCGATCGAGCGCGAAGCCGGGTCGGATGCCGAATTCACCTATACGCCGTGGGACCGCGAGGAAGCGGGTAACGACGATCCCGGCGGCGGCGTGCAGGGCCTGATGAAGGGCAAGGTGTTCGAGAAGGTCGGCGTCAATGTCTCCACCGTGCGCGGCAGTTTCTCGCCCGAGTTCGCCGGCCAGGTAAATGGCGCGAGTGCCGAGCAGCCCGGCTTCACCGCCACCGGCATCAGCCTGGTCGCGCATATGGCGAACCCGCACGTTCCTGCCGTGCACATGAACACGCGCTTCCTGACCACACAGGCCGCGTGGTTCGGGGGCGGGGCCGACCTCAACCCGCCGCTGCCTTACGAGGAGGACACGGCCGATTTCCACGCGCGCTTCCGCGCGGCCTGCGCTGCGCACAACCCGACCTATTACGACCGCTTCAAGAAGTGGGCGGACGACTATTTCTTCATCCCCCACCGCGGCGTGCATCGCGGCGTAGGCGGGATCTTCTACGACCATCTCGAATGCGAGGACCCTGCTTTGGATGGGGGGGCAGCTTTCGAGCGGAACTTCGCCTTCACGAAAGACGTGGGCGAGGCCTTCCTCGACATCTACCCGAAGCTGGTCCGCCGCCGGATGAAGCGCGAGTTCAGCGAGGCAGACAAGCTGCGGCAGCTCGAATGGCGCGGGCGGTACGCCGAATTCAATCTCGTCTACGACCGCGGCACGCTGTTCGGGCTCAAGACCGGCGGCAATATCGACGCCATCCTGATGAGCCTGCCGCCCGAGGCGGTGTGGAGCTGATTATCCTGCAGGCCCCCACACGCGGACCCAGTCGACTTCCGTCTGGACCTCGCCGGCCTTGACCGCATCGACCGTTTCCTGCGGGATGCCGTAATAGGGTTCTTCCAGCCAGTTTACCTTGTAGGGGGGGGATGCCACCGATGGCGAAATTGAGAATGACGAATTTCGGCGTGTCGAAAGCCCAGCGCCCCTTCTCCTCGATCTCGGCGCGGGTCACGGTGTAAAAACGTCCCCGTCGACATCGAAGGCGATCGCGTCCTTCGTCCATTCGAGGCCGTAGACATGCCAGTCGCTCGCATCCTGCCCGGCGGGGAAGGTGCGCCGCGCGACGAAGGGTGTGTCGCCGGAATATCCCGGGCCGTAAATGGCGACGGCAGACCATTCCGGCTCCCCGACATACTCCATGATATCGATCTCTGCGCGGCCATAGGTGAAATCGAAATTGTCCCGTGTGTTGATCCGGCCTGAGATGAAATCGGCCTGGCGATCGGCGTTGGTATCGATGTTCGGGCGGAAAACCGGCTTAAGGATCAGCGCGCCGCCATCGGCACCCTCGACATCGTTGGAGAACCGGATCGTATCCGGGCTGTCGAGATTGGCCTGCTGTTCATTGTTGACCCAGAAGTCCATCCCGATGACGTTCCATTTCGACCGATAGAGCGACGGCGCGTCGAAATCTTCTTCGAACAGGAGCGCTCGCGTGCCGGCGGTTTCAGTCTCTTGCGCGTCCTCTATCGGAGCACAGGCACCCGGCAGTGCGAAAGCGGCGACTGCCGCGATTGGTCGGTACATATGGCCTCCCCTTCGGCCAGTCATCCGGCCCCTTGATCTGATAACGTTCACAATACAGCTTGATAGAACATTGGTCAGCCCCCGGCATACGATTTCACGCTAGGGGTGGATTGCCACTGATCGATAGGCGATAGCCCACCGCAATAGAGTTGCAGGTCCTCCCTTCGGGATCTCGCCGCGCCACCATTCGGAGATCTCGATGCGTTCGATCACCCTTGCCACCATCCTTGCGCTGAGCGCTACTGCATGCACGACCATGGAAGCAGCACCTCTTGTCGACACAGCCAATCCTGCGCGAATGGTCTCACCTATCCTGACCTCCCCCGAGGCCCAAGACACACAGACCTGGGCCGAGCCGGAGCGGGCGCGGGTCACCCATGTCGCGCTCGACCTCGACCTCGATTTCGAGACCCGGCGCGTTGGCGGCACCGGGATGCTCGAGGTAGTGGCCGAACCGGGTGCTGACACCATCGTGCTCGATACCAACGGGCTGGAAATCGCGCGCGTTACCGATGGCAACGGCCGCGAACTTCCGTGGGAAATCGAGTCGATGGAAGAATCCGGCGCGAAGGGCGAGCCGCTGCGGATCACGCTCGGTGACGCGCGCACCATCCGCATCGACTATCGCGCGCCTGCTGCTGCCAGCGCGCTGCAATGGCTTAGCCCCGAGCAGACCGAGGGCGGGGTGCATCCGTTTCTGTTCAGCCAGGGGCAGGCGATCCTCAACCGCACCTGGATCCCCACGCAGGACAGCCCCGGCATCCGCCAGACCTGGGAAGCGCGCATTACCGCGCCCGAGCCGCTCGATGTGGTGATGAGCGGGGTGCGGCAGGGTAAGCCGGAAGACCTCGGCGACGGGCGCCGCGCGTTCCGCTTCGTCATGGACAAGCCCGTCCCGCCCTACCTCATCGCGATTGCAGCGGGCGACATAGACTTCGCCCCGATCGGCCCGCGCACCGGTGTCTGGGCCGAGCCTGCGACATTGCCGCGGGCCCGCGCCGAAGTCGGCGATACGGAGGAGATGGTCGAGGCAGCAGAGGCGCTTTACGGCGAGTATCGCTGGGGCCGCTACGACATGATCGTCCTGCCGCCGGCCTTCCCCTATGGCGGGATGGAAAACCCCGTGATGACCTTCCTGACACCGACTTTCATCGCGGGCGACCGGTCGAACAATGGGCTGATCGCTCACGAGCTGGCGCATAGCTGGTCCGGCAATCTGGTGACCAATGCCGTCTGGGGCGACAGCTGGCTGAACGAAGGCGTCACCACCTATTTCGAGAACCGGATTATGGAAGCGGTCTATGGCGAAAAGCGCGCCGAGCAGGAGGCCGCGCTGATGTATGCCAATATCCTCGAAACGCTGGACGAGGTCGGCAGGGACGCGCCGGGCACCGCGCTCAGCACCGATGGCGAATACCAGCTCGGCAGCGCGATCGCTTATGAGAAAGGCGCGTTCTTCCTGATGACGGTCGAAAGCATCGTCGGGCGCGAGCGCTTCGATGCCTGGTTGCGGCAATGGTTCGACAATCACGCCTTCCAGCCCGCCACCAGCGAGATGTTCTACGAGGATATGCTGGCCAATCTCGTCCGCGACGACGCCGAGGCGGAGCGGCTGATGCTGCGCGAATGGATCTTCGAGCCGGGCCTTCCGGCAAATGTCGCCGAGCCCGATCCGGCCGCCTTTGCCGCAGTCGATGCGGCGGTCGCAGCCTATTCGGCAAACGGAGCGATCCCAACCGGCTATGCCGATTGGACCAGCGCCGAGCGCCAGCGCTTCCTCGACAACATTCCGAAGGAGCGCACCGCCGCCCAGCTCGCTGCGCTGAACGAGGCGCTAGGCCTGGCATCGACCGGCAATAACGAGGAGCTGTTCCTCTGGCTTGAACTGGCCTTGGCCAATCGGTACGAGCCTGCCGTGCCGCAAGCCCAGGAGTTTCTCGCCCGCGTCGGCCGCGCGAAGTTCGTCCGCCCGCTGTTCGCCACGCTGTGGGGAGAGGGCGAGTGGGGCCGCCCGATCGCCCAGCGCATCTACGCCGATACCCGCGCCACCTACCACTCGGTTACACAGGCCGGGGTCGACCGGGTGCTGGCATCGGACTGATTTTTGGCTAACACGATCATCGAGGAGAGATCGATGACAGACAGCACCAGCGAATACGTCGTACGTCAGGCCAACGACGGGCCGACCCATTGCACGGCGGCGCAGTATGAAGAGCTCTATCGGCGCAGCGTGGACGATCCCGACGGGTTCTGGCTGGAACAGGCGAAGCGGCTCGATTGGAAGCGCGCGCCTACGAAGGGCGGCAACTGGTCCTACGATCCGGTCGACATCAAATGGTTCGAGGATGGCGTCCTCAACCTTTGTCACAACGCCGTCGACCGCCACCTTGCCGAGCGCGGTGATGCCACCGCGCTGATCTTCGAGCCCGACGATCCGGCCAGCCCTTCGCGGACGCTGACCTTCGCACAATTGCATGCCGAGGTCGTCCAGATGGCCAATGCGCTGAAAGCGCTTGGCGTCAAGAAGGGCGACCGCGTCACGCTCTATATGCCGATGGTGGTGGAGGGGACGCTGGCCATGCTCGCCTGCGCGCGCATCGGGGCGATCCATTCGGTCGTTTTCGGCGGCTTCTCGCCCGAAGCGCTGGCCGGCCGCATCACCGATTGCGACAGCCGCTTCGTCATCACTGCCGACAGCGGGCTGCGTGGCGGGAAGGCCATCCCGCTCAAAGCCAATGTCGATGCCGCGCTCGCGCTTGAAGGCGTGCAGGTGGAGGGCGTTCTCGTCGTGCGGCACACCGGTGCCGAGGTGGATTTCGTCGAGGGCCGCGACCACTGGTATCACGATCTGCGCAGCGATGCGGACTGCCCGTGCGAGCCGATGAAGGCGGAGGATCCGCTGTTCATCCTCTATACCAGCGGATCGACCGGCAAGCCCAAAGGCGTGCTGCATACGACCGGCGGTTATGGCGTGTGGACCGCAGCGACCTTCCATTACGGTTTCGACTACCGGCCGGGCGAGGTGCACTGGTGCACCGCCGATATCGGCTGGGTCACCGGCCATAGCTATATCGTCTACGGCCCGCTCATCAACGGTGCGACCAGCCTGATTTTCGAAGGCGTGCCGAATTATCCCGACCACGGCCGCTTCTGGGACGTGGTGGACAAGCACAAGGTCGATATCTTCTACACCGCGCCCACAGCCATCCGCGCGCTGATGCGCGAGGGCGACCATCACGTCACCAGCCGCGACCGCTCCTCCATTCGCCTGCTGGGCAGCGTGGGCGAGCCGATCAATCCCGAAGCCTGGCGCTGGTATTACGAGGTCGTCGGCGAGGGCCGCTGCCCAGTGATCGACACCTGGTGGCAGACCGAGACCGGCGGCATCATGCTGACCACGCTTCCCGGCGCGCACGACATGAAGCCGGGCAGTGCCGGCAAGCCCTTCTTCGGCGTCCAGCCGCAGCTGGTCGACAACGAGGGCGCCGTCCTGGAGGGCGAAGCCGAGGGCAACCTCTGCATCACGCATAGCTGGCCCGGCCAGGCGCGCACCGTCTATGGCGATCACGAACGTTTCGTGCAGACCTATTTCAGCACCTATGCCGGCAAGTACTTCACCGGCGACGGCTGCAAGCGCGACGATCGCGGATATTACCGCATCACGGGCCGGGTGGACGATGTCATCAACGTCTCCGGGCACCGTATGGGCACGGCGGAAGTGGAGAGCGCGTTGGTGTTGCATCCGCGCGTTTCGGAGGCCGCCGTGGTCGGCTATCCGCACGACATCAAGGGGCAGGGCATCTATTGCTACGTCACGCTGATGGAAGGCGATGATGGCGGCGACGAGCTGGAGGCTGAACTGCGCCAGTGGGTGCGCAAGGAAATCGGACCGATCGCGACGCCCGACCATCTCCATTTTACGCCCGCACTGCCCAAGACGCGCAGCGGCAAGATCATGCGCCGCATCCTGCGCAAGATCGCCGAGAACGATTTCGGCTCGCTCGGCGACACGTCGACGCTGGCCGATCCGGGTGTGGTCGACAGCCTGATCGAGGGGCGGCAGAACCGATAGTGCTGATCTGAATTACCGTTCGCCCTGAGCCTGTCGAAAGGCCGCACTTGCTTGTGGCGCACCGCCTCGCAGAAAGAAGGACGGTGCTTCGACAAGCTCAGCACGAACGGATTGTTAGTGCTGGCCTTGTGTCATTCCAGCCCCGCGCGGGACGCGGATGTTCTCGACCAGCGCATCGACTTCGGGCGGGGGCGGGGTGGTCAGCCGGGCGACGGCGATTGCCACGGCGAAATTCAGCAGCATGCCGACAACCCCGATGCCTTCGGGCGAGATGCCGAATAGCCAATGCTCCGCGGTATTCAGTTCTGGCGCCCAAAGCTTGAACCACGCGATATAAAGGAATGTGAAGGCGAGGCCCATAACCATCCCGGCAATCGCGCCTTCGCGATTCATGCGCTTCGAAAAGATGCCCATGAAGATCGCCGGGAAGAGGCTCGCCGCAGCTAGGCCGAAGGCAAAGGCCACCACCTGCGCCACCCAACCCGGCGGATAGATGCCGAGTATGCCCGCCACTACGATCGCCGCCGTCGCCGCTACTCGTGCGGCGAGCAACTCGCCCTTTTCGCTGATCTGCGGGCGGAAGGTCGATTTGAGGAGATCGTGGCTGACTGCGGTGGAAATCACCAGCAGCAAACCCGCCGCCGTGCTCAGCGCCGCCGCCAGTCCGCCCGCCGCGACCAGCGCGATGACCCAGCTGGGCAGATTGGCGATCTCCGGATTGGCCAGCACCATGATGTCGCGATCGACATAAACCTCGTTCGCAGTGTCGGTAGCGGCATTGTCGAGCAGGCGTTCGCCCGACGCGCCGGCACCTCCCGGCGTATATTCGGGTGCACCCTCGAAGGCGTCGCCCGCCTCGTATTGCATCACCCCGTCGCCGTTCTTGTCGCGCCAGGCGATCAGCCCGTTGGCCTCCCAGTTGCGGAACCAGTCGGGCGCTTCGGCATAGCGCGTGTCGCCGACGCTTTCGTTGAAGTTCAGCCGCGCAAAGGCGGAGACGGCAGGCGCGGTCGTGTAAAGCAGCGCGATGAAGACAAGCGCCCAGCCGGCCGACTTGCGCGCGTCCGACGCCTTGGGAACCGTGAAGAAGCGCACGATGACATGCGGTAGGCCGGCCGTCCCGATCATCAGCGCCGCGGTGATGCAGAACACGTCGACCATCGACTTGCTGCCGTCGGTATAGGCGGGAAACCCCATTTCGACGAGCGAGCTGTCGAGCTTCTGAAGTACGCTCATCCCCGATCCGTCGGCGAGGTCGGAGCCGAGCCCCAGCTGCGGCACCGGATTGCCAGTCGCCAGCAGCGAGATGAAGATCGCGGGCACGAGATAGGCAAAGATCAGCACGCAATATTGCGCCACCTGCGTATAGGTGATGCCCTTCATCCCGCCGAGGACCGCGTAGAAAAACACGATCCCCATGCCGATGATCGTCACGTCGACCTCGAGAAAGCGGCTGAACACGATCCCCACGCCGCGCATCTGTCCGGCGATATAGGTGAAGCTGATGAAGATGAGGCAGACCACTGCGACCGTCCGCGCGATGTTGGAATAATACCGCGTCCCGATGAAGTCCGGCACCGTAAACTGGCCGAATTTGCGCAGGTATGGTGCCAGCAGCAGTGCCAGCATGACATATCCTCCGGTCCAGCCCATCAGATAGACCGAGCCGTCATAGCCCATGAAGGCGATCAGCCCGGCCATGGAGAGAAAGCTCGCCGCGCTCATCCAGTCCGCCGCGGTCGCCATGCCGTTGACCACCGGATTGACCCCGCCGCCCGCGACATAGAATTCGGATGTCGAGGCGGCGCGGCTCCAGATCGCGATGGCGATATAGAGCGCGAAGCTCAGCCCGACGAAGAGATAGATCAGCGTCTGTGTCGCCATGCCGCCTACTCGCCCTCTGTCGGCGTTTCGGCTTCGTCGTCATCGAGGGCGAAGTCGCGCTCGATCCGGTGCATCCGCCAGACATAGATTGCGATCAGCGCGATGAAGACGTAAATCGAACCCTGCTGCGCGAACCAGAATCCGAGTGGGAACCCGCCGAGCATGAAGTGGTCGAGAAACGGGCGGAACAGGATCCCCGCGCCGAAGCTCACCGCGAACCAGACCGCCATCAGCGTACCAAGCAGCCGCAGGTTCGCCCGCCAGTACGCGCGGCGAACCTCGGTCGACGACTTAGGCCTACCGGCAATGTCCGACATATCCCTTCCCCTCCCCTGGACCGATCCGGGCAAGCTAAGGCAGCGCTGCAACCGCCGCAATGGTCCGGATCGATAGAGCTTGAAAAGGGCCATGGCGGAGACGGAGGTGGCAAGTGGGCTGATGCAACCACTTGTGGTTAAAGGGGTTTGAGCGGAGGCTGCATGGCTCGCCCCCACAATGGCCCCCGGCTTGTTTTAGCGGTGATTTTCGGATGCGTTTTGGGCGAGATAGGGCCCAGTGTCACGTGGTTTTGGAGATGCGCAGAAATTTCCCGTTAAGGAAAGTTTTCACCTCGGGCTTGTGTTTTAACCTCAGAATATCCCGTTCGGGAAAATAGTCTTGCAATCGAGTACTTGCGAGCGTAGATTTCCCGTTCGGGAAAGGTGATGCTCATGCTCAATGTAGCCACTATTGGCCAAATCATTCGCGATGAACGCAAGGAGCTTGGTCTGCGACAGGACGAGTTGGCTGCTGCAAGCGGCGTCGGCTTGCGCTTCCTCGTTGAGCTGGAGCGGGGTAAGCCCACTGTCCAGATGGGCAAGGTTTTAGATGTGATTTCAGCACTGGGATGTGAATTGCAGATCAAAAGGCCCGACGGGATCGTGATTGCGGGTCGAGCGGATGCGCCCAAGAAGGATGAGGCGGAGTGACGCTGCCAATTCTGGATACGCTGGTGGTCTGGTGGGACGAGCGCCAGGCAGGCGAACTCTCAATCGACAAGGGCGGCGCGATGCATTTCGTATAC
>JAPYPR010000090.1 GCA_029937545.1 Erythrobacter sp. | reverse complement strand
TGTACGCGCAAAGTTAAAGTGTCCCACATCTGCAAAGTAGAAGTGTCACACTCTGCTCCATTGAGGCCAAGCAGAGAGAACGGGCATGGGATGGGTGATGATGAGCGAGCGCGAGCTGAACCGGGTCGAGGTGTTGAGCCAGGTGTCGCGAGGCCGGATGACGGCCACGAGCGCAGCCACTGTGCTGGGGCTGAGCCGCAGACAGGTTCACCGGCTCCTGAAGCAGTTTCAGTCTGACGGACCGGCAGCGATCCGCCACAAGGCGCGTGGTCGATCTTCGAACAACCGGATCGATCCGGCTGTCCGGGAGTTCGCGGTGACGCTGGTCAGAGAGTGTTACGTCGATTTCGGTCCGACCTTTGCCGCTGAGAAGCTGGCGGAAGATCACGGGCTGAAGGTTTCGCGGGAGACGCTGCGCAAGTGGATGCAGGACGCGGGGCTCTGGCTGTCGCGCAAGCAGCGTCGGAGGTTTCATCAGTCGCGCCTGCGCCGGGAGTGCTTTGGTGAGCTCATCCAGATCGACGGCTCGGATCATCACTGGTTCGAGGATCGGGGCCCTGCCTGCACCCTGCTCGTCTTCATCGACGATGCGACGAGCACGCTGATGCATCTGGAGTTTGCGACCTCAGAGAGCACCTTCAGCTATTTCGGTGCGCTGGAACGCTATCTGGCGGCACATGGCCGGCCTGTCGCCTTCTATTCCGACAAGCACACGGTGTTCCGGGTTGCCAGCCAGGGCGCGAAGTCGGGGCACGGGATGACGCAGTTCGGACGGGCGCTGAGCGAGCTCAACATCGAGATTCTCTGTGCCAATTCCAGTCAGGCCAAGGGCCGGGTCGAACGCGCCAACCGCACGCTGCAGGACCGGCTTGTGAAGGAGCTGCGACTTGCCGACATATCAGACATGGTGGCGGGCAACGCATTCCTTGCGGGCTTCAGGGAACGATACAACGCGAAGTTCGCCAAGGTGCCCTGGCGGCCAGACAACCTGCATCGTCCGCTCAATGTCGAGCCGGACCGGCTGCGCGACATCCTGTGTTTCAGGGACGAGCGCTACGTCGGCAACCAATTGGCCTTCTCCTATGACCGGCGGCGCATCATCCTCGAGGAGAACGAGGTCACCCGTGGCTTGCCGGGCAAATACATCGACAGTTACGAGTTCCCTGATGGCCGGCTCGAGTTCCGCTGGAAGGGTGTATCGTTGCCCCACTCCGTCTTCGACAAGGATCAGCGCGTGAGCCATGCGGCGATCACCGAGAACAAGCGCCTGAGCGCGGTGCTGGAATACATCAAGGCCGAACAGGACAAGGCGCCTCCGAAGAAGCGTCGCGCGGGCAAACAGCGGACCCGCTATGAGCCGACGGGCCGCCGCAATGATGGCTGGAACACCCTGGCTGCGCGCCGGGCAAAGGCTCGCTCCATCGCACCACCCGAATAACGCTGTCACCACGCATCCGCAGTGCTAACCTCCGCCTCGATCAGGCAAGCGAGGCAAGGACATGGCGGACAGCACAGAGCCTGAGATCATCTTCTCGAACCTGACACAGGAGGTGATGATCGACGGTCATCGGTTCTCTGTGGAGATCTACCGGACCTCCGACGATCCTTCCTGGATCCTGTCGGTCGAGAACATGTTCGGAACGATAACCATCTCGGACAACCCACCGTATCTTGCCGACGGTCTTGCATGGCGGGCTTTCGAGAAACTCGTCTATGACGAGGGCATTCGTGCCTTCTACAACGCGAAAGAGCGCCGCAAGCTTCGGCTCTGAACGCATGGCCGATCAGGGCTGCGATATGGGAGGTCTCCGCCCTGCCCGGCCATGCTTCCCCACGCTCGGTGAGACATTCCTACTTTGCGCAGCCGGTGACATTTCAACTTGGTTGCAACA
>JAPYPR010000089.1 GCA_029937545.1 Erythrobacter sp. | reverse complement strand
GCCAACTACTTCAGCTCGTGCGGATATGAACCGGAATGAACGAAAACCGCTCTAAACCGTATCTAGAAATTGTTCGTGATATTTTTTAAGGCGAGCGAAGTGCACGTCGAGTGCGACCGCCATCTCCTTCGAACTCTTTACGTTTAGGAAGTGGTCGACCAACCGCAAATAATGCTGGATTTGTCGGGGCAGCCGAGCCTCGGGTTCTTTGCGCCTCGCTATTTCCTGGTCGTTTAATACCATCACTGTTTGCTCGCACTCAGAGAACTCAAATGGTGTATCGGAGGCCAGTACCGCACCATTCATCAGAGGAGACTGGACATGGAAATGGTGGAATAGACCATTTTCCAACGCATTGATCTTGTGGGCAGATTCTACTGGCCAAGCTTTAACAGCCGCGATCTCCCAAACGTCGATCTGTCTATTGGCAATGACGTCAGATCTGGCTGAGGTCAGATGTCTTCGCACTCGAGATCGAATGCCATCGGTCGATTGCCCAATATAAATTGGCACATTGTCCAGATCACAAAGTGCGTAGACGCCAATAGAGTTAGTTAGTGCTGATAGCGCCTTCGCCCTAAAACTCAGGCTTTCGCCAAACTTCGGTTTCTCTGCCATCCAGCGTGGGCCTCATCACCAGTCCGTGTAAGGGCTGGCTTTAAAACATGTCGTGCCAGAAACTCAACGACGGGTACTGCTATCCCATCGCCGCTAAGTTGAAAGGCATCATTGGGGTTGGAGGGGAGCTTGTATTCGTCGCTTAAACCCATGAGGCGCGCTGTCTCTCTGGGTGTCAACAAACGAGACTTCACTTCGCCTTGGCCCACACTGAATATTGTCTGTCTGCTTGAGCCGCCTCCCGGAGTCCTGAGACAGCCGGCAAGACCGTCGAAGCGGACCTCGATCCTTTGCCTACGACGCCCGCTTTCAACCCGAGTGCGTCGAAATGCCGCCCCAATCGAGAAGTGTGTGGCTTGGATGCGGTCTTCGATCTTCTCTCGGTTCGTCGAGTTCATCATTCCGATTAGGTGTTCTGTCTTGTCGACAGAATGCCACGTGGCGTCGCCTTCGAGAATATCAGCGAGGTTTGCATTTCGTTTCGGGGGACGAGGTAACTTCCACCAATTCCAATTATCAGCAAGAAACTCTGGGAATGATGCTACCGCATCCTGCATCACCTTCGGATGCCACAAATTATCTGCAGCCGCGGTTTCTGGTAAGTTACATTCACCATCAAGAAAGCCGACCAAAAAGACCCGAGGTCGAGATTGTGGAACAAAGTGCGACGCGTCGATCACGAATCCGCCGAGCTGATAATTTTCAATGGCTAGTGCGCGGCAAATAGTCTGAAAATCGCGCCCCCCGCGAGATGTCAAAAGTCCTCGAACATTTTCGATTACAATTGAACGTGGTTTTCTTCGCTCTTCACCGAGCTCTGTGATAAGTCGCCAGAACGACCAAAACACATTCGACTTATTGCCATTTAGCCCCGCACCATTGCCTGCCAACGAAAAGTCTTGGCAGGGCGATGAGGCCCACGCCAAATCGCTTCGACCGGGCAAATCCGCAGTCGATACGGCCCCTACATCTCCCGGAAAGAGATCTTCGCCTCCCCAATTTTCTCGGTAAATTTGGCATTTCTTTTGATCGAAATCGTTCGCGAACGCGCACTGCCAACCATCGCTTAATCCCTGACGAGCCATGCCTCCGCCAGCGAAAAACTCGTAG
The DNA here is from genome assembly GCA_029937545.1 of Erythrobacter sp. Classification (GTDB taxonomy): domain Bacteria; phylum Pseudomonadota; class Alphaproteobacteria; order Sphingomonadales; family Sphingomonadaceae; genus Qipengyuania. Next base: position 189 of record JAPYPR010000089.1, on the reverse strand, counting down.
AAGTAAAGTTTGTCTGCCAATCTGGTGCCTCGACGCTTGTTGGAACAAACAGTGAATCACGTAATTCTTTTTGTCCAGCCCTACTGCATCGATTTCGGTGGGAAATTCACCCCTCCGGCAAATACAACTTCTCGCCCTTCTCGCGATACACCTCGCTCATCTCCTCCATGCCCTTCTCCGCTTCCGCGG
>JAPYPR010000038.1 GCA_029937545.1 Erythrobacter sp. | reverse complement strand
ATCCGGTCTGCATCCGCACCTGAAGGCATCTGGGGTCGAGCGATATAAAGAGGTACCCGGCCCTGCGCGACAGCCGGTGCCGCTTCTGCATTATTGCCCACCCGGTACAGCGACGTCTCGCCGCCAATCCCCAAAACACCGCCGCCACATCCGGACAGACCAACCAGCACCGCGATGATCGGAAGGTTCTTCGATAGGAATCTGGTCATTCTGGTAGTTTCCTTTCACGGGGATTACGCCGAAGCTGACGAGAAAGCTGCTCTACTTCAGTCGCGGCTTCGTCGAGCGATTCCAGTGTCTGGGCGATCCCTGATCCGTCCGGCCCGGCCAATCCGCTTGTGGCTGTATCGAGTTGCTGGATGACGGTGCGCGCCTCGGCGATCCCGGCCTTCAAATCTCTTGCGGCTGCCGACACGTCCGCGAAGGCTTCCCTGCCATCGCCTTCGATCGTCGTCCGTGCGGATTGCGCAGCACCTTCGACATCTGCAGCAGCGCGGTCCAGCCGGACCAATGTCTGTTCCGCTGTTTCGAACATTCCACGACTGGCGCGTAGTTGCTCGGTGGTTGCCTTCACATCGGCAATCGCGGAAGAAATGTTCTCGATGTTTTCATCGGATAGAGCCCGGTTAACCCGGCTCAGGACCTCCGAAGCATCGGCAAGCACCTCTCCGCCGCCATCCATCAACGATTCCATCGAGCTTTCTTCCGCCTGGATGGTCGGCCGCTTATCGCTCGAGCTCTCCATCAGAAAAGGCTTTGTCAGCGTTCCGGCGCCGATCTGAATATGCTTGCCACCGGTAATTCCCTCGGACTCGGTCGTTGCCGTTGAATCCGATCGTACCGGCGTATCCTCTCGAACACGGATTTCGGTCACAACCAGATTCGGGTTGTCCGGATCGAGTTGGATTGACGTGACCTCCCCGACGGGAATCCCGTTGAACTGAACTTCGCTACCTTGGTTCAAGCCGCGAACAGGCCCGTCGAAAACGACACGATATTCGTCGAAATCACTGGTGAATTGCGATTGTCCCAACCACAGCACGAATGCGAAGGCAGCGCCCAGCAGGACAAGCGTCAACCCGCCGATAAGACCGTAATTCGCTTCTCGCTCCATTAGCAATTCCTCTCCTTGGCGCGTTTCGCCCGGCCCGCGAAGAAATCCTTGACCCATGGATGATCGGACTGTTCCAACTCGGGAATCGAAGCAATTTCAACAATCTTACGGTCAGCAACCACAGCGGCGCGGTCGCAAATGGAATAGAGACTGTCGAGATCGTGAGTTATCATGACTACGGTCAGGCCGAGCGTGTCGGTCAAGGTGCGGATAAGTTGATCGAATTCTGCCGCGCCGATGGGATCAAGCCCCGAAGTAGGCTCGTCCAGAAAGAGTAATTCAGGGTCGAGGGCCAAGGCCCGGGCAACACTGACGCGCTTGCTCATGCCCCCTGAAAGTTCGGTCGGCTGTTGGCGCGCGACTTCCGCTTCGAGGCCCACCAGACCAATCTTCATCAAGGCGACACGCTTTAGCCATTCGCCGCGCAATTCGGCATGCTCGATCAAAGGCGCTTCGACATTCTGCTGAACGGTCAGCGATGAAAATAGCGCACCATGCTGGAACATCACGCCAATGCGGCGATCGACGGCAAGGCGATCAGAGGCATTCGACATTTCCTTGCCAAAAATTTCGATAGTTCCGCTATGCGGTTCAAAAAGGCCGAGGATGGCATTTACCAGAACCGACTTTCCGCTTCCCGATCCGCCAATGATTGCAAGAATCTCTCCCCGGCGCACCTCCAGGTCCAGATCTTCGTGAACGACATGGTCGCCAAACCGGGTGGTCAGACCCTGGACACTGATAATCTGGTCATTCTCTTCGCTCATATGCCGAACACATTGAAAAGAATGGCAAAGGCAGCATCAAGAAAGATGATGGCGAACAGCGCCTGGACAACTGCCACGGTGACTCGGGAGCCGAGTTGCTCGACATCGCCTTTGACAGCAAGGCCGTGCCGACATCCGGCAATGGCAATCACGGCAGCAAGAACCGGAACCTTCGCTATCCCGACCCAGAAATGGCGAATTTCCACCGCGCTTTCCAACCGCTCGATGAACAGGACCGGGCTTACGCCCATAATGCCCCAGCTGACGACCAGGCCCCCGGCCAGGCCAGCGATCATGGCGATGACCGAAAGTAACGGCATGGTGATGAGCAAGGACAAGAAACGGGGGAGGACAAGAGCGTCGAACAGATCGATACCCATAACCTGCATTGCCTCGGTTTCCTGGTTCATGCGCATCGCACCGATCTGGGCGGCAAAGGTCGATGTCGATCGCCCGGCAAGAAGGATTGCGGGTATCAACACGCCAAACTCTCGCAGGACCGATATGCCGACCAGTTCCACGACCAGTTCCGCTGCCCCCAATTGTTCCAGCAGATCGCTTCCAATCAGGGCGACCACCGCCCCGATGAAGAACGTCATGATGGCAATCAGCGGCAAGGATTCGAGTCCGGCTTTCTGGATTGACGATGCCAGGGCAACGGGCCTGATGCGGCTGGGGTGCGCGATCGAACGAACCAGAGAAACCTCTAGTTTTCCCAGAAACCGGGCGCTTGTTCTTATGGACTGTCCTGCCCGATAGACCACTTTCCCCAAGCGAACGTGCAGCGGGTGGCGGGCGGCCTCCGAAGCATCTTCTCCCTGGGTGGCGGCGTCCACGAGTTCGAACAAGCGCGCCAGATTTTCAGGCAGCCCCTCAATTTTTGCCGCTCCGGGCACAAGCGTCAGGATTGCAAGCGCGCCGACGCTGTCGACCCGACCTAGCTCGCTGCAGTCGATTTCCGGATGATCCGAAGAACCATACGAACCTGTCTGTGGGAGTTCTGCGAGGTTTTGCGTGGTCCAGTCGCCCGAAACGACCAACGTGGTATTTTCCTGTTCCTCTCGAACGGAAATCTTTGGCCGTGATCCCGGCTTCATCGAGCGAAGAGAACAGCTGGAATCAAAGGTGCATCAACAGAAACCGGAGCTGGTCGAGCAATGCACCCGGGATACACTCCAAATTCCCCGGAATCAGTCCGATCCACTTTGAACAAATAGCTCATGCCGCACTGTCTCTGACCCTTAAGTAAACTGATTCGTATCATTAACTTAGGGGGTAAGCAAGTGCGCCTGAAGGTCGCTCAAGCCATGTATCGAATTCGCAACTTCAGCTTTATCGCGCAGACGCGGGACATACTGTATCGTCATAGGATAGCCTATTGCAAACCGCCGACCATATCGAATCGGCTGGGCACGTACGGGCAGACATCGCCCGGGAAGAGCCTGGTACGGTACGGCTCCGCGCCATTGTCTCGCTTCGCATCAACTTGCCTGAGGCGAAGCGATCTTCGTCCCTGCCGCCGAACGTAGGGGATCTTCTACCCCGGTCTCGATTGCTAATCGGGTGGCTCGTTTGCTCCTATAGCGAGTCAAAGACACAAGGCCCTCACATTGCGCTGCGGGGATATCGGAGCTTGGCGGACGACGGCGGCACTTGGCCCGAAGGCTGGCGCAGACTCGAGGTGAAATGCCGTCTGAACGACGTCCCCCCGAGTTGACCTTTGCCGTATTTGCAAGGGTTCTAGTAAGTCCCTTGCCAGAGGGGATTTTCGTCTCCAATCCCGCCGCCCAGAGCTACGAAAAGCGTGGCGCGGTTCTGGAGCAAGGCCCGTTCGGTCGCGAGAAGCTCCTGGCGGGCGTTGAACAGGTTTCGTTCAGCATCGAGAACCTCGAGATAATTGGCTACACCCTCCCGATAGCGCAGGCGCGCGATATGGGCGATCCGTTCCTGTGCGATCACGGCGCGTTCCAGGGTTGCAACCTGCTCGGCCAACCAACGACGTCCGGCCAGTGCATCCGAGACTTCACGGAAGGCCCCCTGGACGGTCCGATCGTAATTCGCCACCTGCTCGACCTCCAGGGCCTGGGCGAGAGCCAGATTGGCTTCGCGTGCGCCCCAGTCGAAAATCGGCAGCGAAATGGCTGGACCGAAGCTCCATCCCCAACCGCTGCCCGAAAACAGATCATCAAGGCTGCTTGACGAAAAGCCGGTATTGCCGGTCAGCGAGATAGTGGGGAAGAATGCTGCGCGAGCGGCACCGATATTGGCACGCGCTGCCCGTAGCTGTTCTTCGGCCGCGACGATATCGGGCCGTACAAAAAGCAAGGTGGACGGCAGGCCCGCGGCCAGCCGCCGCTCATTACCCTGCTGCGCCAGAGCGAGCCCGTCGGGAAGCGGATCGGGAATAGTACCACCCACCAATACTGCCAGCTGATTGTGTAGACGCGCCAATGTTAGCTGCTCGGCTGCCAATCGCTGTTCTGCCTGGGTCAGCAGTGTTTCCGCCTGACGGAAAGGCAGTGCCGAGGTCACGCCATTATCGAGACGCACCTTTGCAATCCGCAGCCCTTCGCGCCTGCCTTCGGCGGTGGCTTCGGCCAGGGCGATCTGTTCTTCTGTCTCGACGATTTCGTAATAGGTCGTCGCCGTATCCGCAATCAGCGAGAGATAGAAAGCACGCTGCGCGGCAACCGTTGCGAGATATTCGGCGCGCGCGGCATCGCTTAGGCTCGCGACCCGGCCCCAGAAGTCCAATTCAAAGGCACTGACGCCAACGCCTACGTCAAAGCGGTTAAACGTAATCGCATCGGGAGCACCCTCCACATCACCTGTGTCGAGCGCGGGATTGGCCGAAAGCGGCTGACGTGTGCGAACTGCACCTGCATCGGCAACGATATCAGGGAGTCTGCGGCTGTCCTGGATGCGATAACGCGCGCGAGCCTGTTCTATGCGCGCGGTTGCTGCCAGCAAATCACGATTATTCTCCAGCGCAAGGGCGACGAGGCCCTGCAAGCGAGGATCCACGAACCATTCGCGATAGGAGAGCTGGGAAGCGACGACTTCGCCATCGGGTAAGTATTCACTGTCGAATGTGGGCGTCGTGGCTGGCGCGGGTCGGACATGGTCGGGCGCCATGCTGGCGCAACCTGCCAGCATCGTCGATGCCAAGGCCAGGGCAATCAAACGTTTCATCGGACTGGCTCCTCATCCGGACCCGGTTCCGTGTCGTCCGGGTTTGCCTTTCCGGGATCAGCCTCGTCCAGATGTCCGGCTGCGACCGGCTGCTTGCGGCTGACATTCCTGCGCACCAGCAGATAGAGCATCGGGATAAGGAAAATGCCGAAAATCGTTGTTGCGACCATTCCGCCCATCACTCCGGTACCCACCGAGATGCGGCTCGCCGCGCCGGCACCTGAAGCGAGCGCCAAAGGTACCATACCCATGGTAAACGCCAGCGAAGTCATGATGATCGGTCGCAGGCGCAGGCGGGCTGCAGCCTTTACTGCATCTATCCGTCGCAACCCACGTTCTTCTTCCTCGATCGCGAATTCGACAATGAGGATCGCGTTCTTGGCAGCCAGTCCAATAATCGTGATCAAGCCGACATTGAAATAGATATCGGCCGAAAGGCCCCGCAGCATGGAAAACACGACTGCGCCCAGCACGCCGGTGGGAACGATCAGCAGGACTGCTAGCGGCACCGCCCAGCTTTCGTAAAGCGCAGCAAGCACCAGGAACACGACAACTACCGACAAGGCGAGAAGAAAGCCGATCTGCCCACCCGCCTGTTTTTCTTCGTAAGAGAGGCCAGTCCATTCATAGCCGATGCCTTGCGGCAATTGCTCTGCGAGTTGCTCCATCTCGGCAAGCGCGGTGCCAGAGGACTCGCCGGGGGCGGCCGTTCCCGAAAGTGTCATCGCGGGGTATCCATTATATCGCGACAGGCTGGCAGGTGCTGCCGACCAACGGGCGGACGCAAAGGCGCTGAATGGCACCAGCTCCCCGCTTGCATTGGGAATGCGCAGGGCCATGATATCCTCGGGCGTCATCCGATAAGGGGCGTCTGCCTGTATTTGCACCTGCAGCACACGTCCGTCGCGATTGAAATCGTTGACATAAGCTGAGCCGAAAGTGATCGATAGCGCGGTGTTCACATCGGACAGCGAAAGGCCGAGTGCACGGGCCTGAACCCTGTCAATTTCAACCTCGACCTCGGGGCTGGGGCCCTGGTCTTCCGGTCTCAGATTGGCGATCACTGGACTTTGAGAAGCGATGCCCAGCATTTGGTCGCGCGCTGCTGTCAGAGTTTCGCGCCCCACCCCGCCACGATCCTGCAACTTGAGGGTGAAGCCGCTGGCCCTGCCCAGCGACTGGATTGCAGGAGGCTGGATTACAAAGGCACTGGCATTGTCGAGCTGCATGAAACGGTCCATCGCATCTGCCAGCATTTCGCCGGCGCTACTGCCGGGCCCATTCCGTTCTTCCCAGGGTTTGAAAGTTGTGAACATCAAGGCGTTGTTCTGCCCGCGTCCGAAGAAACTGAAACCGCGGACGAGTACGAGATTCTCAGTCTCCTCACGATCCATCCAATATCCGGTGATTGGCTCCAATGCCTCGTCAGTTCGAGCCTGGGTCGCACCAGGTTGGGTCTGTACCGCAGTGATAAGAAATCCCTGGTCTTCGGTCGGCAACATAGCGGATGGAAGACGGGCGAACAGCACCACCGTCAGCAAGACGAGCGTGAGGAAAACCGCGAAGCCGCGCCATGGCCGCGACAGGATACGGTCATTGGTGCGCCCGTATTTTTCCTGCATTCGCGCAAACCAACGGTTAAAACGCGAGAAAAAGCGCGCTCCGAAACCGCGGGTACGCGCCAGCATGCCTCGCCAACCCGACGCTGGTTCAACCTCCGGATCAACGTTCACTTCTCCGGCATCATCGTGTCCATGATCCATCGGCTTGAGAAAGGTCGCGCACAAGGCGGGGGTAAGCGAAAGAGCCAGAAAAGCTGAAAAGAAGATCGCGATTGCCAGCGTGACCGAGAATTGCCGATAGATTCCCCCGGTGGAGCCGGGGAAGAACGCCATCGGGACGAAAACGGCAATCAATACCAGCGTGATACCGATGATCGCGCCGGTGATTTGCCCCATTGCCTTGCGGGTAGCCTCCAGCGGCGGCAACCCTTCCTCGCGCATGATGCGTTCGACATTTTCAATGACCACGATGGCATCATCCACAAGGATACCGATAGCCAGGACCATGCCAAAAAGTGACAGAACGTTGATGGAGAAACCGAACAGCCACAATCCCAGACACGCCCCGGCCAAGGCGATCGGCACCACAAGTGTGGGGATGAGCGTGGCGCGCCAATTCTGCAGGAAGAGAAACATGACCAGAAAGACGAGGACCATCGCCTCGACCAGCGTTATGACGACTTCTTCCACCGACGCTTCGACGAATGGGGTAGTGTCGTAGGGGATCTCCCATGCCACATCAGGCGGCAAGCCTTCCTCGATTTCGGCCAGGCGTTCCCGGATACCTTCGGCCGTGGTCAAGGCATTGGCACCGGTAGCGAGCTGGATCGCCATCCCGGCCATCGGCTGTCCATTGAGGGTGGCGGAGGTCGCATAGGATTGTGCCCCGATCTCGACCCTCGCGACTTCACCCAGCCGCACCACCGCCGCACCCGTATTGGCCCGCAAGATGATGTTCTCGAACTCCTCCACGGTAGAGAAGCGGCCTTCGGTGGAGATATTGGCCGTAATAAGCTGCCCTTCGGCAAGTGGTTGTGCACCGATGGCACCGCCCGCCGTCTGGGCGTTCTCCTCGCGAACTGCTGCCAACACGGCTGACGGAGACAGATTGTAGGAAGCCAATGCTTCGGGATCGAGCCAAATGCGCATGGCATAGGGCGAACCGAACATCATAACGTCGCCCACGCCGTTTACACGGCGCAGTTCGTCGATCACCTGGTTGGATGCGATATTCCCTAGATCGGTGGAACCAAGGCTTCCACTGGTAGACGTCAAGGCCACGATCATGAGGAATCCCTCACTGGCCTGCCGAACTGTGATGCCTTGGCGGCGCACTTCCTCGGGCAGGCGAGCCTCCACCGTGCTGAGGCGGTTCTGTACCTCGGTTTGGGCGATATCGATATCAGTGCCCGCTTCGAAGGTCAGAGTAATGCTGGCCTGCCCCGCCGAGGTGCTGGTCGAGGACATATAGAGAAAGCCATCGACGCCATTGAGTTGCTGCTCGATTACCTGAGTAACATTCTGCTCGAGCGTCTCTGCCCCGGCGCCTGGATAAATGACATTGATCGTCAGTGACGGCGGCGCGACTTCGGGATATTGTTCGACCGGCAGGGAGCGCAAGGCAAGCAGCCCCGCGAGAAGGATGGCCAGCGAAACCACCCAGGCGAAAATTGGTCGATCGATGAAGAAACGTGCCATGCGCTAGCGAACCTTGCCGGAAGCGGCGGCAGAGGGAGCGGGGGCAGGTCGACGTCCGGTAGGCGTGTTGGATATCTTGACCGGAACGCCCGGTCGGATTTTCTGAAGATTACTGACAATAACCGTATCGCCTGGCTTCAGACCACTTTCGACGATCCATTTGCCATCGACCATATCCCCCAGCTCGATCGGCCGGACCAGGGCCTGCCCCTCCTTGTCGACCAGGAAAACGGATCCGCCGTCACCGGTCAGAGTCACTGCCTGTTGCGGGATAGTGATCCCGTTCGGGATCTTGCCGGCATAAATTTTCGCCCGCACGAACTCCCCAGGAAGCAGGATGCGCGAGGGATTACTGAATTCGGCACGCAGCTCAACGGTCCCGGTCTGCTCATCGACCGAGAAATCAAGAAAATCGATATAACCCCTAATAGGATATTCGGTCCCGTTGCCGAAGGTGAGGCGCACCTCGATCTGTTCGCCATCATTCAGATCGATTTCGCCCGAAGCAATGGCGCGGCGCAGGTCAACAACCTCGCTGGCTGCCTGTGCGAAGCTCACATAGACTGACGAGATCTGTTCGATTCGGGTCATCAGCGTGCCTTCCGGCTGACTGACAAGGGCCCCTTCGGTAACCTGCGCACGGCCCGCACGGCCGCTGATCGGCGCGCGCACGGTGGTATAACCGAGTTGCAGAGAGGCCGCCTCCAGCTGCGCCTGAATCTGGGCAACATTTGCTTCCGCCTCGCGCGAAGCGGCAATCGCCGCGTCGTATTCCTGACTGCTGATAGCGTTTTCTTCGATCAACGGGCGGTAACGTTCGACCACGGCCCGGGCATTGGCTGCTGTTGCCCGTGCGCGGGCAAGTGCAGCCCTCGTCTGGTTCAAACTGGCGCGCAGTTCGCGCGGATCGATGCGGAAAAGTGGTTGTCCATTCCTTACGTCGGTTCCTTCTTCGTAAAGCCGCTCTTGCACTATCCCCGTAACCCGGGCGCGCACCTCTGCCACGCGTACCGGCTCGACCCGTCCAGGTAGTTCGATTATGTTCGGAACGGTTTGCACAGCTACTGTTACCGTGCGGACCGGAATCGCCTGAGCCGCCATTTCTTCATTCGGTTCGGAACAGCCGACGAGCAACAGGGCTGCGGCTAAGAATACAATTTTAGATTTCACGGGTGGCGGCTTTCAGTCAGCTTTTGTGCATGTGCGAAGATGTAATAGATATTACGCCCTTGTCCCGCAACCCGTTTTCGTCGAGGTTTGCGCTAAATGACCGATCAAACCGAATGTGACCGACTTGACCGCCGCAGGCGAGCCTTCATCGAAGCTGCTCGGGAATTGTTCGTCAGACTGGGCTACGAACGCACGACGCTGGGTGAAATAGTCGATCGTGCAGGCGGCTCTTTGGCTACGGTCTACAAGCTGTTCGGCAACAAAGAAGGGATACTCGAGGTTGTTGTTTTCGAAAAGGCATCATCCGGCGCGACGCTGGTCCGCGAGGCAGCTGAAAAAGGCGGCACACCGCAAGAAATCCTTCACCGCCTTGCAGTAAGTTTTCAGGCCCACTTCCTAGATCCGGAAGTAGTCGCTTTGGTTCGAATCGTCATCGCGCGAAGCGTAAGCAACAAGGATTTCGCCCGACGGTTTTTCGAACGTACGGCAACGCGGACCCTTGATTCGCTTCAACAGCTCTTTGCGGACTGGCAAGATGGAGGGATCGAACTGAACGCGCCACCGCATATACTTGCTGAATTGTTTCTTGGGCTATTCGTAAGCGACGTTCATGCAGACGCGATCAGTCACAGGGTGGGTATGGACAACAGCCTTGAGCGATTACGCGCCAGAACCCAGTTCTTCGTTATGGGATCGGGTGTGCTGGAAAACAAGAACGCAAACATCTCCTTCGAAGGTTCAAACGGGCTATAAGTCTCTCTACCGTAGTTCACCCGGCAGATAGATTATCCGACTTATCCAGACAGAAACCTATAACCGAGCCGCAGCCTGACTGAGCGCCAATACATTTTATACGGCGTTGGCGGGCCGTCGACCTGTTGCAGGAAGATTGCGTGCCTCCGCTCGACGAGGATTTTGGCCAGCAGTGCTCTAGGCCGCGTGGACAAAGTATATACGTAGTTTGGCTGAGGCGAGAGCTGCGAAGCCAAGGTAAGACCCTTTGGTTTTATCGTAGCGAGTTGGCAACCCTGCGCCAGTTCTGCAGTCTGTTGAACAATCGCTCGATAAGGCTACGTCAGCGGCATTTCGGCAATTGTATACTTAAGTTAGCAGATTGACCGTTCGGCGATTGGTGTTAGGTTTTGGCGATGCGCGTTCGCCAGTTTATCAATCGCCCGAAATCCCTCACAAAGGCGGGTGAGTGGCGACACGGCGGTAGCGACAAGAAGGAAAAGATGGGGCCGAAGTCTTTCCCGTTTGGCGCTCACAAGCCATTTATACTGGGTCTCAAATGGCATTGGCGCGTCGATCACCTAGGGTCCGGACTCATTAGATCCACCATGTGACGAAGGCTGCGATGGCGATGG